>CAMVBJ010000001.1 GCA_947165675.1 uncultured Prevotellaceae bacterium
CGCTGATTATCAGTCCCCATTTTTTCAAAAATCAAAGACCGCGGAAAACGGGAGGATGACGACGTGCAGAACGTCTTCACCACCATGGCCGAGGCCGAAGTCGAAGGTGACGACGAGTAATTCATACTCAACCCACCATTAACTGAAAAAACGATATAGCAGGTGTTGACCATGAAATGTTTTTAATGCGATTTCGCTAAGAAAAACTTATTTCACGAAAATTATTTAAAACTATTCGTGTAATTGGCATTAGCCCCGCAGGGTTCGGGTCAACATCTATATCATCGCAAAAACTGAAGTGACGGGAAGGATGACCTCCCGTCACTTCAGTTTTCTTGTTATTCAACAAGTTATGTGTGATTAATTGCCTGACAGCAACATGTCGATGAGAGTGGTCACATCAGCTATGGTTACTCCATCGGCACCATTCACGTCGGCACAGATGGGGCAACTGCCACCCGCTTCATTGCCACTAAGCAGATAATCGATCAATGCAGTAACATCGGCAATGGAAACTGAACCGTCATGGTTCACGTCTCCGAGGTCAAATCCGTGACCATTCTCGAACAGGGTCACTTCCTCGACATTACTCCAAGCGCTCTCGGTACCGTCAGCAAACACGGTCTTCACCTTATAGATATAGGTGCCAGCGGCCTCAAGGTCACCAACGGTATAGAAGCGGTCAGTAATGTCAGTAATCAGACGATAGGTGGCATCGCCACTCTCACTGGCCTTGAGTTGCATGGTGTTCAAATCACCTGCATAGACCTCAACAGCCTTCAGGGCCAGCAGATTGTTGGTGGTGCTGAACGACACCCTGTCATTGGCATCACAATCGAGCACTACAACGTAATCCTCAAAGTCTTCACCCAGGGTCAGTGTTTGGCTACCCTTACTGGTAGAAACCTCAATGGTGGCGTTACCGTAGTAACTCTGGTAATAAGAACAAGCCTTCAAGACTACAGTCATCTTCTCATAGCCCGTAAGATTGTAATACGGGGTGCGGATGAGAGCCTGTGAAATCAGGTAACCACCATAGGCATACAGGGGAGAAGTGCACGTCCAGCCTTGAGGCAGGTAACCCTCGGTATTACCCGATATATCAGCCAGATAGCCATTGTCAATAGCATCAGGAACGGTGCTGAAGTCGGCCGTTTCGAGCAGATCGACATTAGGCTTGGTGCTTACCTCAAGAGTGTAGCTGGCCACATTCTGGGCAGACGTCAGGTCGGTCCAGTCGGCACGGAATTGAGTCAAGTTGATATAAGTACTGTCGGCAGGTAACATCACGGGAGCATAGCCCTCGATGAGACCGTGACCGGTGAGGTTGACCACGATATCCTGAGCACCGTTGCTCTTCAGGGTCAACGTAGCGTTATAATCTTTAATGGCAGTAGGATTGAAAGTCACCACGACGCTCATGCCATTGGCTGCATCGACTGCACTGATTACGTTAGGCTCAACAGAGAACACATGGTCGGGATCATTCACCTCAAGCACGATTTCGCCCGTCAACGCCTGGCCAATGACATGGAGGTTCATGCTTTCACTTGAGTTCATCATCACGTTGCCAAAGTTCATATCGGTCGATGAAACCGAGATAGTGGGATCGACCGCTGCACCCTTCATGAACCAGAAGCTGGCTGTTCCGTCGGCATTGATCACCATCTCGGTCACGGGCTTGCCCAGGTTGCCTGCGTTACCCGAGATGTTGCCATTGGCAGCCATGAAGAGCTTGGCGGCAGGGGTAGAATTGTCGGTAAAGGCATTGTTGTTGCCACGCGGCCACAGGTCGGCACCCTCGTTATAATAGGATGAGGAGTTGTCGGCAGGCACAACATACATCAACTGGATGTCCTGGTTGTTAGGCGTATTTGCCCACCAGCGGTCGGCATCATAGGTCACATGGGTGATCATGATGCCCTCGCCCGGCATGTAGCGGTCCCAGCCCTGGCGCTTGCGGTTCTCGATGATGAAATACTCGTTCTCGTTCAGGTCACTGGTGATGCACACAGCCTTGTCGGTCGATTGCTGCTTCAGGTTAAACACGGGCAAGGTATAATAGGTTCCAGGTCGAGCCTTGATATAGTCAATCCAGCCCATGAACACCTTCTCATAGGCCGTGTAGCCTGGAGGCGTGAAGCCATCGTTGTTGTAGCAACCATTGCACATGATAGACCAGCTACCCATGCCATAGTGGCCACCGTTGCCCGTATCATAGAAGTCGGGCAAACCCAAGCAGTGACCAAACTCGTGGGCAAACGTGCCAATGCCGTCGATGGTCTTGCCGTCATCGTTACCGCCATGCAGCTCGTTGAACACAGCGAAGTTGTTGACATAGGGGTCACCATCACTGGGACGGAAGGCACCATTACCACCATAGTTATAATAGGCAGCGGCATCAAGTGTCCAGTTACAGGGCCAGATGGCTTGAGGATAGGTTGTTGAGGCTTGAGCCTCGCCCACACCTGCATAAATCACGATGACCACGTCACAGAGGTCGTCGTCATTGGTATCATAGGGGGAGAATGACACACCGTCGGCAGCCGCCAACTGGCACGCCTCGGTCACCATTGATCCCAGGCCCTTGTCATTGCCGCCCACGTTACCACCATAATACTCGCGGTTTTGGGACAGGCCATAGATGCCATAGACATCAAAATCGGGTTGATACAAGCCATTGGACTGGTCACGGAAGTATTGTCCCACGCTCTCCTGACCCGTGAGCATGGCCTGGATGATATCCTCGCGTGTGTTATTGAACTTCTTGTCCTTGAACTCGACCAGAATAATGGGAATGCGGCGATTGCCCAGCGAGGGAACATCGGCATCGGCATTGCTGCCACCCACACCCAGCTTGCTCTTCTTGCCAGGCATCTGGAAAGACCTGTGTTGCATCGTCAGGTTGGCCCGCTGGGCATTAATGAATGCCGACTCGGCAGGAGTGCGCAGCTTGACATCATGGGCACGCATGGTCGTCAGTCCCGTCAACGACGAGGTGTAGTAAAAGTCACCGTCAGCGCCACGGGCCACCGTCAGGCCATCGCGGGTGAGAATCGCATGATTGAACGCATTACCCACAGCTTGCACCTGCAGGGTCGTTCCGTCACTCTGAGTAATCGTGTGCCAGCCTGGCTTGGCGGGCACTGCCATGGCCGCAAGCGAGCAGCACATCAGCATTAAGAAAGATAAAAATTTCCTTTTCATTGGGTTGAACAGTTTAATTATTTTAGACTCATTGATTAATAGTTACAAATGTAGAATAATAAATTGACTTACACAACACTATCTTGATGCTGGACAGCAACATATCAGTTATTCAGTTGGAATTTAGCGATTGCGGCAGCTTGAGATCGTGCGGGTTTCCCATTCGGTGTCAAGGGCAAGCAGGAGATGGCAAGAATCTGCTTGGGACGTGCATACTTAGCCAGGTGCCGCTCACACATTTCACGGGCAGCCAGCACATCAGCATCGGTGCCCTGCACGAGCATCACCAC
Source organism: uncultured Prevotellaceae bacterium (assembly GCA_947165675.1). Classification (GTDB taxonomy): domain Bacteria; phylum Bacteroidota; class Bacteroidia; order Bacteroidales; family Muribaculaceae; genus Sodaliphilus. Next base: position 3,498 of record CAMVBJ010000001.1, read on the forward strand.
AATTTCGCCGAACTTGGCATCAGGGCACTTGGTTATCAGGAAGGGCGTGGCGATGTAAGGTGCCAGGGTCTGTTCAAGCTGCTCGATATGGATTTTCACTCCGCCCGTGTTGATGACGTTATCAATGCGACCCAGTATCTTGAAATGCTGGTTGCCAGGCTGCATTTCCACCACGTCGTGGGTGATGAGGCGCTCGGGACACAGGTGAGGAGCATCGATGACAAGACAGTTGTCGGGGGTTGTTGACAAGGTCACGCCAGGCATGGGCGTGAACCAGGTTGACGCCTCGGGACCACTCACGCGGCGCAGGGCGATGTGGGACAGCGTCTCGGTCATGCCGTAACTGTGCCAAATCGCATTATTGAAGCCTCGTAGCTGCCTTTCCAGTGACAGCTCCAGCGGACCGCCACCGATGATGACATGGCGGATGTTGCCCAATATGTCACGCTCTCGCGGGTCTTGCAGACTGCTGTAAACCTGCATGGGCACCATAGCGGTAAAATCCACATTTTTGCCCATTTCATCGACCCATTCAGGCCTATTGAGCGGATGACTGGAAGGCTCTACCGACAGCAATCTCAGGTTTCGTTCGATGGCTCGCACCACCATCATCTTGCCCGCAATATAGTCCACACTCATGCACAACAGCGCCGTGTCACCTGGCATGAGGCCCAAGAAATCGCAGGTTGCTCGAGCACTGGCCAGCATGCGACGTTTCTCGACGCGCATCACCTTGGGCGTGCCTGTCGAGCCACTGGTGTGCACCTCGATGGTATCGGTGGCACCACGCCACTCATGGAGGAACTCGTCAACCGTCATGGCAGGTACCATAGTTTATCGCCCTGGATGGCGATGGGGATGGTGTCAACATTGTCGGTAAACAGTTGGCCCGTGCCCAATCCCTGGGGCATAGTGATGGCTGGACCATAAAGCTCGGCAGCCAAGTGGGCAATGGCGTTAAGACCCACGTTGCTCTCCAGCGCACTGGTGATCCACGAGCCGATGCCACGCTCCTGGGCCAAGGCGATCCACTCACGACAACCAGCCATGCCACCATGGAGCGATGGCTTGAGGATGATGTACTGGGGACGGATGGTGTCAAGTAGCTGGCGCTTGCGGTCAAGGGTGTTGACGCCTATCAGTTCCTCGTCGAGGGCAATCGATAGCGGTGAGGACTCACACAATCGTGCCATCTCCTGCCACTGGCCAGCCATGATGGGCTGCTCGATGGAATGGATATCGTGCATGGACAACTGCTGCAAGCGGTCTAAGGCGACAGTGGGCGCAAAGGCACCATTAGCATCGACACGCAACTCGATGCGGTCACTGCCGTAACGGTCACGCAAGCGGCGAATAAGCGCCATTTCATCGACAAAATCGATGGCTCCAATCTTGATTTTAACACAGGAGAAGCCCTGAGCGAGTTTCTGCTCCAGCCGTCTCGACATGGTGTCAAAGTCACCCATCCACACCAGGCCGTTGATGGGTATGCCCTCTTCACCACGGGCAAACGGGGTCGAAGACAATGCAGTACTGCCCCCACGATGCAGTTGCAGCCACGCCGTTTCCAAGCCGAAGAGCATCGACGGAACATCACGCATGGCATCCACATCGATGCCGCCACGGGCACACACGTCATCACAATGCCGCCTCAACACTGCGTCATAGTCAGGCAGGTCATCACAACTCAAGCGGGGAAGCGGGGCACACTCCCCCACCCCGACGATGCCTGGCAAGTCATCACACGTGAGATGCACAAAGCGGCTGGTGCGCGTGAGATAGACGCCACGCGAAGTGCCCGCGGGCTCCTTGAAGTGGAACACTCGGGTAGTGATGTCGATGTGGTAACTGCTCATCAGGGAAGATAAGGATACTGGTCGAAGTCGGGTTTACGCTTCTCAAGGAAGGCTTTGCCACCCTCCTGTGCCTCGTCCATGCAGTAGTAGAGCATGGTACAGTCACCAGCCAACTGCTGGATGCCAGCCTGGCCGTCGAGTTCGGCATTAAGGCCCATCTTGATCATGCGCAGGGCCAGTGGTGAGCGCTCCATCATCGTCTGTGCCCACTCGACACACTCATCCTCCAGTCTCTCCAGGGGCACCACCTTGTTGACCATGCCCATCTGCTCGGCCTCGCGGGCGGTGTACTGGCGGCAGAGGAACCAGATTTCGCGTGCCTTTTTCTGCCCCACGATACGGGCCAGATAGGATGAGCCGAAGCCCGCATCAAAGGAGCCCACCTTGGGACCCGTCTGGCCGAAGATGGCATTCTCGCTGGCAATCGTCAGGTCACACACCACGTGCAGCACGTGACCGCCACCGATGGCATAGCCATTGACCATAGCGATGACGGGCTTGGGCAGTCGGCGTATCTGCATCTGCACGTCGAGCACACTCAGGCGGGGCACACCCTCGCTATCGACATATCCACCACGGCCCTTGACGTGCATGTCGCCACCGGCACAGAAGGCCTTGTCGCCAGCACCAGTGAGCAGCACCACGCGGATGTCGGAGGCCTCGCGGCAATGATTAAACGCTTGGGACATTTCCAGGGTCGTCAACGGCGTGAAGGCGTTGCGGTAACGCTCGCGGTTGATGGTGATCTTGGCAATGCGGTCATATTGCTCAAACAGGATTTCCTTGAAGTCAAATCCCTCAATCTTTTTCCATTCTCTTGTAGCCATATTCTTCAATATTTAAAAAACATTTGTGAGTCCACTTAAAAAAGTCGCTGCCTATTTTATCGCCTGCGAATTAATCAAATTATACGAATAATTATTTATTATCCTGGTAAAAATGGAGTCATTGTTAGAAATAACGTGATAAAAATTCGATTAATTTGATTAATTCGTAGGCAGATCACAAGTGGATTCAGGTCACTATTTTGTCAATTTCATTCATTAAGCGTTCTGTTTGCATTAGCACATAGATGATCTGCTCATAGTGCTTCACATCCTCGAAGTTCAGGGTCATTCCCTTGCGGTCTTTGAGCCACTTCTGTGCCGGTTGGTAACCACCGATATAGAATTGCCAAGCTGATTGGGGCACACCCTCAAAGTATTGCTCACTGTTGATATAGACTCTACCGTCCTGCCAGCGGTAGCAATCGACACGCAACGATCCAGCAACAGGCATGGTAACACCTGTCAATGAAGGCAAACCTTCCATTAAGTGCAAGCGCCGCAATTCAGCACCTTTTTCTTTCAAACTGTGATATTGTGTTGCAGTTGCAGGAAATGGTATCCGAGGAAAATCTATCTTTAGAAATTCCTTGTAGCGTTCCCGATAGGACGGAGAATGCAACACCGCATAGATGTAGTCAAAGAGTTCTTCGGAAACAACCTTCTCGCCCAACGACTGCTCAATCTGCTCTACAATCTCTATATTGAAGTTCGGAATAATATTATCACCTTCCTCAAAAATAGGATTACTCTTATTGGACTTGATATAAAGTGGAAATACATAGGTTGCTTCTTTTGTCTGAGAAGAGTTAGTACATTTATCAGCAAAAGCCTCTTTTACTATAAATACATGTTGAAAATCGAACGAACTTTGTTGTTTACAAACCAGAAGACCTAAATTCTGCGGATGCAATAAAACATCCAACGAACGGCCTCGTGGCCAGGCCACGAGGCCGTTCGTTTTTCCAGTATGTACTATGTACTTAGTATCAAATGGACGATAAAGATAAGGAGCAACGATTGCCTCGTTCTCTTTGACATCGGCCATGGCTCTTTCTACCGACCAATCTCGTGTATCATTGCCTGTATTATATTTTTCTCTAAATGCTTCAATCGAAAGATTTCTACAATCCTGTATGAGTATTTTTGCCTCTTCCTTGGTTGATTTTACATTAACTTTATCTTTAGACGTAACAAAGCCACATACATTATATGTAAATAGTTGATCAAGTTTGAAGCCTTTTTCATAGTCATCTCGTGCAGAAAAATCTTTTGGTACAAAGAAATAATACGGATCTTCTAAATTGATATTAGTCCATGGAGTCTCTACAAATAAAAGAGACTTTAATGTTTCGTATTTATAATTACGCAGACCATATATGTCATGATAGAATACATGTCCAAGGCTATTTTTGGCTTTTCTACCTGTTTTAACAAAGATATTAATGCTAACACCTTGCTGAATGTCAAACACGTTTTCATCTTTGCTTCCATCTATTGCTGTTTCACGCTTTTTGCTATTTCCATGTAAATTAATGATATAAATGTTGTCAAATGCCTCAAGTAATCTTCTTCGCATTTGACGAAAAATAATCCCATCTAAAAAAGAATTATTTGAAATAATACCTACAATTCCTTCCCCATTTTTCTCCACATAATATTGTGCAAGTCTTATGAACTTGATGTAATCATCGCTTAATGGTTGTATATTCTTTTCATTCAAATTTTTCTTGTAGTCAGCTATTAGGTTAGTTATCCAATTACCGTTATTTTGACTACTAATAGAATACGGTGGGTTGCCGACCATGACCATTACCGGGCAGTCGCGCTTAATGATGCTTGCCCTCTTGGCCTCGTTGCTGAGCCATACCGAGAAAAGGGTGTCAATGTCCTTATTGGCTTCCTCAAGCGAATTGGTGAGCAACAGGTTGAGTCCTGGGAAATCTGTTTCAGACAATCCCACGTCATCCTTGAGTTGCAAGAAGAGCTTCATGTGGGCAATGGTGTAGGGAGCCATCATCACTTCAAAGCCGTAAATCCTGGGCAAAAGATAGGAGCGCACATAGTCTTTCCATATACCCTCGTTGCCGATGAATTTATCCTTGATCTGCCTGATGATTTCATGGAGGAAAGTGCCTGTTCCCATGGCGGGATCTAAAATCTGAACCCTAAAGACATCCTGAGTGACATGTTTCTTGCGATCGGCAGTTCGCTTGTCCTGGCTTTGCTCCAGAGCTATCGTATGCGGTATCTTGCTATAGTCGGCTAATCCATCTGCCAAGCCAAAGTCACGCTGCAATATCTCATCGATGGCTCGCACAATAAAGCTCACTACAGGCTGCGGAGTGTACCACACACCACGCGCCTTGCGCAATGCAGGATTATAGGCAGCAAGAAAGTCTTCATAGAAGTGCATCATGGGATCCTCTCGCTGGGTATCCTTGTTATAGCTTGTGAGCACCTTCCTCATATCGGTTGCGCCAAAAGCCGTAACAAGGTCATCAATGATCCACTCGATGCGAGGGTCGGGATCAAGGCCTACCACTTGCTGGAACAGGTTGCGTAGAAAAGGACTTGTCTTGGGAATCAGGCTCAAGGCCTCATGACGTGAGAAATCTTCAGGTGTCTTGTCGTTGAGTCTTGCTGCAAAAAGTCCATAGACAATCGTCTGAGCATACACATCAGCAAAGGATGCTGGAGTAATGTCGTGCAAGAGGACACGCTTGAACGTTTCCATCTGCTCCCTCAATCCAGATTGGAACGCTTTATCCTGCGGTAGCTGGAAAAGTGAATCAGCGTTACCATTGCCATCGTTAGCTTTATCTTCATCTGACACTACGGCCTGCTCAATTACCCTTGCTAACAAACGAGCCTTAGCAGCCATCAGCTTTGCTAAACGTGAAGCAGAGGTAATCTTCTGTATAGCAACACCTGCCAAGTGATTGATCATGCCCAGAAACTTATCCTGGGCCTCGCTGATAGCTACAATCTTATCACCCTTGACCTGGGCAATGCGAACACTGTCCACAAACTCTCCATGCTCATAGAGGTGGAAATCCAGATAATCAGTAAATATAATATAGTCAAGTGCCTGCCTGTAACGATCAAACTGCTCTTTGTGGCCCTTAAGATTACGCCCATCCAGGTCATTGTCGCCTATATCCTTGGCTTCGACAAAAAACACGGGCAGATGATCCTTCTCACGCATGATGATATAGTCGGGCGCACCACATTCAAAGTGAGCTGGCTCATTGGTCACCACCATCGATGGCATTAGGTTCTCTAAAAGGTTTTTCAGGGCTGGGCGATAAGAGTGCTCCCGAGCCAAACCAGTGCGATACTGCTGATTGATATCGGTGATGTATTGTTTTAAGTCCATAGTCTGCACTTGATTTTTCAATTGATTAATGAGGCAAGTTGTTGAATGGCTTGGTTCCAGGCGTGGCGGTCGTGGGGGGCGTCGGTGATGACTTCGAGCAGGCGTGGACGGGTGCTGTCGTCCTGCACGAGCCAGGTGATGCCGCTGTACAGGTCCTCGCTGCCATGGGCTGCTCGGTATTCCACGCCATGCTGGTCGCAGCAGCCACGGGCATGGGTCATGTGAGCGGCGGCAATCATCTTGTCACGGGCTGGAGAAGCCTCAAGTCCTGGCAGTTGAGAGAAGATGCCACCACCGCCGTTGTTGAGCAGCAGGATGCGCAGGTTGCCCCGCAGATTGCCATTCCACAACGCATTTTGATCATAGAAGAAGCTCAAGTCGCCTGTCACGCACAACACACGCTCATCGGTCACCGCGGCACAACCGGCAGCAGCCGAGGTTGAACCCTCGATGCCGTTCACTCCACGATTACAGCGGACGTGCTGTCGCGCAAACAGATTGGCCAGGCGAACGGGTTGGCTGTTAGCGAAATGTAGAATTACCGGGTGACTCCATTCTCGTGCCGACTGCAAGGCCAATTTCACTGCCAACATCTGAGAAAAATCGGGACGCAGGCTATCGAAATGCCAAGCTAATTGATCCAGATGCTCATTCCATAGCCGGGCAAAGGGGTTGCCCACAGCGGTGCCAAACAGTTTTTCCAGGACATGTAAAGCCGCCCGGGGAGAACATTGAACCACTTGGGTCAAGTTGCCAAAGGTATCATGGATAGCCCCGTTCTCACTGACTTGAACCATGGGCACATCAGTCAAGCGACGCAAATAGGCCTTGACGCGCTTGCTCACGAGCGTTCCACCCATGTAGATGACAAAATCGGGCTCAAAATCGGGATGATGCTCCACCAGAGGGAGCAACTCGTCAAACGCATGGCCACCGTCGTCTGAACCCAACGACTCGACAAGCACAACCAGGTGAGGCACCAGGTGAGTCATGATCTCATGAGTGACCAAGCCGTGAGTCATCTGGCCGATAACCAACATCGGTTTTTTAGCCGATTTGATGGGCTTCAAAACCTCAAAAAGCGCCATTTCATCGACCCAAACGGCCATTGATGTGATGATGCGCTCGACGGGTAATTCAGGTACAGTGAAGTTAAACAACGGCTCGTCATAGGGCACATTGATGTGGACCGGACCCCCGCGACGGACAGCCAGCATCGCCTCATTGACCATGCGGTTACAATGCCATCGAGTGAGATCATCATGAGGTTCAACCAGGTTGACATCCATCAACGTGAATTGCGACAAGACACCTGGTTGATCAATGGTCTGCCCCATCTGCTGGCCAATGTGGGCCATGGGACGATCGGCACTGATGATGACCAAAGGTATATTGCGATGAAAAGCCTCGGCCACCGCTGGTGATAAGTTGAGAATAGCTGTCCCAGAGGTGACCACCACGGCAACAGGCTCACCCAACTGCTCGGCCATGCCCAGAGCAAAGAAGCCGGCACTGCGCTCGTCGGTCACCGGGAAGCACTCCACCTGCGGGCACTCGTTGAGGTTGTGCACGATGGGGGCATTGCGCGACCCCGGGCACACCACGGCATGGGTAACGCCGTGACCGAGCATCACGGCACACAGGATATTGATATTTTCCTTGTCGCTGTAATTCATGATTATCAATCGATTAGAGATAACATGGCCTGCATCTTGGCAGCGGTTTCATCCCATTCAAGTGCTTCCTCGCTCTGTGACAAAATTCCACCGCCAGCAAACAAGCGGTAACGGTCGCTGAAGATGCGCATACAGCGCAACGAGACAAACATCGCTGTATCACCATCGAGATTGATAGGGCCTGAAAAACCACTATAATAGCTGCGGTCAAGACACTCATTATCAAGAATGTAGTGGAAAGCTTCCTGCTTGGGTACGCCACAGACCGCCGGCGTGGGATGCAGGGTCTCAAGCACGTCGCCGATGTGGACCCCAGCATTGAATGTAAACTTGAAATCGGTGCGAAGGTGCTCCAGAATTCCTGCCTGGACGGTATAGGGACCATCGATCTGGATATCATTGCTGAATCTATCCAGACAGGACTTGATGTATTGTGCCACATACTGCTGTTCACGCTGATTCTTGTCGCTCCATTGTGCTGTGGAGTCGGTGATTCGCATGGTGCCAGCCAGAGCCATCGTGTGCCACTGGTCCTCATGGCGTGACAAGAGCACCTCGGGGGTTGCCACAAGCCAAGTGCCACACTGTGGAGCCGAAAACAGCGTCACAAAAGCCTCGGGATTGGCCCTGCAAGCCTGTACAAACAGACTCACAGGTTGGGTACCGTTATGGGTGACATCGGCACAGCGTGCCAACACCAATTTCTGGATATCGGTTACCGAAAAAGATCGATGAAATCGGGAAAAAACCTCATGATAGGTGTCCCTTGAAGCCGGCTTCAAGGGAATGTCAGTACCATCGAGATATAGGGGTAAAGAACCCATTGCAGCCACATCGTCAAGGGTGCAATCCTGGACTACATCAGGATGCAATAGAACGATGGGTGAACCATCGTTTACAGCAAATGGTGCTATCACAAAACCCGAGTCGTCACCGATGGCCTGAAACGACGACAACGTGACCGGGTCGCCGTGCTGAACCACCAGCTTGCAACGGCTGGTGTGAGGCAAACGATATAGTGCAAAAGCATCCACTACTACAACTCAGATTTTTCAGTTGTTTTCCTGATTCTTGAGAAATTCAATCAAGCGTGCAACAGCGCGGCCACGGTGACTGATGCGGTTCTTGTCCTGGGGCGACATCTGGGCAAAGGTGCTTCCATCACCCTCAATGGGCCGGAAGATGCTGTCGTAGCCGAAGCCTCCCGTGCCATGGCGCTCGGTGAGGATGATGCCCTCGACCTGTCCTTCAAACATGTGCATTTCATTGTCTTGCAACAGTGCAATAGCGGTGCGGAAGCGTGCAGTCCTGTCGGTCACTCCCTGCATCTTATCAAGGACCTTGTCAATATTGGCCTCACTGTCATGACCAGGGCCTGCATAGCGTGCCGAGTGAACACCCGGTTCACCGCCCAGTGCGTCGATTTCCAGACCCGTGTCGTCGCTGAAGCAGTCGTAGCCATAGTGTTCCTTGACATAACGAGCCTTCATCTGGGCATTACCCTCGATAAAATCGGCAGTTTCGGGGATATCCTCATGACAACCGATGTCGGCAAGACCTAAAATCTCGTAACGGTCACCCAGCATCTGACGCAACTCCTGGAGCTTGTGGGCATTGTTGGTTGCAAAAACAATCTTCTTCATAAAAAAAACAACTACTTTCAAAAAAAAGAAAACAATAAATACAACAAATACAAATAATTAATTGTCAAATAATTAATTGTAATTATTGTATTTATTGTTGTTTAATCCTCAGACGACGACGTTGACAATCTTGCCTGGAACGACAATCACCTTCTTGGGCTGCTTGCCGTCGAGCCAACGCTCGGCACCGGCATCACTCAAGGCGATGCGCTGCACCTCGTCCTGGGCTGTACCAGCGGCAACCTCGATGTTGTAACGGGGCTTGCCGTTGAACAGGACTGTATATTTAACAGTTGATTCCTTCAAGTAATCCTCGTTCCACGTGGGCCACTGGGCATCACACACGGTGGTGTCGTGACCCAGCACGTGCCACAGTTCTTCGGCGATGTGAGGAGCGAACGGAGCTAACAGCACGACCAGCGGCTCATAGATTTCGCGGGCACGGCACTTCATGCTCGTCAACTCGTTGACACAGATCATGAAGGCTGCCACCGACGTGTTGTAGCTGAAGGTCTCGATGTCGCCGCTCACCTTCTTGATGAGCTTGTGAAGTGACTTGAGCGCCTCGGCACTGGGTTTCTCGTCGGTGAGCTGCATGTTGTCGCCCTTGTAGAAGAGTGCCCACAGGCGCTTGAGGAAGCGGTTGACGCCATCGATGCCATTGGTATCCCAGGGCTTGCTGGCCTCGACGGGACCCAGGAACATCTCATAGAGTCGCAACGTGTCGGCACCGTAGTTGTCCACAATATCATCGGGATTCACCACGTTGAACATCGACTTGGACATCTTCTCGATAGCCCAACCGCAGATGTACTTGCCGTTCTCAAGAATGAACTCGGCATCCTTGAACTCGGGTCGCCATGCACGGAATTTCTCGATATCGAGCGCGTCCTTATCCACAATATTGACATCTACATGGATGGGAGTCACGTCATAATCCTTCTTGAGGTTCAACGAGACAAACTTGTTGGTGTCCTTGATGCGGTAAACAAAGTTACTGCGTCCCTGGATCATACCTTGATTGACAAGTTTGCGGAAAGGCTCGACCTCGCACACATAACCGTAATCATAGAGGAACTTGTTCCAGAAACGGCTATAAATCAAGTGACCCGTGGCATGCTCGGTACCACCCACGTAGAGATCTACCTGACGCCAGTATTCATCGGCCTCACGCGAGACGAGTGCCTCGTCGTTGTGAGGATCCATGTAACGCAGATAGTAGGCCGATGAACCTGCAAAACCAGGCATGGTGTTCAATTCCAGGGGATAGCCATCGGTAGTTACCCAATTCTTGGCGCGACCCAGGGGTGGTTCTCCTGTCTCGGTGGGCAAGAACTTATCGACCTCGGGCAACTGCAGTGGCAACTTATCCTCGCCAAGAGGCTGTGGCTGGTTGTTCTCGTCATAATAGATGGGGAACGGTTCACCCCAATAACGCTGACGGCTGAAGATGGCATCACGCAATCGATAATTCACCTTAACGTGACCGATGCCCGTTTCCTCGATATACTGTTTGGTCTTGGCAATAGCCTCCTTGACCTGCAAGCCATTGAGTTGCAGACGCTCGTTAGACGAGTTGGCCATAATGCCTTCCTTGGCGTCAAAACTCTCTTCGCTGACGTCGGCACCCTCAATCAAGGGGATGATGGGCAGGTCGAAGTGTTTAGCAAAAGCATAGTCACGGCTGTCATGGGCAGGAACAGCCATGATAGCGCCCGTGCCATAGCCCGCCAGCACATAGTCACTTATATATATAGGTATATTCTTGCCCGTAATGGGGTTGACCGCATAGCTGCCGGTAAACACACCGCTCACCTTCTTCTCGATCATGCGCTCGCGCTCGGTCTTGTGCTTCACCTCATCGAGATAAGCATCGACTGCCTTGCGCTGGTCGGCTGTTACTACATCGTCAACGTAGATACTCTCGGGAGCCAGAACCATAAAGGTCACACCGAAGATGGTGTCGGCCCTGGTGGTGAAAATCAACAGGCTCTTGTCACTATCGGCAATGGGGAAGGTCATCTCGGCACCCTCACTGTAACCGATCCAGTTACGCTGGGTTTCCTTGATCGACTCGGTCCACTCGATGGTGTCCAAGTCACGCAGCAGGCGACCGGCATAGGCCGAGACACGCAAGCACCACTGGCTCATCATCTTCTGCTCGACGGGATAACCGCCACGCACCGACACACCCTCACTCACCTCATCATTGGCCAGCACGGTGCCCAACTTGGGACACCAGTTCACCATCGTATTGCCCAGGTAAGCAATGCGATAGTTCATGAGCACTTCATTCTTCTGCACCTGGGTCATGGCGTTCCACTGCTCGGCAGTGAACTCGTCGGTCGAATTGGTGTGTGCATGGCAACCATCAGTACCATGCTTCTCGAAGTGAGCCACCAGCTCATCGATGGGACGAGCCTTATCAAGGTCGGTGTTATAATAGCTCTTGAACATCTTCAAGAAAGCCCATTGCGTCCACTTGTAATACTTGGGGTCACAAGTGCGCACTTCCCGGTCCCAATCATAGCAGAAACCTATCTTGTCCAACTGCTCACGATAACGGGCGATGTTCTGGTTGGTGGTGATTTCAGGATGTTGACCCGTCTGGATAGCATATTGCTCGGCGGGAAGACCATAGGCATCATAGCCCATGGGATGCAGCACATTGAACCCCTTCAAGCGCTTGTAGCGGGCATAGATGTCGCTGGCAATGTAGCCCAGGGGATGTCCCACGTGCAGACCCGCTCCCGACGGATAGGGGAACATGTCAAGCACATAGAATTTGGGACGATTCTTGTCAATTTCGCACTTATAGGTGTGATGATCACGCCAATACTGCTGCCACTTTTTCTCTATTTCTTTATAATTATAGTCCATTAATGATAGATAAGTATTTATTTTGGGACAAAGGGACGGTTCTTTTGTCCCACTTTTATAGTTTAGAGTAATTTCTTGATGGCTTGTTCGATGACATTGCAATCGGTTGTAGGCTCATAGCGCTCCACAACGTTGCCCTCGCGGTCGATGAGAAACTTGGTAAAGTTCCACTTGATGTCGGGCTTGCTGGCATAGTCGGGATCAGCCTTGGAAAGCATGTCGTCGAGCAGGGCACCAATCTTGTGGTCCTTGTCAAATCCCTTGAAACCCTGCTTAGACTTCAAGAAAGTATATAGTGGCGACTCGTTCTCACCATTCACTTCAATTTTCTTGAACTGTGGAAACTCGGTGCCATAATTGAGGGTGCAGAACTGATGAATTTCTTCTTCGGTGCCAGGAGCCTGCTCGCCAAACTGGTTGCAGGGAAAATCAAGAATTTCCAGACCTTGATCCTTATAGTTCTTGTACAGTGCTTCCAGCTCCTCATATTGAGGGGTGAAACCACAACGGGTAGCGGTGTTGACAATCAGGAGCACCTTTCCCTTATATTCAGTAAGCGACACGTCACCATTGCGGCGATCTTTTACAGTAAAATCATATACGTTCTGTGCCATGATGTTGAATACATTTAATATAATTAATAATGATAGTAAACTAATCTTTTTCATATATACTTAAATTTTTATTTGATGATTATTCTTTACTTGATAATACCCAAGTCACGGGATATATCAAGCATGCGCTGGATGGGACGAACAGCACGCTCGGCTATCTTATCATCGACTGTGATCTCGGGAGCCATAAACTTGAGTGAATTATAGAGTTTCTCGAGCGTGATGAGCTTCATGTACTCGCACTCGTTGCAGGCACAGGTGCCGTCCTCGGGCGGAGCGGGAATGAAGGTCTTGTGGGGACAACGACGCTGCATCTCAAAGAGGATGCCACTCTCGGTGCACACGATGAACTCCTGACTCTCGTCATCGACAGCAAAATTCAGCAAAGCCTGGGTGGAACCCACCTTGTCGGCCATGATGCGCACGGGCTTGGGACACTCGGGGTGAACCAGAACCTTGGCACCAGGATGCTCACGCTTGAGGTCGGCGAGCTTGGCGGCACTGAATTTCTCGTGCACGTGGCATGCTCCATCCCACAACAGCATTTCACGGCCCGTGATGCTGTTGATGTAGTTACCCAGATTGCGGTCAGGTCCGAAGATGATTTTCTCATCCTGGGGCAGACTGCCTACAATTTCCTTGGCATTGGACGAGGTCACCACCACATCGGTCACCGCCTTGACGGCAGCACTGGTGTTGACATAACTGATGACAGTGTGGTCAGGGTGATCATTGACAAAACGTTCAAACTCGTCGGCAGGGCAACTATCGGCCAGCGAACAACCAGCGCTCAAGTCGGGCACGATGACCGTTTTGTCGGGGCACAGGATCTTGGCCGTCTCTCCCATGAAGTGTACACCACACAGGATGATGACCGGCGCATCGGTTTTAGCTGCCAGTTGAGCTAATGCCAGGCTGTCGCCGATGTAGTCGGCCAGCTGCTGGATTTCCTCACGCTGGTAGTAATGTGCCATGATAACAGCGTTGCGCTCCTTCTTCAAGCGCAAGATTTCTTCTCTCAGGTCGATGCCCTCCTCGATGGGCTCATCGACATAGCCTTTTTCAACATTCATATTATATATTGTTTATTTTTTAATTTCTTAAAAATTTAATTTTAACTACAATAATAATGCCTGTTAATTGTGTCGATAACTTTTTGGTCTCTATCGACCGCAGCAGCATGTCAACACCCAGTTGAGAGTTATTGATAGTTTATGAACAAGCCTAATTGCTGTATTATAGCAGTTTTGGCTATTTATTAACAGGGTGTAAACAACCTGCAAAGTTAATAAATATTTGCTGAATTTTCTATTAAAGGTTGTAGAAAACCATGTTTAAACCCAAATAAAAATTTAGTGCTAACTTTTTTGGTCAGTACATAAAGAATGATAAGCCAGATGGGTTTGAATTTGTCAAGTATTTTTTATTGTTTTTTATTGTGTACTTATCAACACTTATTGACATGCTTATTGACAATGTTTTCAAGACTTGATGACAGTGTGTTGGCGCGAGCCCTGCGGGGCTAACGCGAATTATAGGAAATAGTTTTATTTTCAGCGAAATGACATTAGCGAAATTAGCATTATAAAAAACTTTACAAGGCCAACTCCTATATCGTTCACAAATGTTTTGTACCTTTGTAGTGATAATATTAATAATAATGTCAAAGAAGAAGTCGATGCTGGAGCTGCACCGCGTGGGTGTAGAGGAATATAAAAAGGTAGAAAAGTTGCCGGTTACCGTTGTGTTGGATAACGTGCGCAGCGAGATGAATGTGGGATCGGTTTTCCGCACGGCCGACGCGTTTCTCATCGAGCGCATCGTGTTGTGTGGCATAACACCACAACCGCCCAAAGCAGAGATTCACAAGACAGCCCTCGGAGCCGAGGAGTCGGTCGATTGGCAATATTGTGCCGACACGCTTGATGCTATCAATCAACTCACGCATGATGGATATGTCATCTGCTCGATTGAGCAAGTTCATGACAGCGTCAGTCTGGAAAAATTTACTGTTCAACGTGGTCAACGTGTAGCCATCGTTATGGGAAATGAAGTTAAGGGTGTGAGTCAAGAGGTGGTGGATGCCAGTGACTGTTGCATCGAGATACCGCAGTATGGCACTAAACATTCATTGAATATATCGTGTTGTGCAGCTATCGTGATGTGGCATTTATTTGAGGGCAACCAATTATAATTGATAGGAGAAAAGTTATTAACAGGGGATGATTTGTAACTATTTTGAAAGAAAAATGTAGTAGAATCACACCAAATCCGTTCAAAAATAGTTAAAAACTGAATGTTAAAAGGTGTTTTTTTTAACATTGATAAACACAGCAAAAAGAATCAATCAATAGTTTTGGATTTATTGATAAAATATCTATTTATCAATCTGTTAAATATATAATTGCATGTAAAAATCTATTTTTTTACAAAATAATTTTAAATTGGTCAAAAAGTTAGAAAACACAAGCAATTAGTTAAATTTGTCCATTTATTTTGCCCATTTCACATTTTTTGATTAGTTTTGCATACTTGTAAAAATCGATAGCAGCTATTGTGAAAAGCACCGTCGAGACCTTACATGTAATAACTGAAAATGATATAATTTTAACTAATAACTGTATTAATTTTATAAACATCACTATTTTATGAAGAAGCTATTTCTGCTGCTGATAGCCATCTGTGCTATCTCACTGGGCATGAGTGCCCAACAAGTAGTGAGGGGACAAGTTACCGATCCCAACGGCGAACCGCTGATTGGTGCAACGGTACAGCCCATTGGCGGAGGAAACGGCGCGGCCACCGACGTTAACGGTGAGTTCTCGCTCAATCTTCCCTACAATGTGAAGACCCTCAAGGTTTCGTATGTGGGTTACAAGACCCAGGAATTACCTGTTCAGCCTTCAATGGCCATCACGTTGAGTGACAATGGTGCCACCAACCTGGACGAGGTGATGGTAGTTGCCTATGGTACTGCCAAGAAGACCTCTTACACGGGTTCGGCCGAGGCTGTGACCAACAAGAAACTGGAGTTGCGTCCCGTGACCGATGCTACCAAGGCCCTCGAGGGTAATGTAGCCGGTCTGCAGGTGACCAGCGCATCGGGCCAGCCCGGTTCGTCGCCCAACATCCAGATTCGTGGTTACGGTTCTATCAACGCTTACAGCACCCCGTTGTATGTTGTTGATGGTGCACCCTTTGACGGCAACCTGAGTTCAATCGCTCCCTCGGACATCGAGTCGATGACTGTCTTGAAGGACGCTAGTGCTGCCGCTCTGTATGGTGCCCGTGGTGCCAACGGTGTTGTGATGATTACTACCAAGAAGGGTGTTGAGGGCCGCAGCAATATCATGTGGCGTTCGACCTTCGGTTGGTCATCACGTGCCACCAAGCGCTACCAGCATGTTGACCAGAAGGAGTATGTTCAGCTCGTGTATGAGGCTCTGCGCAACCAGGCTATTGACAATGGTAATAGCTGGAGTGATGCTGAGGCCATCGCCCGTGCCGGCCTGAGCGGCCAGCTGGGTGGCGAGCAGTACAACCCCTTCAAGAATTACAGCTGGGATCAGTTGATTGACCCCGCTACTGGTTACGTTCGCGAGGATGCCAAGAGCGCCTGGGACGAGGACTGGTATGACAGCGTTATCCGCAAGAACGCCTTCCGTCATGAGCATCAGTTGCAGGTGACCGGCGGTAGCGAGCACGCACAGTACATGATGTCGTTGGGTTACTTGAATGAGGACGGTATCCTGAAGACCACCAACTATGAGCGTTACACCGGCCGTGCCAACATCACGAGCCAGATCACTGACTGGTTGGGCGCTAACATCAACGCTTCGTTGGCCCACTCGGTAAGCAACTTCAGCGACTATGACGGTACCAGCACTTCTAACCCCTGGTACACCGCACAGTTCATCAACCCGCTGCTGCCTGTTTACTTGAAGGACATCAACGGTAACACCGTATATGACAGCGATGGTAACATCCAGTATGACTGGGGTGAGGCAACTCCCAATGGTACCCGTCCCGGTTCGTTGAGCGACTTCTCGTCGCTGGGTATGCTGATGCTCGATAAGGCCGACACCAAGCGTGACGTTGCTGGCCTGCGCACCGGTCTGGTGCTGGGTAGCGACCTGGCCAAGTACGGCTGGCGTCAGGGCTTGAAGCTGGCTGTGAACTTCAGCATGGACTATGTGAACCGCAACTACATGCGCTACATGAACTCGCAGCACGGTAACCAGGCTAACGCCGGTGGTCTGCTGGAGAAAACCAATAGCCGCACCCAGAGCTACACCTTCAACCAGTTGCTGACTTGGGACCGCTCCTTCGGTGATCACACCATCGGCCTGTTGCTGGGTCACGAGTGGTATGCTTACCAGTACAGCTACCTGCTGGCTGGCAAGACCAACCTGGTTGACGGCATCTTTGAGTTGCGTCCCGCAACCACACTGCTCGAGGCTGACTCCTACAGTGACAAGTATCGCATTGATTCTTGGCTGGGTCGTGCAAGCTACAACTATGGTGGCCGCTATTTCTTGACTGCTTCGCTGCGTCAGGATAAGTCCTCACGTTTCCACCCCGATCACAACAAGGGTACCTTCTGGAGTGTAGGTGCCAACTGGCGTATCTCGGGTGAGAAGTTTATGGAGAATGTGGGTTGGATCAACAACCTGTCTGTTAAGGCCAGCTATGGTGAGCAGGGTAACGATATGTTGACCACTTACTATGCATGGCAGTCACTGTACAACCTGAGCTACAGCAACGCTACCAACATCGGTGCGCTGATCTCTTCGCTCGAGAACCAGAACGTATCTTGGGAGAAGAGCCAGAACTTCAACGCTGGCTTTGACGCTATCCTGTTCAACCATCGCTTGCAGTTGAATGTGGACTTCTACAACCGCTTGACCAAGAACATGCTGCTTAACCGCCCCATGGCATTGTCGACTGGTTTCACCGGTTTCATGGACAACGTGGGTGACATGCGCAACCGTGGTGTTGAGGCATCACTGCGCATCACTCCCGTCCGCACTGCCGACTTTGAGTGGAACATCACCGCAATGGCTACCCACAACAAGAACAAGGTCATCAAGCTGACCAAGGAGGCTCCCGAGCTGATCAGCGGTGTTCGCGTGATCAAGGAAGGTATGCCCATCAACACCTATTATATGGCTAAGAGTGCTGGTGTAGACCCCTCTAACGGTCATTCACTGTACTGGGCCTATGAGAAGGACGATGATGGTAATATGGTTCCTGGCAGTGAGTATATCACCGATAGCTACTCGGTTGCTAACACCTGCAAGTACTACCTGGGCAGCCGTCAGGCTGACATCTTTGGTTCACTGGGAACTGACTTCAGCTGGAAGGGTCTGACCCTGAGCGTGCTGACTACCTATTCGCTGGGTGGCAAGGTTTATGACAGCCTGTATGCCAGCGACATGAACCTGTGGTACCTGAGCTCGACCTGGAACAAGAACGCTATGCGCCGTTGGCAGAAGCCCGGTGACGTGACCGACGTTCCTCGCTCGACCATCGCTGAGTCGATTGCTGCCAACGACCGCTTCCTGATTGATGCTAGCTACTTCGCTATCAAGAACATCACTTTGGCATGGGCTCTGCCCAACAACTGGATCAGCAAGCTGGGTATGACCGGTGCCCGTATCTTCGGTTCGGTCGACAACCTGGCTCTCTTCACCCACCTCGATGGTATGGATCCCCAGTACAACTTCAGTGGTGGTACCGATTATGACTACAGCCCCAACAAGACCTACACCGTGGGTATCGAGCTGAACTTCGGTAAGAGCTATGCAGCAGCTGCTCCCGCCGTCAACGTTAACGCCTTGAATAGTCAGATCAACGACCTGCGCGCTCAGCTCGCTGACGCTCAGGGTGCCGCTGCCGACGCCAACAGCCGTCTGGCTCAGCTGCAGGGTGACCTCGACGCCGCTAACCGCGCTCTGGCCAACTGCCGCAACGACCTGAATGCTGCCAAGAATGTTGCTCCCAAGGTGGTTGACAACAGCAAGCAGTACATGAACATCCTGGTTCACTTCCCCAAGAGTGGTACCGCAATCACTGCCGACCAGCGTGCCAACGTTGAGCGCGTGGCTGCTTATCTGAAGAGCCATCCCGAGGCAACCTGCGTTATCAAGGGTTATGCTTCGCCCGAGGGCAAGGAAGAGGTGAACATCAAGCTCGCTAACGGCCGTGCCGCCAGCGTGAAGGATATGCTCGTCAAGAAGTATGGTATCGCTGCCAACCGCATCAACGCCGCTGGCCAGGGTATCAGCAACATGTTTGACGAATTGAGCTGGAACCGTGTTTCCATTTGCGAAATCATTGTTAAGTAAGATTAATCAGTTTTTAGTTTTAAGTTTTTAGTTTTAAGTAATATTACCTTATTGACTATTCAATTTCAGGCGATACTAGCTGTACTTAAAACTTAAAACTTACAACTTACAACTAAAACAAGATACAAACATGAAAAAGATATTTAAATATTTGTTTATTGGCCTGTTTGGTGTGGCTTGCCTGACCTCGTGTAACAGCGAGTTGCTAGAGACTGAGCCCACCGACTCGATGTCGGGTTCAACCTTCATGAGCGACGCTACCAAGGCGTTGATTCCATTGAACGGTATCTACCGCTCGATGTACACTGCTGGCTGGTCCACCACCGGTAACACTCACCAGTGCTTCGGTATCAGCGCCTATAACCTGATGGGCGAGGTCATGGGTGACGACTTCATCATGGGAGCCCAGGGTAGTGGCTGGTTCTGGTTCGACGCTGCCTATAATGTAAAGGGCCGTTTCACCAGCAGCTCATGGCGCAGCTATGACCTGTGGATGGCCTACTACACCTGGATTGCTAACGCTAACTATATCATCGCTGCCGAGGAGACCATGGAAGGCTCCAGCGAGGATGTTGGCTACGTAATCGGTCAGGCTTATGCCATCCGTGCCTACAGCTACTTCATGTTGGCACAAACCTTTGCACGCAACTACAACTTCAGCAACGATCCTTGTGTGCCCATCTACAATGAGCCCACTATGACCACCACCACCGGTCAGCCCCGCTCGACCGTGGCTCAGGTGTATGAGCAGATCGACAATGACATCAACAAGGCTATTGAGTTGCTGGCCAAGAGCCCTGCTCAGCGTCATCCCAGCCACATCAGCTATGCTGTGGCTCTGGGTCTGAAGTCCCGCATCGCCCTCGTCGAGGAGAAGTGGGGTGAGGCCCTGGACGCTGCCCAGAAGGCTATCGCCGCCAGTGGCAAGAGCATTCAGACTGTTGATGCCAGCGCATTTGCTCCCAACAAGGCTAACTTCATCAACTCTGTTGGCCAGGGTAACGTGATGTGGGGTGCTCAGATCGTCAGCGATCAGGCTGGTATGTATGCTTCGTTGATGACCCACATGAGTGGCACCGCTCCTTATGGCGAGCGTGCTCCCAAGGTGATTTCCTCTTGGCTCTACGACAAGATGAGTCCTACCGATAGCCGCCGTATATGGTGGAACCCCGCCGAGGGTTACCAGCAGAAGAAGTTTGAGTTCTCCAATGCTCAGACTTGGGAGGCTGACTACATCTGGATGCGTGTTGAGGAAATGTACCTCAACGCTGCCGAGGCTGCTTGCCATGCCAACAATGATGCACTGGCTAAGGAGTATCTGATGGCCTTGATGAGCCAGCGTGATGCTAACTACAACACCAACAAGACTGGTAACGCATTGGCTACCATTACTACCGAGAGCACTGGCTCGCTGCTCGATGAGATCCTGATCCAGCGTCGTCTTGAGCTGTGGGGCGAGGACGGCCGCATCTACACCATCCGTCGCCTGCACCAGGGCTTCGTACGTCCCTCCGAGTTTGGTTGGCCCGATGGTCTGCTGCTGCCTACCCACCAGACTGCTATGAAGGATCCCGCCAGCTACCTGTGGGTACTCACTATTCCTCAGGCCGAGTTTGACGGCAACGTCAACATGGATATCAACAAGGATCAGAACCCCGTTGGTGACTATCCTGAGTAAATAATGTTTAATCTCATTAAACTAATTGAATATTATGAAATTAGGTAAATATATTTTAGGCTTGGCTCTCGTCGCTGCTGCTTTTACCAGTTGCGATACTGAGAACAAGGGTGCCATCTATGAGCCCACTGTAGCCAATATCTCCTTTATGACCGCTGAGCCGAGCACTGTTGTGACCAAGGCATCCAGCATTGAGATTCCCGTGGCTCTATCGCGTGCTATCAAGAACGGTAGTTACACTGCCAATGTTACGCTTACCGATGCACCTGCCAATGTATCACTCAAGAGCAATCAGGTAACCTTTGCCGACGGCGAGGGTATTGCCTATGCTACTGTTGTGTTCAATGAGATGGAGCCGGGTGAGACTTATACCGCAAAGGTTAGCCTCTCAGAAGCCGATGTCAAGACTGCCAACACCGAGTTTGGTGAGCAGTTAGCGACATCTACAGTATCTGTTATGTGCGACTTCAACTGGATTGATGCCGGCACTTGCGACCTGTATGACTTTACATGCGCTATGTTTGGTCTCCCTGCACCCACCGAGGCAAAGGGTGTTAAGGTTATCCAAGGTGAGCGTTCCAACGTTTATCGCATCCTTGATCCCATGGAGGCTCTCTTCCCTGGCGATCCCGATAACGATCATGACTACCTTGAGTTCACTTTGAAGGATGGTAAGATGAGCTTCACCGAGGGCTTCCATGTGAGCTACTGGGGCTACTACATCTACTACGTTCCCAGCAACTATCCCAGCTACTGCTTCGTTGCCGACGACGGCAACACCCACGACTTCAACTTCCTGTTGAATGACAACGACGGTGGTCTGTACAGTGGTGGTCGCTTGGTTATCGTTTATCCCAACTGATCCACTAATCGCTTAGTTCTATAATCAGAACATAAATCCACACTGCAAGGGTGGGCGCTCCCGCAACAGGGAGTAGCCCACCCTTCGTCATTCAATAATTCCACTTCACTATTTTGCCGCAACGAGGTTGGAAATGTCAATTGCGGCAAAATAACGACCAACTATTTTGCCGCAACGAGGTTGAAAATACTGATTGCGGCAAAATAACGACCGACTATTCTGCCGCAACGAGGTATTAATGAGCAATTCTGGTAAAAAATGGAGGTAGTGTGCTGCTTGATGTGGATGGATGGAATTGTTGTGGGATTGAGGGGAATATATTACCTTTGCCCATATAATTGATTCAATTGTGATGACGATGAAGAAGTATATATATGTAGTGCTGCTGGTGCTGGCGACGGTGTTGCCCGCTGGAGCAGTGCTCAAGGAGAGCAACATGGCGCAGACGCTGGGCGTGCTGTGCGAGGAGCTGAGTGAGACCCACAAGGAGCAGAAGGCCCGTGCCGAGCGCTTTGAGCAACGCAACAAGCAGTTCCAGCGCAGCATCGGCCGCGATCTGGAATTGTGCAACAACATTGAGCTCATGCTCTATAGCCAGAAGGAGCAGAACGTCTTTGACCTGGCCTACGCCTGCGGCCAGGCCACTGAATTGTATAAGCGCGTGTCGCGCACGCGCTCGTTCAAGCAGTTTGAGCAACAGCAGGACGAGCAGATAGCCCAGTATGAGCATCTGGTCCAGGCCCTCAACAACATCTCGGACAACCAGATCAAGACCCCCGAGATGCGCGTCAACCGCGACAGTTGCATCTACCTGGCCCGTGCCATTGAAAATGACATCCGCCATGCCCGCGAGACGATGAAGGACAATCACGAGAAACGCCAGTGGGTGGCCAGCAAGGCCAAGCGGCTCAACGACTATGCCCTGTCGATGTATGAGCGCATCCGCCAGAGTGTGTTTGTCAACGGCGGGCAGAGCTATTACCAGATATTGAAGCGCTTGAATTATAACTGGAAAAGCAGTCGTGAAGACTTGGCCGAGAAGTACACCCCCTCGCGCAAGGCTCGCAGCGAGTGGCGAGGTCCTCTCATCGGCTTCCTGTTTATCTTCTTGGCAGTGTATGTCGTTGGAGCGTTATTGCTCAGCTGGCTGATCATCAAGTTGATTCCAAGGCGGTTTCTCACCCGTGAGTCTTACAAGAAGTTTTTGCCTAAGCGCTCGTGCATCATCATCTGTGGGGCAGCGGCTGTATTTGCCATCGCCACGTTCATCATCAGCAACGTCACCGACCAGAACTTCATGATCATGGCCACACGTCTCTTGAGCGAGTATGCCTGGCTCATTGCTGTCATCATGCTGTCAATTATCATCCGCGTGAGCGGTGATGCGGTCAAGAGCGGCATCAAGCTCTATGTACCGGTGTTGCTGTTGGGCTTTGTGGTGTTCTTCTTCCGCATCGTCTTCCTGCCCAGCACTGTAGTCAATCTGGTCTTCCCTCCCCTGCTGCTGGTGTTCACCATCTGGCAACTGGTCATCAACCGTCGCCACAACAGTGAGGTGCCGCGCAGTGATGTGTTCTACTCCTGGATTTCGTTGATTGTGATGGCAGTTTCGACAGTCATGGCATGGATGGGCTACACGTTGATGAGCGTGCAGGTGCTCATCTGGTGGATCATGCAGTTGACCCTCATCCAGACGATAACCGTCATCTATGACCTGCTGCACAGTTATGAGCGCAAGCACATCAGCGACGATGCCGACGTGAGGACGACATGGTTCTATGATGCTGTCTATAAGATGATTGTGCCCATTGCGGCTACGCTGAGTGTTGGACTGTCGATCTACTGGGCAGCGCGGGTGTTTGACTTGACGCAGTGGTGCGAGTACATCTTCCGCTACAAGTTTGTCGATCAGCCGGGACTCATCGTCTTGTCGCTCGACAGGATACTGGCCTGCGTGGCATTTGGCTTTGTGTTCAACTACATCATCTATCTGTTTATCCAGGGTTATCAGTTGTGGAAACAAAATCGTGCCGAGGCCAAGGCCATCTCCCTCTATGAACAAGAGAATGACGTGGATGACAATCAGGAGATTGATATCCAGACCGTCATCGAGGATGATCCCAATGCCAAGGCTAAAGTCAAGGCGGCATCCAAGGCTGTTACCCTGTCGATGAACATCATCAAGTACATCGGTTGGGGTATCTACATCTACATCGTGCTGGTCACCCTGCACGTCAGCCGCACGGGCATTACATTTATCCTCACGGGTCTCTCGACGGGTATCGGTTTTGCCATGAAGGACACCCTCGAGAACCTCTTCTACGGCCTCTCGCTGATGAACGGGCGTGTCAAGATAGGTGACGTCATCGAGTGTGACGGCGTGCGCGGCAAGGTGAGCAACATCAACTACCAGAGCACACTGGTCGAGACCATCGACGGCTCGGTCATTGCCTTCCTTAATAGCCAGCTGTTTACCAAGAACTTCAAGAACATGACCCGCAACCACGGCTATGAGATGGCCAAGATCACCGTCGGTGTGGCCTATGGCAGCAAGGTGGACCAGGTGCGCCAGATGATTATTGACCGCATCAGCCAGCTCGACTGCTATGACCCCAGTAAGGGCATCCAGGTGCTGTTCCAGAACTTCGGTGAGAGCAGTGTGGATCTGCTGGTTGTCGTGTGGGTGCGTGTAGCATCCCAGACGATCGACATCGCGCGCATCAAGGAGAACATCTATGGAGTGCTCAATGACAACGGCATCGAAATCCCCTTCCCACAGACCGACCTTCACATCCGCACCAACGAGGCGATTCACCACTCATAGTTTCAGAGATTGAGTGGTGAATGGGCGTGATTTTTCCACTTGAAGGAGACAAAAAAGAAATCCTCGGCAATCGGTTGATTGTCGAGGATTTTAGTGCCCAGGGCGGGACTCGAACCCGCACACCTTGCGGCACACGCACCTGAAACGTGCGCGTCTACCAATTCCGCCACCTGGGCAAATGGCTTTGCGCAAAAAGCGTTTTGCGTTTAGCGGTGCAAAGGTAGTACTTTTTTTTAATATACAAGCATTTTGGCAAAAAAAATCCACAAAAATCGATGATTCTTTCCATTTCTGCCACTGGATTGTGTGCCGCGTGTACGCTTCGTCATAAAAAACTCGCGTGGCAGTTGACAGATTTAGGGAAAAAGATTACCTTTGCTATTTCAATAGTGAAAACATTAACAACCTTAATAACTATAATGGTATATTATGTTTAGTAAAGAGACTTATATCGGACGCCGCAACGAGTTGAAGAAGCTCGTGGGCGATGGCGTGATTCTGTTGTTCGGCAACAATGAGTCGCCGTGCAATTATCCCAACAACGCTTATTATCCATTCCGTCAGGACTCGTCGTTCCTGTACTACTTTGGCCAGCAGCGTGATGGACTGGTGGGCGTGATCGATATCGACAACAATGTGGAAACCCTCGTGGGTGATGATATTGATATCGAGGACATCGTTTGGTATGGTTCGGTGGACAGTGTGGCCGACATGGCAGCCCAGGTGGGCGTTGCCCATTCTGCCCCGATGAAGCAGTTGCAGGTCATCTGTGACGAGGCGCGCGCCAAGGGTCGCCGCATCCATTTCCTGCCCCCCTACCGTCACGATACCAAGATCCAGATCATGGACCTCCTGGGCATTCACCCGTCAAAGCAGGCCGAGGCCGTGAGCCATGACCTGCGCATGGCGGTCATCAATATGCGCTCTGTCAAGACGGCCGAGGAAATCGACGAGCTGGAGCGTGCTGCCGAGGTGGGCTACCTGATGCACACTACCGCGATGCGCCTCATCAAGCCTGGTGTGACCGAGAAGTACATCGGTGGTCAGGTGGATGGCATCGCCGAGAGCTATGGCGCCAAGGTGAGCTTCGCCACCATTTTCTCACAGCATGGCGAGATCATGCACGGCAACCCCTCCATGGCTCCGCTTGAGGCTGGCAGGCTTGCCCTGTGTGACTGTGGTGCCGAGACGATGGAGTTCTATTGCAGCGACAACACGCGCACGATGCCCGTGAGCGGCAAGTATGACCAGCGCCAGTTGGAGATTTACCGCATCGTCGAGGAGTGCCACGACCTGGCCTTGGGGATTTCCAAGCCAGGCATGAAGTACAAGGACGTGCACATGGCTGTGTGCCGCTTGATGACCGAGCGACTCAAGGAATTGGGCCTGATGAAGGGTGACGTGGACGAGGCTGTTGCCGCAGGAGCCCACGCCATGTTCCTGCCTCACGGCCTGGGCCACATGATGGGCATGGACGTGCACGATATGGAGGGTCTGGGTCAGATCTACGTCGGCTTTGACGAGGAGACGCGCCCCAATCTCGAACAGTTCGGCACCAACGCCCTGCGCATGGGTCGCCGCTTGCAGGAAGGCTTTGTCGTGACCGATGAGCCGGGTATCTATTTCATTCCTGCCCTCATCGACGACTGGCGTGCCAGTGGCCATTGTGCAGAGTTCCTGAACTTCGACAAGCTGGAGACTTATAAGGACTTTGGTGGCATCCGCATCGAGGATGACATCCTCATTACTGCCGATGGTTGCCGCTTCCTGGGCGAGAAGCGCATCCCCTATCATCCCCAGGATGTCGAGGATTTCATGGCCTCCAACTGATGGTCTCCTCGATGAACATGATAAAAACCCGCTTGACCGATCCGGTCGAGCGGGTTTTATCATATCTCTATCACATCAAGGAAAGGGAGGCGCTACACGGCCGTCTCAATACTGGAACCAGCGACAATGATGCAGACGAGGACAATGAGCAGCACGGCGATGACGGCATAGGCTGCGATCTTGAACGTCCGACTGGGCATTGTGCCGTGTTGATGCAGTCTGGGATGCATCGTGTTGTAATGGGGCATCGTGCGCAACTTGTCCTCGACTTGGCTTGATGAAGATTGACGTTGAGCAGACGGCTGCTGCTCCGCAACCACTTCGGGCTTGGGCTTCTTGACAGGCTCGGGTGTGGTGACCTCTGTAGTAGCGGGTTGGGGTTGCGGCTTGGGCTGTATCCCGTCGAACGGGGCTTTCAAGTCGGCTCCGCAATAGGGGCAGAAGCTGATGCCGCTGGGCAGTTTCTTGCCACAACTGTAGCAAAACTTGGAATTATCCTGCTTGACAGCACCGGCATTGGCCGTGTGTCGATAGGGGGCATCCGAGTCGTCGCGTACAATGAGCGTTCCGTTCTCGTAGGTGCACACGGCAAGGCACTGTGGACACACGACTTGGCAGTCGTGTATCACAAGTTCCTCTTGGGATACCGCCATCCATTTACTGCACTGTGGGCATTGTAATTCCATTCTTGTAAGTCCTTGTTAATCTTGACGTGGGGGCAAAGATAATGCTTTAATGCCAATGTTGCAAATATTTTTTCGGTCGATTTTGTCTCTCAAATGGTCAAAACAAGCAAGAAGGTGCTGCCAAAAATGCGTAAAAAACAAAAATAGTTGCTTTTTTGCTTTTTAATGTTAAGAATAACTATTACTTTTGCACCCGCAAAACTGTCGAAAACATTAAATTAACGCAAGATAAAATGGCAAAAAAACAAGAACAAGGTGCCCGCACAACCCTCGAAGAGGTGAATGAGTCCCTCTCGACCGCGGCACAACGCATTGAAGACAACAAGAAGTACATTAATTGGGCTCTCATTGCTATCGCAGTTCTGGTGCTGTTAGCAGTGGGCTACATCTATGGCATCCGCAACCCGAATTTGCAGAAGGCTAAGGATCAGATCGGCAATGCCGATATAGCGTTACTGCAAGGTAATCAGGATGAGGCATTGAAGGAATATGAGAAGGTAGCTGCTGAATTCAGCAACAAGCCTGCCGAGCGCGCCCACCTGAACGCTGCAATCATTCAATATGAGAAGGGTGAGTATGAGAAAGCTGCCAAGCATCTTGAGAGCTACAGCTCCGATGGTAACCTCATCGGTCCTGCAAGCCAGTCGCTGTTAGGTGACTGCTATGTTAACCTGAAGAAGCTCGACAAGGCTATCGCAGCCTATGACAAGGCTATCAGTTTGGCTGGTGACAACGAGGCATATGCTCCTGCTTTCATGATCAAGAAGGCCACTGTTCTCCACGAGCAGAAGAAGTATGCCGACGAGGCTGCTATCTACCAGACCATTAAGGACAAATATCCCACTTATACCCAGCAGACCGGTTTCAATGTTGACAAGTATTTAGAGCGTGCCAACGCACTTGCCGGCAAGTAATCATCGATAATAATGATTCACAATATAAAGGGTTGGACACAACATCGTTTTGTGCCAATCCTTTTTTCTTAACCTTAATATATTAAAAAGACAAAATTATGACACCGATTTATCATCGCATATTGCTCAAGCTCAGCGGCGAGTCGCTGGCAGCAGAACAGAGTAGCGGCATCGATCCGCAGCGTGTGGCAGACTATGCCACCCAGATCAAGGAAATCGTGGACGCCGGCGTGCAGGTAGCCATCGTCGTGGGCGGCGGTAACATCTTCCGCGGCCTCAAGGGTGCCGCCCAGGGTTTTGACCGCGTCAAGGGCGACCAGATGGGTATGCTTGCCACTGTGATTAACGCATTGGCGCTATCATCGGCACTGGAGGCCATCGGGCAGCCTGCCCAGGTGTTCACCGCCATCGGCATGTTCCCCATTGGTGAGCCCTACAGCAAGTGGCGCGCCATCGAGGCGATGCAGGCCGGTAAGGTCGCCATCTGCTCCTGCGGCACGGGTAGCCCCTTCTTCACCACCGACACGGGCAGCACGCTGCGTGCCATCGAGGTCGAGGCCGACGTCATGCTCAAGGGTACCCGCGTGGACGGCATCTACACGGCCGACCCCGAGAAGGACCCCACGGCAACGAAGTTTGACCGCATCACCTACGACGAAATCTACAACCGCGGCCTCAAGGTCATGGACATGACCGCCACCGTGATGGCCCGCGACAACAAGCTGCCCATCCACGTGTTCAACATGGATGTGGTCGGCAACCTCAAAAAGGTGATGAGCGGCGAGCCCATCGGTACCGTCGTCACCCTGTAACCGACGTCCCGAGCACTCACACTAAGGCGCAAAGCCGTCAAGAACACGAAACAACAACAATAAGTACAATAAATACAAATTACTTGTTAATCAGTGATTTGTGTTTATTGTACTTATTGTTTTCCTTTTATCCTTGTGTAGTCTCAATGTGGCTCTTGAGAGAGAAAACCCTGGATACAAAATAGTGGAATGTTCTCCATCCATCCCTGGTCCTTGTAGGGAAGCATGGAGCATCGCAGCCCTTTCATGTGCTTGTCGGCATGGTCTATTGTAATGAATTGCCTTAACGACTTACTTTTAACGTTCTCTTCGGCTTTGACCTCAATAGGTATTATACGCTGCGAGGTTTGCACCAGAAAATCCACTTCCTGAGTGGACTTCTCTTTAGCAAAATAATAAATGCTCATAGATGGCATCAGCGACTTGATTTCTTGCAGAACATAATTCTCGGTGAACGAGCCCTTAAACTCCTTGAAAACGTCATTACTGGCAAGCATTTGGGCAGGTGAAGCGCCACTCAAAGCACCAAGCAAACCCACATCAAGCATATAGAGTTTGAAGGCGTTAAAGTCTTCATAGAATTTTAAGGGCATTTCTGGTTTTTTGCACTGATGCACTTTATATATCAACCCAGCATCGACTAACCACTGTATTGCAATTTCAAAATCCTTGGCACGACCGCCTTTTTTCACGGCGCCATAGATGAATTTCTTATTCTCTTTGGCCAATTGAGCGGGGATGCTGTTCCACACCATTCTGATGCGCTCCGCTTCTCGGCCTGCGTGCTTGGATATATCGTTGATGTAGGAATCAATAATGTTTTGTTGGATTTTTCTCACGGCATGTATGTCTTCATTGGTTGTCCAGTTTAATACTACCTCGGGCATGCCTCCCACATAATAGTATTGACGGAGCAAGTCCTCACACAAAACTTTTAACGTCTCGATTGATGCCCACTCACATCCTTGCAGCATCTGAGCAAGCGTTTCTCTGCCTTTAGCCCATAAAAACTCCTTGAACGACATGGGAAATAGCCTCAGCGTATCGACTTTACCCACTGGGTAGGATTCTCCGGGGTGATGAACTACGCCCAATAGCGAGCCAGCAACAGCAACATGTAATTCTGGTGCATTCTCGCAGAAGTATTTCAATGCTGTGATGCCATGTGGAGCTTCCTGTATCTCGTCAAAGATGATGAGTGTTTGCCCTGGAATCACCGATTGTCCAGTACTGGCTTCTATGTCTCTCACGATGCGAGCAGGTTTCAAGTCCTGAAGGAATAAGTTCTTTGCGAAACTGTCATCAGCACAATTGATGTAGATGACATGATAAAACTCATTGCGCCCAAACTCCTTTAATAGCCAGGTCTTGCCAACCTGCCGCGCTCCTTCAAGAATTAATGGCTTGCGGTTAGGACTGTTTTTCCACTCTATTAACGTATTGTATAGTTCTCTTTTCATCGATTCTTCTTGTTCTCGTGTTATTCTATCGCAAAATTACATTTTTTTGATGGAATAAATAGCTATATCGACATTTTTCGTGGGAAAAAGTGTAATTGATTTACATTTTTTCGTGGGAAAAAGTGATGATCGGCACCGTTGTCACCCTGTAACCGACGTCACGAGCACTCACACTAAGGCGCAAAGCCGCTATGAATGTAAAACAACGACAATAAGTACAATAAGTACAAATTATTAATCAACAGGCAATTGTGTTTATTGTACTTATTGTTTTCCTTTTATTCATGTTGCAAAATTTTGCGTCTCTACAGGTTTCAGATGGCTAACTCATTGATTTCTTAAGGCTGAAGGTTTGCAGGGTGGCGACGGCCTCGTCGATGTCGTCGGTGAGGGTGAGTTGCAGGTTCTTGTATTTGCCGGTTTTCATCAGGTGTTCGATAAGAGGATAGACGGGAATCTCTTCGGTCCAGTAGCGCTTGCCCAGGAAAATCATGGGACTGGCAAAGCCATAGGACAGGTAGTGGTTCTGGACCGCTTCCTGAAATATCTCCTGCAGGGTGCCCGCACTGCCTGGCGTATAGATGATACCGCCAAAGGCCAGGGTGAGAATGTTGTCCTCGCGAATGCTGTTCTCAAAGAATTTGGCGATGTGGGTGGCAAACGGCGTTGACGGCTCGTGCCCATAAAGCCACGTGGGAATGCCCAAGCTCACATATTCACCCCTGGGAAACCTCTCGATCACTCTAAAGGCCGAGCACAGCCATCCCTGGTCCCTGAACGACGGTGATGGCGACATCATCGCCAGCGCATCATCCAGTTCGCTGTCGCCCCGCCCTGCCAGCCATGCCCCCAGGTGGGTGGCTTCCATGGCTCCGGGACCGCCACCGCTCAACATGACAAAGCCTTGCTGGGTGAGTCGCTGGCTCAATCGAGCAATCTCACGAAACATCTTGTCGGTCCTGAGCAGGGCATGACCGCCCATGATGCCCACGCAGCGACGATGGTCATACTCCTTAAAGAAGCGGGCCAGCGCCGCATGAATGCAGTGGTCGTGCAGGGCGCGTGCCAACAACTCTTTCACGTTGCGGGCGTGCTGCCCCAGTGAGCAGTAGCGCTGATACACCTTGTAGTCAAAGCAGGAGTTATAACTGGTCTCATCGTCGGGGCAATAGCCCTCGTAGAGCTCGGCAGAGGAATACAACGTCTTGCGGGTCACGTCAAAAGGAGCCTGCTCCAAGTAGGCCATCACGTCCTTCAATTCATCATATCCAGTGGCTGTAATCATTATGACAAGGTCTTTAGGAGGTTTGAGTTCACGAATGGCAAAGTTACTAATAATTCGGTTAGTTTTCCTGCGATTTTAACAGTTTGGGACTGTTAAAAAGTGTAATAATGTGGTGATATGGGGCAAAAACGCCATTTTTTAGGACAATTTACCCACTATTTTGGGCCGATAGCAGTAATTTTGTCGCCCTAAAGTAAAAATCTCCACTTCAGGTTTGTTTAATAAAACATAATGTGATAGCAATGAAAAGAATAACATCTGTAGCCCTGTTGCTGACCATCGTCAGCATGACCGCCATGGCAGGTGGTCTCCTCCACAACACCAATCAGCACATCGCCTTCATGCGCATGATGGCCCGTGGTGCCAGCCACGAGATTGACGCCGTCTATACCAACCCCGCCGGTCTGGCCTTTATGGACCACGACGGCTGGACCCTGTCGCTCAATATCCAGAGCGCTTCTCAACGTCGTGACGTGCTCACCACGTTTGCCCTCTTCCCCGAGGCCGACCACACCCGCCTTTACAAGGGCAAGGCCGAGGCTCCAGTTCTCCCGTCACTCTACGGTGCCTACAAGAAGAACCGCTGGACGTTCTCAGGTTTCTTTGGCATCACTGGTGGTGGCGGCAAGTGTGACTTTGACAGCGGCCTGCCCATGTTTGACGCCGCTGTGATGGCCGGCGTAGCCGCACAGACCAAGCCGCTCATCTCCAAGTTCCCCCAGGCAGCCCCCTTGTTCCCCCAGGGCTATGTGGATCCGTCATTCTATGACATTGAGTCGGCAATGAAAGGTCGTCAGTATATCTTCGGACTGCAATTAGGTGCTACCTACAAGATCCTGGACTGGATGAGTGCCTATGCCGGTTTCCGCATGAACTATTTTAACGGCAACTATTCTGGCCACATCACAGCAAGTGCCAATGATAAATTGAAGAGCGCAGTCGGTCAGATCATGCCCCTGGTGCAACAGTATGCACCTGAGTATGTGCCCGTGCTCTCAAATATGTCAGGTGAAGGCGGATTGGCCAAGGTCGCACTCGACTGTTCCCAGACGGGCTGGGGAGTGACCCCCATCATCGGTGTAGATCTGGTATGGAAAGGCTTTACCCTGGCTGCCAAGTATGAGTTCAAGACCAACTTGAACATCGAGAACGATAACAAGACGTTTGAGACCGATGTACCTGATGCGTTCAAGGAGAAGATGGCCGACTACAAGCACGGCGTGAACACGCCCAGCGACCTGCCCGCAGTGTTCTATGCCGCCCTGGGTTATGAGTTCATCCCCAACAAGCTCCGCGCCACCGTCGAGTACCACTACTATGACGACAAGCACGCCGAGATGGCCCATGACAAGCAGAAACACCTGCGCCACGGCACCCACGAGGTGCTGGCTGGTGTGGAGTGGGACATCAACAAGACGTTCACCGTGAGTGCCGGTGCCCAGAACACCGACTACGGTCTGAGCGACGCTTACCAGACCCACACCTCCTTCTCCTGCGACAGCTACTCGATCGGCTTTGGCGGCGCTGTCAACCTGACCGAGAAGGTGAAGTTGAACGTGGGCTACTTCTGGACCACCTACAAGGACTATGACCGCAGCGAGACCGACTACTTCGGCACCACGCTGCCTGGCAAGGACACCTATAGCCGCACCAACAAGGTGTTCGGTGCCGGTATCGACTTCAAGTTCTGAGGATAAAGTTCATCAATATAAACAGGAGGAATAGATATCATAAAAATCTTTATCCTATGGCACGCCGCCGCTCGATTAACTGTCGGGCGGCGGTGTAGTTTTTTTGGCAATGATATAGATGTTGGCCCATTGGTGGTATTAACCGCCCTGTCGGGCGGGAAATTAATCAAATTAATTTTAAAATTTAATTTTCTTTTAATTTCCCGAAACTTGGCTGCACCTCAGCCATATAAGTAAACTTAATGGCGTTCGATTTGCACAAGTTTTCCCGTGCGTTAGCACGGTTTGATGCAGAGACGTTTCAGCGCAGGGTCAACTGCTATATCGTTCCGTTTTTTTTCAGTTATTATTTGTCCGTAAACTATCTTAACAAGTTGGACATCATAGTGTTCCAGTCCTGGGCATCCGAGATGCTGCCCAGCAATCCCTCGTGGGGAGGGAAGGCGATGCTGTCGTTGAGGGTGTAGGTGACCTGGGGTATTTTCACATATAGCGTCAGCGTGTTCAGCGTCTCGCCATTCTTGTATTGCTGTCCCAGTTGCTTGAAGTCGTCGGCCTTGATGTAATACAGGCGGTCACCCTTGTTGCACAGGTAGATGCGGTCAAAATCGAGCTCAGTTAACTCCTGGGCACACTGTAACATGCAACGAGTGACATCAAAGCGGTCGAAGCTACGCTCGTCGGGCTCCTTCACGTTGAAGGACAATTCCCTCTTGGGGTTATACCAAGGCTGCGTGACCTCAATATTGATTCCATTGTTGGCAGGATCCAGGTTCTTCAACTCGACGCGAGTGATGACCTTCCTGCCCCCCTTCACAAAGTCCATCGAGATCAAGGCATGAACGGCTACTAAAGCCAGAATGCCAATGATGGCGACGAGGAGCAATTTATCTTGGCGTGTCATGGTTTTCAAATGTGAGAGTGACTCCTTGTGGAGTGACTTCGAGCAAGGCGGGGCACCCTTCGATCATGGGATAATTCCAGTCCTCGTCATGGCTGGCGGGGAAGTCGTAGCACACGGGGATGTTGTAGCCGTTCAAGGTTTCGGCCAGCATCTCGTTCATGTCGGTGTAGCCGTTACTCGGCTGATATTCGGTGAAACGTCCCACAATGATGCCCTTGACATGGCTGAGGACTCCCTTGAGACGCAACTGCTGCAACATGCTGTTGACGCGCGCCATGCTCTCGCTCACGTCCTCAAAGAAAAGGATGATGTCCCGTCCGCTCACGTTGTCACGGTCCAGGAAGTCCCAATTGCGGCTGCCACCGATGTTGGTAAACACGGCCATATTGCCACCGAGGACAATACCGCGTGCTGTGCCCATCTTGTTGAGCGGGTGGGCAGGAACGCTGTAGCTGGGCAGATTACCCATCAACACGTCGCGCAACATCAGGTTGATGCTGTCGTTCGCTCCACGGCTGCCCAGTGCACCGCCCATGTTGGCGTGCAGGCTCATCACGCCGCTGCAGACCATTGCGCTGTGCAGAGCAGTGATGTCGCTGTAGCCCACAATCCACTTGGGATTGCGGTTGAAGTCCTTGTGGGTCATCGGGTCAAGCAGCATGGCCGAGCCATAGCCACCGCGGGTGCACACGATAGCCTTGATCTCGGGGTCATTGAGTGCCCAGCGCAAGTCTGCGACACGTTGGTCAATGGTGCCGGCATACATGTGGCACTTGGACAGCGCATGAGGGCCTATCACGGGATTGAAACCCCAAGCGCGCAGCGTGGCGGCGGCTTTGTCGGGATTGTCTTCACCAGGGGTGCTGGCAGGCGATATGATGGCGATCTTGTCGCCAGCCTTGAGTGGCAAGGGCCTTGTTATCATTTTGGTCTTGAGCAGTTTGTTGTGTTTCTTGGGGCTTTTCTTGATCGTTAAGTCGCTGGCCATGGCTGTCATGACAGCCAGTAATGCGATCGTGGTGATGAATAAGATGCGTTTCATGTCAATAGCTATTATTGTCTAATTCCTAATTTCATTATGCGTTCGTGGGACTGCTGTAGGCGCTCCCAGGGGATGCGGCCCTGCTTAACCGAGTTGACGATCATGTCCACAAGCAGGAATGGGCGGTCGGCCTCAAAGCCAGTGTTGATGTTGTTGCCCACACAGATGAGGTCGGCTCCAGCATTGATGGCCAGTTCCAGGGCCGTGGGGATGCTGTACTGGTTGCGGATGGCCTGCATGTACAGGTCGTCGGTCACAATCACGCCATCATAGCCCATCTCGACGCGCAGCAGGTCGGTGAGCGTCTTCTTGGACAGCGTGGCCGGATAGTCCTCATCAATCTGTCGGTTGAACAAGTGGGCCGTCATGATCAGGTCGGCCTTGCCGGCATCGATGAGCATCTTGAAGGGCTCAAGCTCCTGAGGTGTCCAGACATTGGTCACATCGACAAAGCCATAGTGTGAGTCGTCGATGGCGTTGCCGTGTCCAGGGAAGTGCTTCAACGTGCACAGCACACCCTGCTTGTGGCTCTCGTCAATAAACCAACCGGCGTTATGGGCAATCACGGCAGGATCCATCGAGAAGCTACGCATGAAGTGCCCCACTGCAGCACAGTCATGGTTGAGCACATCGACCACTGGCGCCAAGTTGACATTTACACCAGCCTCGTGCATCTCCCGCGCCAGTCGCTTGGCATAGTAGCGCGTTGTGTCCTCGTTGTCAACAGAGCCCAAGTATTCGGCGGTCACTGTGGGCAGGAAGCCATATTGGGGCTTGAGTCTTGCTACCTTGCCACCTTCCTGGTCAGTCGCGATGATCAGGGGATAGTCGGCCCATGCCTGTAGCTGGGCGGTCATGCGAGTCAAGCGTTCCTTGCTGGTGATGTTGCGTGAGCCGATTGTGGCATCCCCTGTCATGTCAATGTCAAACAGCACGATGGCACCAACATGCAGGTCACGCACATAGCGGGCGGCGTCACAATCCACGGTCACGCTGTCTCCCTTGAAGCCCACCATGAGCATCCCAGCGGCATAACGCCGGATGACCGAGTCGGGCGGCAGCTGCGCAAACATGCTACCCGCTGCTGCCAGCGCAATAGCCAGTGTCAATAATATTCTCTTCATGTATCAATGAGTGGATAAAAAAGAAGACAATAAATACAATGATACAAAT
The DNA here is from genome assembly GCA_947165675.1 of uncultured Prevotellaceae bacterium. Taxonomy (GTDB): domain Bacteria; phylum Bacteroidota; class Bacteroidia; order Bacteroidales; family Muribaculaceae; genus Sodaliphilus. The sequence continues at coordinate 39,878 of CAMVBJ010000001.1, forward strand.
TAACTGATTACCAATAATTTGTATTTATTGCGCTTATTGCTTTCCTTTTATTTTATTACTTGTCAAAGAAGTGGAAGAAGTAATAGCAGGCAATCCAGTCCACTCGCACGCCGCGGGCAAAGCCGATGGTCTTCTTGGCAGCATCGGTCACCTTACCGTCATTGATGTTGATGTAGCCCAGGATGTTGCTCTCGCCGTCACGCACCGTGCCATCGGTGTTGATGTAGCCGATGCGGGTGCCAGTTGTGTTAAATATCTCGAGCTGGTTGATGGTGCCCACCGCCTTACCGGCATTGTCTCGCACCGTTCCATCGGCGTCAAATGACCCGATCGAGTGCATACTCTGATCCCTGACCACACCATTACCGTTAATGCGGCCAATGCTGTTAAAATCGGCGTCGCGCAGCACCTGTGCACTCGCCTCGGTTGCCATCATGCCGACTATTGCCAGCACCGCAACCATCATGTATAATCTGATCCGTTTCATAGTCGTTCCTCCAGTTTTGTATCCATTAGACTAACAACAAGCCACAAAGTTAAAAAGTTTTTCCAAATTAGCCAAATTTTGTCAAATATAGTCAAATATAAGCCATTGAGCACCGAGTTTTCAAAGATTATGCGTAATTTTGCCGTTTAGTATGCGTTAAATCAATAAACAACGAGATAAAACCTAAAATTATTTAGAAAAGAAACGATGAAGAAGTACAAGCTCATCAACAATGCGCTGGGATGGCTCATCTTTGTAGTGGCAGCGGCGACCTACCTGCTGACCATCGAGCCGACCGCCAGCTTCTGGGACTGCCCGGAGTTTATTGCCCAAGGTTTCAAGACCGAAATTGGTCACCCGCCTGGCAACCCGATTTTTATTCTTGCCGCCAACTTTGCGAGCAAGTTTGCCGGTGGTGACGTGATGGCTGTGGCCAAGTGCGTCAATGCGATGTCAGCGATCTTCAGTGCGCTGACGATCCTGTTGCTCTTCTGGTCCATTACCCACCTGGTGAAAAAACTGGTGGTGAAGGACGGCGAGGAAGACAAGATGACGCTGGCCCAGTACCTCGTGGTGATGGGCAGTGGCATCTGTGGCGCTCTGGCTTACACGTGGAGTGACACCTTCTGGTACAGTGCCGTTGAGGCCGAGGTGTATGCCTTCTCATCGTTCTGTACCGCGCTGGTGTTCTGGCTCATCCTCAAGTGGGAAAACCGTGCTGACGAGCCAGGCAGTGACCGCTGGATAGTGCTGATTGCCTACGTCTTCGGTGTATCGCTGGGTGTGCATCTGTTGAACCTGTTGTGTATCCCCGCCATTGCGCTGATATATTACTATCGTCATTGCCGTGCCCGTGGCAAGGACTCGACGTTGAAGGGTTCCTGCTTGACGCTGCTTCTGTCCTTTGTCATCGTGGGCTTGATCCTCTACGGCCTGGAGCCAGGTTTTGTGGAGTTGGGTCAGAAGTTTGACCTCTTCTTTGTCAACACCTTGGGCATGTCGTTCAACTCGGGTGTGCTGGTATATGCCATTGTGTTGTTAGCTGTAATGGCATGGGCATTGTGGGAGCTGTACAGCAACAAGAGCCCGCTGCGCATCAAGTTGTCGTTTGCGCTCGCCATCCTGCTGTCGGGCATGCTCTTCTTGGGCGATAGCCTGTTGATACCGCTGGTACTTTTCATCGGCCTGTGTGTCTATTTGTTCAAATTCTGCAAATCGGTGCCTGTGCGGGTGTTTACCAATATCGTGTCGTGCATCATGGTCATCTTTATCGGCTTCAGCTGCTATGCGCTGATTCTTATCCGCAGCTCGCAGAACACGCCGCTGGACGAGAACTCTCCCAACAATACCTTTGCCCTTGCCAAGTACTTGAGCCGTGAGCAATATGGCGAGACCCCGCTGCTGTATGGCCGCACGCTCTATAGCGACGTGATGTATCAGGACAAGGGTAATGGTGTGATGCAGCCAGCCACTACCGATGGCCCCATGCAGTATGCCCCTGAGGTGAAGGCCAGCGCTGACCAGCCTGACCACTATAAGGCATTGGGTCCCAAGAAGAATTACAAATACAGTCCCGAACAGAACATGCTCTTCCCTCGCATTCATGACGAGAAGCACGAGCGCGAGTATGTAGAGTGGCTGGGTATGCAAGGCACTCAAGTTGAGGCCACCACCTCGCTCAACCGTGACGGTAGCCCCAACAGCAAGGAGATGAAGATGAAGCCCACCATGATGGAGAACCTGCGCTTCTTTGTCGATTACCAGCTGAATTACATGTACTGGCGCTACTTCATGTGGAACTTTGCCGGTCGCCAGAACGACCTTCAGGGCATGGGCGAAATTACCCACGGCAACTGGATCTCGGGCTACTCGTTTATCGACAATCCACGCCTGGGTGACCAGAGCCTGCTGCCCGATGACCTGGGCAAGGGCAACAAGGGTCACAACGTGTTCTATCTGCTGCCGTTGATCATGGGTATCATCGGCCTGTTGTGGCAGGCCTATCGTGGCCGTCGCGGCATCGAGCAGTTCTGGGTGATCTTCTTCTTGTTCTTCATGACAGGTATTGCCATCGTGCTCTACTTGAACCAGACGCCCAGCCAGCCCCGTGAACGAGACTATGCTTACGCTGGTTCGTTCTATGCCTACAGCATCTGGATTGGAATGGGTGTTGCCGGCTTGTGGAGCCTGGTGATGTGGTTCCTCAAGAAGAAAGAGAAAAAGGCCGCTAAGGGCGAAGCCGCCCTTGCCACCGAGAATGGTAACCGAGGAGGCGTGGCAACGGCAGTGGCTGCCTGTGCAGCCATCGTGGGCCTGATTGTTCCCTTACAGATGGTGAGCCAGACGTGGGACGACCATGACCGCAGTGGCCGCACGGCTGCAAGAGACTTTGGCCGCAACTACTTGTCGAGCGTGGCACCTAACGGCATCATCTTCTGTAACGGTGACAACGATACCTTCCCCTTGTGGTACCTGCAGGAGGTAGAGGGCTACCGCACCGACGTGCGCGCCGTGAACCTGAGCTATCTTGCCACCGATTGGTACATTAGCCAGATGCAGCGTGCCGCCTATGAGTCGGCTCCGCTGCCCATGCAGGCCAAGAACAACACCTACGCCTACGATGAGCGCCAGTTCTGCTACTTCATCCAGCCAGACCAGACGCCGACCGAGGCCCTGCAGTCCTTAGCATTCACCTACAGTGAGGATAGCAAGAAGAACGACTATGGCATCAATGAGATCCGTTATCCGCGCGTATATATCCCCGTCAATGCTGACCAGGCCATCAAGGCCGGTGTTGTCAAGGCGGAGCAGCGCGACGCAATCCAGGAGTCAATCAATCTGGACCTGCAGCGCATGGGCTCTGGCATGACCGCCAGCCAGTTGATGTCGTTTGATATCATAGCCAGCAGCATCGCCCAGGGCTGGAACCGTCCATGCTACTTCGCCATGACCGTTCCCAACGACTACTATCTGGGCTTGGATCCCTACCTGCGCCTCACGGGTCTTGCCTATCAGGTGACCCCATTAGTATCAGACACTCAAAGGGGCAACGCGGGCGTATCGACCGACATCATGTATGACAACGTGGTGAACAAGTTCAAGTGGGGTGGCCTCGACACTGCCAAGCCTGGTTCGCTCTACCTGGATGAGACCATCAGCCGCATGGTGACCACGATGCGCAGTGCATTGATCGACCTGGCCAGCAGCCTGAGCAACGAGGGTAACCTGGCTCAGCAAGGCTTGCAGCCGTTGCCTGCCGGCATGACCGCCGACCAGTATGCAGCCGACCGCTACAAGAAGGCCAAGACTATCCTGGACTTGATGATGGAGAAGTTGCCCATTGCATCATGCCCCCTCACTGTGCAGATGGGTCAACAGGTGGCTCAAGTTTATTACAACTTGGGTAAGATCAGCAATGATCAGGATTGCCTCAACAAGAGCACCCAGCTGCTGGAAAGCGAGATCCTGCGTTACGCCGGATACATCCGTTTCTATCAGTCGCTTGATCCCTCACAGTATGAGCGCTTGACCCGCATCGACAAGTTTATCGACCAGCAGTATCTGCTCGACTTGCTGGCAGATTATGGTCAGCAGGTTGATGATAAGAAGTACCAGGAGCTGGCTAACAAGTTGCAGTCAACAGGTGTCAACATGGACCGCTTGCAGTCTTATCAAGATGCTTACGAGCGTGCCATGCGCCAGCAGATGGAGGCCCAGCGCGCTGCTCAAGAGCAGCCCCAGGGCGAAGAGGCATCATCTGAGTTAAGCGAGATGCTGGGTAACTGATGTTCAACTGAAAAGGGTATGTCCCCTGAATAATCTGCGACAATCATCGTGCTGGTTGAACGTCCCCCTTTAATCTACCGAATGATATTTCCCGAGACCGTGTGGCGCATCCATAAGCGCGACCACACGGTCTATTTGACCTTTGACGACGGTCCCATTCCCGAGGTCACGCCGTGGGTGCTCGACACGCTCGACCGCTATGGCATCAAGGCCACATTCTTTATGGTGGGTGAGAACGTTGAGCGACACCCCGAATTGCTCGAAGAAGTGCGCCGCCGTGGTCACACAGTTGGGAATCACACCATGAGCCATCTGCAAGGCGCTCACGTGGGTACCAAGCACTACCTGCACAACGTCTTCCGAGCTAACGAGCTTATCGGCAGCACGCTCTTTCGGCCCCCACACGGCTTGCTGCGCTGGGGGCAGTCCCGGGTGCTGCGTTCGCGTTTTGCCATCATCATGTATGACCTGGTGACACGAGATTACAGCCGCAAGCTGACAGGCGAGCAGGTGCTGAACAACGTCAAGCGGTATGCCCGCAACGGGTCGATAATCGTCTTTCACGACTCGCTCAAGGCCGAGAAGAACATGAAATATGCCTTGCCACGCGCTATCGAGTGGCTGCAAAGCAAGGGCTATAAATTTGATGCCATCCCTGAATTGTGACATAGCATCGTTGATCAAATCCCAGGCCTCGCGTCTGGGATTTGACGCATGTGGTTTTGCGTCAGCCACTCCCGTCGATGATGAGGCTGAGTCGCGTTATGACCGCTGGATCGAGCTGGGTCACAACGGTTGCATGCAGTGGGCAGCTGGTCACCGGGACCTGCGCCACGATCCGTCGATGCTGCTTGAGGGTGCTCAGACGGTCATTGCCCTTGCCGTGAACTATTATCCTGCCCGATTCCAACCCGAGGGGACACTGCGTGTCGCGTACTATGCCTACGGGCGCGATTACCATGAGGTGCTGAGGGAAAAAATGTCAGAATTGGCCCATTTCATCGAACAAATCACCCATTGTGCTACCCGCCCGTGTGTGGATTCGGCCCCTATCAGGGAACGCTACTGGGCGCAACGTGCTGGCCTCGGTTTCATCGGTCGAAATAACTGTCTCATCATTCCTGGCAAGGGTTCCTATTTTTTCCTGGGCGAAATTGTCACGTCAGCGTCACTGCCCCCTGACGAGCCTTGCACGTTGACTTGCGGTAACTGTGGCAAGTGTGTCGAGGCGTGCCCTGCTGGAGCGTTGCACCGTGAAGGGGCTGCCGATTGTAACCGTTGTCTGTCCTGCCTGCTCATCGAGAACCATGAGGCAACACTGCCCGCCTGGGTGAGCGATGTCGTCGGCGATAAGGTGGTGGGTTGTGATGAATGCCAGTTGTGTTGTCCCCACAATGCTCCAGCAAAAGCGACCCAGGTCGAAGATTTTGCTCCGACCCAGGCCGTCATGACATTGACAAGGCAAGGCGTTGAGGCCATGACATCAAGCCAGTTCAAGCGCGCCTTTGCCCACAGCGCTATCTCGCGCCTGCGCTACAAGACCCTATTGAGAAACGCGACCCTCAAGCCATCCAAGGATTGATTACTGATAGTTGCGGATGCGCACATCGATGCCACTGCCGTCCAGCAGTTTCACCACTTGCTGGATGTCGGTCTCACCATAGTGGTAGGGGAACAGCACGGTGGGCTTCACCATCGTGGCGGCGTGGGCACACTGTTCGGGCGTCATCGTGAAGGGCAGGTTGCAGGGCAGGAATGCCACATCGATGTCCTTGAGCGCGGCCATCTCGGGGATATCCTCGGTATCGCCAGCGATATAGATGCGCATGCCTTCGATGTCGAGGACAAAGCCGTTGTCGCGCCCCTTGGGGTGGAACTGCAATTTGTCGGGCGAGTTGTTATATGCGGGAATGGCGTGCACCGTCCATCCATCGTCATTAGTGCGCGAGTCGCCGTTGCCCATCACTTCACCCTTGCCGCCCAGCAGGTCGTGGCAGCGGGCGTTGGTGATGAGCATGGTGCCAGGCTTGGTCAATTGACTGATGGCCACCGAGTCCAGGTGGTCAAAGTGCTCGTGGGTCACCAGGATGTAATCGGCTTTGGGCAGGACAGAGTAGTCGGTTACGGGCTTGACAGCCGTCGTCACCGGGTCCACATAGATCCACTTGTCGCCCACCTGCATCCTCACGCTACCGTGCTTGATGCAAAAAAACTTTACCGGAGTGCCGGCGGGAGTCTTGAACTCATCACAAGCATTGCCTTCTTTTTCATGAGCTGTGCAAGCACACATGCTCCCAACAATCATCATAGCCATGATCAATACTTTTATTTTCAACATCTTAATTTGAATTTAATTTCGATGTTTCAAAATTAAGCATTTCAGTTCATATTCAAGGTCAAAGAGAGCAAAAAAATATGTTTTTCGGGTTTTTGATAGACGATTGTCTCAATATTTTACGGTTTTTCATAATTTTTTACTACCTTTGCAACTTATAAACCCGTAAGCATTGGTGTTATGAAAAAATATGATGACCTCAAGGTGTTCTGCAAGAATACCGGCGAGTACCTGGATATCGATGGCGGTGAAGCGCTCATTGATCTGTATGAATCCATCAAACCCCGCGTGGGTCTCAAGGGTGATGCTGTGTGTGTGCTCGTTAACAACAAGGTCGAAGATCTACACTACCCCGTGTTTGCTCCCAAGCACATTGAGTTCATCGACATTACCTCTAATGCGGGTTATCGCGTGTTCACGCGTTCGCTGTGCATGGTTCTGTACAAGGCAGTTAACGAGTTGTTTCCAGGCAAGCGCCTATGCATCCAGCACAGCATCAGCAACGGCCATTATTGTCAGATCAAGCATGAGGACGGCTTCCTCACGCCCCAGGTGATTGACCAGCTCAAGCAGCGCATGAGCGAGATCATAGAGGCCGACATACCCTTCAAGCGCCGTGAGCGCCTCACGACCGATGTCATTGAGATGTTCCGCAAGCAGGGGCTCAAGGACAAGGTGCGCATCCTGGAGAGCATCAACCAGCTTTACACGGTCTATTACAAGCTCGGTGACATCATCGACAGCTTCTATGGTCCGTTGGTACCCTCGACCGGCATGTTGAAGGTATTTGACCTGATCCCCTATGAGGACGGGCTGCTCCTGCTCGGTCCTGACCGCAAGAACATTAACCAGGTGGCTACATGGCAGCCTCAGCCCAAGCTGTTCAACGCGTTTACCGATTACATCAATTTCAACAAGGTGATCCGTCTGGGTGATGTCGGAGAGCTCAACCATGCGATTAAGGCGGGTTACGCCCCGTTGCTCATCAATGTGGTTGAGGCCTTACACAACAAGCACTTTATCCAGATTGCCGACGAGATTACCCGCCGTTATCATGCTGGCGGAGCCCGCGTTGTGCTCATCGCTGGACCATCGTCAAGTGGCAAGACCACGTCGTCCAAGCGACTGGCTATCCAGTTGATGACTAACTTCATTGTGCCCAAGGTCATCGAGCTCGACAATTACTTTGTCAACCGCGAGCACACCCCTCGTGACGAGAAGGGAGACTATGACTACGAGTCACTGTATGCTCTTGACCTTGACCAGTTCAACAAGGATGTTACCGACTTGCTGGCCGGTAAGGAGGTGGCGATGCCCACTTATAACTTCAAGACCGGTGAACGTGAATACACAGGGAAGACGCTTAAGCTCGAAGACGGTGACATCCTGCTCATGGAGGGCATCCATGGATTGAATCCCGAGCTCACGCGAAATATCCCCGATGAACAGAAGTTCCGCCTCTTTGTGTCGGCATTGACGACACTCAATATCGATGATCACAACTGGATAGGCACCTATGACAACCGCCTGCTGCGCCGCATCATCCGTGACTACAAGTATCGTGGATGTGCTGCTCTTGACACCATCAAGCGGTGGCCCAGTGTGCGCCGAGGCGAGGACAAGTGGATCATGCCCTTCAGCGAGAATGCTGACGCGATGTTCAACTCGTCCCTGTTGTTTGAGCTATCGGTGATCAAGAAATATGCGTTACCTGTCCTGGAGCAAGTTCCCAGCAGCGTTCCCGAGTATGCCGAGGCCTCGCGGCTGATTAAATTCTTGAACTACTTTGAACCGCTGGACGAGAAAGACATTCCCAGCACGAGCTTGTTGCGCGAATTCCTGGGAGGTAGCAGTTTCCACTATTAACGCCTTAACGGGTGGGTTCTTGAGTGCGAAAGGACCCACCTGATTTTTTATAAGAACATTTCAAACACAATCATAACATCAACCCAACACAATGTCAGAAATTACAGCAAGCGTAATGCAGCAACCATCTACTCATAACGAGCACATGTCATTAGAGGACTTCTGCGGTACTATCAGGAAGATGGAATCACAGGGTCAGGATGGAATATCGCTTTTTAACGATGTCATCTCTCAGGGCTATGCTCCCGACCTGATTGCCGAGGATGAGTTCCAGCACAGCCGTCGCCTGGAACGCATCACGACCGAGATCACACGTCGATTCAGGCAGGAGGGGATGCGTATCGTGCTTGTGGCAGGGCCGTCCTGCTCGGGCAAGACCACCACGTCGCGTTTTCTCAACCTCATGCTGCGTGATAACGGCATCCAGCCCTGTGTCGTCTCGCTCGACAATTATTTCCTGAATCTGGATCAGCGCCCGCTGAATGCTAATGGCGAAATTGACTATGAGTCATTCTATGGACTGGACCTGAAGCAGTTGGGACGTGACATCTCAAGCCTGCTTGCTGGCGACCAGGTGTCCATGCCCACCTATGACTATGTGAAGGGTGAGCGCACCTATCGCGGCAATACACTCAAGCTCGAGAGCAACAGCCTGCTGTTCCTTGAGGGTCTCCATGCCTTGAATCCGCTGCTGGTTCCCGACATTGATGATGACTTGAAGTTCAAGCTGTTTGTCACCGCCCAAGCGACCATCTACTATGGCGAGAAGGTGGGACTGGAGGAGCATGACAATCGCCTGTTGCGCCGCATCTACCGTGATTATAACAGCCGTGGTGCCAGTGCGTTGCAGACGCTGCAATGGTGGCCTGGCGTGTTGCGGGGTGAAAACCTGTGGATCTTGCCGTTTGCCAGCAATGCCGATGCCTGGTTCAACACGTCGATGGTGTTTGAATTTTCGGCAATCAAGTCCCGTGTGTCTCAGCTGCTGTGTGAGGTGCCCGAGAGCGAACCTGTAGAATACAAGATCGCTCAGCGCCTGTATGCGTTGCTTGACCGCGTGGCGCCCCTTACCCACGAGGACTTTGTCGCCATCGCTCCCAAGCGTCGCTTCCTGTTAAGCAACGAGGGGAAATAACGTCACAAAAAATAGTTAAAACTATTCGTGTAATTGGCTTTAGCCCTGCAGGGTTCGAGCAGGGCAGCTATATCATTGCCCTATTAAGTTTTCCCGTACGATAATGTGGTTATGTTTCCGAGTCGAAATGGTGACGTAGCGCCATTTTTACTCCTCATCGGGGTCACTGACCACCTGGAAGTCCTTGTTCTCGTCCTCGTAGTCGCTTTCCCAGTACTCTTCGCTCCATTGCTTGCCACCCGAGTCAACCATCTTGCCACCGGCATTGGGCGCCTCATCGTCCTCCAGATCGTCAGCGCCAAAGATGAAGTCGTCCTCGGCCTGTTCGCGGTGACGATCGTCCAGGTCACGGTGGGTGAGCGTCTCGGGAATGCGGTTGCGCTCATCGTTGATGGTGCGCCACAGCAGGTCTTTCAATTGTGTCAAGCCCATCTGAGCCACACTCGAGATAAACACGCTGGGAACGTCTTCGGGCAGTTCAGGACGCATCTGCTCGATGAGTTCATCATCCAGCATGTCACACTTGGTGATAGCCAGCACGCGGGGTTTCTCGACGAGGTCTGGGTTAAACGTCTCTAATTCATGGCACAGGATGCCGTACTCCTTGCGGATGTCGTCGGTGTCGGCTGGCACCATAAACAGCAGCACGGCATTGCGCTCGATGTGGCGCAGGAAGCGAAGCCCCAGTCCACGTCCCTCGCTGGCACCCTCGATGATACCAGGAATGTCGGCCATGACAAATGACTGCTGCCCACGGTAGGAAACGATGCCTAAGTTGGGCTCCAGTGTTGTGAAGGGGTAGTTGGCAATCTTGGGCTTGGCGGCGCTGATGACGCTCAGCAGCGTTGATTTACCGGCATTGGGGAAGCCCACGAGACCCACATCGGCCAGTAGCTTGAGTTCCAGGATGACCGACTTCTCGACACCCTTCTCGCCAGGCTGGGCAAATCGCGGCGTCTGGCGCGTCGCGGTCTTGAAGTGCTGGTTGCCCAGGCCTCCGCGTCCGCCTCGCAGCAGGCGCACGATCTGGCCGTCCTCGGTCACGTCACACAGGAACTGTCCCGTCTCGGCATCATAGACTGCCGTGCCACAGGGCACCTCGATGGTACGATCCTCGCCATCCTTGCCTGTACACTGGTTCTCGCCACCCGACTGACCGTCGGTAGCAAACACGTGGCGCTGGTACTTCAAGTGGATGAGCGTCCACAGGTTGCGGTTGCCTTTCAGGAAAATGTGGCCGCCACGGCCGCCATCACCGCCGTCAGGACCACCCTTGGGGACATACTTGGCGCGATGCAGGTGGGCCGAACCGGCTCCGCCCTTGCCACTGCGACACAGGATCTTCACATAGTCGATAAAATTGCTTTCTGCCATAACTTGTTGATTTTGGCAGCAAAGGTACTATTTTTTCACGTGAATGAAAAATTCTTGTTACCTTTGCCATCGCTAAACACGTAAACACTACATCACAATGATACTGGATTCTATTACTTGGACCGCGAGTCCCAACCTCTTCTCCTTCGGTTCAATCACCGTGCGCTGGTACGGGCTGATGTTTGCCATCGGCTTTCTGGTGGGTTATGAAATCGTTTACCGCATCTTCCGTCACGAGGGGGCGAAGGAAAACTGGGTGGGCAGCCTGTTCATCTATGTGGTGGTGGCCACCATCCTGGGTGCCAGACTGGGTCACGTCTTCTTCTACGACTGGGCTTACTATAGCCAGCACCTGGGCGATATTCCCAAGATTTGGGAGGGCGGACTTGCCAGCCACGGCGGCACGCTGGGCATCATGCTGGCCATCTGGCTCTACAGCCGCCTGGTGACCCGCAAGCCCATGCTGTGGACGCTGGACCGTCTGGTGGTGCCCGTGGGCTTTGTCGCGGCCCTCATCCGCATCGGCAACCTGATGAACCATGAGATTTATGGTGGCGAGACCTCCATGCCCTGGGGTTTCCGCTTCATCGAGAACGTTGGCCAGTGGATGCAGGGTGCCGAGCCCGTTTTCACTGCCCCGTGCCACCCTACGCAGATCTATGAGGCATTGTTCTACCTGTTGACCTTTGCCGTGTGCCTGCTCATGTACTGGCGCTGGCGCTGCCAGGAGCGCGAGGGACTGATCTTCGGCGTGTTCATGTTAGGCATATTTGTGCCGCGCTTCTTCATCGAGTATATCAAGAATGTGCAGGAGCCGTGGGAAATCGCCATGCGTGCCAGCTATGGCATCGACCAGGGTCAGCTGTTGAGTATCCCGTTCATCGTGCTGGGCATCGTGCTCATCGTCAGGGCGCTGCACCGCCCGCGTGTGCCACTGGAGTACCCCAACCGCTTTGCTGATTAGGTTTTAGGCTATAGGCTATAGGTTATAGGCTATAGGCTTTAGGACTGCGGATGCTAAATTGCGACTAAAAACTGACAACTGACAAGTTACAACTAAAAATGAAGAAAATTCTCCACTATTTTTTCCCGGTGCTGGCGGCACTCGTGTTGTGCTGCTGCACCACGTGTAAACCCAAGCAGGCCACTATGGAACAAGGCGACACCATCGACATGCATGGCTCTCCCGTGATGATTGACGACACCACGGTAAAGGGGCTCATCATCTATTATCCGCAGTTCAGCCGCATTGACCTCGTGTGCGGGAAGATGCCGTCCAGTCAGGACACCAGCATCATCTACTGTGCCGAGGCGGCTTTCACCCACGAGTTGCTCGATGAGTTTGCCCATAGCAACATCGACGGCGACCACGTGAGTGGCGGCAAGCGTTACAAGGGCGCCCAGTGCAAGGACAACAGCGGAGCCTTTGCCTGGTTCAGCGACACGACGTGGGAGTTTGTTCACGGTGAATATGGAGAACTGCTCGACAGCGTAGCCGCCGCTGGTGGCATGGGCTTCGGTCAAGCCATCATCATCCATGGTGGCGAGAGCATCCGCCCCCTGTGGCGCGAGGGCGTGAACCAGTACCGTGCCCTGTGTGAAAAGGACGGGCGCCTGTGCATCGTGGATAGCCGCGAGGCGGTAGAGTATGAGGACTTTGTGGAGATGTTAGATAAGTTCGCTCCCACCCATGCCTTGTACATGGACATGGGTGCCGGCTGGAATCACTCCTGGTGGCGTGATGGCCGCGGCAAGGCTCATGAGATTCACCCGGTAGCCGAGAAATCCCGCTACTGCACTAACTGGATCACCTTCTACAAGTAGTGCTGATGTAAACACTCCGCCACTCGGAGGCATTTCAACATATCTATCCCTAAAGTCTAACGAGAAGGTGTCAGGCGGTTGTCGTTCATGCGAGACATGTATTGCTGGATGATGGCCTTGAGGAACCGTTCCATTTCCTGTTGTTCGGGTAACTGGTTGACAAGGTTGGTTTTCAATAACTTGTCGGTCTTGAAACGATAGACGGCAATTGTCTTTTCCCCGTCGAATTGCAGCATGAGTTCACCCTTGACGAGCTGGTAGATGCCCGCATTGTAGCTGAACGCCCAGGTCTGTCCGGGTTCGTCACCGAAGAGGTCGTTACCGAAGGCCAGGTAAGGCTTGTCATATCCCAACAGGTGCAGCAGCGATGGCGTAATATCGGTCTGCTGGGCTATCATGGTCTGGTCAAGCATCGGTGGCAGTGAACCGTCGGGTGTGAAGAAGATGATGGGTATGCTGTAGAGGCCCAGGTCGTTCTTATAGACGTCGTGGCTGGTCTGGTTGGTATGGTCGGCCACGAGGACAAAGATGGTGTTCTGGTACCACGGTTCATGGCTGGCTCGCTCGAAGAAGCGTCTCAGCGCCATGTCGGTATAGCGCACGCACTTGTGGATGGGCTGGCCCCCCTCATCCTTGAGAGAGTCGCGGTACTGCTCTGGCACGTTGTAGGGGTGGTGAGACGATGCGGTGAACACGGTAGCCAGGAAGGGTTGCTTCATCTGGTCGATGCCATCGAGGGTGAATTGCAGGAACGGCTCGTCCCAGATGGCCCACTTGCCGTCAAAATCGTCCATGCCGCCATACTTGGTGGACTTGCAGTACTCATCGAGACCGTAGTATCGCTGGTAGCCGATGCTGTGGGCAAAGGCGCTGAATCCCATCGAGATGTTGTGTCCGCCGTGAAAGAAGGCGCTGCTGTAGCCCTCACGCCCCAGTATAGACGAGATGCCCTCGACGTCGTTGAGCGAGGCGGGAGTGAGAAAGAAAGGTTCAACCATCATGGGCAGTCCCGACAGGATAGATGGCATGGCATCCATGCTGATGCGGCCGTTGGCATAGCTGTATTGAAAAGTGTGAGACCTGGTCAGCAAGGAATCGATAAAGGGCATATAACCCTCGTATTGCCCACCATCCAGGTCGCGGTTGAGCGATCCGATGTATTCCTTGCCCATGCTCTCGACGATCAAGATGACCACATTCTTGCCCTTGTGGCTCAACTGATCGACCGTGGAATGGCTGTGAATAGGGCTGTAAGTGGCCTCTAACTGATCAGGAGACATGTAATGGGGCGTGACAAAGGGCTTCTTGCCGATGCTGCGAATCATGGAGAACGGCGTGTTGAGCACCACCGACGCCTCGACAGGACGGTTGACAAACTGGTTGGCGTTGCTGATGGTCATCGGGCGCGTGCCTGCCGTGACGCTGCCACGGATGCCCACAATGGAGAGCGGTATCATCACCAGCAGGGCAATGAGCTGGGAGAGATAGTATTGATGCCCAAATCGATAGACATCGAGCCGTGGCCTGGTGTAGCAGCGCCACAGGGTATATACCAGTGCGCCAAAAGCAAGCACCAAGTACCAGTGATGCACAAATTCGGTCAAGATGATGGATGTGATGTTACCCTCGGCTGCAAACTCGGTGAACACCGAGACCGTGGAGCGCCGTCCTGTGTACTGGAAATAGACGGCATCCATCAGGTTCATGGCCAGGCCGACAGCATTGGTCGCAACGAAGAGCCACTTCAAGCCCTTGTGGAAGCCAGAACGCTCCTTGAGATGTAACGGCAGCAACATGAGTACCAAGTACAGGCTGTTGACATAGAGCAGCGCCGACGTGTCAAAGACCAGCGCCCCGTGGAGCATACTCTTGAACAAGGACCATGACATATAGGGCGCGAAGGTTGACCAGTTCTCCATGAAGAATGCCACCCGCGAGAGCATCCACACCAAGTAGGCCACGAGCATATTCAACACCGCAGCCCCGATATTACTATGAATCCATTTTTTCCACATGACACTCGACCATTTTATCCTTATTCGGGCTTGTTGATGAATTGCAGCATCTGTTCGATGATGGCGCGGTTGTTGTTCAGGCGGGGCACCTTGCGCTGTCCGCCTAATTTGCCAGTTGAGGCAAGCCAGCGGTCAAAGAGGCCCGTGGGAGCGACAACAAGCTCAGGCATGTCCAGGAAGATGTCGCCCGTGCGCTTGGCGTCGTAATCGCTGTTCACCTCGCGCAGGTGCTGGTCCAGAAGCTGCATGAAGCGGGATGGGTCGTCGGGCTTGCTGGCAAACTCGATGAGCCACTGGTGATGACCTCGTTCATTGTCGTGGGCATAGACTGGAGCGGCAGTGTAGTTGAGAACTTGGGCCCCCGTCTCGTGAGCGGCTGCTGTGATGGCCTTGTCGGCGTTGTGTACCATCAGTTCCTCGCCGAAGGCGTTGATGAAGCTATGGGTGCGCCCGGCGATCCTGATCTTGACGGGATTGAGTTGTTCGATAGTAACTGTGTCACCGATGCGGTAGCGCCACAGGCCGTTGGCAGCGGTGATGATGAGTTCATAGGTGCGTCCAGTCTCAATTTCCCAGATGGGATAGACCTCGGGAGTCTCGCTGTCACTTTCCTCGATGGGCAGGAACTCGTAGAAAACGCCCACATCGAGCAATAACAGCATGGCCTCGGTTGACCAGTCACTCTGCACGGCAAAGAAGCCCTCACTGGCATTATAAGTGTCCAGGAAGTGCATCTTGTTCATGTCACACAGGGCCTCGTATTGCTGCCTGTAGGGCTCAAAGGCGATGCCACCGTGGAAGAACACCTCCAGGTTGGGCCACACCTCGTGGATGCTGGATTTGCCCGTCTGCCGCAGCACCTCCTTGATCACGGTCAGGAACCAGGAGGGCACACCACTCAGGTTGGTGACATTGGCGTTCATGCTGGCCTGGACCAGCCGTGGCAGCTTCTCACTCCAATTCTCCATGAGGGCAACGTCCTTACTGGGGATGCGCAACAGGTTGGCCAGCGGGTTGATGTTCTCGATGAGGTTGGCACTCAAGTCCCCTACCCTCACTCCAGGTTGCACTTGCAAGTTGTTGGCAAAACTGCCTCCCAGGATAAAAGCCCTGCCCGAGAAGATGCGGCTCTGGGGATTCATATTCAGGTAATGTGACACGACGTCGCTGCCTCCCTGATAATGGTTCCACTGGAAGGATTCGCGGGTAATGGGGATGTACTTGCTGCGGCCACTCGTTCCCGATGACTGCGCAAAGTTGAAACACCGTCCTGGCCAGAGCTCGTCCTTGCCGCCCTTGACCATTCGCATGATGTTGGGTTCCAGATTCTCGTAGGAGAACAGCGGTAGTCGTGAGGCAAACTGCTTATAGGTCCTGATGGTTGAGAAGTCATACTTGCGGCCAAACCGCGTGAGCGCCGCTTTCTCGACCAGGCGCACGAGCTCGCCTTGTTGTACGGCATCGGCATGGTCAATGTAGCGTACCTGTTGCTGGAGGCGTGACAGGAAATGACTGCGTACTAAAGGTGTAAAGTCTATCATAGACTGCAAAATTAGTAATAAACCCCGAGAAACAGGAAGCACGATCGCAAAAATCGAGGAAACGTCGCCCTTGGTCGATAGAAAATCATTGCTCGCCCGCTATTGGGCCCTTGGCCGTGAATGGGCTGTCAAGATGGCACGGGATGTGCACAATCCACGGGTGGTTAGTCGATTATTTATGAATATTTGTCTAAAATATTTGCAACTATTCATTAATGAGACTAATTTTGGGACAATAAACATTTAGTAACACATTTAAAACGCATACGACTATGAAACGCTTTATCTTAACAATGGTTGCCATGCTGACCTTAGGGGTAGCGGCCAACGCAATGAGCTATAAGTCGGCACGTGATCAGGCTTTCTTCCTGACCGACAAGATGGCCTATGAACTCGGCTTGAGCGATGACCAGTATAACGCCGTGTTTGAAATCAACATGGACTACATCATGTGTCTGGACGTGTATGATGACATCTTCGGCTCCTTCTGGACTCGTCGTAACAATGAACTCAGGTATGTGCTCACGGCCGCACAATACCAGTACTACATGCAGTTAGAGTACTTCTATCGCCCTGTTTCGTGGCAGAACAAGAAGTTTGTCTTTTCCATCTATAACCGTTATCCCAAGGATCGCTTCTACCGTGCAGCTCCTCCTGGATACCAGGTCTATAAGGGTTCTAACCGCTACTTTGACCACAGTGCTTACCACGGACGCACCTTTGGCGCTCCCGAGAGCAAGAGTCAGCCCAAGCCCGGCATGGGTGGAACGCAGCCCGCTATGGGTGGCACATCCAAGAGTCAGCCTGGCAGCAAGAGTCAGCCTGGCATGACCAAGAAGCAAGCCGTCAATAGAGGCAAGCAGATGATGAACCAGCCTCCTCGCCGGTAATCACGAAGCACCGATCACACTTATTCACGATAGTAAACAAGAGGAAGACCTCGCCTAATACGGGCCTTCCTCTTGTTGTTTCCCAAAGGCTGTCGTAGGGATTACTTCTTGAGTTCAAAGCCTATCATCACATCCTCGTAATTATCCATCAGCTTGGACAACACCTTGACGGTGGAACTGTCACTGAAGCGGCCGGCGAGAGTGAGTAGCGAGATGAACTTGTCGGCATCAAAGGTGATGTGCATTTTCTTCTTGCCATCACGCTTGAGGTGGGCCGTAATGGGAACCCCGTGCCACTTGATGTAAATCTTCTCCTGGTCGGGATTGTAGTTATAGGTGCCGCCTATATTCTTTCCCAGCAGATTGATGGCACAAGTCCCATCCTCGTTGAAACTGAAGCGTGGGCGCATCTTGTCCAGGCCGATGCTCTTGAAGGCGTTCTTGAGTTTCTTCTTGATCTTGCTCTTGGCAATGGGTTTGCCAATGCCAGCAATCAGGTTCTTGCCACTCACGTCAACGCTGGGTGCCTTGTAGGTCCATTCTCCCTTGATCATTGAATTGACCAGGAGGGTTTCGCGGGCGATGTCGTCCTCGGTGATGGTGAACACTTGGTCGGGGTGCAAGGGGCCGCCAGCCGCATTCTTCTTGGCCGCGCAGGAAGTCAACAACAACAATGCGCACAAGATGGTTGCAATAAGTCTCATATTATCATTATTTTTTGGCAAAGTTAACTCAAATTGAGAAAAAGGCATAATAAAAAACGACTTAAAAGAAAAAAAGTTGTAATTTTGCATCTTGCGTCAGTATGGCGCAGATGAAGGACTGAATTTTTATTAAGAAAAACGATTAATTGAATACGGAATATGGTAGTAGGTTACGGTGGCCGCAAGATTATCATGGAGAATGATGATACATCCTATTATGGGCGTATCCTCATTAAGGCACTTGCCGTCAATTATCCCGACAATTATTATATCCTTTATTCTCCGCAGAACGAGCATAACAAACGTTTGACACCTATCTTCAACGAGGAGAGCGTGCGCGTGAAGTTCCCGCGCAACCACATCCATAACAAGGAACGGTGGTACACGGGTAATGGCATTGTCCGTTCGGCCAAGGGTCATGGTGTGAACACCTTCCATGGCATTGATGATGGAATCGCCTCGGGTTTCAAGGGCAGCAATTTCCCCACAGTGTTCACGATGCTCGACCCCCTCTACAAGAATGCCCATGGCTGGATTCAGCGCATGTTCATGCAGCGTCGCGCCCGCAAGGCGTGCAAGATTGCCAAGCGCGTGATCGCCCTTAACGAGGTTGACCGCCAGCTCATCATCGACCACTATCACGTGTCACCAGACAACGTGGAGGTGGTGCACCCGTGCTTCTTCTCGGGCTGCGATGAGTCGGTTCCCGAGAACATGTATGGCATCTTGCGTGAGAAGTATCACCTTCCCGAGAAGTTTGTCCTCTACAAGGGGCGCTTGAACAGCAATGATAACGTCAACGAGGCGATGCAGCTTGTGCATGAACTGCGTGACCGCAAGATCTCGATTGTGCTGTTGGGTTACCGTACCGATTACTTTGACAGCGTTATCAAGGAACAGGCTCATAATTTGCACATTTTCCACCGCTTCAAACAGGTGGACAAGGTGCACCATGCCGACCTTACTGCTGTCGTCAAGATGGCTCAGGCCGTCATTATCCCTAACACGGACCGTAGCCGCGACACCTTCAAGCTCTTGAACGCTCAACGAAGCGGCGCCCTTGTCATCTGTAAGGACAGTGCAAAGGCTCGAGAGATTGGTGGCGACGGCGCGATATACTATGATGATTTCCATGATGGAGCCGAGGCATTGAGCGATATTCTTGATGATGAGAACAAGAAGGCTGCAATGCTCAAGGCCGCTCGTGATAACACCGAGCGCTTCACGGGCAAGATTATTGCCGACCAGATGATCCACATCTATCGATCGGTACTGATGCACCGCAGGCTCTATCAGTAAAGTTTTGGTGGACTAATTGAAGACAAGGGCGACGGATTGTTGAATCTGTTGCCCTTGTGTGTTGTTGTCCCGTTGGGAGGGAGTCGTGTTGCGAGATGCTATAGCTTATCGGTTCCCCAGAGGAGTTTCTGTCGCAGCGTGCTGGCAAAGTTATTGGTAGTGCGTTGGATGACACGTGCACAGTAAGGTGCACGGCTCACGGTCAGCGTCGAGCCTGTGGGGCACAGTGTCACCTCCCCATCGATACTTACCTCGTATTGAGGCGCTCTCGAGTGGGTGCAAATGACAATCTCGCTATCGTCGCGCACGACGAGCGGCCTCATTGTCAAGGAGTGGGCCGAGATGGGCGAAAGCACCAGGCAGGAGGTCGTCGGCTCCAGGATGGGACCACCCACACTCAGGTTATAGGCCGTTGATCCAGTGGGAGTGCTCACGATGAGTCCATCACCGCGATAGGTGGTGAGTTCACGTCCGCGCAACAGCGTCTGCATGTCGAGCATTGACGAGGTGTCATGACGCAGCACGGCAATCTCGTTCAGGGCCCAGGGGTGCTCGATGGTGACGGCGTCACATGCAGCTTGCAGCATGGTGCGCTCCTCGATGCGGTAATTACCAGCCAGCACATCGTCAATCAGGTCGCTGTTATCGTCAAGATTGCCGGCTGTCAGGTAACCCAAGTGCCCCAGATTAATGCCCAGGATGGGCATGCCTTGACGTGAAACCCACATGGCAGTGGTGAGGAATGTTCCGTCGCCACCCAGTGAGAGAGCCATGTCAGCATCAGGCACCTGGTTAGCGTCGAATCCTGGCAGATGGATGTCCTGCTTGCCGCTCAGGTAATGCAGGTATTCTTGTTCAACGGCCACATCGATGCCGTGCTGCCGCAGGTGCTCAAGGAGCCCGAGCACTGCATTGATTTCACCTTGCTGGTAGGTGTTGCCGAATATCACCAGTCGTTTCATAGTGGCAAATTTAGTGACTTTATTTCATTAGGTAGTGAAAATGGGCTGAAAAATGTGTATATCGAGCCGACTGAACTGTTGAGCAGGGCCATTTGTTTTGCTGTTGCTTACTCGGGTTCGTTGGCGCTATTGAGGGTCTGAAGCAGCTTGCGGGCCTTGGCCGGGCCGATGACTGCTGCGAGATCGGCTTCGCTTGCCTCCTTGATGCGCTTGAGTGACTTGAAGTGCTTGAGCAGTAACGTGCGTGTCTTGGGACCGATGCCAGCCACGTCGTCGAGTGCGCTATGGACTTGTCCCTTGCTGCGCTGCTTGCGATGAAAGGTGATGGCAAACCGGTGTGCCTCGTCACGCAGGCGCTGGATCACGTGCAGTGTCTCGCTGTTCTTGTCAATAAACAGGGGCACACTGTCGCCAGGGAAATAGACTTCGTTCAGCCGCTTGGCAATGCCCACGACCGTGATTTGCCCATGCAGGCCGATTTCGTCGAGCGCCTCAAGCGCCGATGTGACTTGTCCCTTGCCTCCATCGACAATGAGTAGCTGTGGCAATTCCTGGCCCTCTTGGACAAGGCGGCTGTAACGTCGAGTGATGACCTCCCGCATCGAGGCAAAGTCATCAGCCCCCTCGACGGTCTTGATGTTGAAATGGCGGTATTCTTTCTTAGCCGGCTTGGCATTGCGGAACACCACGCACGAAGCCACAGGGCTCGATCCGCTGATGTTGCTATTGTCGAAGCACTCGATGTGGCGTGGAAGGGCTGTCATGCGCAGGTCGCGTTGCATGGTCGTCAACGTGCGCGTCGTGCGTTGCTCGGGGTTGAGCTTCTCCATCATTTTCAGGCGGTCGGTGCGGTGTTGTGTGGCGTTCTTGACGGCGATGTCGAGTAGTTTCTTCTTATCGCCGCGCTGCGGGATCGCAAACATCAGTCCCGAGAATTCGACATCGGGCAGCACGTTGACGATGGCCTCGCTCACGCGTTCCTTACTATAGGTTGCCGCAAACCTCTTGTGGATCTCGGCGACAGCCATCGACATGAGTTCGGCGTCGCTCTCGTCCTGGGTTGACAGGCGGTATTCGAGGGTAAACGATTGAACCACTGCCCCACCCCTCATGTGCATATAGTTCACATAGGCTGCATCCTGGTCGCGCAGCAGCCCGAAGATGTCGATATTGTGAATCGTCGGGCTGACGATGACCGAACGGCGCCTGACGTGCTCCAGCAGCTTGTATCGTCGCTTGATGACCTCGGCTTGCTCAAATCGCAGCTCGCTGGCGAGTTGCTGCATCTGCTGCATGAGCACATCCATGAGCACATGGGTGTCGCCGTTAAGTATTTGACGGATCTCGCTGATGTATTCGCCGTATTGCTCGGGCGACACAAGCCCCTGGCAGCAGCCCTCGCAGCGGTGGATGTGGTATTGCAGGCACAGCCGATGCTTGCGCTCGGCGATTGTTTCACGTGAAACAATCAGGCGGCAAGTGCGCAGCGGATAAATCTGCCGGATGGTGTCGATGAGTACCTTGGCGACCTCGGTTTTGGGATAAGGGCCATAGAAGCGTTCGCCCTTGGCGCGGGCTTCGCGCGTGATGTAAACGCGCGGATATAAATCTCCCGATATACATATCCAGGGGTAGCTCTTGTCGTCCTTGAGCAGGACGTTGTAGCGTGGCTGGAATTCCTTGATGAGGGCGTTCTCAAGGTCGAGTGCCTCTTCCTCGGTGTTGACGACCGTGTATTCCAGGTCGGCGATGTTGCGCACAAGCATGGTGGTGCGCACCGATGTGTGCTCGCGGTTGAAATAGGAATTGACTCGGCGCTTCAGGTTCTTGGCCTTGCCGACATAGATGATGGTGCCCTCCCGGTTGCGGTAGCGGTAAACACCGGGTTCGTCGGGGAGCAGCGATAGCTTGAGTTTCAATTGTTCGTTCATCTCTTGTGGCTGACTATTACCTGAATGAAAGGGCTCAAGTCGGCGGTTGCCCTTGAGCCCCCTGGTGGGTTAAAACGTGAACAGAGAGGTGACCTCGACATCCTTGGGGAACACGTCGCGTCCGTGCAAGTCGGCCAGGTCGCAGATGAAGTTGATGTAAATCTTTTTAGGATTCATGGACTTCACGAGTTCATAGGCGGCCAGCATGGTGCCACCAGTAGCGAGCAGGTCGTCATGGATGACCACGATGTCGTCGGGGGTGATGGCGTCCTTGTGGATCTCGATGGTGTCGGTGCCATACTCCTTGGTGTAGGATTTCTGGATGACTTCGGCAGGCAGTTTGCCCGGTTTGCGCAGTGGAACGAATCCTGCATTCAACTGTGTTGCCAAGATGGCTCCGCCAATGAAGCCTCGTGCCTCGATGCCCACGACCTTGGTAACGCCTGAGTCGCGATACATGTCGGTCATGGCGCGAGTCATGATTTGCAGGGCTTCGGGGTCCTTAAATGCGGTGGTCAGGTCCTTGAACTGGATGCCTGGAACAGGGAAGTCGGGTACGTTGCGTACCACGCTTTTTACTTTTTCTAATTCTTGTTTATTCATCTGAATATCAATATTTTATGTTTAAATTGTTTCACGTGGAACATGTTATCTGCCCAGTAATGCGAGCAGGATGTTGATGTCGCTGGGTGATACGCCGGGGATGCGCGAGGCTTGCCCCACTGTTTCGGGGTCAATGGCCTGTAGCTTTTGACGGGCCTCGGTGGATATTTGGCGGATTTGGGAATAGTCAAATTTGCCTTTCAGTGTCACGCCATCGAGCCGGGCCACGCGGTCGGCAATGAGGGTCTCGCGTTCGATGTAGCCCCTGTACTTGATGGAGATTTCGGTGGCCTCGACTATCTCTTGGCGTCGTGCGTCCTCGAGTTCATCTATCTGAGCCTTCAGGTCGGGTAAGGCTTCGGCGAGCAGAATCATGTTTAACTGGGGCCGCAATAGCAGGTCGTGCAGTCGTTGGCCTTGGGTCAAGGGCTGCATACCGTGGGCCTCAAGTGCAGGGTTGATCAAGCTGGCCTTGACGGTGTAGTTGCGACAGAAGTCCGTGAGCCGCTCGATCTGTTCACGCTTAGAGTACATCAAATTGTAGCGTTCGCTGGTGGCTAATCCCAGTCGGTAACTGCGCTCGGTCAGGCGCATGTCGGCGTCATCCTGGCGCAACAGGATGCGGTGCTCGGCGCGCGATGTGAACATGCGGTAAGGTTCGTCCACGCCACAGGTGACGAGGTCATCGATGAGCACGCCGATGTAGGCTTCGTTGCGTGCCAGCGTGAAGGGTTCGCCTCCGGTCACATTCTGGTGGGCGTTAATGCCAGCGATGAGTCCCTGCCCGGCAGCCTCTTCATAGCCTGTAGTGCCGTTGACCTGTCCTGCCAGGAACAAGTTCTTGATTAATTTGGACTCAAGCGTGTGGGTGAGCTGGGTGGGGTCAAAGAAGTCGTACTCTATCGCATATCCAGGGCGGAAGGCGTGCACATCGCGCAGGGCGGGAATGTGGCGCAGTGCCTCGATCTGGACCTCCCAGGGCAGGGATGACGAGAAACCATTGAGGTACATCTCGTGGGTCGTGGCTCCCTCGGGTTCGATAAAGAGTTGATGGGAAGTTTTGTCGGCAAAGGTCACGATTTTGGTCTCAATGCTGGGACAGTATCGGGGACCGATGCTGGTGATTTGTCCATTATAGAGTGGTGATTGCGGCAGTCCCATGCGCAGGATCTCATGCACCTGTTCGTTGGTATGCACAATCCAGCATGGGCGTTGTGGCAGTCGTGAACCCACGCCTGGTAGGTATGAGAAGTGGTGGAAGTCATGCTCGCCTTCTTGCTTGATGCACTGTGAGAAGTCGATTGTGCGCTCGTCAAGTCGTGGTGGCGTGCCCGTCTTCATGCGTCCGACGGTGAAACCGAGCGATGCTAACTGCTCGGTGACGCCCCTTGCCGGTGGTTCAGCAACACGTCCACCAGGGGTCTTGACAGGCCCCACGTGCATCAATCCATTCAGGAATGTGCCCGCTGTGAGGATAACGGCCTTGGCCTGAAAAGTGATTCCCATCTGGGTCTTGACACCTTTCACTACCCCACCCTCGATGACGAATTCATCGACCGAATCTTGCCACATGTATAAGTTGGGAGTGTTCTCGAGCACGTTTCTCCACTCGAGGATGAACTGTTGGCGATCGCTCTGTGATCGCGGGCTCCACATGGCGGGGCCTTTACTGCGGTTGAGCATCCTGAACTGAATGCTGCTGCGGTCAGTCACAATACCCATTTGTCCGCCCAGGGCGTCAATCTCGCGTACGATCTGCCCCTTGGCAATGCCGCCGACGGCGGGATTGCAACTCATCTGAGCGATCTTATTCATGTCGATGGTGATGAGTAGGGTGCGTGATCCCAGTCGGGCAGCAGCACAGGCAGCCTCGCAGCCGGCATGACCAGCCCCCACCACTATCACGTCATAGTCGTGCCTCATTTCTTGAATACGTTGTCGGGAAGAATAGCCAGGGCGTTGTTCTCGTGTTGCTCCATGATTTCACGTTCACCAGGACCCTTGTCGTTGATGCCGCACAGGTGCAGCACGCCATGGATGATGACGCGCATGAGTTCGGTGTCATAGGCAGCTCCAAGCATCTCGGCATTGCTGCGCACCGTGTCGAGCGAGATGACCATGTCGCCCGCGATGTGGCGCGAATTGGTGTAGTCAAAGGTGATGATGTCGGTATAGTAATCGTGACCCAGAAACTGGCGGTTAGTCTGCAGGATGTACTCATCGTCGCAGAAGACGTAGGTCAAGCACCCTACCCGTTGCTGATGTTGCTCGGCAACCGCCACAATCCAGTCACGCACCACATCCTCATTGAGGTGCGGCATTTCGACTTTACCTTGTAACATGTAATTGATTTCGGTCATTACTTGATGCTTCTTGAAAAACGGGAGACAAAGATAACACAAATATTTCACAAACAAGAAAAAAGTCTAAGAATTAACCCATCGAGAGGGCATATTTTGAATCGGGTTCGGGAGTTGAGCGCTGGAGTCGGTTTTTCTCCCCTACCCGATTTTTCTGACAAAACTTGAAATATGGTCAAAATCTCTGAAAAACAGCGAGAAAAGGCATTTTAACCCGCTGAGAATTGAAAATTCTATCTCAATCGATGGATGATGCGAGAATTTTTCAAGAAAATTGGCATTAAATTTGCAGATGTAATGATAAATCTATACCTTTGATGAAATCTTAAGAAACCTTCATGCACACATTGAGAATTGACGATAACATTAATAACAACTATAAAAATTAATAACAACTATAAAAAAAAGTATTATGATTGAGTATTTCACATCCAACCTGTGGCTCGTGTGGGTGATCATCAGCATCCTCTGCTTGATTCTTGAGCTTTCTTCAGGTGATTTTTTCATTTTGTGCTTTGCGATTGGTGCTGCTGCCAGTGCAATCTTTGCCGGATGCGGTGCTGCCCTCTCTGTTCAGATTATCATGTTTGCTGTTGTGTCGGCATTGAGCCTAATGCTTGTACGCCCAGCCTTGTTGAAGAAGATACATCAGCCACAGCGCGAGCGCCTGAGCAATGCCGAGGCTATGATCGGTCAGACGGGCCGTGTCAGCGAGTCTATCGAGGCTGGCGGTTATGGCCGGGTTGCGATCGATGGTGACGACTGGAAGGCCAAGAGTGCCGACGGTTGTGCCATTGACAAGGATGTGCGCGTGCGCGTTGTCAAGATGGACAGTATCATTCTCACCGTTGAGCCTCTCAACACCGTCAATGAATAAAAGAACTATTCACTAAAACTTAACAAATATGACACCTTTATCAATATTTTTCATCGTAGTTATTCTGCTGGCCCTGATACTTGTTAAGAGCGCACTCGTGATTATTCCTCAGAGTGAGACCAAGATCATTGAGCGATTAGGTAAATACTATGCAACGCTCAAGCCCGGTATTAACCTGATTATCCCCTTTATTGACCGTCCCAAGACGATTATTGCCTATGAGCATGGCCGTTATCGCACCACCAACAGTATCGACCTGCGCGAACAAGTCTATGACTTTGACAAGCAGAACGTGATTACTAAGGATAACGTCTTGACCCAGATCAATGCGTTGCTTTATTTCCAGATTGTGGATCCCTTCAAGGCTGTCTATGAGATTAACAACCTGCCCAATGCTATCGAGAAGTTGACCCAGACCACGCTGCGTAACATTATTGGTGAGCTTGAGTTAGACCAGACGTTAACCTCGCGTGATACCATCAACTCGAAGCTGCGTGCAGTCCTTGATGATGCAACTAATAAGTGGGGTATTAAGGTCAATCGCGTGGAGTTGCAGGACATCCAACCGCCTCAAACTGTTCTCCAGGCCATGGAAAAGCAGATGCAGGCCGAGCGTAATAAGCGTGCAACCATTCTCACCAGTGAGGGTCAGAAGCAGTCTGCCATCCTTCAGTCCGAGGGTCAAAAGACGGCTCGTATCAATCAGGCTGAGGCAGACAAGCAGACAGAGATCCTGCGTGCCGAGGGTGAAGCTCAGGCCCGCATCCGCAAAGCCGAGGCTGAGGCTATTGCCATCGACAAGATCACCCAGGCAGTAGGGCAGAGCACCAACCCTGCAAACTACCTGCTGGCTCAAAAGTACATCCAGATGCTTGATGCCCTGGCCAGTGGCGATAAAACCAAGACGGTTTATCTGCCTTATGAGGCTACTAATCTGTTAGGCTCTATCGGTGGCATTAAGGAACTCTTCCAGTCGGGAGAAGACAAGAAGGAGTAAAAAGAATGGGAAAAGGGTAGGGTAGAGTCCCTATCGATGCTACAATGGGGGCGCGGCGATAGATGATTCTATCGCTGTGCCTCAACTGTAATGTTCTCTCCACTGGCCAGGTGTGATGCCCTCTTGGGCTTTGAAGTTTCTCATGAACTGGGATTTGGATGTAAAGCCTGTTTGCTGGGAAATTTTTTCTATCGTCAGGGTAGGGGAGGAGGCTAACAGGTTTTTGGCTTCCTCAATGCGCAACCGGGTAAGCCAGGTGTTGAAGTTGCAGCCATAGTTGCTGTTGATGTAGCGTGACAGATATGTGCGGTTGGTTCTCAACTGCTTTGCCACTTGGGTTATGGTTATCCCCTGATGGCAATAGGCTCGTGTGGAGATCCATCGATCTAACTTGGAATCCAATTCACTGAGATTTCCTGCTAAGGCTTTAATCTGTTTATTATCAGGCGTCTGCAATGAGGGCATGTCCGTGGTGTCCATGGCGTCGGGGTAGTTGATGATCATGTTGACAACGGTGATGAACACATAGGCCCAGAGGACTAAAGACGCGAAGTTGAAGATAGCTAATGCGTCGTCTGACCACATCACCAAGAACGCATACAGCAAAGCAAATACAGATAGAAGCATGACGCATCTCCATATCAGGTTGAGGTAAGATAGTTCGAAACGCTCATCGGGATCGAGCTGATTACTCTGTTTTACCAATTTCTTATAGCCGATGGCAAAAACGAAGATAATCCTCATTAAATCAATGAGATATAACGCCAGTGAGGATACGATCAAAATGGTGGCAAGAGAGGGATTACACCAGGGTGACACCCACACTAATGCAACGCATAGCAAGAATATCATCAAGGTGAGAAACATGCGAGCTCTGGTCAAGTGCATTTTGTTAGCAAGCAGGATAAAGACCGTAGCTATCATCAGCGTCGCAGTATATAACATTGTGATATTCAGCGCAGTGTTGACAAGTGGCTTGTCCATATTGAGTTTCAGTTGGAATTGTAGCAGCGTAATAATTCCCACCAGTATAAACACAAGGGCTATAACTTGCTTGGCTCGTGAGAACCACCGTGAAGACTTGACCTTGAGATTGCCAATCAACAGCAGCGAGACACCGCCGAATAAGGTCTCGACCACGCAACCCAGTTGTGAGTATTCATATAGTGTCATTGGATGATCAGGTATAAAAAGAGATTAACGGCAAAATTATGAAAAAAAATAAAAAAACAAGCAATTGTCTATGAAAATGCCCTGTTTCATGAGAAGAATTGGGGTTAAAATTGTATTTTTGCAATTGTGAAGTAATGATTCAGTCAATAGTTGCAATGATTTCTCAAGAACTGGAACTTAATATTGTCATGATTGGATGGGTAGTGCCAATCCTATTGGGGTTGTTCTTGCTCATGATTAAAACGCCCGAAACCAGATCACATGTTTATTACCGGAAGGGTAAATTGACCTGTGCCATCGCTATGCTGCTGTTCGGTTCTGAAATCTTGTTCCAGTGGCTGTTGCGCATTCTTGAATTTGCTGACCCATTCCTGTCTGTTTCTGTTTACTTGTTTATCTTCTGCCTCGCTACATTGCTCATTGCGACGGGATATTGCACCATGCTCAGTCCTGGGTCGGTTGATAAGCGACAAATGCGAATCTCGGTATTCGTAGTCGTGATCTTTGCTGCCATATTGATCATCAGTTATTTCTTGCCATACAGGAAGTGGCAGGCACGAGGTGTGCTATTGTGTTGCGCGCTATTGTTCCTCATCACTTGTAGTGGGCTGTACTCGTGTGTAGCAGTCTATCGAAAGGCGATTAACAACTTGAGGACTTATTACTCGGATGTCGTTGAGAACATGGTGAGGTGGATGCCAGGAGTGGGCGTAGGCATCTTGATTTTTCTACTGTCAGCTCCGTTTGTCTGTTGGCTGCCACGATGGGTGGGTATCTATCAGGTAGCATTGAGCATCATCTTGTTTATCTACTCCTTTATCTGCATCATCAATTTCTCTACCACCTATAATTCCCTTGCCCTTGCCCTTGATACAACCCAAGCGGGTGCCAATGAGCAAGCTGGGCAGTTGCCAGACGATGTTGACACGGGTAATGATAATCCCCAGCGGAACCCCCTCAGTGAGTCTTTGCTTGAGGTGATTCAGGATAAGGAAGAGCGTTGGCAGGCACGTGGAGGATATCGCAACAAGGGAATAACTATCGAACAGGCTGCTCACGAGTTGGGCACTAACCGCAATTATCTTTCCAGATACCTTAACGAGGTGAAGCATGTGACTTTTTATGAATGGGTGGCCCAGATGCGCGTCCATGAAGCTCAGGAGCTCATGCTTAAAAACCGTAGCCTGTCCATTGAGCAGATTGCCAGTCGGGTGGGATTCACCTCGGCATCTACATTCTCAGTCGCCTTCAAGAAGGTGGTGGGATTCACTCCTGCCAGGTGGCGAAATCAACAATGACAAATTAAAATTGCTATATTCAAAAAACGCCGATTTCATCGACCCAAATCGGTATTTATCGGGTGTGAAATCGTCAAAATATTTAATACAAAACAATTAAATGGATTGTAGGTCTTGACGAGTGTTTTTATTTTGAAATTTATTTGTAACTTTGCATGTGAAGATAAGATGAATTGGCTGAAAGGTCAAGGGCACTTTAGGTTTTATGAAACGAGAGATCTAATTAAGAAATGTGCATTAATAATACAAGAATTGAAGTAGTATCCTTGAAAAGTGTTATTTGACTTTGAGTGAAAAAGAATCACTCAATGAATATTAAGCAAGATTGTTCAGTCTGCCTGTGAAGGTTGACTGATTTTTTTTGCTGTTTTTCAAGCTGTATGCCAAAAAAAATGACTATCTTCGTGCCGTATCATCGCCAGTGCCAGTGACACTGGCTCTAAATATTGAAATCTATCTAATGATCAACGTTTTCCACATCGTATCCAATAAGCACTGGACAGGAGCCGAGCAATACACCTATGACTTGGTGGAGCGGTTGCGTAACGACGACGATTTCTATGTCGAGGTAGTCTGTCGCAAGTATCCTGTTGTGCTCAAGCAATACCGTCGTCTGGAGATACCTATCTCGATCTTGCCCCTCAAGGGCGTTACCGATATCGACTCTCCCGTGCGGTTTGCCCGCCTGTTGCGCAAGGGGCGCAATATCATCCATGTGCACAGCTTTAAAGACGCTTTCATGGCAGTGATGGCCCGCCGCATCAGCGAGAACCGTGATACGCGCGTTGTAGTCAGCGTGCACGGCGTTTACAAGCCCAAGAAGAACTACATGTACACCAAGCTGTATAAGTCCATCGATTGCTTTGTTTTCTCGTCCGAGATGGCTCGTGAGGCGTTCTTGGGCAAAGCAAAGAAGCAGTATGCCGACCGAACGGTGGTGCTGCGAGACAGTGTGTGTGACAGTATGATTGGAACCACAGTGCCCAACCTGCGACGCGAGTTAGGCATTGACAGTCACCAGGCGCTGATCATGTACCACGGCAAATTATCCCCTGAGAAGGGCATAGATGCCCTCCTGGGCGCTTTAACCCACGTGGATAAGACCAAGTATCATCTGGTCGTCATCGGCGAGGGACAGGCCAAGTATAAGGCCAAAATCAAGGGATTCATTGTTGCTGCCGGTATGGTGAATAATGTATCGCTGCTCGGTTTCAGGGACAACATCCTGGAGTACCTGCGCCAGGCCGATTTTGGCGTCCTCCCGTCAATCCAGCCCGAAGCATTGGGTATCAGCAACTTGGAGTATATGATGGCAGGTAAAGCCCATATCGCCAGCAATAATGGTGCCCAGCCTGAATATGTGCACGATGGCGTGAATGGGTTGCTTGTTCCTCCTGGCGACGAACATGCGCTGACCACCGCCATCAATCATCTCATCAGGGACACTGCAAGCCGCTCACG
Organism: uncultured Prevotellaceae bacterium; assembly: GCA_947165675.1. Lineage (GTDB taxonomy): Bacteria > Bacteroidota > Bacteroidia > Bacteroidales > Muribaculaceae > Sodaliphilus. Next base: position 70,796 of record CAMVBJ010000001.1, read on the forward strand.
CATGGGCACCCAAGCTCAGAAGGATTTCCAGGACAACCTGGATTATCCCAACTTCTATCAGAAGATGACCGATCAATACCGTCGATTGCTCGACACGGCTCCCGTTGTGGAGATCGACACCTCAGTATCGAAGGATTAAGATCAACGCGAGTAGTTGGCGGAGTTCCTCGAGAACTCAGTATCCTACAAATAACAACCGCCGGGGCTGCTGGAGCCCTGGCGGTCGTTGTTAATCAATAGGGTAGGGGATTACTCCTGGTCGCTGTCCCACCATACGGGGATGGTCCAAGCATCATCCTGAGTGTTCCAAATCACTTTGTTGCCCTCGCTGTCAGTCATGCGGGCGCCGGGAACCTTTTCGCCAATGGCCTGCAAGTTCACACTGTTGTACTTGTACTCATGTGAGCACTGGCGCCAGCGGCGATACTGCTTGCCCTCGGGGATAGCATTGGTTGCGGCAACCACCTTATAGTGGTAAGCGGGAATCGACCAACCGAAGAAGATGTTGGGATCGAAGTCATAGCGGCGCATATCGTTCCAGATCTCATAGGAGAACATCAGGGCGATGCGCTTCTGCATCAGGATGTGACCCAGGGTGAGCTCACCTTGAGTACCGATACCGGTGTTCACGAAGTTGTCGATGGCTTCCTGTGTCATCGGGGTGAACGACGGGCAGTCGGCGAGGGAAGCATCCTCGGCAATCCAAGTCCTGAGCTTGTCATTCATCAACTCGCAGCTGGCCTTGACACCAGCCTTGTAGGCATTGTAGGCACCACCCTTGTCACCCTTCTTGAAGAGCACCTCGGCGCGGATGAAGCAGCACTCGGCATAGGTGCCGATGTAGGTAGGCGAACTTACGCGGGTGTAGAACGTACCTGACTCGGCCGACTGGAACTTACCGCTACCGGCGCGGCAGTACAGGATGCTGGGGTTAGCGAAGTAACCCTTGCAGTCACTGGTACCCTCGATATAGACAGTATCACCCTTGCGGGCCTCGTTGGAACTGTTGATGTACCAACTGTTGGTCTCGGTGTTGAACATGGCGCGCAGGGGACCACCTTGGCTATTGATTTCGCTGGCCATGTCAACGCCCAGCGTACGGCGCCAGTGACCATTCCACTTGATGCCGGCAGCATCGAGACCATTTCCTTCCCTGTTGGGACTGTAAGCCCAAGGCAGGATGTGGTCGGCACGGGGATCCTCGACACCCTTACCAGCAAAGTTGGTCAGGTTGTCGTAGAGCATCTTGGTTGCCATGTAACCGGAGTTCATACCACTAACCGAGAACAGAGGTGAGTAGTCAACGGGCTCATCCCAACCCAGCACGTCGTGCGTGGGACCGTTGTCGTCGGTGTGGTTGACGATGGTGTTGTCGGCATTGCTCTGCATAGCCTTGTCAAGGCAGCGTAGGATCTCGTCGGCATCATACTTACCGTCCTTGTAACTGCCAGCGCCCTTCTTGTTCAACTTGTTGATCCAGCGGGCCTTCAACATGTAGGCAAGTTTGATCCACTTGTTCAGATCGCCATGGTTCCAGAAGTCACCAGCAGCCAGCGTGGGCAACTTGGGATCCTGGCTCTGACCCTTCTCAAGGTACTCGATGGCCTTGTCGATGGTCTCCAAGCAACCTAAATAAATTTCCTTACCCGTATTGTAGTGGGGAGCAGGGCTGTCAGCGGCAGCCTCTTCATATGGCATTTCGCCATAGAGGTCGGTCATGGCCATAAAGCCGTAAGCCTTGATCAGGTAGCCGGCACCGGCAAACTGCCAATTCTCGACAGCCTCGGCCTTGGCAATCATGTCGGGCACGTTGGCGTAGGCACCCACGAACCACCACTGATAGGGCGTAGTCACCTGGGCCTCAACGGGATACCAATATGAAACGTGCCAGTAGTTACCGCCACCGTTGTTACGGGTCCAGTCACCCATGGCCATGGTGGTACGCCAAGCACCGAACTGCAAACCGCTATTGGTATAGAACTCAATGTGCGCCAGACGCTGGTCATAACTTGTGATTTTGTCCGTGGGGTTATTGGGATCCACGTTCACATCCAACCAGTCGTTGCAAGAAGTCAGCGACAACGCTGCAACTCCCAGACCGCACAGTATAATTGATTTCAATGATTTCATATATTTTTTAGTTTTTAGTTTTAAGTTTTTAGTTTTAAGTATGGTTTGTATCGCCTGTAACTGTATCGTCATTCGGTAATATTACTTACAACTTAAAACTTACAACTTAAAACTCAGTTTAACCTTACTTCACGATGATCTCACAGATGGAAACACGGTTCCAGCTCAGTTCGTCAAACATGTTGCTGATACCCTGGCCAGCAGACTTGATGCGGTTGGCATTGATACCATACTTGTTGACGAGCATATCCTTCACGCTGGCGGCACGGCCGTTAGCGAGCTTGATGTTGTTCTCCTGGTTGCCCTCGGGGGAAGCATAACCCTTGATCTCGCAGGTGGCCTCGGGGTGGCTCTTCAGGTAGGAAGCTACGCGCTCAACGTTGGCGCGCTGGTCGGCGGTGATGCCGGTCTTGTTCACGGGGAAGTGAACGAGCACGTTCATGTACTGCTTGCTGTTGTCAACCACCTTGGGAGCGGCGTTCTTGGCAGCGTTCAGGTCGTTGCGGCAGTTGGCCAGAGCCTTGTTGGCAGCAGCCAGGTCGTTCTCGAGTTGAGCGATGCGGGCGTTGCTGGCATTCTGAGCGTTGGCGAGTTGGTTGCGCAGGTCGTTGATCTGGCTATTGAGGTTGTCCAGTTCAACATTGTTGACGCGCGCGGGAGCAGCATCGTCAGTGCCGAAGGTCAGGTTGATACCCAATGCATACTGGCGGGTAGCGGGAACGCCGCAGTAGTCGAAGCCTACCGATGACGAACCACCGACACCAGCACCTGCAGCAGCCACCTCGGGATCACCGTCATAGTTGGTGAACAGCAACAGGTTGTTGGCAGATGCGGTGATTGAAGCGCGCTTGATGTACTTGGTGCGGGCCAGGAAGCTACGGGGAACATCATAGGTCAGTGAGATGGTGCGCAGACGCAGGCTCTTCACGTTAGTGATCCAGTTGCGGGTCTCATAATTATAAGCACCAGTGTAGTAGTTCTTGATAATGGTAGAACCACTAGTCTCGACACCATTAAAGATGTAGTTCTGATCAGCTTTCCAAGTGTTGGATACAGCCTCATAGATGGGCTTACCATTATCATCTGTACCCGTCTGGAATACACCCTCGATGGTGAGGGGATCGTTGCGCCAGTCGCCAGAGAGTGCGCTTACACCGCTCATCGACATGGCATACTTGGTACCGTTGAAGACGTCACCGCCATAACGGAACTCCCACAACATGTTGAAGGTCCAGTTCTTGAAGAAGGTGAAGGTGTTGTTCCAACCACCCTGGAACTTGGGCTCACGGTCACCGACTTCAAATGCATCTTGCTTCTTATCCTCGGTGGGGAAGCCGTTCTTGTCAAGGATAAGTTTACCCTCGCTGTTACGGTTCCACTTGGTGCCAGAGATACCCATGAAGTTGCTACCGTTGAAGGTTGCAGCCTTAGCACCAGCATACTGTACATCGGTCACGTACATAATGTCCATACCAGCATACAGATTGTCGATTGTGCCACGGTTGCCATAGACGTTGATACCGGTTTCCCAGATGAAGTTCTCATGCTGGATGGGGGTACCACTCAGGCTGATCTCAAGACCCTTGTTGTAAACGTTACCTGCATTGTAGGAGGTAAAGATGTAACCGGTTGACTGCGGGCCACGCGGTGACAGAATCAGGTCGTATGAGTTGTTGGTATAGTAAGCAATGTCAAATTTCAAGCGGTTCTGGATAAAGCGCAGTTCCAGACCAACCTCGGTTGAACGGGTGGTCTCAGGCTTCAAATAGGGGTTACCGCGGACCCAGCTGTTACCCAGACCCATCAGACCATCCAGGAAAGTGCTTACTGGCCACAAGGTTGTACCTGTCTCATAGGGACTGGTACCCTTACCTACCTCAGCCCAGCTGGCACGGATCTTACCGAAGGAGAACCAGTCGGGCAGGCTCTCACGGAAGAGTTCGGTAAAGGCGATAGCGCCACTCACACTGGGATAGAAGTAGCTCCAGTGCTCCTTGGGAAGGGTCGAATCCCAATCGTTACGGCCAGTAACGGTCAAGAAGATGGCGTTGCGCCAGTCGATGCGGAACTCACCGAAGAGTGAAGCCAGACGCTTGCGACTCATACTGTGGCTAAACTTCTTGTCAGCATCGCTGGCATTGTTGTAGCTATAGAATTCAGGCACGGCGAAGTTCCAAGCCGACTCATAGTCACGGCGGGTCTTGGTGTACTCGGTAGCACCACCCAACATCAAGTTGATGTTGAAGTCACCGAACTGCTTGTTCCAGTTCGACATCAGGTTGTTGCTCAGGTAGCGATACTTGTACATGTTGTCGCTCAACATACCGCGCTGCCAGATCTGCTTGATGGCACCGCCAGGAGCGATCTCGTTGTGGCTCTGGGTGGTATAGCTATCGACACCCATGCGGTAGCTAACCCACCACCAGTCGAAGATATCCCACTTCACATTGAAGTTGCCGGTGAAGCGCTCGGTGTCATCGGTCATCTTGTTCTTGTTGACAATCCAGTAGGGGTTGTCACGCTCTTCCCAAGGCTGAATCTGGTCGCCGAACAGGCGATAACGTGTGCCGTCCTCGTTGAGGTAGTGGCGCATGTCATCGCTGGGAGCCCAGTTGTAGGCAGCATACAGGGCACCAGTACCACTGGAACCGTACAGAGCGGCACCAGTCAGAGTCTTGGTGGTGCGGGCGTCACTGTAGGCAGCGTTGGCGCCGAAGGTGAAGCGGCCCACCTTCTGCTCACCGTTGAAGCGGAAGGTCGTCTTGGTGTAGCCCGTGGTGGGAACGATACCGTCCTGATCGTAGAATGAACCGCTCAGGAAGAAGTTGTTGTTCTTGGTACCGCCGCTCACGCTCAGGTTGGTGTCCCAGATGATACCCGTGTCGAAGAAGTTCTTCAGGTTGTCGTAGGTTTGCAGGCCAGGTACCTTAGGACCCCATGAGTTGTAACTGTCGTCCTTGATGTCCAAACCAGTCCACACGCTCATACCTTGAGCATCCTTCTCGTACATGTCAGTCATGTAACCGCGGGTGTACTGATTCTGGGTCTTGGGCAGATTTGCAACGGTCGAGGCAATCATCTTACCTGAGAAGCTGACCTCAGTGTGGCCTTCTTTACCCTTCTTAGTGGTAATGATCACAACACCATTAGCAGCACGTGAACCATAGAGCGCCGATGCAGCTGGGCCTTTCAGTACCGACATATTGTCGATATCCTCGGGGTTGATATCCATCACACGGTTGGAAGACGTGGTGGCGCTGTTCATCATACCGTCAAATGCCGAGTTACCCACAACACCTGCCGAGTTGTCATAGATGACACCATCCACAACGAACAACGGCTGGTTGTCATAATTCTCACTGACCGAAGTACCGCCACGGAGCACGATGTGTGCGCCTGAACCGGCAGCACCCGACGACTGGGTGATGTTCACACCCGCAATCTTACCAGAGAGCGAGTTGATGGCGTTGGCGCTCTTGTTGCGCATCAGCTCCTCGGCCTTCAAGTCATCGACGGCATAACCGAGCGACTTCTTGTCCTTGCGGATACCGAGTGCGGTTACAACCACCTCGTCGAGGACTTGGTCATTGGCCTGCATGTCAATGTCCAGGGCGTTGCCTGCCACGGTAACTTCCATGGGCTTGCTGCCGATGTAGGACACAACGAGCACGTCACCACGGTTGGCGACAATTGAATACTTGCCATCGACATCGGTAGCGGTACCGCGGTTGGTACCCTTGACCTTGATGGTCGCACCGATGAGGGGCTCACCTTGGGCGTCACGTATGACGCCAGTAACTTTGTTGGTCTGGGCAACAGCGGTAAAACCCGTTGCGGTCTGACTCGACGTCATCCCCACGGGCACGCCACCAGCGATTGCCAACGCGGCCAACAGTGCTAATTGTTTTTTCATACGCACTTAAATTTTAAAAAAAACTATAATTTAATGACTATATAAATTTTGTCTCAGTAACCTAATATTTAGTTAAACATGATAATTAGACAGGCCATTCAGGTAACACTGCATAGCAGTGAAGAGTCTAAATGGAAGGCAAATTTGCAAATAAAAATTAACGTGACCAAAACTTTGAGTAAAAAAATGTTCACGAATGACCAAATTTGGTAAAAAATTGAAGTAATTTTTAGTGTCTTGGACAGATTTTCATGTTTATTAACGTTTGTGTTTGTAAAAAGAGGCTGATTTTTTGCCTATTTCAAAAAAAATATAGAATTTTGCACCTTGTTAAAAAATTATAACCCAAACTATTTGTTTGAAGCATTAAAGCGGCAAAAGAAAATTTTAACTTATCAATTTTAATATTAACAAATTAGAACGTGCTTATGAAAAGACATTTAGCTCTTTTGGGCGCATTGATGATGCTGTGCGGTACAGGTTACCAGGCACAAGCTACACCTGCGCCCCAGGTGACGGCAAGCTCCGCCACCAGCATTGTGACAGGCCGTGTCGTCGATGAACAGGGTGAACCCATCATCGGCGCCAGCATTGTCGAGGTTGGAACGACCCGTGGCACATCGACCGATGTGGACGGTAACTTCTCGTTAAAAGCAGGCGCTAACGCCAAGCTCCAGATCTCATTCATCGGCTACAAGACGGTGGATACCCGTGCCACAGCGGGCATGAACATTGTTCTTGTCGAGGACAAGGCGCTCCTTGATGAACTCGTTGTTGTGGGTTATGGTACCCAGAAGAAGGTGAACCTCACTGGTGCCGTATCGACTGTGGATATTGACAAGACTTTTAATTCCCGTCCCGAGCAGGACGTCTCCCGCGCATTGCAGGGAGCCGTTCCAGGTCTGAGCATTGTTAATGCCAGTGGTGATATCGACGGTAATCCCACGATGCGCATCCGTGGCGTGGGAACCCTGAGTAACGACCAGAGCACTCCGCCCATGATTGTCATCGACGGTGTCGTGAGCGACATGGATGGACTGCAGTTGCTCAACGCCAACGATATCGCGACGGTGTCGGTGCTCAAGGATGCCGCGTCGTCCTCGATCTATGGTACGCGTGCCGCCTTTGGTGTCATCTTGATCACCACCAAGATGGGTCAGAAGGGTGAGCGTGCCACCGTGAGCTACTCGAACAACTTTGGTTGGGATGATCCCACTTATCTGCCCGACTATCCTGATGTTCCCACCCAGTTGAGGTCGGCCATCATGGCCAAGAAGCGTGAAGGCTCGGATGCTGTTGAGCTCTTCGGTATGTACTTCGACCAGTTGCTGCCCTATGCCGAGGCATGGAAGCAGCAGAACGGAGGCAAGAAGATCGGTTACGGTGAGATGCGTCCCTGGCAGAGTGACAGCAATGTGGGTGACTACCGCTTCATCGGCAGCCAGCCCATGTACTATGCCGACTATGACATCCAGAACATCTGGTACAACCACGCTGCTCCTTCACAGGGCCACAACGTGTCGGTTCGCGGTGCCAGCAATCGCACGACCTACTACTTGTCCTTCGGCTACAATTATAAGGAGGACAACATGAAGTGGAATCCTGCCAAGCGCAAGCGCTACAATGCCGCCGCCAACATCTCGACCGACCTCACCGACTGGTTGACCGTGGGTGCGCGCATCAACTTCTCGCGTCGCCACTTCTCACGTGCCGATACGTGGAACAACATGTACCAGTACATCTGGCGCTGGGGCTCGTTCTTCATCCCCAGCGGCACCATCGCCGACCCCACCACGGGTGAGCAGCTCGACTTCCGCGTAATCGCTATGCAGAAGCAGGCCGCCCGCAAGAACGTGACGATGGATCGCCTGAGCATGACCGCATTCACCACCGTTCACATCACCAAGGACTTGACGTTGAATGCCGACTTCACCTATGAGATCGGTAACATGAACAGCGGCTCAAGCGATCACACGGTGTATGGCTACAACTGGAGCGGTGTGACCCCGCAGTGGATTGTGAACGACGGCAACACCAATGCATGGCGTGACAATAACAAGAGCAACAAGTGGGCAGCTAATGCCACCTTGAACTGGAACAAGAGTTTCAATGACGCTCACAACTTCAACATCATGGTCGGTGTCAATGGTGACAATTACACCAGTGACTACTTCTATGCCTACAGGCCCCAGCTCTATAGCGAAGCCTATCCTGAGCTGGCTTTGACCTATGGTGACCAGACCAAGTGGAACATCAACAGCAGCACCTACGACAAGGCTACTGCGGGCTACTTTGGCCGCATCAACTATGACTACAAGGGCATCTACCTGCTCGAGTTGAACGGACGCTACGACGGCTCGTCGAGCTTCCCCGTTAATGACCACTGGGCATTCTTCCCCTCGGGTTCGGTGGGCTACCGCTTCACCCAGGAGAAGTATTGGGACCGCCTGCGCCACATCGTGGACAACGGTAAGCTGCGTTTCTCCTACGGTACCATCGGTAACGAGGCCGTGGGCGCTAACCAGTTCCAGTCGCTCATCAGCCCCATCAGCCAGGGCAACATCTATTGGCTCAACGAGAGTGGTGCCAAGGTGACCGAACTGGGCTTGCCCACTTGGGTAAACTCCTCGCTCACCTGGGAGCGCATCACCACCATGGACGCCGGTATCGACCTGGGTCTGTTTGGCGATGTGCTCACGCTGGGCTTTGACTGGTATCAGCGCACCACCAGCGACATGCTGGGCCCGGGTACCGCACTGCCTCCCAGTGTTGGTGCCGCAGCTCCTGTGACCAACAACGGTAAGCTCCGCACCCGTGGTTGGGAAGCCACCCTCGACCTGCGCAAGCAGTTCAACAAGGACTTTGGCGCTTACTTGAGCGCCAGCATCGGTGATGCCAAGACCAAGGTGACCAAGTGGAACAACGACTCTCACCTGATTGGTCATCCTTGCAGCAGTGCATACGCCTACGAGGGCATGACCTGGGGTGACATCTGGGGCTTTGAGACCGACCGTTACTTCACGGTCAGCGACTTTACTGGCAAGAATGCCGACGGCTCATGGATTTATGCTCCTGGCGTAGCCGACCAGACTGGCATCCAGACCCAGACCTTCGTCTATGGCCCTGGTGACATCAAGTACAAGGACTTGGACCATAACGGCGTGATTGACGGTGGCAAGGGCACCGAGGAGGATCATGGCGACCTCAAGGTCATCGGTAACATGATGCCCCGCTATGAGTACAGCTTCCATGTGGGTGGCAATTTCAAGGGCTTCGACCTGGATGTCTTCTTCCAGGGTGTTGGCAAGCGTGAGATGTGGACTCAGTCAGCCTTCGTCTTCCCGATGATGCGTTCTGCCGACCTGGCCATCTATGCCAACCAGACCAAGTATAATGTTTATGACCCCGATAATGGTCTGGTGAACATCAGCGAGGACAATGACTTCCCCTGCTTGTATCCCGGTAATGAGTTTGCAGGTAATGTCGTAGGTCTTTCAGGCCAAGGCGGTTGCCACAACTATTATCCTCAGACCAAGTACCTCGTGGACATGAGCTACCTGCGTCTCAAGAACATCACGCTGGGTTATACCCTGCCGGAGAAATTGACCCGCAAGGCCTTTATCGATAAGTTCCGTGTTTATGGTAGCGTGAACAACCTCTGCTTGCTCCACAAGGGCAACGGTGACCTCCCCATCGATCCCGAGATGAATGCCGGTCAGGGCTCTCTGGGTTATGGCACTTGGGGCCGTACTTATCCCATCAACCGCACGTGGTCGGTAGGTCTGCAAGTGACCTTCGGTGTGAGCCGCAGCGCGGCCGTGGCTGCCCCCGCCGACAACAGTGCCCTGAATGCTCAGATCAATGACCTGCGCTCTCAACTCGCCAATGCCGAGAACAGCTACAAGGCACGTATCGCCGACCTGCAGAACCAGCTCAATGCCGCCAACAACCGCAACAGCCAGCTGCAGAAGGATCTCGATGACTGCCAGAAGAGTAAGAGTGGCATGATTGACAAGGCCTTACAGTACATGACCATCCTGGTTCACTTCCCCGTGAACAAGACCGCCGTGAGCGCCGATCAGGAACCCAACGTGGAGCGCATCGCCGCTTACATGAAGAGCCACCCCGAGGCCAAGTGCACCATCAACGGTTATGCTTCTAAGGACGGTCCCGCCGACCACAACATCAAGCTTGCCGAGGGTCGTGCCGCCAGTGTTAAGGACATGCTTGTCAAGAAGTATGGTATCAATGCCAAGCGCATCAACGCCAAGGGTCAAGGTATCAGCAACATGTTTGACGAACTGAGCTGGAACCGTGTATCCATCTGCGAAATCACCGTGAAGTAAGGTTAAACTGAGTTTTAAGTTGTAAGTTTTAAGTTGTAAGTAATATTACCGAATGACGATACAGTTACAGGCGATACAAACCATACTTAAAACTAAAAACTTAAAACTAAAAACTAAAAAATATATGAAATCATTGAAATCAATTATATTGTGTGGACTGGGTATTGCCGTCTTGTCGATGTCCTCATGCGATGACATGCTTTCCAAGAGCGAGCGCACCAAGTTCGAGCTCGGCCAGGAATTCTGGAATAACGCTAACCAGGTAGCCAGCTATAGTAATTCACTCTATGAGAACTACATTGGCTATGGTACTGGTGGTGGCGCTGGCTGGTTCTATTTTAAGAGTTTGAGTGATGACCAGGTGAATCCCAGTTTTGATGACTGGATGTTCACGACTGTTCCAGGCACTTCCACTTACTGGAGTGATCCCTACAGGGAGATCCGCCGTTGCAACTATATGTTGACAGGCTTGAAGAATTCAACCCTTCTTGACAACGAGAAGAACTACTATGTTGCCGTCGGTCGCCTGAACCGCGCTTGGCAGTACTATCAGCTCGTGCGCATGTATGGTGACGTTAACCTGATTGACGAGGTAGTTCTCGATCCCGTCGCTCAGAGTGATGTGGTCTATGGTCCCCGCGTTGACCGTGACCAGGTCATGGACTACGTTCTCGAGGACCTGAATTATGCCATTCAGAACCTGGGCTCCGCTGGCAAGAACTCGTGGAGCCAGGACATGGCCCTTGCCATGAAGAGTGACATCTGCCTGTTTGAGGGAACCTATTGCAAGTACCGTAATGTCGAGGAAAACGGCAAGGCTGCCGATGCTACTCGTGCCCAGAAGTACCTTAACGAGTGTGTGAATGCTTCGCAGCAGATCATGAATTCAGGCAAGTACAGCCTGTCGGCCAACTATGGTGAGGTGTACAACTCGCTTGACCTGAGCAAGAGCTCGGAGGTGATCTTCTTCCGTAATTACGTGAAGGACCAGTTGATGCACTCGACTGCCGACTATACCGCTTCCTCGTCCCAGCAGCGCGGTATCAGCAAGGACGCTGTTGATGCCTTCTTGTTCCTCGATGGCAAGCCCCTGGCTACCACCGCATACAACACCGATGACCATCCCGTGCTCGACCCGACCAACAATGCCTATAGCATCCAGAACATGCTTGCTAAACGCGACAAGCGCCTGAGCGTGCTGCTCGATCCGTACCTGTGCTTCAAGGGACATGGCTGGGTTCGTTCCAATTCCATGTTGATGACCTCATCGACAGGTTATAACATTGCCAAGTATGACAATACCAGCATGGAGGTTGACTACCGCATCAATACCGGCAAGAATTACACCGATGCTCCCATCTACTGGTTGGCTGTTATCTACCTGAATTATGCCGAGGCTAAGGCTGAGCTGGGCAATATCGACCAGAATGACCTGAATGTCAGCATCAACCTGCTGCAGACCCGTGCTGGCCTGCCCGCCATGACGACCAATCCTGCTGTTGATCCTGCCAACAATATGGGCGTGAGCAGCTTGCTGTGGGAGATCCGCCGTGCTCGCCGTTGTGAATTGATGGCCGACAACTGGTATCGTTATTGGGATCTCGTGCGCTGGCATCAGCTCGACCTGCTCGACAGCCAGGCTCATCCCAACATCAACCGTGGTGCTTACCTGGGTGGTGTATCGGATCTTGACGAGGCCTTCAACCTGGATGCTAATGGTTATATTATCCCTGTTAGCAAGCAGCGCACCTTCGACAAGAAGTATTACCTGTGCCCGATCCCCAGCAACCAGATTATACTGAGCAAGGACGGCACTAAGCAGAATCCTGGTTGGTAATGTTAGTCGCTAGTCGTTAGTCGTTAGCTGACAACTGAAAACTGATAACTGACAACTGAAAACTGACAACCGACAACTGACCAACTGAAAACACTGTCACCGCATGGCTTTAATGGATGCGGTGACAGCTTTTTTTGTGTCGTTATGTCGGTGCTTTTCAAGAGAATGTTGTAATTTTGCCGCCATTAATCCAATTTCTGTTTTTCGATGATTACCTTTTTGATCAGCTTTGTGGCCCTGATATTGGGCTATCTGGTGTATGGTGCTGTCATGGAGCGCGTGATGCGCCCCGATGACCGCGAGACGCCTGCTGTGCGCCTTGCCGATGGAGTAGATTATGTGGCATTGCCCACGTGGAAAGTGTTTATGATCCAGTTCCTCAACATTGCGGGAACGGGACCCATCTTCGGTGCCATCATGGGCATGTGGTTTGGTACTGCATCCTACTTGTGGATTGTGCTGGGCTGCATCTTTGCCGGAGCCGTGCACGATTTCATGAGCGGTACGCTCTCGTTGCGCCACGACGGTGCCAACCTGCCGGCGCTCATCGGCAAGTACCTGGGTGGCGGCACGCGCAACGTGATGCTCGTGTTCACCGTCTTGCTGTTGCTGATGGTGGGGGCTGTGTTTGTCTATAGCCCGGCGCTCATCCTGGCAGGCATGTGGGGTAACCCCATCATGTGGATTATTGTCATCTTCTGCTACTATATCATTGCCACGTTGTTGCCCATCGACAAGATTATCGGCAGGATTTATCCGCTGTTTGCCATTGCCCTGCTGGTCATGGCTGCTGGTCTGCTCGTGGGGCTGATTGTCAAGATGCCACACCTGCCCGAGTTGTGGAATATGGGCGACTTGTCCGAGTGGACCCGTTCCCAGGTTGTGGATGGCAAGGACACCTTAGGTGTAATTGGCTACCTGCAGAAGAATCCCACTTTCCCCTGCCTGTTCATCACTATCGCTTGTGGTGCCATCAGCGGTTTCCATGCGACCCAGAGCCCACTGATGGCGCGCTGCCTGAAGAGTGAGCGGCTGGCCAGGCCAGTATTCTATGGCGCAATGATTACCGAGGGTCTTGTGGCTCTTATCTGGGCTACCGTTTCGTCCTACTTCTTCTACTACGGTGGCTGGAAAGAGGTTGTCAGCCCCGATGTGGTCAACGAATTCATGGCCCAGGTGCAACTGGCCGATGGCAAGACGCTCGTACAGTACTTCACCGCCCCCCAGGTGGTTAACATCGTGTGCAGCGGTTGGCTGGGCATCTTGGGTGGCACGCTGGCAGTGCTGGGCGTGGTGGCTGCTCCCATCACCAGTGGTGACACGGCCTTCCGCAGTGCCCGGCTCATCATTGCCGAGTGGCTGCACTTTGAGCAGAAGAGCATGGCACGCCGCCTCATCATCAGCATCCCCCTGTTTGTGACCTCGTTGTTGTTACTGATCTGGCAAATGGAGAACCCTGACGGCTTCAACGTGCTGTGGCAATACTTCGGCTGGTTAAACCAGGCGTTGTCGGTATTCACCCTGTGGATGATCACCGTCTATCTGGCACGTAACCACAAGGCCTATATCATTACCCTGATTCCTGCGGTTTTCATGACGGTGGTATGCACCACCTTCCTGGTGGTGTCCCCACAGGCCCTTGGACGTGTCGATCTTACCCACTGGGTTGTTCTCGCGGTAATCCTCATCTCGGTCATCTGGTTTGCCGTCTGGCTCAAGAAAGACCGCACCAGCCGACTCGATACTAATACCAAGTCTGAATAATTTCAAAGAATAAATATGGGAATCAATATACCGCAATGGGTTAGAACCTGTTGCGGTTATTGTTGCGGTTGCGCTTGGCGTCGTTGTACTTGTTGCCAGTGTAGGCGTTGTTGAAGCCCGTGCTGAACTCGTCTTCTTCCTCTTCCTCGTCGCCCTGGTTCTTGTCTTGCTTCTTCTCGACTTTGTTCTTGGCTTGTTCGGGCTTGTTGCGTCGGATGTCGTCGGGCTTCTGCAGGTCGAGTGCGGTTTCATAGATGTTCCAGGTCTCGTCCAGGTCCCAGTTGCGGCGCAATCTCAGTTTCTTGGGGTAATAATAGACTTCCTCGGGTTGCAAGTGGCTCTTGTAGTTGCCAGTGTCCCACATGCCGTTGCCGTTGCTGTCGATGGTGAGGCGCAGGTAGTAGGTGCCCGGCGTGACGTTCAACAGTTCAAACGCGCCGTTGCTGACCACAGCGGTGCGGATGACCTTCTCGCCTGAGCCTAACAGCTCGACAAGGGCACCGCTTGCCGCGTTGACGTGGAAATAGACGTTGGCATACTCTTCCAGTCCCCTCACTTTCAACTCCTTGCTTAACTTGTCGTTGCACAGGTTATAGACCGATCTGACGGCTGCGCTATCGATGGAGAGGCGGTAGGTCGAGTCGGGCAACAGGGTCGCGGGCAGCCAGTAGCGCATGGGGTCGCAGTCGTTAACAGGCCGCAGTTGTGGCATCATGCCGGGGTAGGGAGCCCACAGGGTGTCGCGCTTCACCTCCAGGTGCACGCCAGCGGGGTCGATGCTGGCGATGGGCGTGTCAAACTTGAGCAAGATGGAATCACCCACGTCGATGGTACCGGCCTTGGCGAGGTCCATCTGCAGTTTGGGTATCTCGTTGGGATCGACACGCTGTAGTTCCTTGATTTCGTCCAGCTCGCCCTCGTCCAGTTCCTTGCCTTGGGCAGCGGCTTTTTCTTGTTTGTCGAGAAGTGTGGCCAGACGCTTGGCGCGCTCCTGGCGTTCCTTGGCTTTCTTTTCCTCTTCCTTGATCTGGGCGTTGGGCTTGCGGTACCCAAAGCTGATGGTGTCCGTTACTTGCTGCAACTGGTCGGCCGAATCGGTGCGCCAGTAGGTCATGGCGACGACGATGGTGTCGGTCTTGATCATCGTCGAGTCGGTGATCCAGTAGAACAGCGAGTCGTTGTCCACGGTGCGCTGCACGCGGTACCAGTCACGCTCGTGCTCGGCGGGACGCAGGACGTCCAGCTTGGGAAGCGAGTCATTGGGGGCACCAAAGAGCAGATGCAGCTTGCTTGCCGCGGGGCGGCTTGTCTGGCGGAGGTAGTGGGAGCGGTAACCCTCATTGAACATGCACAACAGCAGGTCGTTGGGCAGGTATAGGGTGTGGGTTGCCGTCATCACTGTGTCGATGCGGCGGTCAAAGGTGAAGACGGTGTCCTGTGAGGTGTACTGGCTGGTTGAGGGAACGATGATCTGGTCCAGGAAGGCGATATCTTCGGTGCGGGCCATGCGGTAGTCACCGTCCACGTCGCTCAGGGCAAACACATGATAGTTGCCGGGCTTGAGGTTGCGGATGGTGAACTTGCCGCGGTCGTTGGTGCGGCTCACGCGCTCGAGAGGCACGTTGGTAAACGCGGTGTCATCCAGGTTGCTGTGCAGGCCGACGATGACGTGCTGCATGGGTTCCAGATCTTTGGCTCTCAGGACGATGCCTGATACCGCTAACGTGTCGATCACGTCGCCTGTCGAGAAAGCAAATGTGTAACCGTCGAGCTGGTTGCTCTCGTTATTATCCTCGATGGCGTTAGAGAAGTCGATGACGTAGGTCGTGTTTTCCTTCAGAGAGTCACGGAACTCGATGGTCACCTTCTTGCCCACCGTGCGGATGAGTGGTGCCGTGCGTGGGGCAGGGGAGATGATGACCTTCTTCTGCTGGTCCTTGAGGTTGATGATCTCGTCAAAGGTGATTTCCACCTTGTTGCCCTTGAAGTTGGTGGAACCGGGCTGGGGTGACGACTTCACTACCTGGGGGGGCGTGTAATCACGCGGACCACCCTCGGGCGACCCGATGCTGGCACACGCCACGAGCATCATTGCCACGGCAACCGCCATCAACCAGTATGTCCAATGCTTTCTCATGAATTCTATCAACCTGCAAAGGTAATCATTTTATCCATTTCCCGCAAATAAGAGATCAAGTCGGGAAGCTGTGATTACTTGAGGGGGAAGGAGTCGAGGTCGTTGGGGATGAGGATGGGGCCGTGGTAGTACTGTGCGGCCTCGGCGGTGTAGGTTGTGGCACGGGTGTCGAGGTGGGTGTCCTCGGTGTGGTAGAGGACGAGGTGCTTCACGCCGAGTTCCTGTGCGATCATGCCTGCATCCAGGGCAGTGCTGTGGCTTTTCTCGTAGGGGTTGAACACAAAGCGGTCCTTGTAGAGGCAGAAGGCTTCACACATCAGCCAGTCACAGCCACGGGCATAGGGCTCACACTGCATGCTGTAGGGCTCATCGCCCAGGCAGACGAGGCGCTGCCCGTCGGGCAACTGAGCCTCGAACCCGAATTGCATTGCCTTGGTTGAACCGATGTCAAAGAATGTCACCTTCATGTCGTCAATATCCAGCATTTCACCATCTTGCACCTCTCGCAGGATGATGGTCTGACCGATGGAGTCAAAGATCTTGCGTGGTATCATGAGATCGCCCATTGTGTAGAGGGCGTGACGCACGGCGTCATTGCAATAGATGGTAAACGGCCCCTTGTGCTTGCCCTTGAAAATCATGGGAGAAATCTTGCGCATCATCCAGATGGCTCCCAGGATGTGGTCGGTGTGGCAGTGGGTGACAAACATGTGACGGATGCTCTCGAAGGGGATGTGTGCCGCGATGAGCTGGTTGATGATGCCGTTGCCTCCGCCACCGTCCACGAGCATGCCACCTCGGGGGGTGTGCAGGTAGAAGCAGGTGTTGTAGCAGTTGACGCACATGGCATTGCCCGTGCCCAACATGGTGATGCGTGAGATCTTGTTGTCTGTGGTACTCATGTGGGTCGCGTTATTTGACTTTGGGGAGCTCGATGCCGAATGTGGTACCCTTGCCCACCTCCGATTCCTTGATATAAATCTGGCCGTTGTGGTACTCCTCGATGATGCGTTTAACGAGGGTCAGCCCCAGTCCCCAACCGCGCTTCTTGGTGGTGAAGCCCGGATTAAAGACGTTCTTGAAGTTCTTGCGCAGGATGCCCTTGCCGGTGTCCTTGACCAGGATGACGACGTTGTTGGGACTGTCCTCGACGGTGATGTCGAGTTGTCCCTCGCCATCCATGGCATCCACGGCGTTCTTGGTCAGGTTCTCCATGACCCAGGCGAACAGGGTCTGGCTCAGCATCACGCCATTGTTGGTCTGGTCGTTGGTGTGGATGTTGAGGTTGACGCGCTTGGGAATGCGGGCACGCATGTATTCCAGACTGCTCGTGACAGCCTCGTTGATGGGAACAAGTTCCTTGTCGGGCATGGAACCGATTTTGGAAAAACGGTCGGCGATGGTCGATAGTCGCTTCACATCCTTGTCCATGTCGGTGACGATGCTCTGGTCCACACCCATCTGTTCGAGCAGCTGTGTCCATGCCATGAGCGACGAGATGGGGGTGCCCAACTGATGGGCGGTCTCCTTGGACAGTCCCACCCACACCTTGTTTTGTTCGGCCTTCTTGATACTCATGAGCGCAAAGTAGGCGATGGCAAAGAAGAGGATGAGCACGGCGAGCTGGATATAGGGGAAGTAGGCCAGTCGGCGCAGCAGCGTCGAATCCTCGTAATAGAGGTACTGGGTCGTGTGCTCGTCAATCTTGATGTCAATCTTGTTCTCCCCGTTCTTCAAGTGGCGCAGCTTCTTGTTGAGGTACTCCAAGTTGGCAGGTGTGATCTCAAACGCGAGGCTGTCCTCGGGTTCTGGCAGGCGGAAGTTGCGGTGCAGCAAGATGTTGTCCTGGTCATCGACAAGGAGCACTGGGATGTTGTGGTTGGCCTCGATGATACTCAACAGGAAATCAACATCGGTCGCACTCGTGCCGATGGGGTTGCCATCGGCATCCACCTCGCTGCCACTGCCCATGGTTGCGAGTTCCTGGGTCGCGTCGGCCCAGATTTCCATGCGTTCGCGTTCCTGCTGGGCCAGATCCTTCACCAGGTTGTTTGAGATATAGAGGAAAAGTGCCACCAGCACCAGGGAGATGGCAAGGAAGACCACCTTCCAGATGCGGCGCGAGTCATATATGTTGCTCAAGTTAGCCATGCCGTGCAAAGGTAGCACTTTTTTAGTTAACAGTGAATAGTTAACAGTGAATAGTTGGTCCAACCTCCTTTTTTAAAAAACAACAACTATGGACAAACAAGCAAATCCTGTTCTATCCAGTGCGGGACGCTGTCGGCGGTGTTGGGGCCGATGACCTCGCTGGCAATGGCCTTGACCTCGGGGAAGGCATTTTCTACCGCTACGCTATAGTCGGCGGCCTGCATCATGGCCATGTCATTGCGGTTGTCGCCAAATACCACGACCCTTGTAACCCCCAACTCACTGGCGAGCTGGCGGATAGCAGCGGCCTTGCTCGTGCCTGCCGTGAAAATCTCTAAGTATCCCTCATTGGGGTCAAAGATGTCGTGATAGACCATTACCGAACAGGATGGGACCCTGTGTCGCAGGTCACTGGCAATGGCGTCGAGCACAGCAAACTTGTTCATTGAGAAGATGAGCAGTGCCTCGTCGTCGCTGTGGCGGTAGTTAGGGTCATTGAGGAAGAACCGCTTCAGGGGCAGGTGCTGGCGCTCAGCGACAAAACGCTCCTCCTGGGGCGACAGGGGACCGTAGTGGTGAGTGTAAAGCATGTCCTGGCCGTGACGGCGATAGATGAAGGGATATGCGCCGTGGTGGTCAAACACGTCGGCCACGGCTTCTATCGTCGGGTTATCAATGCCACGGGTGTGCTCAAAGGAGCCTGTCACGGGATTCCACATCGCCGAGCCACCGATGACGATAAACGGCAGCCTGGCATGGACATCCTGCATCAACGGGACGACGGTGGCTGGCGTGCGTGCAGTGGCTACTGTGAACAAGCCCTCCAACTCACCGATGATGCGATTGAGCTTGGTCACTGTGGCAGGGGATAACCGTGAGTCCTCGCCTAACAGTGTCCCGTCCATATCACTCACATAGAGTGTCCTTGCTTTCTCCTGCCTATGGTTATTGATAATCATGTCCGCAAAGTTAAAAAAAATAAACATTTTCGTTGAAGTTTTAAAAAAAAATATTATATCTTTGCAAATAGATGGTAGTATGTGTACCCTGTTTTAACAGATTTTTTACTTGACATGATGAACGGAGTGTTATGCTTAACCCCAAGTGGTTGAATGCGTTGCCAGCCCTCACTCCATGGTTTATATTACCCCTCTGCTCAATGAGGGCTGTGAGTGGAGAACCTTATTAATTTCTTAATTTTTTTATTTTATGAAAAAAGTTAATTTACTAAAGTATCTGATGCTCCTCGTAGTGGGAGTGGCGTTTGCCTTGAACGCAAATGCCGCAGGTAAGTGGGTCATGCAAGTCTGGGACCGCACGGGACAAATGTGTGGTAGCTATGAGTTAGGCATGAAGCCCAATGTGACCTTCACCGATAACCAAATGGTTGTGACCACCGACGTGGCAGATGTTTTCTATTACGGTCTACCCGATATGTGGAAGTTGACCTACAAGTGGAATGATGGAACAGGTCTTAACAACATCACTGCCGACAACACCTTGATGAAGTATGATGGCAGCGCTATCGTATTCCCCGCTCTTGAGGCTGGCAGCAACGTGTCGGTTTATGCCGCTAACGGTAGCCTCGTGATGAACAAGATCGTCGGCACCGCTGGCGAGTACTGCTTTCCCCTGTCAAGCTTGAGCCAGGGCGTGTATATGGTTAATGTGAATGGTAAAACCTATAAAATCGTGAAGAAATGAAAAAGTATATATTGACACTCGCCCTCGGCCTGGTTTGCGCCGTAGGCTTCGCCCAGGACTATGTGATTGTTAACCAGGGCGACGTACAGCATAAATATCTGTTGAAAGAGGTAACCGCTATTAACCACACCGCCGATGCCGTAACCATCGAGCAGGGAGAGAATGCTTATACCTATCAGGTGGCTACTGTTGACAGCATCACCTTTGTAAATAGCCAGGATGATGTGATGCCCGACAACCCGCTGGATCCCTACATGCCCATCTATGATGGTGACACGCCTCCCAACATCGAGGGTTGCTACGTGGTAAGTACCTGTGTGCTTGAGTATTCTACTCTGTGGTATGATGATCCCGGCTGGGACACCTTCGTTGACCACTATGTCAAATTCTCCAACCAGGATATGGTGAACAATACTGTAGATTATGAGAGCGCCCAGTTCGCTAGCAATACAATTTATGATTATTCGCTTGACTCGTATGTTTCGGGTAAGGACAATAATTTCACTGTATTCTTCAATATCTATGGTGAATACGATGATGGCGTAACCACCTACAAGATGGCTTATGCTATCTCAGGTACCATCAGCGAGAACGGAATCATTGACTACTACGACGGTTTCTATCTGCAGGAGAAGAATGACCCGTACGATCAGATGGTTCCCGTAGGCACAATCCGCGTGTTCAAGGATATGGACGGTCTTGCTGCTAGAACACAATGGCCTCTTGACTTGATCATGAAGGGTGGCGCCAATAATCCCAACGGACGTGTTAATGTCGCAAAATAATCTCTGCTTACAGTAGAAATTAATAATCTTTATCACAGGGATTGCTTCAGTGGCAATCCCTGTGATTGTTATATGATCCCGCATGGGCAATGCGTGTGCCCATTGGTGCTTGTGCCAGCGCTTTTATTAAAAAAAGGACTGATTCTTTTTGTTTTGCCCTCGAGTTGAACTACCTTTGTAATCCCTAATCTATAAATGACATAATGATGAAGAAACAGACGATGCCTGTAGATGGAAAATTTGAATTGATGGCGCTGCCCTATGCGCCTGATGCATTGGAACCCGTGATCAGTGCCAACACGCTGGCTTTTCACCACGGCAAGCACTTGGCAGCCTATGTGAATAACCTGAATGCCGCATTGCCAGGCAGCGGTCTTGAGGGTAAACCTCTGGAAGAAGTGATCTTGAACGCTCAGGGCGGTATGCTCAACAATGCGGGACAGATCCTGAACCATAACCTGTACTTCTCCCAATTCAGGGCACCTCGTGCTGACAATGCGCCGACGGGCCGCTTGGCTCAGGCCATTAACGAGGAGTTTGGCTCGTTTGAGGCGTTTAAGGACATTTTTGCCAAGGCAGGAGCAACCCTGTTCGGGTCGGGCTGGGCATGGCTCAGTGCTGATGCCGAGGGCAATCTCAAAATCACCCAGGAGCCTAACGCCGCCAATCCCATCCAGCATGGCCTGCGGCCGCTGCTGACGATGGATGTGTGGGAACATGCCTACTATCTCGACTACCAGAACCGCCGCCCCGATCACCTGACCGCCTTGTGGCAGATTATCGACTGGGACGTGGTGGCAGCGCGCTACGAGAAATAGCAAACGAGTCGATGAAACGGGCGTTTTTTGTGTTTTTGACCCTGTCGTTAGCGGCGGTGTCGGCAATCGCTGGCGATAGGGAGAGCATGAGTTGGCAGCAGGCGATACTTGCTGCCATCGACTCATTCCCTGACCATGGCGGTTATTACACGGGTGGGAAGCCTAACGAGTTGTTTGCACGGACGACTTGGCGTGGTCTGCATGATGCCTATCAGATGGGCATGGATGACGAGCGTCCACGATTTGACCCGATGCTGGCGCAGCCCTCGTTTTGCTCCAGCGCGACCTATGGGGTGCTGATCAAGGCGTTACTCATCTGGGACACGAAGCACAGGATCAGTCGAGAGGCCTGGATTAACATGAAACCCCGAGTCGGCGTCGCCGATGTGTTCAACCCCGATGGACTAGGCCAGGATGATGGAGTGGGCTTCTGGGGGCGTGCCAACGCCAATGGTCCGGGACTGGGCGTGCTGGTGCGGGAATTAGGTGCTGGCTACAGTTTCACGGCCTATCGTGGCGCCAAGAGTGAGCGTAACCGTGAGACGCCCGATGAGCGTTACCTGTCCGATGCCGAGTGGTGTGCCCTGGACGTGTGGTCTCGTGCCTTGCCTGGAGACTTGATGAAAATCTTCTGGAACCGCAACGAGAGCCGTAGCAGCGACAGCGGTGCCATCATCGGGTGCAACGATGACAAGACTGCTGACCAGGAAGCCGGCCACAGCGTCATTTTCTTGGGATGTGAGGGCGATACGGTCGCCTATTGGTCCTCTAACGGCCCGGGGAAGCATCCCGAGCAGATGGGTTACAGCATCGGCCATTGCCACAAGAACGACATCCAGCGCGTCGTGTTTACCCGTATCACAAGGCCCGAATGCTTTGACAATGTGCGAAAAATGGCGCCGACCGATGTCAACGCCTATCTCAGTGACCTTAACGGCAAGCGCCACAGCTCCACCGCCGAGATGCTCTATCAATTAGGTATCAAGGCTCAGAAATGACCTGATCAATCCCTCATTTTATTGGGACTTCTATAAATTACCAAAAAGATAGTTCTTAGTGTTGGATGCCTTTGGCCGCTTTTCGGCATCTTTTGCCTTACCTTCTTGAACCATAGCTTGCTATGCTCCTGCGAAGGTAAGACAAAATCTACTCGAAAATCAATCCAAATTCATTCCAAGCTAATTTATAGAAGCCCCCTTATTTCTTAATTCCTGAAACATCCACCTTGCCACTACCGGCGATATCCTCGGTGTGGGTGCCCACGTTGCCGCGCAGTATCACGTCACCCGAACCGGCAATCGAGGTGCTGACTTGGTCCACGTTCAAGCAACTCAGCATGATGTCGCCCGAGCCGGCAATCTCGTTTTTCACATTCTTGCAGATGAGAGCAGCCAACTCAATGCTGCCTGAACCGGCAATGGTATTTTTCAGCCCGACGGCCTGAACATTGCCCAGAATGATATCTCCCGAGCCGGCAATCTCGATATCCAGGTCCTTGCAATTGAGCCTATCCAGTGTAATGTCGCCCGAGCCAGCGATTTCAAGATGCATATCGCCCACAGCCAGTGCCTTGGGAGCTGTCACTGACCCCGAACCGGCAATCTCGATGCTCTCTACCATGGGGGTTGATACAAACACCCTCATGCCCTTAAAGAACTTGCCCGCATCCACCATGTCCTCCTTCATGTCGATGACCAGATCACCATCCTTGACATAGATGGTCATGCTTGTGAGTTGGTCCACGGTGCCGTCCACACGCACCGTTGCGGCCTGACCCTGCTCCAGGATGACGTTAAACGGGCCTGCCACGTCGATTTGGCTAAACTGTTGCATCTGGGTCACTTCACCCACTTGATGCACCTGGGTGGGTGTGTCGTTGTGTCGTCCAGCTTTGTTGACGATAGACCAGCCATTCTCACCGATTTTCACACGCATGCATGATGACATCGTCATCACTACCAGAGCCGCAAGGCTTAACATTACAAAAATCTTCTTCATGTCGTTGTCTGTTATTGAGTTGTTATTGTCCTTCCTTAATATAGACGCACGACCACCCCAAAAAGTTTCACATTTTCTCAAAAAAAATTATTTTTGGTGCATCTGGAAAAGCCACGGAAATGGTTCATCTCGGTGGTCTCGTCATTACCAGTGCACCAGCCATAACTCTTGCCGTCGCTTACCGAGGACACATACACATTGCACCAGTAGGTGCCGCCGCCTGCATCACTGTAATTACTGCTGACGGCATGAGCCATCACGGGCAACATCATCAGTGCCAGTAGCAACGCTAATCGGTTGATCTTGCTATTCATAATCTTGAGATGATATTTGAAAATTTGGTTAATCTCTCGCACAAGGCGTGTTATTTACTCAGAAATCATTATTATACAACACCTGATTCAAAGCAGGTCATGATAAATAATAATCATTATTCAGGTATCCCCGATACCTGAATACTAACTTTCTGCAAAAATTGTGCAAATGTATCGTAAATCGCTCACATCCACAACATTTGTTTGAAAAAAATACGGTTTTCCATAAGTTACCCGATTTTTACCCGACTTCACGATAGCTTTTCCGCAATCCTCCCAGGCATTTTGTGAAAGCTCAGATCGAGCCTAAAATGGAAGATGATATGGCGACGAAAAGAAAAATGTGATTAAGCGAGTGCCATGCAAGCTCGCTTGCAAATGGTCGAGCGTGAACATTATATGTAAAAATATCTCTCCTTTCGCCAGCACAAGATAATCGTAATGGCGAAGCATGTTTAGTCCACTTTGTGTATATATAGCAAGGGCCAAGATTAAACCGCCATTTTTCTATCACAAAGTGGTTAGGAGGGCAATTAAGTGAAATCTTTGCTAATTTAAGTGATAATCTGCACTGTTTTTTCGTTGAAAATGGTTACCTTTGCGACATAACATTGAAGAATGAAAATGGAGAAAGACATCAACCGCATCAAGGTGGTTCTTGCCGAGAAAAAAAGGACCAACAAGTGGCTGGCAGAGCAGTTAGGCTGTGCGCCTACCACCGTGTCAAAATGGTGCACCAACTCCTCACAGCCCCCAATGGAAACTTATTTGCGAATAGCAAGATTGCTTGAAGTTGAAATTGACGAGCTAATTAATAAGAATTATTTCAGAACAAATTAAATAACAATCTTATGGAAGAGAAAGTAAATAAGAGTTGTTTTGTCATTATGCCTATCGCAGATAGTGACGGGTATGAGAAAGGACATTTCAATCATGTATATAATGATATTATAAAGCCTGCAATTGAAAAAACTGAATTCACGGCAATTAGAGCTGACGAAGTTAAACAAACGAATCTAATTCATCTAGATATACTTCAAAAACTAATCGATGCTCCAATAGCCGTGTGTGATTTAAGTACTCGTAATCCCAATGTGTTGTTTGAATTAGGAATCAGACAGGCTTTTGATAGACCTGTAGTCTTAATCCAAGAAATCGGTACACCAAAAATCTTTGATATAGCTCCATTAAGATATTTAGAATACTCCAAAGAATTAAAATATCATGAAGTATTAAAAACACAAAAAGAGCTGGAAGAAGCAATAAATGCTACCAAAGAAGCTGAAGGCAATAGTGGAAGTATTAATTCTATTGTCAAGTTACTTGCTTTGAGTTCGCCTGCCATGATACCAAATCTTGACCAGTCAAATAAGGAAGATATTGCATTAGATTATATGCAGTCACAGATGACAGAGTTGAAAATGATGATGGATATGTTACTACTAGAAGGGCGTAAGAATAATCCAAAGAGAAATTCAATTGCTGCAATTGAGTATGAAAGAATTTCAAATCGGTTAGAGAAGTTGTCTTCAGGAAAATATAGTCCTACTCAAGCAGAAATTGAGTTCTCAAAATTATTACGCGATGCAGAAGAAGTTATGATGAATTGTGGAAATGAGTTGGATTATCGCATGTTTAGGTATTTGATGGATAAGATAATTCATCAAAGAGAAGAATATCTTTCAGCTCACTAATTAATTATTTCGAAAAATGCAAATACCCCAGTCGGACATATTGACGACGAATCGTCTTGGGAAGATTTTCTCTAAGACGGTGGCTACATACAAGTATTTCTGGTTTGTGTCCATTTTGCAGATACATGCCAGGACGGGTAATCTGCGAATGGATGTATGGGATATTGTGATTCGTATGGTGGCCAATGCGTGGTATCCGATACATTATTTCCGCTTGTCGTTTGGTAAGAGTGACTCACTGTTTGATATTGTTATGGAGTTGCATCGGATAACACAAATACCGATTGATGCGAACCCCGACGATGTCATCTGTGTTCTTACTGACAGATTGGGAGATAGACGGATTCAACGTTTACTGAGAACACTTACGTTAAATGTGCCTTATCGTTTCCTTCGTCCTTGGATAGACACAAGTGATGATAGGGATATGGTCAACCGCTCACAGAACCTTGAAAATGGTTGCCTATATTCGTTGCATAAAAAGGGTGGCGAGTTCTATATTGTGCTTAATCCCATTTGGGATGCCTATTTACATAGCAATTACAACATATTGGTTGATTTCGCCTATTGGAATCTGACATTGTTTTTGCAAGTCCGTAATCCTAATGTTCCAGCCATTCCCAATAAGTTGATTAAGCCCGAAGTCAGAAACGCTTTGACAAAGCAGCATAATTATTGGGATACGGTAATCAATCTTGGTGGTCCCATTCATTGCATTTATACGGACAAAGAAATTCATTCATTTGACTATGAACTGGATCACTTTATCCCATGGAGTTTTGTGTCACATGATTTGTTGTGGAACTTGATACCATCAGATGGTAGCATCAACTCGTCAAAGAGTAATAAACTACCCGATCTGGGTTTCTATCTGCCTAAATTGGCTTCAATGCAACATCGATCATTGCGGTTGATGGTAAATGCCAATAAGAGGCCTCAAGTCATGGAAGACTACATTTCATTGGGTTATACCCCAAGGGAATTGGCTGAAATGAGCGATGAAAGATTCCGTGAATTATATGAAAGAACGTTTAACCCAATGAGTCAAATAGCCCTCAACATGGGTTTTGAGACTTGGAAATATTGATGTCAATGGAACCAGAGAAGATAAATCATCCCTATCTGACAGCAATTAAGCGCAGTGACTTTTCTGTGCCAACCCGATACCTCATGCAGCATGACCTGTTGAAGGGAAAGATACTCGACTTTGGATGTGGCTTCGGCTACGATACAGACGAACTTTGCAAACTGGGTTATGATGTGACGGGCTACGACTACTATTATCGTCCTGACTTTCCAGAGGGCAAGTTTGATACTATCATCTGTAACTATGTGCTTAACGTTCTTGAGCCTTATGCTCAAGCCGAAGTGATGATGAACGTGGCAAACTTGCTATCACCAAAAGGAACCGCTTATTTTGCAGTACGTCGTGACTTAGTTGAAGAAGGTTTTAGGATCCACGCGATTCATAAGCAATACACCTATCAGTGTAATGTCAAATTGCCATTTAAGAGTCTTGTGGCCAACAAAAGTTACGAACTCTACCAATATAACCATTTCAACAAACTCCCACGAGTTGAAGGCGAGAAATGCCCATTTTGTCGTCTGTCTCGCAGGGTGGAAATCATCTGCGAAACGGCTACCTGTGTCGCATTCTATGACGGCTACCCTGTTTCGCCCGGTCACGCATTGATCATACCCAAACGGCATGTGGCCTCTTACTTCGACCTCACCAATCATGAGCGCGAGGCCATGAATGTAATGCTGCAATACGTCAAACAAAAGATAGACGAGCGTTTTCACCCCGACGGCTATAACGTCGGCATCAACATCAACGAAGCCGCTGGCCAATCCGTTTTCCACTGCCACATGCACCTGATTCCCCGCTATAAAGGAGATGTAGAGAATCCCAAAGGCGGTATCCGTGGCGTAATTCCCAAGAAACAAAAATATTAAATGGTTATTTTGAAATATGATAGACAATAACAAAATACTTCATTACAAGAACGTTATGCTCTTAAATTCACAAGGAGGAGCAAAATTATTAGGGGTTTTGTTTTCAGGTATTTTAAATTTACCATCAGTAATCTCAGAAAGCGAGTTTAAAGGAGCTTTAGAATACTGTAAAGCAATAAGAAAATTAGAATTGGAGGAACATTCTGCTCTGCTTTCTGATGAAGAAAAACAAAAAATGGAGTTAACGATTGAACAAGAGGTTGAATCATTAGGTTCAATTGCTAAAGATTTTCTTAGGGCGAGAGGTATATTGTTAAGCTAGTCGTATTATATAGTGATGAATGTGTTTTTGCATAATTATATCGATACAAAACACCTCTTTAAATTGAAAGATAAAGATACTAATATATGACCATACAAGAAATACAGACCCAGAAAGAAGGCCAGACTTTTGATTGCAAGAGCATTCAGATTGAGCCGAAGGCTTTGGCTGTGCCCATTGTGGCAATGGCTAACGCTGATGGCGGTGTGCTTGCTATCGGTGTGTCGGATAAGACTCGGACGATTGAGGGGGTTGACCAACATACGGAAAAACTCAATGAGCTGCTGCGTGTGCCGTTCGACTTCTGCAACCCGTCGATTCCCGTCACATGTTCCTACTTGCCTTGCATGGACAAGGATGGGAATGAGAACCATATTTTGCTGATGGAAATCCCTGCGAGCATGTATCTGCACACCAACCAGGCGGATGAGGCCTTCATGCGTGTGGGTGACAAGAGCCGGAAGCTATCGTTTGATGAGCGCGTGCAGCTGATGTACGACAAGGGTGAGCGCTTTTATGAGGACACGGCTGTCTATGGTGCCACCGTTGATGACATCGACATGGATGCTGTTGCGGAATATACCAGGCTGGTCGGATATAGCAAGACCCCATTGGAATACTTGCGAGAGAATAATGGCTTTGTGACGACCAATAAGCAAGGCGAAGAAGATGTCAGCACAGCATGCATTCTGCTATTCGGCAAGAATCCTCAGAAGTTCTTCCCTCGCGCTCGCACTCGTTTCATCAGATACGAAGGTGTCGATGAAAAGGTGGGTGCTGAAATGAATGTCATCAAGGATGTGACTTTTGAGGGACCCATCCTGAACCAAGTCAGGAGAACCATAGATTTCATAGAGACCCAGGTTCGGGAACACACATACCTGGGACAACATGCCCAGTTCGTGACGCGCCGCGATTATCCAGAGTTTGTCATTCAAGAGATGACCGTGAACAGCGTTTGCCATAGGGCATATAGCATCAAGGGAACCGAGATTCAAATCAAGATGTTCGATGACCGGCTTGTGTTCGAGTCGCCAGGCAAACTGCCTGGAATGGTGAAGCCAACCAACATCCGCAACACTCACTTCTCCCGTAATCCGAAGATAGCAGCTTTCCTAAAAGCTTATCACTACGTCAAGGAATATGGAGAAGGTGTTGACCGCATCTATAGAGAACTTGAAGCCAACGGCACATCTACCCTTTCTTTCCGTACTGATGACTTCATCCTGAAGATTACCGTGCCCAAGGTAGCAGAAAAGGTGAATGTAAATGATGAAAAGGTGAATGTAAACGTCACAGAAAAGGTGAATGTAAATAACGGAAAGGTGAGTGAAAAGGTGATAGAAAGGGCTAAAATGAATGGCGATAAGTTGACTAAAAACCGTATTACCATTCTTGAACTTATGATAGACAATCCGTATGTATCGGTCATAGAACTTTCAAAAGCCGTAGGAATCAGTGTTAATTCTATCATGCGCAATATAGATTATATGCGTGGCAAATACCTTCGTAGAGTGGGCGCAGATAAAAATGGTTTCTGGGAAATAATTGAGTAATCCACCATACAAGCATACCGAAAAAGCCCAACTGATTCATTGTTAGTATGTCACCAAATGGAGGAGAGCTGGGAAATTATTGCAAGAAAGTTTGCTGATGTGAGGAAAAATTGGGAAGAAATTGGGAAATAGAAAAACGCCAATCGATTGAGTAACAAACGATTAGCGTTTCAAGCCGTACCCAGAGCCGGGGTCGAACCGGCACGGGTGTTACCCCATTGGTGTTTGAGACCAACGCGTCTACCGATTCCGCCATCTGGGCGTCGAAGCGGGTGCAAAGGTAATTGAATTTTTTGAATTGGGGGCAAAAAAATGGATATTTTTTGCTTGAAAAAGGTTTTTTAGGGATATAAAGGCTGATACTGGAGGTGGATTTTAGTACTTTTGCGGGTATAAAGGTAAAATGAGTTATGGATAATCATCAAGACAATCATCGGGTAGAGAATCCGTTTGCCCGCACAGAGTTGATGTTGGGAGCGGCAGCGATGGAACGGCTGGCTCATAGCCGCGTGGCGGTGTTTGGCATCGGTGGCGTGGGAGGCTATGTGGTCGAGGCGCTGGCTCGGAGTGGGGTGGGAGCGTTGGATCTGATTGATGACGACACGGTGAGT
The DNA here is from genome assembly GCA_947165675.1 of uncultured Prevotellaceae bacterium. Lineage (GTDB taxonomy): Bacteria > Bacteroidota > Bacteroidia > Bacteroidales > Muribaculaceae > Sodaliphilus. The sequence goes on from CAMVBJ010000001.1 coordinate 100,832, forward strand.
GTGTCTAACATCAATCGGCAGATTTTTGCGTTGCACAGCACCATCGGACGTCCCAAGGTGGATGTGGCTGCGGAGCGCGTGCTGGATATCAATCCGCAATGCAAGGTGACGACCCACAAGATGTTCTACTTGCCCGAAAATGCCGATGAAATCGACCTTTCCGCGTTTGACTATGTGGTCGATAGCCTGGATACCATCACTGCCAAGATGGAGATTGCACGGCGCTGCTTGAAGCTGGGTGTGACCCACATCTGCTCGATGGGTGCGGCCTACAAGATGGATCCGATGGCCTTCCGCGTGGCGGACTTTGATGCGACCCGAATTGATCCGCTGGCGCGGATGCTGCGCAAACTGCTCCACCGGGAGGGCATTCATCACTTCAAGTGTGTTTACAGCGAGGAGGAGCCGAAGTGGAATCCCGACGTGCCGGTCTATGTTGATGGCAAGAAGCAGCCTGGCAGCAATGCCTTTGTGCCTGCTGCTGCTGGTCTGCTCATCGCCCGCGAGGTGATTGTTGACTTGACGTCAAATGTGTGACTAATTGATGCCTTCATCGAGAGAAAACAAACGCCAACGATGCACTCTTGTGTCGCTGGCGTTTATTATTATTATTGCTTGTTTGCGGGCTACTTCCTTTTAGAGCTCTTCTTGCTGGATTTACTTGATGAACCAGACTTGCTGGACGACTTGCTACCCTTGGATGAACTCTTTTTATTGCTCTTTTTCTCGTTGGCAGCGGCTTGACGGGCTTCGGACTTGGTGGGAATCTTGATTTTCTCGCCAGCCTTGATCTTGTTACCGTTCTCGATGCCGTTGGCGCGTTCGAGGTCCTTGACTGACAGGCCAGTTCTCTCGGCAATCTTGGTCAGCGACTCGCCCTTCTGGACCGTCACTTCGCTGGGTTGTTGAGGCTTGGACGACTTCTTGCTACGGTGTTTCTTGGAAGCGGTGGGCTCGTCATTGCGGTTTCTTTTGCTCTTGCTGCTCTTGTAGGATTTCTCCTTGCTGGTCCTGTCGTTATCCTTGTCGGCATACTTGGCATTGCGTGAGCGCCAGTTGGCCGAGTTGGTCTTGGCAGCGCGTTGACGGGAGGCTTGCTCGTCATTCCTTACAGTGGAGCTGCTCTTGCGAGAAGCTTGTGCCTTGTTGGTCTCTTCATCGACGTTGACCGTGTAGGATCCCTTGTAGGGGGCCTTGCTGGCGGCCTCACGTTCGATATTCTTGACTTCGTCAAATTGTGCTTGTTCGGCAGCCTGTCCGTCGTTCAGAGCTAAATCATTATCGGTGGTGTTGTCGCTGGTGACCACCATGATCTCGTCATTGTCGGCGCTGGCATTGTTGTGTGCTGGAGCTTTGACCACAAGATTGTCTCCACGGCGCACACGCTCACTGCTCAAGCCGTTGAGTGCAATCAGCTCCTGAGTTGTCATGCCATACTTTGCAGCAATTGATGCGGCGGTTTCTCCGCGACCCACCTTGTGGCTGATGGTGCGGATATTGTTGTCGATAGTGTGTTCAGATATATATTCCTCGGCTGTCAAGACTTGTCCGCCTGGCTCAACGACTTCGCGGTGGGCATACAGGTCATCGCGGTAGTTGTCGATGCTGTCCTGGCTCATGATGAAGCTATATACCTGCTGTGAGGGCAGCACGAGCGTGTAAGGATGGTTGTCGCCAGGGATGACGTCGGCACGGAACTGCGGGTTGAACGTGCGGATTTCCTCAATGGGGATGTTAAGCACTTGGGCAATCTGGGCGAAGTGGATGCGTCGATTGACAGTGACCGTGTCTGTAATGAGCGGCTTGCGGGCCAGCGTGGGGCTGATGTTGTGCTGCTTGTAGTAGGTCATCGCATAGTTGGCGGCAATAAAGGCAGGCACATAGCCTCTGGTCTCACGTGGCAGGTATTGATAGATGTCCCAGAAGTCGCCCGATCCACCATTGCGGTGTAGCGCTTTGTTGACGTTGCCTGGGCCGCAGTTATAGGCGGCAATGGCCAGTGACCAGTCGTTGTAGATCTGGTACAGGTTCTTGAGGTACTTGGCCGCCATGGCACTGGAACGGTAGGGGTCGCGGCGCTCATCGACGAGCGAGTTGATTTCGAGCCCCAGTCCCTTGCCTGTGCCAATCATGAACTGCCACAATCCCGCGGCTCCCACGCGTGAAACAGCATTAGGATCCATGGCGCTCTCGACGATGGGCAGGTACTTCAGTTCCAGGGGGAGACCTTCTTTCTCAAGCGCCTGCTCAAAGATGGGCATATAGTACAAGCTCATACCCAACATCTCCTCGATGAGCGTGCGGCTGCGGTAGACGTAGCGCTCGATGTGCTTGCGCACCACCTGATTATAAGGCATCTCGATAACCGAGGGTATGGCTGCCAGCCGACGGATGTAGGTCTCCTCACCTACCTCTCCTGCCGACTTGTTCTCCACATCGGCATCAAGCACGGTGTAGTTCTGCAAGTACCAGTTGGTCATCATCTTGTGGACGTCGGTGTCAAAGCTCTCGGGGAAGACGATGTCCTCGTCGGTAATCGTGTTCTTGAGCGAGAGAATGTTGTTCTTCTCACGCGGAGTTGCAACCAACGTCATTGCTGCTAACGCCGTGGTGAGAAATAATGTGAGAAGTCGTTGTTTTGTCATATTGTCTTGTTGTTATGTTCCTTAAAAACTAAAGGCGCATTGCAATCCCAGCGAGGGAAGCCTGCCCCCGGTCACACCGTTGTCGATGGCTGTCGGAGCTACATCAAGGGTGAGGTCGGGAGTGATGTCGAAGTGGGCCAATGATGCGTCAACATAGGCATCCACGATATTAATGAGATAGACGCCCACCATGGCAATGACACAGATTTCACGATAGCGGCGGTAGTAGTTACGCTTGCCTTTCATCGTCTTCTGTAGCCAAGCTTTGTCCAGGTCACCTTCCTTGACCGTCGGCGGGAAGAAGTCCATGTAGCTGCGGGTGTCGGGATCGTCGTCCATCACGTCGCGGTAGCCCTTGGAGTAATCCTTATACATGCGGTTGTTCCATGAGGCACCATAGGTGAGACCGACAAAGGCTCCCACCACAATGGGCAGTTTCCAGTAGCGCCGATTATAGATTTGACCCAAACCAGGGCATAGCGCCGACATCCATAATGCTCGCTTAGGGTCGGGGTTGAACGTGCGCACCTTGCCTAAGGTGGAAGACGTGGTGCTACTGTTGCTGTTGTCGTCCATCAGTATCTCCACGCCTTCAATTCCCCTGATGGAGTCGATCGAGGCAAAGGTGATTGTGTCGCCCGAAGCGTTGACAATCCGCACGGGATTACTATGGGCCTCGGTGGTCGTGTCGGTTGTCGTGATAGCCTTGCGGGTGTGGTGTGACAGCTTGACTGTTGGCGCCGTGAGCGAGGTGTCGTTATTGACAGTGGTGGCTACCTCTTGGGCCACAGCCAGTCCACCATGCCAGGACAGGCACAGCAACAATGCCGTGGCAAGCAAGCGCCACCTCATGCAATATGTCGTCAATTGTTTCACCAAGCAGCCGTTTTAGGCATTTTTCAAATTGTCAAAGATACGAATAATTTTCTCAAGCTGCTCCTCGGTGGTGAACGGGAATGTTATTTTTCCTTTACCCGATTTGTCACAGGTGAACTTTACAGGCACCCCGAATGTGGATGAAAGATGCTGCTGCAAGATTCCGAAACCCTTGATGTTCAGTTGCTTCCTGTCGTCCGTCTGACCTGCCTGTTCATCAAGTGCCGCTTGCTGCATCTGCTTGGCGCGCTGTTCAACCTGCCGTACTGATAAACCTTTTTTAATAGTTTCGTTATATAATTTTAACTGTAGCTTTGGGTCATCAAGTGACAGCAGAGCGCGGGCATGGCCCATATCGAGCGTGTGGTCATGCAGGCCTAATTGCACTTCGGCAGGCAGTTTGAGTAACCTCAGGAAGTTGGCAATGGTGGCGCGTTTCTTGCCGATGCGCTCACTCAAGCGTTCCTGTGTCAGGTTATATTGGTCGATGAGTTTCCTGAAAGTCAGGGCAATTTCGATGGCATCCAAGTCTTCGCGCTGGATGTTCTCGATCAGAGCCATCTCAGTCACCTCGCTATCGTTGGCTGTTCGGATGTAGGCCGGTACCGTCTCTAAGCCCGCGAGCAATGCTGCGCGGTAGCGGCGTTCGCCAGAGATGATCTGGTAAGAATTGTCGCCCATGCTGCGCAGCGTGAGGGGCTGGATGATGCCCAGCTCTCGGATGCTGGTTGCGAGTTCCTCGAGCGCTACTTCATCAAAGTTCTGACGTGGCTGGTCGGGATTGGGGGCTATCTGGCTGATGGGTATCTCGTTGATGGCCGATGAACCTTCTGTCTGGATGTCATCCATCGAGATCAGGGAGTCGAGTCCCTTGCCTAATGCGCTACGTTTCATATTTTTATTGTCTCAATTCTAATTAGGGATTATACTATATTGTGATGATTATTTATTCTTGCCGCGGTCGATGATTTCTTGGGCCAGTTGCATGTGGCTCGTGGTGCCACGGCACGAGGGGTCATACAGGATGACTGGTAGTCCATGACTGGGAGCTTCGCTGATGCGGATGTTGCGCGGGATGACAGTATTGAATACCATGTCACCGAAGTGTCCTTTCAGTTCCTCAAATATCTCATTGGCGAGCCTGAGTCTTGCGTCATACATCGTGAGCAGGAACCCCTCGATGCGCAGCGTCGAGTTGAGTTTGCCCTTGATGATGCGTATCGTGTTGAGTAGTTTGCTGATGCCTTCGAGGGCAAAGTACTCGGCTTGTACAGGGATGATGACACTGTCGGCTGCGGTGAGGGCATTGACGGTGATCAGTCCCAGCGAGGGGCTGCAGTCAATGATGATGTAGTCGTAGTCGTCTTTTACATCCCGCAAGGCGGCTTGCAGGACGCGTTCACGACCTTTTTTCTCAACTAATTCAAGTTCAGCTCCCACCAGGTCGATGCGTGACCCGAGGAGTTTGAGGTTGTCCACACAAGTGTCAACAGTGGCACTGGCAACGGGATATTCATCCACCAGGCACTCATAGATGGTCGAGGACATCTGCTTGGGCTCTACACCCAGTCCTGAGGTCGCATTGGCCTGTGGGTCGGCGTCGATGAGCAGTACCCGCTGTCCACTTGTGGCCAATGCAGCTGACAGGTTGATTGAGGTGGTGGTCTTGCCCACGCCACCCTTCTGATTGGCTATTGCTATTATCTTTCCCATAAGTTGGTGTCGTAATCAAATTGTTTCTATAATGAACATCGGCTGCGCCTCGTCCATGTGAAAGCAGGCTTTCGATGGAATTCGGCTTGCACGATGTTTCACGGGTGCAAAGGAACGTTTTTTTACTCAAAAAACCTTGAAAAAGTCCGTTAAAATGGGTGAATTGTTCAAAACTATCGGTAATTGTTAATAAATCGTGGAACATTGCATTTTTACGTATGATTGTTATTGTCTTGATGTGAGAGAAATTGGCTTGGTTGCCATGGTGGCCGTTCGCTATAATCCTGATAAGATCCAGACGATGATATGGATGTTAGCCCGCCCCCTGCGGGGTTAATGCGAATTTCGCAAATTGGTTATATTATGAGTGGCTTCTCCAGGGGGCTGATCACATTTATGGGTTATCATTGTGGTAGCAAAAGCGGTTTTTCGTCTGAATAATGTCACAAATGCGCAATGAAAATCAACATTTAACCTTATTTTAAAGTGAATTGCAGAAAAATGATGTACATTTGCAGGCTGCATTGTCATTCAGCAGCATTTCACGGTGTTCAGTTTAAGGTTAATTTTGGCCTTCTTCCCGTCGCCGTGTCATTTTGCTTGAACCTAACAAAACAAGATAATTAACCGAATATGATCAAAAAATTCTTTTCTTCGCTACTTTTAGCAACCTTAATCGGGGCAAACGCATTTGCATGCCCTGCTCATCGTGGTATGGTCCAGATGCCTCAGCCCGATGGTACATTAGTCACTTTGCAGCTCAAGGGTGACGAGTTCTATAGCTTTAATACAACATCTGATGGTTACACCATCATGCTGAATAAAGCAGGTGCCTATGTATATGCTCAACTCGATGGCGAGAATCTCGTTGAGACCCAGTTGCTCGCCCATGATCCCGGGCAACGTTCAGCGTCTGAGCTTGCTCTGCTTGCCACCACTCCCAAGCACCTGGTTGACATGAAGGAGGTGGACGTGGCAAATGCCCGCCGTGCCAAGCGCAATGTTGACTTGTCAAACTTTGACTTTGAAAACTTCCGTGGCCTTGTGATTCTCATTGACTTCTCGGACAAGAAGTTTGCTACAGATGATCCACAGGCATTCTATACCGATATGTTCAGTACAGAGAATTTCACGGGATTCCACGATCCTATTACCAACCGTGATGTGTCCTGCCTGGGCAGTGTGCGTGACTACTTCAATGACCAGTCTAATGGTGCCTTCAAGCCCCCCTTTGACGTGTATGGTCCTTATACCTCGACCCGCAAGGCCAGTGAGTGTAACCGCTATTCCACGTCCATTTTCACTACCGCATTGAAGAAGGCCAACGATGATGTTGACTTCAGCCGTTATGATAACAATGGTGATGGTCGCGTGGATATGGTTTACTTTCTGGTCGCTGGCTACTCGGCAGCTTCCAATGGTTCCGAGACAGGTTATCTGTGGCCCCATGCCAGCAATCTGGCTTCATCTTACATCTCCTATGACGGCAAGTGGATGGACCGCTATGCCAGCTCCACAGAGCTGTATGGTTGGGAAACGTCTCCAAGCACTGTCACTGTCGAGGGTATCGGTACCATCTGCCACGAGTTCAGCCACGTGTTAGGCTTGCCTGATTTATATGATACTGACTATGCCAAATCAGGTGGCGAGAGTCATCATCCCGGTGAATGGGACTTGATGGCTGGTGGCGGTGATTTTGACTACGGCCGCACTCCTGCCGGTTACACGCTGTTTGAGCGTTATGCTATCGGTTGGGCGCATCCCAAGACGATAACCGAGGCTGGAACTTACTCGATTGAGGCCGTTAACATCTCGCGTGATGGTTTTATCCTGCGCTCACCAGTTGAGAACGAGTTCTTCACCATTGAGAACAGGCAGAAGACAGGTTGGGATTCCTACATTCCCGGCCATGGCATGATTGTGACTCGTGTTGACAGCACCAACGTGAGCGTCTGGTCGATGAATAAATTGAATTGCAACCCAAGCCACAACTACTTTGAGATGTTGCGTGCTGGTAACACTACTGAGGGTGACCTTGCCAGCGACCCGTTCCCCGGCACCCTGGGCAACACCTTAATTACCAATGATTCCTATCCCAACATCAAGACTTGGAATGGCACTAAGAATCAGTTCAATATCGTGGGCATTTCTGAGAAAAACGGCATTATCACCTTTAATGTCGTTGAGGATGGTTCCATCCAGACGCTCGTCGAGGACTTCGAGGGCATGAGTCCCAACAGCAGTACCACCGATACTAACATTGAAGGTAACTTTGCAACCTGGTCATTCAACAAGAGTGGCGTGCGTGCTCCCGGTAGCACTAAGGCCAATGGTAAGAACAGTGTGTTGATGAAGCTGCCCAGCCAATTCTACACGACCACTCCGATTTATTATAACGTCTATATGGCATCGTTGACCGTGTTCAACACGAGCTCCTATGTCGCAAAGTATTCTCTCGAGTACTCGACCGACGAGGGTGCCACTTGGACCAAGGTGATGTGTGCCAACGGCAAGGATGGAGCAGAAATCCCCGCCAAAACGACTTTTACCGGCTATTGGAATCTGAATCTTAATAACCACACTCCTGCTCTGTATCGCATCAGCCAGGTGGGTGGTAACAAGAATGCTTCGACCTATGTTGATGACTTCACCCTGTACTACACGGGCGAGGAAGGTGGCCCGCTGGAATATCTGCCTGGTGACGTGAATGGTGACGGTGAAATCGGAATTGCCGACGTCAATGCAATTCTTGACATCATCCTGGGCGGTGCTGCCGATGCAGACACACAAGTGCGCGCCGATGTCAATGAGGACTCAGAGATCGGTATCGCTGACGCAAATGCCGTTATCGACATGATCTTGAAATAATCATTTAATTTATATCATCAAAATTCAGAAGTGCAATTTCTTAAGGAAAAGTTATGAAGAAAATCTTTATGTTATTCTTATTGGGATTGTTGTGCGTGGGCGCACAGGCAATCCCAGCCGATCCTGTACCTGTGCAGGTGGCGCAGCCCGATGGCTCAATGTTGACAGTGGTCCTGCATGGTGACGAGTTTATTCACTATACCACTACACTTGACGGGTACACGGTAATGAAGAATGCAGCGGGTTATTATACCTATGCCCGCCTTGACGGTAATCGGTTGGTGGCTGGCGATTGTGTCGCTCATGATGCCGCCCATCGCACGAGTGCTGACCTTGCTGCTCTCGCCACGATACCCAAGGGGCTCGTGAGTGAGCAGCAGGTGCAGACCGGAACCCGCAAGATGAATCGCCGCAATAGCGCAATGCGCCGCGTGGGAGCCGACGGCATGATGGACTATGACCGTTTTCGTGGTCTGATTATCCTTGTCAACTTTAATGATAAGGAGTTCTCGATGCCTAATCCCGGCTCTTTTTATGACGATATGGTCAACACCCATAACTTCAATGGTTATTCCTTGAATGGACGTTATGTGAGGATGACGGGTAGCGTGAGGGATTATTTTTATGACAATTCCAACCACATTTTCGACCCGGCATTTGACGTGGTGGGCCCTGTTAATGTCAATTATTCTTGCAAGTATCCTAATGGTACTAACAATGCCGATGACGTTTTCCATGCAGCGCTTGAAGCCGCCGACCCCTATGTGGACTACAGTGAATATGACAGCGATGGGGACGGCTATGTGGATATGGTCTTCTTCCTGGTCGCTGGTCTCTCGTCCAACTATAGTGGTAACGACGAGGCTTACCTGTGGCCTCACATGTTCTACCTGTACTGGGCTCCTCCCCATGATGGTAAATACTTTGGCCTGTATGCCTGCTCAACCGAGATTGCAGGTTGGGAGAATTCCTATTACAAGGATGTGAACGGTATCGGTACATTCTGTCACGAGTTTGGTCACGTTTTGGGCCTGCCAGACTTGTATGACACGGACTATAGCGGAAGTGGCGGTGAGAGCCGTAATCCTGGTGAATGGTCCATTATGGCTGGCGGCAGTGGCAATAACTTTGGCCGCAATCCAGTGGGTTACAGCCTGTATGAGCGATATGCTTTGGGCTTCACCACGCCCACTGTCATTAATGCTGAAGGGCCCCAGACGCTCCAAGCACTTGATGAGAGCAATCAGGGCCTGCGCTTGAACACGCCCAACAGTCATGAGTTCTTCCTCATCGAGAACCGCCAGCCCGGCAAGTGGGATGTGAACCTGCCAAGCAGTGGCATGATGGTGGCGCGTGTTGACTCAAGCAGCGTGCGCGTGTGGGAGAATAATGAGGTTAACGTGAACCCCAATCGCATGTATTATGAGTTGCTCCGCGCTAACTACATGGGCGATGATAGTGAATATGACCCATTCCCTGGAGCCTCTAATGTGACTAAACTTACTAATTACACTAAGCCCAATCTGCTCACTTGGGACAAGCAGTTCAATGAGTATTCCATTAAGGATATTGCTATGAACAATGGCGTGATCACCTTCAATGTTGAGGCCGATAACTCGTTGATGACGATTGTCGAGGACTTTGAGGGGATGCCCATTGCAACCACCCAGTCCGATAAGGGCGTGAAGGGCGTCTATGCCAAGTGGGATTTCGCCAAGTGTGGTGTGGCGGCTCCTGCTGCTGGTGAGTGCAATGGAAGCCAAGCTGTGGGCATGATCAAGCCCAGCCAGATCACCACGACGGCTACGCTGGATGTCGCCCCTTACATGGTACAGTACACTGTTTACAATCCCACGACATCGGCTGCCAACTTCAGGCTCTCTTACTCCGTTGATAAGGGCCAAACTTGGCAGACGGCCGTTGAGTCGGTCATCACTGTCGATGCTGGTAGCACCAAGACGGCAACGGCTCAATTGCCTACCGATGCGCGCATCATGCTGCGTATCAACCAGACATCAGGCAGCGCTAAGACAAAGTGTTACCTTGACGATATCAAGCTGTTCTACACTGAAACGTGGGAGCCTGAGGTCATTATAGGTGATGTGGATGGTGATAGCGAGGTCGGCATCAGCGATGTCAATGCTGTCATCGACTTGATATTAGGCGCAAGGGGCAATGACGAGTTGCGAGCCCGTGCCGATGTCAACGGCGATGGGGAAATTAGTATCAGTGATGTGAATATGATCATAGACCTTATTTTAAAATAAGTTAGATGAAATTGTAAATAAATGTGATAGCCACTCCCCCTCTCAGATTGGAGGGGGAGTTGGATATCAGTAATTCGTTTTCATCGAACACACATTATTTTAAAATAAACCTAAAATAGAAAAACCTTAATTAATTAGTTATTGACCTAAATTCATTAGTATTATTGATGTTATGAAACATTTCTTATCATTACTTGCAGCGGGGTTGTTTTTCTTGACTGGCAACGCAATTCCTGCTGATCCAACTCCAACAAAGCTGCTCCAGCCAGATGGAACAGTGTTGACTGTGACCCTGCAGGGTGACGAGTTTTTTAACTACATGACGACCACCGATGGCTACACCGTGGTCAAGAACGAGGCGGGTTATTACACCTATGCCCGTCTTGAGGGTGACCGCTTAGTTGCTGGTGCATGTGTCGCTCATGACGCTGAACAGCGCACAGCTGTCGACAATGCCGCTCTTGCCGGCGTGCCCAAGAGACTGACCAGCTCGTCGATGGTGCAAAACGGCAAGCGCTTGCTGAGCCGTCGCAACGACACGATGCTGGGCATCGGCGCCAATGGTCACATGGATTATAGTAAGTTCCGTGGGCTGATCATTCTGATTAATTACACTGACAAGACATTTGAGAATTATCTCCCGTACAACTACGAGACCTATGATTTCTATAATGAGATGATCAACGGTCACGATTACACGGGATATACGATGCCGTCAGGCACCAAGAAGGAAATGACTGGCAGTGTGCGCGACTTCTACTATGACAACTCCAACCAGATGTTCGACCCGCAGTTTGACATCTTGGGACCGGTGAATGTGGACTTTGTCGCTACCGATGCCAATCAGATGGCCAACTGCGATACCATCTTCTTCTCGGCGGTACAGGCGCTGGACGATCAGGTGGATTTCAGCCAGTATGACACTGATGGTGACGGTACGGTCGATATGGTGTTCTTCCTGGTTGCCGGTTGGGGCTCTGATAACGGAAGCAATAACCGCAAGTACCTGTGGCCTCACATGTTCACTTTTGCTGAGTCTCCTGTGGTCGATGGCGTGAACTTCGGTCTATATGCCTGCTCGACTGCGATGACTGGCGCTGAACCTCAGTGGGGCAATGGCATTATTGGCGGTATTGGCACCTTCTGCCATGAGTTTAGCCATGTACTGGGATTGCCCGACTTGTATGACACCGACTATGCCCAGAGTGGAGGCCAAAGCCGTCATCCCAGCAACTGGTCCATCATGGCCAGCGGTTTTAAGGTAAACAATGGCTATAATCCAGTGGGCTACAGTCTATATGAGCGTTATGCATTAGGCTTTGCGCAGCCCACGCTCATTGCCGACACGGGCGCTTACTCGCTTCAAGCACTTGATGTTTTCAATGAGGGCCTGCGATTGAATTCGCCCAATGCTGGTGAGTATTTCCTCTTTGAGAACCGCCAGCAATCAGGCAAGTGGGACAAGAGCCTGCCCGGCAGTGGTATGCTGGTGTTCCGTGTAGATTCGACCAATGTCAGCGTGTGGGAGGATAATAAGATCAACTGCGACCCCAACCACATGTACTATGAGATGCTCAGAGCCAGTTACAACGGCTTCTCAGACACAGGCCGTGATGTTTTCCCTGGCACCTACGAGGTTACTGAGATCAATAACCTGTCCAGTCCCAGCTTGCGCACATGGGACGGCCAGGTGAACCGTTATGGTATCACCGACATTGCGATGACCGACAAGGTTATCACCTTCAATGTCGTGAGGGATTACGCCGTGAGCATTATCGAGGACTTTGAGCAAATGCCGGTAACCGAAAACCAGAACGAGACAGGAGTGGAAGGAGTGTACGCTGACTGGAATTTCACCAACTGTGCTGTTGTTGACACCGCTCAGGTGGGTGTTGAGTGTGGTCACGTGGTTGCCATGACAAACGGAAGCATGATCACCACGGCAGACACGCTTGATGTCATGCCCACACTGGTGCGCTTCACCGTTTACAATGCCTCTGACGCAAGTGCCCTCTATACGGTTAACTACTCGGTGGATGGTGGTAGCCGCTGGAAAGAACCTGATGCAGCATCGGTTTCGGTTCCGGCTGGTTCATCGACATCGTTCAGCGTCTATATGCCTGTAAACGAAGGCCCGATGATGATACGCATCAAGCAGACGACGGGTAGCACCGAGGTACCCTGCTTCCTCGATGATATCGTCCTGTACTATGATGGTCCCGAGGTGCCCGATGAACCCCAATACATTGTGGGTGATGTCAATGGCGATGGCATGGTGACGATCAAGGACGTTACAGCACTCATCGACTACCTGTTAGGAGGCAATGCCGAACCAATCAATGAGGCTGCGGCCGACGTTAATCAGAATGGTGGTATAGCCATTAACGACGTTACTGCACTGATCGACCTATTGCTGAGTTCTCCTGCCAAATGATTGTGGGTACCATGTAGCTTCAAGTCATAGTGTCACAAGTGGCTTGAAAAGAGCTTAATCGGATTGGGGGTTCCATTGAGGGATTCCCAATTTGATTTTACCCTACCGAAATCAGTTAACATTTTATAATAATTTTTTACAGTGAAAATTTTGCCAGTTCGGCTAAATGCAGTACCTTTGCGTCAAAGTTGGAAATATTAATACTATTCATCCTAAATGAACATCGCGTTGTGAAACGGGGTGTTTATTTTTTTGGTGGTTTGATGGACGTTATTTACCCGTTTTATATAAAAAATGATTTTGAATTGAAAACGTTTTCGTAAATTCTTTTGGCGTTTCCCATAAATAGTATAATTTTGCAGCTGAAAAAGACAAAAATGCGATGTCTAAACTATCAGTGATTCAACAATTAATTGACCAAGGATATTCTCATTTCATTTTTGATTTTTTGGCATACAGTGAATAGATGGACCCAATCAAGGCCTCTTTCTGTAACCATATCGAGTATTATTAATGTTAAATAACTTTTACTTTACTATGAAGAAATTACTTTTTTTGATTTCAGTGCTAGCGCTGTGCGCTCAGAGCATTGAGGCTAATCCTGTTACTGTAGAGCAGGCAATGGCCGTTGCAAAGCAGCAGTTTGCTAACCCGGGCAAGATGATGGCTTCAAATGTCAAGATGAACTTGAACTATGCAGCCATGAATATGAAGGGTCAGACAGACTACTACGTGTTCAACCGTGAAGGTGGCCAGGGCTTCGTGATCGTAGCCGGTGACGACCTGTCAACTCCCGTGCTGGGTTACAGCAATACGGGCTCATTTAACATCGACAAGGCTCCTGATGCTTTGGTTGCTATGCTCAAGGAGTATCAGAACCAAATGGAGTGGATGCGCAGCCATCCCGAGGCAGCTAAGGGCCCGGCTTTGACCTATGACCTGCAGCCTTATGGCGTGTATCCCATCTGTGGTGAGGTTCACTGGCACCAGTTCCCTCCCTACAACAACAACGCCCCCCGCTCAAGCCATGCATTGACTAGCAATGGTCGCTGCTATGCTGGTTGCGTTCCTGTTGCTTTTGCCACAATCATGAAGGGTCTGAAGTATCCGACATACGGCTTCGGTTCTAACACTTATACTTATATGTTGGATGGCCAGGAGATGACCGCTACTGCAAAGTTCTATGACTATAAGTACGATTATGCTAAAATGAGGACTGGTTATGGTGAGTACCAGAACGCTCCCGAGGTGGCTGAGCTGATGTATGAAGTCGGTGTTGCCTTCCATACTATCTATTCTGGCGAGAGCAGTGACGCTCTTCTCAGGAATGTGTTCCGTGGTATCATCGCTTTCTTTAACTACAATGCCAATATCCAGTATGTGCAGAAGGCCAATTACTCCTATAATGAGCAGGCATGGTATGACATGATGTATAACGAGATTGACAATGGTCGCCCCATCTATTACATGGGTTACAGAACAGTTGACAATAGTGGTAACCAGTGCCACATCGGTCACGCCTTTGTAATTGACGGTTATGATAGTAACGGTAAGGTTCATGTGAACTGGGGTTTCCAGCCTGAGGAGTACAACACCTATTTTGACTGGTCCATGCTGTCACCGAGGAACAACTATGACTATGATCAGTATGATTCTGGTTTCAACCATGACCAGGCTGCCATCATCGGCCTCTGCCCGGATACTACCGGCATCGGTGGCGTTGTCGTAAATAAAGTGAACCTGGTTGCCGACACCATGCCCGCCAACGACCTTCGCATCACCATCGACGTTCAGTCTCTGGGTGGTACCTGGAACGGCAATCTGAGGTATGGTATCGTAACCAAGAACTCTGACGGTACCTACAGCCCCTACATCTCCAAGACCGCAACTGGTGTTGAGATTGATGACAACGGTATCGCTACCCTCGACCTGAGTGGTGACTATGCTAACTACTATATGACTAACGGCAAGACCTACTATGTGGTTGTATGGACGCCTTACTTTGCCAACAGCTATGAGTGGAACTGGTTCCTCGATGATCCCGTGCCCTTCACCATCGGTGACTGGCCCACTCCTCCCGCACCCGTGTATCAGTTAGGTGACGTTAACCGTGATGGTAGCGTAACTATCGCTGATGTCACTGCCTTGATTGACTACCTGTTGAGTGGCGAGGGCGACGTGACCAACGACATCGCTGACATGAATGGCGACGAGAACATCTCCATTGCCGACGTTACCGCCTTGATCGACTACTTGCTGTCGAACGGTAGTGGTGAGTAATCGTTAATTGTAGATTTTTATTCATCAATCACCATCAACTGTGCTGGGGGCTTATTCTCCCGGCACAGTTTGTTGTTATTGTGTCGATGAGGGATTATGGAGGGCTGGAACTTGCAAGCTAAAGGTTTTTTCATTACCTTTGTAGGCATTGCCGTTGCATCGTTAATAATGTTACATTGCCTATGAGCCAGAAGTCTAACCCCGTTGTTAAAATTGCCATCATCAGCGACCTGCATGTGATGGCTCCATCGCTGTTGGTCCACGATGGAGCGGCCCTTGAGGAATACCTTAACCGTGACCGCAAGATGCTGCGCGAGAGCCCCGAGATTCTCAGCACACTCGTTGATGAAATTCTTGCTCTTAAACCAGATCTTGTGCTGGTTACAGGCGATCTCACCAAGGACGGTGAACGTGTGAGTCACCAACTGGTGGCCTCCTGCTTGCAGCGATTGGTGGACTCAGGCATCCAGGTGCTTGTCGTTCCCGGTAATCATGACATCAACAATCCTGACGCCAAGGTATATGACGGAGACGATACCATGCCTGCCGAGACCATCAGCCGTGCTGAGTTCGCTGACTTGTATCGTAACATGGGCTATGATGAGCGTTCGCGCCGCGATCCGGACTCATTGAGCTATTGCCGTGATATTAATGACCGTTTAGCCGTCTTGGGAATCGACGCATGCATGGATAGGCTCAACACCTTTGTATCGCGTGGTGATGCCGTTGACCACTGCAAGACCAGTGGCATGCTTGACACTGCCACCCAGCAGTGGCTTGTTGATCAAGCCTCCATTGCGCGGGCGTCGGGACGACGTGTCATTGCCATGATGCACCACCACCTTGTTCCCCATTTCCACATGGAGGACACACTTGCTGCACCCTATATGGTAGATGAGTCGAGTCAGTTGTGCCGTCGCCTTGTCGATGCCGGGGTGCATGTCATCTTCACA
Organism: uncultured Prevotellaceae bacterium; assembly: GCA_947165675.1. Taxonomy (GTDB): domain Bacteria; phylum Bacteroidota; class Bacteroidia; order Bacteroidales; family Muribaculaceae; genus Sodaliphilus. Next base: position 116,868 of record CAMVBJ010000001.1, read on the forward strand.
GGTCATCTTCACATCAGCGATATCTGCCAGACCTGCCATCACCAGCAGGCCATGGTCGAGATTGCCACTGCGGCTGCCGTGGGTTACCCTTGCCAGTGGCGAGTGGCGACATGTAACACTGCCAGTGGCAAGATGCAGCTACACACCCGCACGTTATTCAGTTTGCCGTCGCAGCACGACTTTGGGGAGCGTGCCCGTGAAGTGTTCACCCACAGCATTCCCACGATTACTCGCGGACTGCTCAATCGTTATTGGTCAGAGGTTAGCAAGGCCATCGATAATTACCGCCATCAGCATTCATTCATGATGCGTTATGTTGATCTGCCCGACACACCCGAGGCTCTGGCCGACCTCTTGCTCAAGTACCTGCAAGCCCCAGTGACGCGGGCCTACCTCAGTTTTGCTGAGGGTAATGAAGGCGGCAACGATAACCGTGGTCTTGTTGATAGTCTTATCGAGGGCGTGGATCAAGTGGTGGATGAAACCGTCAGGGGCATCCTCAAGCCTGTTGCCAAGGTTGCCCTGCGCTTGCGTGTCTATAACATTGCTCGACTGGTGCTGCGCAGCATCCTTGAGGATCGCAATGACATTGGGACCAAGCATGAGGCCGTCATCAACGACCACACGGCTATCATCAATTTATAGTCAGGAGCACGGGTTTGCTTGACGATAAATCACGTGAGAAGCACCTCAGATGCAAGAAAAAAATGGCTTGCAAGCTAACATTTGGTTGCATTTAATAAGATTTTGTTACTGAAATAAATAGTTTTGGTATCATTTTGTCTAAATTATTGCCATTTTGTTTGGTATGATGGGTTTTACTTTTTATTTTTGCAAATATGTTAAAATAAGCATCTTATCAAAAATCGTGATATTATGAGTGCCCCCAAAATTGAACTGACTTCCAGAGAAAAGGAAGTACTCGAATTGCTGTCATCAGGGTATAACAGCAAGGAAATAGGTGAAAAAATTTTCATCTCATCTAACACTGTAGAGTATCACCGCAAACAGTTGTTGCGGAAGACCAACTCGCGCAATGTTGCTGAACTTATCGGTAAAGCATACCGAACAGGATTGTTAAAGATTAACGATTAAATTAGCATCACTACCCTAAACGATCAGGGCTATTCCAGATATGGTATAGCCTTTTTTTAAGCAATGTTGTTCCTGGCTCTATAGCTATGACAGGAAAAAACTGCACGCCTGTTGTCCCACATTGGGATACAGGCGTGCATGTTTTGGGTTAGGTTGTGATTAAAGGGTGAAGTCGAAGCGATTACTTCTGGTTCTTCAACAGGTCACGAATGTCGGTGAGCAGCTCTTCCTGGGTGGGACCAGCGGGAGCCTCGGGCTCTTCCTTCTTGGGCATGAGCTTGTTCATAGCCTTGATCATCAAGAAGATGCAGAAGGCGATGATCAGGAAGTCGATGACGTTCTGGAGGAACAGACCATACTTGAGTGTGGCGCCAGCAGCCTCGGCAGCAACACCAGCGTTGGCAGCGACGGTGTTAGCGGCATCGGCAACAGCATCGACAGCACCCTCGGCACCAACAGTTGAGGCGGCATCACTAACCATCTTGGATACGGGAGGCAAGTGATACTCCAGACCTGAGAGATCCACACCACCCGTCAGCAGACCGATTGCCGGCATCAGCACATCGTCAACGAGTGAGCTAACGATCTTACCAAACGCACCACCGATGATCACACCGACAGCCATGTCCATCACATTGCCCTTCATGGCAAACTCTTTAAATTCTTTGATAAAACCCATAATTCTTCAAGTTTTAAAAAATTAATATAATGTTGTCTATCACATACTGTATCAAGTAATTAACTATTAAACATTCTTAATAGAGTCGAAAAAAGGTGCTTTTTGACGCCTTCGGGTCAACGTTATCAAAATATTTTAGTTAATTTTGCAGTCGTGTTGTTATACACAGTTCGTGACAAATGTCATGGCAAAGATAACAAAAAAAACAAACAAAAGTTATATAACTGCATTATTTATTAAAAAATTATTAAAAAAGCATTATGGAGAAAATTAAGATCGGTATTAATGGATTCGGACGTATTGGCCGTTTTGTATTCCGCTCGGCTTTTGAGCCTGAGAATGTTAATGATATCGAAGTTGTAGGTATCAATGACCTCTTGGACGTTGACTACATGGCCTATATGCTCAAGTATGACACCATGCACGGTCGCTTCAATGGCACTGTTGACTATGACCTGGAGAAGAAAGAGCTCATCGTCAATGGTCAGCACATCCGCGTCTTTGCCGAGAAGGATGCCGAGAACATCACTTGGGGTGAGATTGGTGCCGAGTATATCGTTGAGTCCACCGGTTTCTATCTTACCATGGATCGCGCCGAGAAGCACCTCAAGGCTGGTGCCAAGTACGTGGTTCTGTCAGCTCCCAGCAAGAAGGGTGACGACGGTCGTCAGGCAGACATGTTTGTATGCGGTGTCAACACCGACAAGTATGCAGGCCAGACCATCGTCAGCAACGCCAGCTGCACCACTAACTGCTTGGCTCCCATCGCCAAGGTGTTGAATGACAACTTCGGTATCGAGAGCGGTCTGATGACCACTGTTCACTCGGTTACCGCTACCCAGCGCACCGTTGACGGCCCCAGCGCCAAGGATTGGCGTGGTGGCCGTGCCGCTTGTGGCAACATTATCCCCAGCTCGACTGGTGCTGCCAAGGCCGTAGGTAAAGTCATTCCCGAACTTGATGGCAAGCTCACTGGTATCTCGATGCGCGTCCCCACTCTCGACGTGTCGGTTGTTGACCTGACCGTTAATCTGAAGAACCCCGCTACCAAGGAGGACATCTGCGCAGCCATGAAGAAGGCCAGCGAGGGTGAGCTCAAGGGTATCCTGGGTTACACCGAGGACAAGGTCGTTTCCAGCGACTTCCTGGGTTGCGCTCTGACTTCCATCTTTGATGCCGATGCAGGCGTTTACCTGACCGACAAGTTCGTTAAGGTGGTATCATGGTATGACAACGAGATTGGCTATAGCCACAAGATGCTCGACCTCATCAAGGTGATGAAGAAGCACAACGGCTAATCAGCTAATCTGCTTGTACAACATTGATCCCTGCAATGCCGGTGGGCATGGCAGGGATTTTTTTTGATAAAAAAAGATAAAAAATTTGGAATATTAACACCATGTGACGTAACTTTGTAAGCAGATAATCAATTTTTATTAACCATCTAAAACAATTCACGACAATGAAAAAATGGAAATGCGTTGTGTGTGGTTACATCCATGAGGGTGACACACCTCCCGAAGAGTGCCCTCTGTGTGGCGTTGGACCCGAGGACTTTGAGGAAGTGACCGAGTAAAGTCAGCAGTAGCTCTTTACACAGTGAGCAAGTGCTCAACTTGCGAAACTCAAGCTTATTAATTTATCTGTTTAACTTACTAATCAAGACAAATACTGAATAACAATCATTATGGCAAAGAAATGGATCTGCACCGTGTGCGGTTATGTACACGAGGGTGACACCCCTCCCGAGAAATGTCCACAGTGTAAACAACCCGCCGAGAAGTTCAAGGAACTCAAGGAAGACGAGGAAGTAACCTATGCCGCCGAGCATGTGATTGGCGTCGCTAAGGGCGTTGACCCCGAAATCCTCGCTGGTCTCAAGGCGCACTTTGAGGGCGAATGCTCCGAGGTGGGTATGTACCTGGCTATGTCACGTCAGGCCGACCGTGAGGGCTATCCCGAGGTAGCCGAGGCCTTCAAGCGCTATGCCTTTGAGGAGGCCGAGCACGCCGCCAAGTTCGCTGAGCTGCTGGGCGAGGTAGTTTGGGACACCAAGACCAACCTCGAGAAACGCATGGCTGCCGAAGCCGGTGCATGTGAGGACAAGACCCGCATTGCTAAGCTCGCCAAGGCCCAGGGCCTGGATGCCATCCACGACACCGTTCACGAGATGGCCCGCGACGAGGCACGCCACGGTCAGGGCTTCACTGGCCTGTACAACCGCTTCTTCAAGAAGTAATCACATCCCGAAAGGGTATGGAAAAATCGCCTGGGCACTTAGTGCTCAGGCGATTTGATTTTTCATTGTACTCCCGCTGGGAATCGAACCCAAATCTAAGGTTTAGGAAACCTCCATTCTATCCATTGAACTACAGGAGCATCAAGAAAATCGGCTGGACTCATGGCTTGGCACCGTGGCCAGCCGATTCTATTTTAAATTGGTTCAGGAATTATTACTTCCTGGCGGTTGCAAGAGCAGCCTCCTTCTTGTCGCTGCGACGGGCAATCCAGTAAGCCACGGGCGAAGCGATGAACAGAGACGAGCAGGTACCGATGATAACACCGAGGATCATCGCGAAGATGAAGCTGCGGATTGACTCACCACCCAAGAACAGCATGATGAAGAGCACGAGCAGGGTCGTGATAGAGGTCATCAAGGTACGTGACAGGGTGCTGCACAACGCCTTGTTGAAGGTGGTGTAGAGGTCCTGCTTGGGATAGAGTGAACGGTACTCACGCACACGGTCAAATACAACCACGGTATCGTTTACCTGATAACCGATAACGGTCAGGATAGCGGCGATAAAGGTCTGGTCAATCTCCATCGAGAAGGGCAGCAGGCCATGCAGGTTGTAGAAGCCGATGACGATAAACGAGGTGAATGCTACGGCAGCCAGAGCGCCAATAGAGAACGCGATGTTGCGGAAGCGGAACAGGATGTACAGTGCCATTGCAAGCAGTGAGAACAGCACAGCCCATACGGCTTGACGCGTCATGTCACTTGCGATGCTCGGGCCTACGGTCTCGCTCGATACGACACCGACACTCTCATTAGACATGCTGAAGTCTTCCTTGCTCATCGAGCCAAGTTCGCTCTTCAGGCCGTCATACAACTTGTTCATGATTTCATCATCAACACCCTCGCTGGAATCGTCAATCTTGTAGTTGGTCGAGATGCGCACCTTGGTGTCGTTATCAATGGTGATGACTGAGGTGTTAGCGCCATCGAACTGATTCTCTAACTGCGACTCAAGAGCCTGGGTCGATACGGGGTGATCAAATTGTACAACGAAGTTGCGACCACCAGAGAAGTCGATACCACGGTTCAAACCACGAACACCGAACAGGATGCCCATGATGACGATCAGAGCCAATACTGCGGTAGCAGTTTTCTTGGCCGTGCCCATGAAGTTGAACTGAACGTTCTCCATCAGGTGACGGGTCAAGCTCGTGTTGAAGGTCATCTTGTCGAAGGTACCCTTGTTCACGAAGTGCTCCATCACAAGGCGTGTTGCAAACACGGCAGTGAAGAACGAGCAGCAGATACCGATTACCAGGGTAACGGCAAAACCGCGGATGGGACCGGAACCGAGCAGAATCAGGATGATACCGGTGATGATAGTGGTCAAGTTGGAGTCGAAGATGGCCGAGAATGCATTCTTGTAACCATCGCTGACGGCAGCCTTGAGACCCTTGCCTGCGCGGAGCTCCTCCTTACAACGCTCGAAGATAAGCACGTTGGCATCCACCGCCATACCTAACGTCAGTACAATACCGGCGATACCAGGCAGCGTGAGCACGCTCTGGAACGATGCAAGAATACCCATCGTGAAGAACAGGTTCAGGAAAAGACCCAGGTTAGCAATCATACCGGCATGGATACCGTAGGTGCAAACCATAAAGATCATCAGCAGCACGAGGGCGACGATGAACGAGATGAGACCCTTGCGGATGGATTCCTTACCCAGCGACGGGCCGATAACGCTCTCACTGGCGACATTGACACGTGCTACCATCTTACCAGACTCGAGCACGTTGGCAAGGTCGTTTGCCTCCTCGACGGTGAAGCGACCGCTGATCTGCGAGCGACCACCATCAATCTGGCTGTTCACATTGGGGAATGAGTAAACCTGATCATCGAGGACGATGGCAATGGCCTTACCGATGTTCTGACCGGTGATGATGCTCCACTGACGTGCGCCCTCATCGTTCATGGTCATTGACACGACCTGACCCTGCAGGTTGTCAAACTCGCTGGTTGCGCGGGTAACGACGTCACCGTTCAGGACGGGCTGGTTGTTGACGGTGCGCAGGGCAACAAGCTGGAAGGCCTCATGGCCACCTTGCATGCTCTCGGGCTTAACAGTCCAGGCGAGCTTCAAGTCGGCGGGCAGGATGGTCTTGGCAACCGGGGAGTGGATGATGGCATTGACAGCAGCAGTGTCTGATGCGCTAACATAACCCACAACGGGAGAACCAGCACCAGCGCTTGCCAGAGCCTCAAAGCCTGTCAGCTGAGCAAGGGTGAGCTCGCCCTTCTGGGCGGGAGCAGCCTTGGTGGCAGCGGCAGCCTTAGCAGCGCTGTCAGCAGCAGCCTTTACCTCGGCGGTAGCGGTGCTGTCGGTAGTAGCGGCAGCATCCTGGGCGGGAGCTTGGGCAGTGGTCTTGTTGGCCTGAGCCTGGTCGCTGAGTTGACGCAGAGGACCTACAATGTCACCTAAGGTATAAGTCAAGTAGAATTCAAGGTTGGCGGCACCCTGTAACAGTTTGCGAACGCGCTCGGGCTCTTTCACACCCGGGAGCTCGAGCAGGATGCGACCCGTGCTCTGCAGCTTTTGGATATTGGGTTGAACGACACCGAAGCGGTCGATACGGTTACGCAGCACCTTATAGGAATTGTCCACCATGCTGTTAACCTCGTCGTTGAGGATGTTCTGCACCTCACGGTCATTGGCATTGGGTTTTTCCTTAATGCGCTCGATGTTGCGGAAGATTTGTGCCAGATTGCCCTCGGGAGCCAGCTTCTTGTACTCCTTGCAGAAGGAGCCGACGAAGTCGTCCTGAGCGGTCTGGTTCTTCATCACGTTGTCAATCGCTTGATTAAACTTCTTGTCAGGATTGTTGTTCGCGAGAGCGCGCAAGATGTCGGGCACTGAAATCTGCAGTGTCACATTCATACCACCCTTCAAGTCAAGGCCGAGGCCTAACTCTTTTTCACGAACCTGCTGGAAGGTGTAATAACCGAGATACACCTTCTCGTTGGCGAGGGAGTCCAAGCACTCATTAAGCACGGTCTTGTACGTCTCGTTGCTGGTGTCGGCACTCTTAATGCCTGCGGCAGCAAGAGCCTTCTGCTCTGCCTTGTTCTGGTAGTGATTGCTCACAAAGGTGAACGACAGATAGAAAAGGCAAATCAAGATCAATGCATAAGTAAGGACTCTAATAAAACCTTTAGTTTGCATTTTTTGAATTGTGAATTATTTAATTAAATTTTGTTAATTTTCGTTTCAAACGTCTTTTTCAGCCTGCAAATATACATCTTTTTCTTAAAGTGGGGCATAAAAAAATCAAGTTTTTAGATTTCACCTAATTAATTTTAAATGAAAAGCCGTTTTTTACACTCATTTCCTACTGATATCCATGACCAAGTTAACCCCCATCAAGAAGCAAGAGACGTCATTACGGCGTCTCTTGTGGTGGTGATGAATGTCTCTTGATACTGTATATCAGGCTTCCAGACCTCGGTCGATTCCCTGCTTGAGGGCTTCGACGTAGTTGTTGACGCGTTGCATCTCCTTGGGGATGTCGATGCGCTGCGGGCAATGCTCCACACACTTGCCGCAACCGATGCAGTGGTCGGCTTGGCGCAGCCGGGGTACGCTGCGGTCATATCCCACGAGGAAGGCCTTGCGGGCGCGGGCGTAGTCGGGATCCTTGCGGTCACGCGTGAGGTTACCCTCGGCGATACACTTGTTGTAGTGGGTGAGCACGCCGGGAATGTCGATGCCATAGGGGCATGGCATACAGTACTTACAGTCATTGCAGGGGATGGTGTTGTAGCTTACGATCTCATCTGCGATACCATAGAGGAAGTTTTTCTCCTCGTCGGTGAGTTCTTCGAGCGGGCTGTAGGTACACAGATTCTCCTTGAGGTGCTCCATGTAGGTCATGCCGCTCAACACGGTGAGCACGCGCGGGAACGAGCCGGCATAGCGGAAGGCCCATGAAGCTGGCGAGCGCTCTGGGTCGCGGGCAAGCAGTTTGCGCGCCAGTGGGGTGGGCAATGAAGCCAGTCGTCCACCCAGCAGCGGCTCCATGATGACCGCGGGGATAGCGCGCTTATCGAGCTCGGCATAGAGGTACTCGGCATTGGTGTTCTCCTCGCTGAAGTCCTTGGCATGACGCCAGTCGAGGTAGTTGAGCTCAATCTGCACAAAGTCCCAGTGGTACTTGTCATGGTTGGCCAGCAGGTAGTCAAACACGGCGATTTCACCATGGTAGGAGAAGCCCAGGTTGCGTATCACGCCCTTTTCACGTTGTTCCAACAGGTAATCAAGAATGCCGTTGTAGATGTAGCGCTGCCGGAAAAGCTCCATGGCTTCTTCGCCAGTGCCGCCTCCGATGGAGTGCAGCAGCAGGTAATCGATGTAATCGACCTGCAACTCCTTGAGCGAGTTCTGGAACATCTCGATGCTCGCCTCGCGCGTCTGGGTTTCGGGAGCGAAGTTGGACAACTTGGTGGCGATGAAGTACTCGTCGCGCTTGTGGCGGCTCAGTGCGATGCCCGTTGCCCGTTCGCTCAGGCCGCGGCTGTAGGCAGGTGATGTGTCAAAGTAGTTTACACCATGCTCAATGGCGTAGTCAATCTGCTTATTGACCATTTCCTGGTCAATCTCGGCGTCATTATCCCGACCGAAGGGTTCGCCATTGGTAGCGGGCAGCCGCATCATGCCGTAGCCCAGGATAGATACCTTCTCGTGGGTCTTGGGATTCTCGCGGTAGGTCATTTTGCCCACGGGTGGTTCCTGGGTGGTCCCTTTCTTCTCATCGCCCGTGGCGCAGCTCACGATGGCTGGCGCGGCAGCGGCGGCGGTTCCCAAGCCCAGTGCTTTGAGAAAAGAGCGGCGACTCAAGGTCTTGCCACTATGATTGTGATTATGCTTGTTATCGTTCATGTCATTATCATGCTAACTTGTGTAACTAAAGCCTAAATCTGGCTGTGAACTTCGTGACCCTCGACATAGATGGCGCTAAACGGTCTGGCTGGGCACACATACTCGCAGGTTCCGCAGCCGATGCACATCGCACTGTTGACAGCGGGTACCATGGGTGACGTATCGTCCTGGGGATTGCTTGGCACCATCATGATGGCACCAGCGGGGCAATGGCGGGCACAGTTGCCACAGTTCACGCCATCGCTCAAGATCACACAGTTGTCCTTCACCCACACGGCATGACCAATCATCGTCGATGACTTGTCGGCCACAGTGATGGGCTTGATGGCTCCAGTGGGGCACACGGTCGAGCATTCCACACACTCGGGACGGCAGGCTCCGCGTTCAAAGCTGAGCTCGGGCTGCATCAGGCGCATCGGGTCGGTCGAGGGACGCAGCACACCATTGGGGCACTTGGCCACACACAGTTGACAGGCGGTACAGTGCTGAGCAAAGTTGCGGGCACTCACCGATCCAGGAGGCGTCAGTGGCGTTGAACGCTGATAGGGCTTCTTGTCCTCGATGACGGCGAGGCCACCATCGACCTTCTTGGCAGCCTGGGCCAGGGCAACATCGGCTCCCACGATGGCGGTTCCCACGAGGAATGCGCGGCGGGTATTGTCGGCCACGGGGCGCTCATCGTTAGGCTTCACGGGGTGGATTGCGGCCTTGGGGTGTCCATAGTGCAGTGCGCCAAAATTACATTTCTCCAAGCAGTTGCCACAGGTCACGCAACGGGTGTAGTCCACCTGGTGGGTCTTGAAGTCGATGCAGGAAGCCTTGCAATTCTTGGTGCACAAGGAACAGGACTTGCACTTGTCGGCATCAAAATAGACCTTGAACCACGAGAAACGGGCCAGTTGAGCCAGAATGGTGCCCACGGGACAGATGGTGTTGCAATAGGTGCGGCCACCACGCCATGCCAGCACGACGATGATGATAAAGGTGGCCAGGGCTATCAGGAATGTGGGCAGGCTCTTGATCCACACGTCCACGCCGTAGAAGGCGTAGCTGTCCACGCGCTCGGCAATAGAAGCCAGCAGGTTGTTGCCCCACTGATAGACCGGCAGCAGCAGGTTAGTCACCATGCGGCCATAACTGCTGTAGGGTGCCAACAAGGCCACCAGCGAGTGTATGCCGGCTATAAATGCAGCGACAAAAAGTACCAGCACGCCATATCGCAGCCAGCGCTTCTCGGGGCTGGCGGTGAAACGGTTCTTCTTGCGCTTGCCGTGAATCCATGACACGATATCTTGGAAGATGCCCAGCGGACAGATGACCGAGCAGTAAATGCGGCCAAAGATGAGCGTCAGCAGGATCAGGGCTACAATGACGACTACATTGAGTGCCAACAGGGCTGGCAGGAACTGAATGCGTGCTGTCCACGCCAGGTAGTGGTGCAACACACCGCTCACGTCAAGAAAGAGCAGTGTCACCATGACCATCATGATGGCAGCCAGCGTTATGCGGATTTTCCTTAACATGATGAGATGAATTGGGTTAAAGTAATGAGTGAATTAGTGTTGATTTTGCAAAATTAATCAAAAAAAATGAGACATCTGGTTAATGTGTCTCATTTTTTTAACAGTTTGCCTACCTAATTCCTGCATTGGCCATGGTAGCTGCTATTGCAGGGTGGGGGATTACATGCGTGCCTTGAGCTGGAGGTCATCGGTGCGAGACTCGCCGCGTGTGCCCACTCCGTTAAGATCTTGAAGGATGCTGCGCACGAGGGGCTCAAGCTTGGGATAGACATCGGCCAGGAAAAATTCCCACAAGGCATCAGCCTGGTCAGGAGCCGTTTCATCGATGATAGCACGCACCCCTTCCTTGCCCATGTTCATGAGTTCATCCACATCTTTCTCTTGCTCATTGCCCTCGACCACTGCAATCATTGCGCGTGACAGCACCTCGTTCAAGTGGCGCAGGACCAGTTGTGTGGCCTGTTGGGGGGTCTCGGGCAAGTTGGTCTTGCCACCGCCCACTTCAAGCATCTTCTTGAGTTGCCCCATGCGATTACCCACTTTGTTCCAAGCCTTGTTAGTGAGCATTGTCGCCATGCCAGGAGTGGCATTGATGATGCGTTGTCGCCCAGTCTCGCGCAGGGTGGGGCATTCAGGGGTTGCGTTAAGCCATCGAGTGGCGACTGTGAGCTGGTGATGTCGTGGATCGACTGTGACCGTGCGCAGGGCGAACGGGTAGCAGATAGCGCTGCCCGTAGCTATCTCAATGATGCTGTCCGTGTGCTCATTATTGTATAATGTTGTGGCGTCGGTCACGTGTAGGTGCCCCGTGAAGACCGTGTGAATACCAGCCTGCATCAGTTGTAGGGCAATCTCATGGTGGTTCTGTACGATGTAGTTGGTCAGCAAGCGCTCCTCATGGTCAAAGTGTGGGACAAGGTGATGATGCATCATGGCAATGACATTCTTGCCCTTGCGCCGAGCTTTGTCAGCTTGGTCAATGACCCACTGCAGCGTCTCGGGCTTGATGAGTCCCCCGTTGTGATAGGCATTGACTGAGTCTCCGCGGCTGACGAGGGTATTCGACGCGTCCATGTTGCTGTCGATGCCGATGATAACCACGCCCTTGATGGGCTCACAGCAATAACTGAGCGATGCTTGGTCGCGTACCACGCCGTTACCATAGCCATAGTTGTGATATATCGAGGCAAACTCCTCGCGGGTGATGGTGGGAACAGGCAAGGTCTTATCGCCATCAAATCGCATGGAGTAGGGGTTATTGCAGTCGTGGTTGCCGGGGATGACAAGTGGATGGATGCCATGGGCTGCCATACGGTTCAGGTAGTGTGCCATGCGCTCGTGGCTGGCGCGCTCGCCGTTGTGGGTGAGGTCGCCAGTGATGAGTACCACTTGTGGCTTGAGGTTGATGATGCTGTCAGTCAATGCAGCCATGATATAGTCGCTCATCGTCATCATCTTGCTCTCGCCAGCGTCAGCATTGGCGATGGCACTGCCAGGCGTCACAAGCTCGGGGCTGAGCAGATGAGGGTCGCTGATGACAACCATCTGGCTGATAGCGGTGCGTGCCATGCATCCCATTGCGAGCCATGAGGATAGTAATACCATTATAATAATAATGTGTTTGCGTTTCATATCTGCTGTGATTGCATTTTTTATGCCAGTTCATTGATTGTGAAGCCAGCGTACTCCAGGTGCCGCCATAGGGCAGGATAGGATTTGCTCACGACATCGGCGTCATGGATGATGAGGCCGGGAAACCGAACTGCCGCTGGAGCAAACGCCATAGCGATACGGTGGTCACCATGGGTGTCGATTGTGGGCGGTTGTTGACTGATGTTGATGCGTTCGCCATACCATGAAATGGCATCCTCGCCCTCAATTTTCAAGACATACCCCAATTTTAACAACTCATCGCGCAGGGCCTCGATGCGGCTGCTTTCCTTGTGCCACAGTGTGCGCACGCCCGTCATCCTGAATGACCGTTCTAACAGGCATAGCAGCACGGCCCATGACAAGGCCAGGTCAGGTGTGGCGTTCATGTCGGTGAAGCAGGAACAGCAGCAATTGATGAAGTGGCTGCTGTCTATTGTCACGCCATCCGTGCTGAACCGAGATGCGATGCCTAATTTCCTGCCTAACTCCGCCAGGTGGGCATCGCCCTGGATGCTGTCTGGCGTCAGCCCCTCAAGAGTGATCAATGATTCGGGCAGCAGGGCCGTGAGGGCATACCACGGTGCGGCAGCGCTCCAGTCGGCCTCGACCATGTAGTCGTTAGCCGTGTACCCCTTGCCGATGTTGATGTCATGACCGTTGATATTCACCGTAGCCCCCATGTCACGCATGACCGTTGCGGTCATGTTGATGTAGGGCATCGAGACGATGTCTCCCGTGAGGTGTATAGAGCCGCCTCCCACGACGGGCAGGATCATCATCACGGCCGAGATGAACTGTGAACTCACCCCTCCGTTCATCTCGATGTTACCTCCCTGCATCTTGCTCCCCGTTACCTGTATTGGAGGAAACCCCTCTTCTCCCAGGTAATCAATGTGTGCTCCCATTGACCGCAGGGCATCGACCAGTAATCCGATGGGCCGCTGGCGCATGCGCTCTACTCCGTCAAGAGTAACCGTTATACCCTCGCGTGTGGCAAAATAGGCTGTGAGAAACCGCATGGCGGTTCCAGCCGCTCCCACATTGATGACACCGTCGTGTCTCGTTAGGGCTTCGATCATTGCGGCTGTGTCGTCACACAGGGCAGGATGCAGTACCGATGGCTCATTTCCACACAGGGCGGCAATGAGCAGGGCGCGGTTGGTGAGGCTCTTGGACGTGGGCAGTGGAATGGATGCCTTCACCTGTCGGGGTGCTGTGAGTTGCAGGATCATTGGCGTCATCTGTTTTTTAGTTAAAGGGGACGGTATCGACGGGAACCGGATCAATGAGGTCACGGTAGAGCTTCAATGAGTCGCTGGGCATCTTCTCGCTGCCCAGCACGTGGGGCATCAGGTCGAGTGTGAACTCATAGGGCTTGTTGTTGAGCATGTGCTCGGTCGCGAAGGTGTCCATGTCGGGATTAAAAGCGTAAAGCAGGTTGAGCACGATACTCAGCACAAAGGCATACTTGAACATGAACAGCAATGAACCGCCCGCCTTGTCGATAAATCCCAGGTGAATAGTGTTGAGAACCCCCTTGAAGAGCCTCATCACCAGTCTGATGACAAGCATAATGATGAGAAAGGCAAAGGCCAGCGAAACTGTGCGTACAGTGATGCTCGACAGCGGCCAGTTGGCTGCATTGGGCACAATGCTCAGGAAGATGCTCTCGGCGAGTTCGCCACACTTGTAGCATAATACAATAGACACCACCCACGAGATGAGTGATGACAACTGCCCGAGAAATCCCTTGCGGTAGCCCATTACCAGGCCCCCGAGCACAATCAAGATGATGATGGCGTCAACAATGGTCATGATTCAATCAATGATGTTCTGAATAACTGTAAGGTGAAGTGCAATTATTTCTTGGGAAGGAGGATTTCTTCAATCCAGCCATCCTTGCGGTAACGGCACAGGTCCACATAGGCGTCGATACCTGGAATAATCCCCGTCTCACTATATTGCCAGATGGTGTACTCCCCCTCCCAGTTGATTTCAGGCTCAGCGTTGGAATACCGGCCGATGTAGAGGCGGTGCTTATTGAAGTGTGGCGTCAGGTTTTTGTTATAGAACCCCATCGTGCTGTATATCATGGGCTGCACGCCATAGTGCTGCTCCACGAGTTGGCAGAAGTGCTCCACGCTGTCGATGAGCTGGCTGCGCGACCAGTTGCCGCGCACTTCGACATCGAGCATGGGAATGAGGTCCTGTACCGACTTGAGGGCAAACGTTGAGAAGTTCTCAAACTGCTCGTCGATCGAGGACGAGGAGGTGAGATAGTGGTAACTACCCACAAGCAGGCCGTAGCGGCGCGCCTGGGTGATGTTGTGGGCATAGTGGGGCGAGCGGTAGGTCGCTCCCTCGGTTGCCTTGATATAGACAAAGCGGATGTCCTTGTCGCTGCTCACCTTGGCCCAGTCGATATATCCCTGGTGGCTGGAGATGTCAATTCCGTCATACTCGGCTTTCGTGTTACGGGGGGCTACGACGGGCTTGGAGGGGTCGCCGCCATGATTGCTGTGGCACGAACTCAATGCACCCATCGCCAGCAGCAGCGTCACTGCCAGCCATGATAGGATGCACTTGTGATATGTTGCCTTGATGGTCATTATCGTGCTGTAGCGTGAGCGGTTAGCCCTTGAGGGGCATTCAGCCCCGTTGTGGCGATGGCGTTAGTCGTTGTCAGCCGAGCTCTTATTGGTCTTGCGGCCCTTGTATTTAGAGGCGCGGATGCTGTCGTTGCGCTGTGACTGTGACAGCTTGGACGACGAGGTGTGCAGCAGGCTGGCCGACTTGTTGGAATTGTTCTTCTGGGCATTGGCTTTCTGCTGTCGTGCCTTCTGGGCGTTGGCTTTGCGTTGGGCTTTCTCCTCGGCTTTTTTCTTGGCGGCGGCTTCACGTGCTTGCTGGCGTGCCTTCTCCTTCTTCAACTGCTCTTCTTTTTCTTTAGCCTTCTCCTCGGCTTCTTTCTTGGCAGCGGCTTCACGTGCTTGCTGGCGTGCCTTTTCCTTCTTCAGGCGCTCCTCTTTTTCTTTGGCCTTCTTGACTTGATCAGCTTTTTTCTTGGCTTCGTCTTCGGCTATCTTCTTGTTGCGTTCTTTGGCCTTCCTGTCCTTTTCGGCTTGTTTTTGAGCTTCTTCCTGCTGGCGCTTGGACATCTTGGGGGCATCCTTGGTCTTTTGTTCGGTCAAGTTGACGCTGGCTGGCTTGTCCTTGCGGTCCACGGCGTCATGCACGCTGCTCTTGGGCTTGTGCTTACTGGGCGTGTAGATGATGTCGCTGATGTCGCAGCCCTTATTGAAACGGCTCATGTCCACCGCACCATAATTGCCCTTGACAGCAGGCTTGAACTGACCATTGTCCGAGAATTGCCAGAGGATCCACTTGTAGCCGATGTTGGGCTGGTTGGGGCTGTACTTGGCGATAAACAGGGGGTAGTGGGCAAAGGAGCGGCCCAGGTGCTTGGTGAAGAATTTCTCACTGGTGTAAATCAGTGGCTTGCAACCGAAGTAATCTTCTACCAGATCGGCAAACACCTTAATGCTGTCACGAAGCTGTTGTGATGACCAGCGGCCGATGGTCTCTACATCGATGACGGGCAGCAGGTCTTGCTCCTCACGGTTGACCGTGCGGATGAAGTTGTGAAACTGGGTTGTAGCACTGCTCTTGGTGGTCAGGAAGTGGTAGCTGCCCACCTTGAAGCCGTTCTTGCGGGCGTTGCGTATGTTCTCCTTGTATCTGGGATCTACATAGTCGGTGCCCTCGGTGGCTTTTATAAAGACAAACTTGATTTTGCTGTGGCTCTTGAGTTGTGACCAGTCGATGTAGCCCTGATGCTTGGACACATCGATGCCGTCAAACTGCACCTTGTCGGGATACATCGCCACCTTCTGGGGCTTTGGGGCAGGGGCTTTCTTTGATGTGTCGTTGGCAGGATTGTTAGCCTCCTGTTTGACAACAGGGGCTGTTACCTTATCGTTGCTGGGCTTTTGGGTGTCATTCTTGACGGGCGTCGCGGGTGCTTTGTCGTCCTTCTTGTTGTTGGCGGCGTCTTTTTTCTCGTCCTTCTTTTTGTCAGCCTTATTGTCCTTATTATTGTGGGTCACACGTTCGCGCGTAGGCTTAGTGATATCCCTTTGCTGCTGGGCTGTCGCGCCGTTTACAGCAATGAGAGCAAGTGTCAAGATTAATAAAAAACGATATATAGATTGCCGCATCATAGTGTTCTAAAAGTATATATTGGGTGTTTCTTTGACAAAAGTTGGCTGCAAAGTTAAGAAAAAAACCTCAATGGGCTTTACTATTAAAGCAAAAGTTTGTCAAAAACGTTTTGTTAGGCTATAGGCTATAGACTTTAGTCACTAGTCGTTAGGTTATAGGCTATAGGTTATCATTGGTGTCTGGGGAAAGTCAAAGCAGATCGAAGGCCTGCACAAGGCCAGCAGCCTTGACTTGTATAAGCCCCAGGGCGCACTGGCCGAAGGTCAGTGAGGCCTGGGGAAACTGTCGATACCCCGATCGGGCCCTGATGGGGGCCAATAACAGCGGCAGAACATGCGCCAATAATGAGTGGCCCTCGTCGAGGCCCGTCCACCTCACCCTGGTCCACCCCACGCCACACAGACCTAACGGCCTGTGCGACGTGGGGTTAGCTCAAGTCAAGGCCAGCGGCCTTGTCAAGGTCTACGACCTTTTTCTATCAAGAACAATCAACACGGGACACGCCATTTAGCCTTAAAAGAAATACTAAACAACTGAGTATTAGTCAGCTACTATTTTTACTAAATACTTGTGCGTAAAACAAGAAAAGAACTTTTTTGTGGAAAAATAGCGAAAAATGATTCCCTTTGCCCGGATTGTCGTCAAAAATCACTATCTTTGTAAGTTAATTCAAGTTTCTAAAGTGGCGGCTCCACTTTAAAAACTTGAGGATAAAGGATAATGTTTAATGGCTAAAGATGCCTCTTGAAATGCTGGATTTAGGCTCTTGCTGGTTTTTTTTCAGATTTTCAAGCGACAATTCTTTAACCATTAACTATCGTAGCTCAAGACATCGTTGACACTTTTTCTTCCCTTAGAAGTGTTGTTTTGATGTTCCTTAGAACTACTGTTAATAATAAGTTTGGACCCCCTAGGGGGTCGCGCCGCTAAGGCGGTGCATGTATCAAGAGATCGTTGACATTTTTGTACATTATTCAGTTGGCATGATGAACTCTTGGGTTTGCATGAGCCTTCCATCTTGCCTAATTTGCAACTGGTGGTCGTTGACCAGCAGAATGGCCTCCACATAGGTGTGCATCAGCTCTAGGGGAACTTCTATCTCCGCGTTGAGCACATTTATCGTCAGGTCGCTCCTGACCAGCCTGATGAAATGGATTTCATTTCGGTTGGAGCAATCGAGCTTTGGCCGTTCTGCCACCTCGTAGTCGCCCCGCAGCGGGACGATGGGCAGATCCAGTTCCTGATCGAGCTGCAAGGGAGTTTTGTGTCCCAAGGTCGAGTAATGGTGCTCGCTGTTGTGCACCTGGGTAAACTCGCGTGAATGAAGCAGCAGTTCGTTGAAGGAGGCGTGCTCCTGCGAGAGCAGCGTCTTCTCGACTTTCTGGTTAAAGCGCTCGATCACGCCGTTTCGCCAAGGCTCCCCGACGGGGATGAACCTGGGTGTGACGTTGAACGCCAGAGCCGTCCTAAGTAGCAAGCCCAGGCCTCTTGGATGCCTGTTGCTGCCTTTGAACGAGAGCTCGTTGTCCATCTGAAGGAAGTCCGGCACGGAGAAGCTTTTCCAGAAGGCCGCCACGCTCTGCGTCACGTCAAGGCTGTTCTTGGTTAGGATGGGATACACCCCGGCATGACGGGAGTCGTTGCTGATGATCGTCAGCATGAAGAAACGCGGACCGCCGCGCAGGTGGCGGGGGCCGATCAAGTCCATCATGTGGGTGTTCAACGGCACCGCAGGATAGTCTATATCGCTTTTAGTATAGCGGATTTTGCGCCTTGCCAAACCGTGAGAGCCGATGATACGGTTGATTGTTGCCACGGACGGAGGCGTGATCCCATGGCTGGACATGTCATGCCAGATGGCATAAGCGCCCGATTCGCTGTAAGGTGATGCCTCGAGCCTGAGGCGCGTCTCGACAACAAGCCGCTCAAGCGGCTCCGCAATCCTTTTCGCCTTGTGGACAGGGCTGCGAGAACGTGACGAGTTCCAGTTCTCCGCACCCTCGGAATGGCGGTCAAGCCATTTGTATATCCACTGGCGAGAGCGGCCTAACTTGCGGCTTATCTCAGCGACGCTGTTTCCACGGGCTTTCATGGCCACGGCCTGCGCCCTTAATGCTTCTTCATTAGCCATAATGTTCAATTGATTTGATCCTTTCTGGCTAACAATGTACAAAATATGTCAAAGACCGCTCTCTAAGTTCTTGAATTGATCAAGGGCTCATATTTATGATTTTATTAATTGATTATTAATCATCTTTATATTATTATTATGCCATCTTCAAGCCAACTTCACATACTAAAGTGTCAACGATGTCTTGATACAAAGTGTCAACGATGTCTTGATACAAAAGTGTCAACGATGTCTTGATACATGGCAATTAACCCTTAAAACTTGTGCAAGTCGAAAGCAAACAAGCTTGCTTGATTTGCTGAGACGCAGCCAAGTTTATATAAACATTAAACAGTGAGCAACCAATGGAGCAGCGAGAGCAGAGTTGAACTTGTTCAAACTATGCCGAGTCGCGACAGAGGAAGATGAAATCAACTTATCTACTTGCGAAACTTAAGTTATCATTCAATAGCGAGATATGGCAAAACGAAGCGGATTACAATCGTTGAAACAGGAACGTCGTGAATACCACGACAGGGTCATCAACTTCTTTAATGGTCAGGGCGAGGCACCGTTCAACTACAAGCAGGTGTCGGCAGCAGTGGGTGCCAACACGCCCAAGCGTCGCACCGTTATTGTTGAGATTCTTGAAGAATTGACCCTTGACGGTTTCCTTATCCAGGTGGGTGCTGGAAGCTACAAGGCCGCCAACCGTTCGTCGGTGGCCGAGGGCATCTTCATCCGTCGCAGCAACGGCAAGAACAGTGTCGATACCGCCAGCGATGATGGTGAGCCCATCATGGTGGCCGAGCGCAACTCGATGCATGCCTTGAATGGCGATCGAGTGCTGGTTCACATCAGCGCAGCCCGTCATGGCTTGGAACCCGAGGCCGAGGTCGTGAAAATCCTGGAACGCAAGGAGCAGGTGTTTGTCGGCACCTTGCAGGTCCTCAAGTATTTTGCCCAGCTTGCGACCGACAGCAAGTTCCTGGCAAC
Organism: uncultured Prevotellaceae bacterium; assembly: GCA_947165675.1. GTDB lineage: Bacteria > Bacteroidota > Bacteroidia > Bacteroidales > Muribaculaceae > Sodaliphilus. Next base: position 136,320 of record CAMVBJ010000001.1, read on the forward strand.
CGACATTTTTATCCCGCTGGACAAGCTCGCAGGAGGCAAGACCGGAGACAAGGTTGTTGTCAAGATTGTTGACTGGCCCGAGGATGCCAATTCGCCGATAGGCGAAGTCGTCGATGTGCTGGGTGTGGCAGGTGAGAACAATGCCGAGATCCATGCCATCCTGGTCGAGTTCGGCTTACCCTACAAGTACCCGGAGAACGTCACCGAGGCAGCCGAGGCCCTGGATGCCGGCATCACCCCCGAGGAGATTGCCCGCCGCCGCGACATGCGTGACGTGACCACGTTTACCATCGACCCCGCCGATGCCAAGGACTTTGACGATGCCCTCTCTATCGAGAAGCTCAAGAACGGTAACTGGGAAATCGGTGTACACATCGCCGACGTGAGCCACTATGTCACTCCAGGCTCCGTCATTGACAAGGAGGCCTATGAGCGTGCGACCTCGGTCTATCTGGTGGACCGAACGATACCCATGTTGCCCGAGAAATTGTGTAACAACATCTGTTCGCTACGCCCCGATGAGGATAAACTCACCCACTCGGTGGTGATGGAAATGGATGCTGAGGCCAAGGTGAAGAAATACAAGATCTGCCATACGGTGACCCGCAGCAACAGGCGCTTCTCCTATGAGGAAGCGCAGCACGTCTTGGAGACGGGAAAGGGCGACCTGGCCGAAGAACTCGCCGTGCTCAACGAGATGGCCAAGCAGTTAAGGAGGCGTCGCTTTGAGGAAGGTGGATCGGTGTCCTTTAACCGCGAAGAAATCAAGTTTGACATCGACGAGACGGGCAAGCCTATCGCTGTCCATGTGCATGTGGCCCAAGATGCCAATAAGCTCATTGAGGAATTTATGCTCCTTGCCAACTGTAAGGTAGCCGAACACATTGGCAAGGTGGCCAAGAACAGAACCGCCAAGGCCTTTGTTTACCGTGTCCATGACCAGCCCGATCTTGACAAGTTGCAGAATTTTGCCGACATTGCCGCCCACTTTGGCTACAAGGTGCGTACCAAGGGGTCTGGTCGAGATATCAACAAGTCCATCAACAAGATGCTGGAACAGGCCAAGGGCAAACCCGAGGAAGAAATGCTCTCAATCCTTGCCATCCGCTCGATGGCCAAGGCGGTCTATAGCGCGACCAACATCGGTCACTATGGCCTGGCATTTGACTACTATACCCATTTCACGTCACCCATCCGTCGCTATCCCGACTTGACGGTTCACCGCCTGCTCGACAAGTATGCCGCGGGCGAGAAGAGCGTTGACCCCATCCAGCTTGAGGACCAGTGCAAGCACATGAGCGCTCAGGAACAACTGGCCGCCAATGCCGAGCGAGCCTCCATCAAGTATAAGGAAGTGGAGTTTATGGGACAGCGCCTGGGCGATGTGTTTGCTGGCCATGTGTCGGGTGTGACCGAGTGGGGCCTGTATGTGGAGCTTGACGAGACCCATTGCGAGGGTCTGGTGGGCATCCGCGGCCTGGATGATGACTTCTATGAGTTTGACGAGAAGAATTATTGCATCCGCGGTCGTCGCCGTGGCAAGGTTTATCGCCTGGGTGACCCGATTACGATACAGGTGGCACGTGCCGACCTGATCAAGAAGCAGCTTGACTTTGTGCTCGTTGACAAGGAGAATCCTGCTGGTACCCACCGCATTGACCGGGAGCCCATCACCGAGCAGAACAGCCGTAGCACCAGTGGACGCCTCTCTCGTGAAGAGCGCCAGCGCCTGCAATACGAGGGCGGCAGTGCTTCCCGTCGCCAGCAGCGTGGTAGCCGTGGCAACTCTACCCGCCGTCAGGCCAAAGAGGCACGAGGCGTGAAGGGAGGTAAAGCAAGTAAGACAGGCCGATCGGGCCGTTCTGGCAAGTCGCGTGGACGTAAGAAGTAGGTTTTTAGGCTATAGGTTATAGGAGATATTTATTCATTTATTCAAGTTTCTAAAGTAGCTGCGCCACTTTAAAAACTTGAGGATAAAGGATAAAGGTTAATGGTTAAAGATGCCTTTTGAAAAGCCTGATGTGGTCTCATGCTGGATTTTTTCAGATTTTCAAGCGATAATTCATTAACCATTATCCATTAACCAGTGAGCAAGTTAACAACTTGCGAAACTTATTACTCTTCATGTGAGATGATGAGCAAGACAACACCACATAGAGTGAAACTCGAGACATTGGGTTGCAAACTCAATTTCTCGGAGACCGCTACCATGCAGTCACTGCTTGGTCAACACGGCATCGTGCCCGTCGCTCCAGGCGAGGTGCCCGACGTCTGTGTTGTCAACACGTGCAGTGTCACCGCCCTTGCCGACAGCAAGTGCCGTCAACACATCCGTCACCTCATCCGCCAGTATCCTGACGCATTGATGGTGGTCACCGGCTGCTATGCCCAGCTCAAGGGCAAGGAAATTGCCGAGATTGACGGTGTGGATATCGTGTTGGGCAGTGAGCATAAGGCCGAAATCGCCCAGTATGTCATGAAGTGGTTTGAGAACCGCCAGCAGCAGTTGGCGGTGACACCCTCGCTCGACATCCGTTCTTTCTCGCCGTCGTGTGATCATGGCGACCGCACCCGATATTGGCTGAAGGTTCAGGACGGGTGTGACTACTGGTGCAGCTATTGCACCATACCCGCAGCCCGTGGCCGTAGCCGCAGTGGCACGATTGCCCAGCTATCGGCCCAGGCCCGTGAGGTCGCTGCCGAGGGGGGCAAGGAAATCGTTATCACCGGGGTGAACATAGGGGACTTTGGCAAGAACACGGGGGAGCATTTCCTGGACTTGCTCAAGTCGCTTGATGATATCGAGGGCATTGAGCGATACCGCATCTCGTCGATTGAGCCCGACCTGTTGACCGACGAGATGATCGACTGGTGTGCTCGTTCACGAGCCTTCATGCCTCATTTCCACATTCCGTTGCAGAGTGGCAGCGACCCCGTGTTGAAGCTCATGAGGCGTCACTATGATCGCCAGTTGTTTGCCGACAAGGTGCAGCGTTGTCGAGACCTGATGCCCGACTGCTTCATCGGTGTGGATGTGATGGTAGGCACCCGGGGCGAGACGCCCGACTTGTTTGAGGATAGCTACAACTTCATCAAGGGGCTGAACGTGCAGCACCTGCATGTGTTCCCCTATAGTGAGCGCCCTGGCACCATGGCGTTGCGCATTCCCTATATTGTATCCCAGCAGGATAAGCAGGCCCGTGCCGCCCGCATGATTGCCTTGAGTGATGAGAAGCAGGCCGCCTTTACCCGCCGTTACTTGGGCACTGTGCGCCCCGTCTTGCTGGAGCATGGTCACGGCAAGGGCATGATGCACGGTTTTACCGACAATTACATCCGTGTGAATATTGAGCCCGACATGAGTCTCGCCAACCAGATCGTGAACGTGAAATTACTGAGCCTCAACGATGACTTGAGCGTTGATGCCGAGGTGATGATTGAATAAGAAAGACAAGAATTACTATATATATCATTCATGAAAAAAGTAGCTGTCATCATTCTCAACTGGAACGGCGCTGAGCTGTTGCGCCGCTACCTGCCCACAGTGATTGCGGGCACAGATGACGCCATTGCCGACATCATTGTCGCCGACAACGGCAGCACCGACCAGAGCGTTCAGGTGCTTCAAGAGGATTTCCCCGGGATCAAGGTATTGAGATTTGACGAGAATTATGGCTTTGCCGAGGGCTATAACAGGGCTATCGGTCAAACCATGTACCCTTATACCGTCTTGCTCAACAGTGACGTGCGCACGCCTCAAGGCTGGCTCAACCCGCTGTTTGAATATATGGAAACTCATCCCGATGTGGGAGCGGTGATGCCCAAGATGCTGAAAGACAATGAGGACGGAAAACAACAGATGTTTGAATATGCAGGTGCCGCGGGCGGATATATCGACTGTCACGGTTATCCCTACTGCAGGGGGCGCATCTTTGAGTGCGTCGAGGATGATCATGGCCAGTATGACGATGGGCCCAAGAGCGTGTTTTGGGCGAGTGGGGCGTGCCTGATGGTGCGCAGCCAGCTCTATCAGGAAGTGGGCGGCCTTGACAAGGACTTTTTTGCTCACATGGAGGAGATAGACCTGTGCTGGCGCATTCGCTTGTCAGGCAGCGACCTGGCTATGGTGCCAACGAGCCATGTCTATCACCTGGGTGGTGGCAGCCTCGCCTATGGCAACCCTCGAAAGACCTACCTGAATTTCCGCAACAACCTGCTGTTGCTTCACAAGAATCTACCCGTCGATGAGGGCAAGCGACTGCTGTTCACCCGTCGATTGATGGACACACTGGCCTTTGGCATGGCGTTGGCAAAATTTCACTTTGGCGACGCGTGGGCCATTATCCGTGCTCACCGTGATTTCAGGAAGATGCGATCGCGCTACACTTCTCAACCCTCGGTCAACCTGCTGAAACAGTTGCCCGAGGAACGCGTCAACATCATCACTGCCCACTACCTGCTCGGCATTAAACTGTTCACCCAGCTAACAACTAACAACTGATAAAGTGATGAGAAAACTTGGATTTGGATTAATGCGACTGCCGCTGGTTAACCCTGATGACCAGACGAGTATCGATATCGAGAAGATGAAGCAGATGGTCGATGTGTACATGGAGCGTGGGTTCACCTACTTTGACACAGCCTATCCCTATCATGGCGGTGCCAGCGAAACGGCTCTGCGCGAGGCTGTCGTCAAGCGTTATCCCCGCGAGTCGTTCACCGTGACGAGCAAGATGCCCGTGTGGGCCGTCAAGGAGGAGGCAGACCTGGAGCGCATCTTCAACGAGCAACTGGAGAAATGTGGAGTCGATTACTTTGACTACTACTGGCTGCATGCCCTCAACCACGAGCGTGTCGAGGTGATGGAGCGCATAGACGGTTGGGGTTTTATCCAGCGCAAGAAGGCCGAGGGGCGCATCCGTCACATCGGTTTCTCATTCCACGACGACTCGGCGTTGCTGGCCCAGATCCTGGAACGCCATCCCGAGGTCGAGTATGTCCAGTTGCAGATCAACTACCTGGATTGGGACAGTCCTGCCATCGAGGCCAAGACTTGTTATGAATTGTGTGTGAAGCACGGCAAGCCCGTCATCGTGATGGAACCCGTCAAGGGCGGCTCGCTCGCCCGTGTGCCCGAAGCTGTTGACCGTCTATTCAAGGCGTATGACCCCCAAGCCAGCCCAGCCTCATGGGCTATCCGCTATTGCGCCTCGCTGCCCAACGTGCTGACCGTGTTGAGTGGCATGAGCAACATGGAGCAACTCGATGACAACACCACCTACATGCAGGACTTCCAACCCCTTAATGACGAGGAGCAAGCCATCATAGCCCGCGCTACTCAGGCCATCCGTGACTCGATTGCCGTGCCTTGTACCGCGTGCCACTATTGCACCGATGGTTGTCCACAGCAGATTGCCATTCCCGAATACTTTAACCTTTATAATAACCTGAAGCAATTCCCCGAGCAGAAGGGTAATTGCAAGCTCTATTACGACCTGCTCTCCAAGAATCACGGCAAGGCGAGCGAGTGTGTCGAGTGTGGACAGTGCGAAGCCCAGTGCCCGCAGCACATTGACATCATCGACCACCTCAAGCTCGTCGCCCAATCCTTTGAGCAATAAGCATAGGCTTGAATGACAAGCTGTCATTATATTGGGGAACGATATAGCAGTTGACCCTGAAAAATTTTTTTAACGCTAATTTCGCTAATTAGGCCAATTCCACGAATAAATACAAAACATTTTGCGTCAATTCGTGAAGTTCGCGTTAGCCCCGCAGGGCTTGGGCCAACTTCTATATCATTGCTTTATTCTTTTCATGTTATCAAAAATTATTTAAATTGAATAATTTGATTTGAATAATTTTCGGTAATTCTTCTGTTAAAGTGGCGGTTAACCGAAAAAAATGGGTCAAAAGTCTTGACAACGGCTCTCGAATGTTGTAATTTTGCGCCAAATTGCGGTTTTATGCGCTGTTGTGTGCACTTTTCCTGCAATCTGAATAATAACCACCAAAACAAGGACTAACAACTAAAGACTAAAATAATGGCAACTCAAGAAAAGACAACACAAGTCGAGAACAAGGAAAAGGGCAAAGTATCCTATCCACTGACCAAGATTAACTTTATCCTGATGGGCATCTGCCTGCTGTTGATTGTGATCGGCTTCTGGCTGATGACAGGTAGCGCCAACGTTGGCGACAAGTTCAACAACGACTTGTTTGAGAGCAGTCGTGTGACTACTGGTCCCATTATCGCGTTCTTGGGCTTCGTGCTCATGGCATTTGCCATCATCTATCGCAAGAAGGACCATAACGACAAGACCCAAACTGAAGAATAAGCATTATCGACATGGATCTGTTGCAAGCAATCATCATTGCTATAGTAGAAGGACTCACTGAGTTCCTTCCTGTTTCGTCAACGGGTCACATGATCATCGCTCAGAATCTGCTGGGCGTTGCTCAGGGTGACGCCTTTGTGCATGCCTTCACGTTCATCATCCAGTTTGGTGCGATCCTGTCGGTCGTTGTGCTGTACTGGAAGCAGTTCTTCCGTCTCGATAACACCCCCGCCCCTGAAGGCTCCTCGTCGTGGCAGCGTTTCAGGCACAAGTGGTATTTCTACTGGCTGCTCGTGGTGGGAGTGCTGCCCGCAGTCGTCATCGGCTTGGCTGCCAAGAAATCGGGCTTGCTCGACTGGTTGCTCGACAGTGTCATGGTTGTCGCCATCATGCTGGTAGCTGGTGGCGTGTTCATGCTGTTCTGTGACCGCATTTTCAATAAGGGAAGCGAGGCTGTGCAGCTTGACGAGCGCAAGGCTTTCAAGATAGGTTTGTTCCAGTGTATATCGGTGATCCCTGGTGTGAGCCGCAGCATGGCTACCATCGTGGGCGGTATGTCACAGAAGCTCACACGGCGCAAGGCCGCCGAGTTCTCGTTCTTCCTGGCGGTGCCCACCATGGCCGGTGCCACGCTGCTCGATCTGGTGGATTTATTCAAGGACAATGCCGAGTGGGCCACGACCCACAACATCATCATCTTGATTGTGGGCTGTGTGGTCGCCTTTATCGTGGCGTTGCTCGCCATGAAATGGTTTGTCAACTTCTTGACCAAGTATGGCTTTAAGGCCTTCGGCTGGTACCGCATCATCGTGGGTGTTATCATTCTGGTGATGCTCTTGAGCGGTCAGTCGTTACAGATGGTGGATTAGACACCGGACCGGGACATCAACATGCATTATAAGAAGTAGATGATCTGAAATGCTTAACCCTATAGAAGGCGAAATATTCTGCATTGACAAGCCGCTGAGGATGACCTCCTTTGCCGCCGTCAAGAAAGTGCGTGCCGTGTTGCGCACCCACTTGAAGACCCGTCAGGTCAAGGTGGGTCATGCCGGTACCCTTGATCCGCTGGCAACAGGCGTCCTGTTGCTATGTACGGGTCATGCCACCAAGCGCATCGACGAGTTGCAGGCAGGTGTCAAGGAGTATATCGCCGACCTGCGCCTGGGTGCCACTACACCCAGCTATGACCTTGAGACCGAGGTCGATGCCACCTACGAGTGGCAGCACATCGATCGCGCCCTCATTGACCGTGTCCTGCAAGAGCAGTTCACGGGCAGTATCGAGCAGGTGCCACCATCGTTCTCGGCCTGCAAGATAGATGGCAAGCCTGCCTACAAGTTGGCCCGTAAGGGGCAGGATGTGGAAATCCGTCCCAAGACCCTCGTCATCGACGAGATAGAAGTGCTCCAGTGCGGCTTGCCCGAGGAACCCACGCTGCGGATTCGCGTCGTGTGCAGCAAGGGGACCTACATCCGCGCCCTGGCACGCGACATCGGCGTGGCGCTGGGTAGTGGAGCCCACTTGACGGCCCTGCGCCGCACGCGGGTGGGTGACGTTACTGTCGATCAGTGCCTCACGCTCGAAGGCCTTGTCGAGAAATTGGACCATGAGACCTATGTCTCGCCCGAGCAGGCCGCTGCCGAGCGACTGGAGCGTGAGCGCATCGAGAACCGCATGCGCGCTGCCCGCCAGAAGGCTGAACGCGCCGAGCGCGCCGAGCGCAAGCTCGCCAAGCAACAGTGTGCAGCACCTCCCAAGCGCGTGTCCCAGATTAAATAGAAAAGAAAACCCAACAATAGAGAGAATAGAATATGAAACTTTCAGAATTCAATACCCGGATGCCCGAGGAACTTATCGCCTCACATCCCGCCCCCGTGCGTGACGAGTCCCGTCTGATGGTACTCCACAAGCGCAGTAACACGATTGAGCATCGAATTTTCAAGGAGATATTGCAGTACTTCAATCCGCATGACCTGTTTGTGTTCAACGACACCCAGGTGTTTCCTGCCAAGTTGTTTGGTAATAAAGAGAAAACGGGAGCCCGCATCGAGGTGTTCCTGTTGCGTGAGTTGAATCCCAACAACAAGTTGTGGGATGTCCTGGTGGAGCCCGCCCGCAAGATCCGCATCGGCAACAAGCTCTACTTTGGGCTGGATGACTCGATGGTGGCCGAGGTCATCGACAACACGACCTCGCGCGGCCGCACGCTGCGTTTCCTCTATGACGGCGACCACGATCAGTTCAAGAAGGATCTGTACAACCTGGGAAACACCCCGTTGCCCTATTACATTAGCCGCGATGCCGAGCCCGAGGATGCCGAGCGCTATCAGACCATCTTTGCCAGCAAGGAGGGTGCTGTGGTGGCTCCTGCCGCTGGTCTGCACTTCTCGCGTGAGCTGATGCGTCGCATGGAGATCTATGACATCGACCGTGACTTCATCACGATGCACATCAGCCTGGGCAGCTACCGCGACATCGACGTCGAGGACCTGACCAAGCACCGCATGGACAGCGAGGAGATGGACGTGAGCGTCGAGTTGGCCGAGAAGGTCAACACGCTGCGTGACGGCGGCAACAAGGTGTGTGCCATCGGCACGTCGGTGCTGCGCGCCTTTGAGACCTGCGTGGGCATGAACGGTCACATCAAGCCTTATGGCGGCTGGAGCAACAAGTTCTTGTTCCCGCCCTACGAGTGTACCACCTGTGACGCTCTGGTGACCAATTTCCACATGCCCTATTCCATCATGCTGATGGCTCAGGCTGCCTTTGGCGGCTACGAGCAGACCATGAATGCCTACAAGGTAGCCATCGAGGAGAAATACCGCTTTGGAGCCTACGGCGACGCCATGCTCATCCTCAACGACTAAGTTCTATTTAACCACAGGGCCGCCCAGACGTCATTTTGAAAACGTTTGGGCGGCTTTGCTATTGTATGGTGATGGTTTCTCGTCATTTTTGATGAATAGTTATGCGTGATTTACCCTGTTTAGGGGATTATTGGGGTGGCGTAGAGGCGCTACCTTTGCTGGCGCATTTTAATTAACACTTTTCTTTGACTAAGACAATGAGGAAAATCTTATTTTCGGTCGCGCTGTCGCTGGCCGCAATTGCGGGTGGCGCCATGCCGACGTTGACGTTTAAGCCCCTTGACGTGGGAGACTTGACCAAGTATGAGATTGCCGATGTTCAGCGCATCGACCTGACGGACAACAGCCAGGCGGTCGTCATGCTCAAGGATGGCTCGACCGTTCGTTACTCCACTCGGGATTACTTGCTGGTGTTCACGCCAGTCGAGAGCGATGGCATCGATGAGGTAGAGACGGCCTTGCAGCTTAATGATTTGCGCGTGTGGGTCGATGAATCGGCGGTTTATATTGCTGGAGCCCACCCGGGCGACGATCTTGCCCTGTTCAACGTGGGAGGCATGATGCTGGCCCGTGGAACGGCGGTTCAGGGCGTATCCTGCATTGACGTGAGCGGCCTCTCTAACGGCATCTACATCGTGCGTGCCGGCCATCAAGCTGTAAAAATCATCAAACAATAATCACCATCATCAATAAGCATAAAACAATGAAGAAAATAATACTCTCACTTGCAATGATCACCATGGCAACTGTGGCCATGGCGCAAACCAACATCTGGATATGGCAAAACGGCGTTGCTACGCCCGTCGAGGCTGTTGACAGCATCACCTTTGAGGAACCGGCCCCCGTGCCCCAGCCCGATTTCATCGACTATGACATCAATGGCGTGACCCTGCGCATGATGCGCGTCCAGGGCGGAACGTACTACATGGGCGCCCAGAACGAGGACCCCGAAGCACCGGGCTATGTCGATGACTATACCGTCGGCGCCAGCGAGGGTCCTGTCCATCAAGTCACTGTTACCGACTTCTATATGGCCGAGACCGAGTGTACCCAAGCCCTGTGGAACGCGCTGTTCCCCGCCTATGACTACTTTGCCATCAAGGGTGCCAACAAGCCTTGCAACGGACAGTATTACACCGAAATTCTGCAATTCATTGAGGCGCTCAACCAGTATGCCCATGACCATGGCTTGATTCCCGATGGGGCTGAGTTTGTGTTGCCGACCGAGGCTCAATGGGAATGGGCCGCCCGTGGCGGTGTCAAGAGTCATGGCTATCGCTATGCTGGTAGTGATGACTGCTCGCTGGTGGGCTGGACCAGCGAGAATAGCGATGAAACCTTGCATGATGTCAAGCAGTTGCAACCCAATGAGTTGGGACTCTATGACATGAGCGGTAACGCCTACGAGGCCGTGAGCGACAACTTCTCGAGTAACTACGCTTGGGCTACCGACGGTGAGGTTGATCCCACTGGCAAGAAGAGCGAGGATATCAATCCCGACGATATGGGCTACGGCCAGCACATGCGCCGCAGCAGCGGTTACATGGCGCCCGCCTGGCGCGCAACAGTGACCAAGCGGTCGATGTATGACCACAGTCCCGAGGCTGGTAGTGGCGCTTCCACCGACATGAGCTTCCGCCTTGCCATTAAGCTATAACTCCATTTAACTATATTCTTTACTGGATGGGGGGTAGCGGTGTCATGACACTGCTACTCCCCTTGTTTTAGCCCGTCAGTTGCAACGCGTTGAGAGTTGAAAACTAAAAACACATGGCTGAAAAGCGTAGAAACTAAAAACTTTTTACTATCTTTGCAGGATATTTGAGTGAACAAAAATTAACAATTCAATTAATAACTAAAAAATCATCAATTTTATGTGGTTAACTAATTCATCTGTAGGACGCAAGGTGGTGATGTCGGTAACCGGCCTCTTCCTTGTCCTATTCGTCACATTCCATGCGCTGATGAACGCCGTGGCCCTCATCTCGTTTGAGGCCTATGACGCGATTTGCGAGTTCCTCGGTGCCAACTGGTATGCCGTGCTGGGCACATTGATCCTGGCTGGCGGTTTCGCAATTCACATCATCTTTGCGTTCATCCTCACGTTCCAGAACCGCAAGGCACGTGGCAATAACCGCTATGCTGTTAATGCCCGTCCCAAGAACGTCGAGTGGGCTTCTCAGAACATGCTCGTTCTGGGTATCATCGTTTTAGGTGTCATGGTGCTGCACCTGACTCAGTTCTGGGCCAAGATGCAGTTGCCCGAGCTGATGGGTGAGCACGTGATGAACGGCACTTTCTACCTGCGCGCTACCTTCAGCCAGCTGTGGGTACTGCCCGTTTACCTCATCTGGTTCGCTGCCCTGTGGTTCCACATCAGCCACGGTTTCTGGAGCGCATTCCAGACTCTGGGTACTGCCAATGACAAGTGGATTACCCGCTGGCAGTGCATCTCCAAGTGGTGGGCAAGCATCGTGTTTATCCTGTTTGCTGTAGAGGCTTGCTACTTCACCTGGTTCTTTGCCCTCTAATCGCTGAGTATTAACCCTTTAAAATTTGTAACACAAATGGAAGAAAACAAAATGAACGCTCAGCCCATCGATTCCAAGATTCCCGAGGGACCCATCGCTGAGAAATGGACCAACTATAAGGCTCACCAGAAACTCGTCAACCCCGCTAACAAGCGCAAACTCGACATTATCGTCGTGGGTACCGGTCTGGCCGGCGCATCTGCCGCTGCCACGCTGGGCGAGATGGGCTTTAACGTATTGAACTTCTGCATCCAGGATTCTCCCCGCCGCGCTCACTCGATCGCAGCCCAGGGTGGTATCAATGCAGCCAAGAACTATCAGAACGACGGTGACTCGGTTTACCGCTTGTTCTACGACACCGTCAAGGGTGGTGACTACCGTGCCCGCGAGGCCAACGTTTACCGCCTGGCCGAGGTGTCCAACAACATTATTGACCAGTGCGTGGCTCAGGGTGTTCCCTTTGCTCGTGAGTATGGCGGTCTGCTGGCTAACCGTTCATTCGGTGGCGCTCAGGTGAGCCGCACGTTCTACGCCAAGGGTCAGACCGGTCAGCAGTTGCTGCTCGGTGCCTACTCGAGCCTCAACCGTATGATTCATGCCGGCAAGGTGAAGAGCTACAACCGCTACGAGATGCACGACGTGGTCATCATCGATGGCCGTGCCCGCGGTATCATTGCCAAGAACCTGGTGACCGGTAAGCTGGAGCGCTTTGCCGCTCATGCCGTTGTTATCGCCACTGGTGGTTATGGCAATACCTACTTCCTGAGCACCAACGCTATGGGTTGCAACTGCTCGGCAGCGATGGCATGCTATCGCCACGGCGCTTACTTTGCTAACCCTGCCTACGTGCAGATTCACCCCACCTGTATCCCCGTTCACGGCGACAAGCAGTCCAAGCTGACGCTGATGAGTGAGTCGCTGCGTAACGACGGCCGCATCTGGGTTCCCAAGAACATCGAGGACGCCAAGAAGTTGCAGTCTGGCCAGATCAAGGGTAGTGACATCCCCGAGGAGGAGCGTGACTACTATCTGGAGCGCCGCTATCCCGCCTTCGGTAACCTGGTTCCCCGTGACGTGGCCAGCCGTGCTGCCAAGGAGCGTTGCGACAAGGGCTATGGCGTGAACAATACCGGCAAGGCCGTATTCCTGGACTTCAGCGAGGCCATCAACCGTCTGGGCATTGACGTGATTCGTCAGCGCTACGGCAACCTGTTCGACATGTATGAGGAAATCACCGACGTCAATCCTGGCGAGCTCGCCAACGAGATCAACGGCGTGAAGTATTACAACCCCATGATGATTTATCCCGCTATCCACTACACAATGGGCGGTATCTGGGTTGACTATGAGTTGCAGACCAGCATCAAGGGTCTGTTCGCTATCGGTGAGTGCAACTTCAGTGACCACGGTGCAAACCGCCTGGGTGCTTCGGCGCTGATGCAGGGTCTGGCCGACGGTTACTTCGTGCTGCCTTACACCATCCAGAACTACCTGAGCGACCAGATCACCGTTCCTCACTTCTCAACCGACAGCAAGGAGTTTGACGAGGCCGAGAAGCGCGTGCAGAAGAACCTCGATGACCTGATGAGCATCAAGGGTAAGCGCTCGGTGGACAGCATCCACAAGGAGCTGGGTAACGTGATGTGGGAATATGTGGGCATGGCTCGCACCAAGGAGAGCCTTGAGACTGCGTTGAAGAAACTCAAGGAGCTGCGCAAGGAGTTTGAGACCAACCTGTTTATCCCCGGCACCCAGGAGGGCATGAACATCGAGCTCGACAAGGCATTCCGCCTGCGTGACTTCATCACCATGGGCGAGCTGATCGCCTATGACGCACTGAACCGTCACGAGAGCTGCGGTGGCCACTTCCGCGAGGAGCATCAGACCGAGGAGGGCGAGGCCAAGCGTGACGACGAGAACTTCTTCTACGTCGCCTGCTGGAAGTATAACGGCAACGATGAGACCGCTCCCACGCTCATCAAGGAGCCCCTCCACTACGAGGCCATTAAGGTCCAGACGCGTAACTATAAGTCATAATCAACCACCTTTTTAAAATTCATCGAATACAATGGAAACAAATATAAGTTTCAAACTTAAGGTTTGGCGTCAGGCCAACGCTCATGCTGAGGGCCGCTTTGAGACCTACGAGATGCACGACATCCCCACCGATACCTCCTTCCTCGAGATGATGGATATCCTGAACGAGCAGCTCATCGAGAAGGGCGAGGAGCCTGTCACCTTTGACCACGACTGCCGCGAGGGCATCTGCGGCATGTGCTCGCTCTATGTCAACGGTCATCCTCATGGTCCCGCTACTGGAGCAACCACCTGCCAGCTCTACATGCGCCGCTTCCACGATGGTGACACCATCACCGTTGAGCCCTGGCGCTCGGCTGCTTTCCCCGTGATCAAGGACTTGATGGTTAACCGCAACGCTTTTGACCAGATCCAGCAGGCTGGTGGCTACGTGAGCTTCCAGACGGGCGGTGCCCAGGATGCTAACGCCATCCCCATCAGCAAGGAGGCTGCCGACGAGGCCATGGACAGCGCTACCTGCATCGGTTGCGGTGCCTGTGTTGCCGCTTGCAAGAACGGTTCGGCCATGCTGTTCCTCAGCGCCAAGGTCAGCCAGTTCGCATTGCTGCCCCAGGGTCGTGCCGAGGCCAAGCGCCGCGTCAAGGCCATGCTTGCCAAGATGGACGAGCTGGGCTTCGGTAACTGCACCAACACTGGTGCCTGTGCCGCCGAGTGCCCCAAGAACATCAAGCTGAGCAACATCGCCCGCTTGAACCGCGAGTTCCTGTGCGCCAAGTGCAGTGACTAACCCTCCTGCGAAGGCATAAGAAGTCTCACGCTAAGCCGCAAAAGGCGCTAAGTGATTATATTATTTAATGATAGGTTTTCTTAGCGACTGTGTGACTTAGCGTGAGATTGTTTTTAGGATGATAGTTCTATTATTAATGACTAAATACTGAGATTATGAAATATTACATTGCAGAAAACGGTCAGCAAGCGGGGCCTTTCGAGCCCAATGAATTGCTCTTGCATGGCTTGACGGTGAATTCGCTCGTGTGGTGTGAGGGAATGCCGAGCTGGACCTCGGCCAGCCAAGTGCCCGAATTGATGACGCTGCTCTCGGGGCAGCCTTTTAACCCGGGCAATGTCGATATGCAGTTGCCTCCGATGCCCCCGGTGGGCAATCCCATGCCCCAGCAGGTGCCGCCCTTCGGTGGTCAGCAGCAACAGCAACCGACCACCTATGGCCAGCCTAACCAGCCCTATGCTCAGCCCCAGTATGGTCCCAACTCCAGCTCCCCCAGCCGTCAGGTAATGCCCAAGACCTGGCTCACCGAGTCGATTCTCGTGACCGTGCTGTCATTCCTGTGTCTGTGCAATTTCTTGTCGATCATCCCTGGCGTTATTGCCATCATCAAGGCCAACTCGGTCAAGTCCAAGTTTATGAGTGGGGATGTGCAGGGTGCTAATGCCGCATCGTCATCGGCCAAGAAGTGGGTTCTCATCGCTGTCGTGGTGATGGTGGTCTGGTCCTGCATCCAGGGTTATCAGTTAATGTCTAATCCCAACCTGTTGCAGCAGATCCAGGAAGGCGCCGTCGGCTCTCTCTACGGACTCTAAACAGTGAACAGTTAATAGTTAACAGAGAACAGTTAACAGAGAACAGTTAACAGAGAATAGTGAACAGTTGGCTTCGCGTTCAACTGTTCACTATTCACTATTCACTATAGCCTATTGCCTCTCGTGACCTGCCAGACGCCGGTGAAGATGAGGGCGGCAGCCACCGCGTGCATCCACTGGGGCGTGGCGAGCCCCATCGCCATGCTGGCCACCACGGCCACAATCGGCTGCACGTAGTTATAGACGCTCACCGTCGTGGGCAAGAGGCGTCGCTGGGCATATACCACCAGCAGGAAAGTGAAGAACGTTGCTCCAGCCACGATATAGATGATTTCGCACGCCGTCCTGGCACTCATTCCTGGCCAGTCAATCTGCATGATGTGGGGTAGGGTAAAGGGCAGGATAAACAGGCTGGCAAAGGTGAACGTCCACTTGTTGAACGTGAAGGCGTCATACTTGCGGATGACCCGTGAGTAATGGGTCAGGTAGAAGGCGTAGCCCACTTGGGAGATCAGGATCAGGATGTCGCCCCTGAAGTCCGTTGGCTGCCCGCTGGCACTGGCTGCCGTGCGGGTGATCAGCAGCACGGCCCCCGTGAAGCCCATGATGATGCCCAGTGCCCGTCGCGGGGTGATGCGTTCGTGAAGCAGGATGGACGACAGGATGAGCGTGAAGATGGGCATGGTCGTCAACTCGATGGTGGCGTTGATGGGCGACGTGTAATTCAGCCCCACGATATAGCCGCCCTGGGCCAGTGCGAAGCCAAAGAAGCCCGCCCCGGCAATCTTGATGAAGTCACGTGGCTCCACCCGCTGCTGTGGCACAATCAATGAGCCCATCCAGAAGATGATGGCCGCACCAATGACGCGGAATGCCACCAGCTGCGGTCCCGTGATGCCGCCATGGGTGAGCACGTCCTTACTGAACGTAGCCATCAGCCCGAACAGCACCATCGCCATCAGCATTGCCCCGTGTGCTCGCCAGTCCTTGTGATTAGTTGTATTATCGGTAGTCATGTCGTTTTCAAGTTGCAAAATTACAACAAAGAGGAAAACCATACGGCTTTTTTCCCGCTTTTTCGCTTTTGTGCATACGCAGACTAACGTTGATAAGGCTCAACAAATTTGTCAAGGTTGTTGATGCCCAATTTCTTGGCGATTTGCACTTTCTTGTTCGAGATGGTGACGATGTGTTTGTAATTCATACAGACCATAATGGCTGTTCGGGAGAAACCGCAGCAGTACAGGGCGATAAAGTTCAACTCATCATCACGCAGTGTGCCTCCTGCTTGCTCTTGTGCCTTGACAAGGATGTTGTCATAGAGGTCATTGACCAGTGATTGCAGGTTGCTCCAATAACTGGACGAGTTTTTCTTCTCCTGTATCGTCATTATTGAGTTGAATTTCTTGGTAAAGGCATTGCCGTCCAACTCGTAAGCCCACTGCATCAGTTGGTGTATCACCTTGATTTGGCCATCAAGAATCGAAATAATTTCATCGGACTGACCTTTCCTGTGTTCCAGCTCAGCCAATCGGTCGTTCAATTCGGCTCTTTCGCGCTCCTTGCTAACTAACTCATTTTTCACAACCGCTATTTGGTCATTTAACAGTTTGATGCTTTGGCGTGATGACTCAACATTTTTTTGATAATGCGTCCGCTCAGATTCCATGTCAATCAGACGTTGATGGGCAGCATCAATTTCCTGATTTAGTTTTGTAATAGTGGATGTGGCTTGGTTCATGTCTTCCTCGTAACTACTCAGGGTTGCTTGAACTTGTTCTAGACTGTTTGTTGAACTGTCCAAATCAGCTCTGAGTAGTTCAAATTCATGTTCCTTGTTGCGTAACCTGGACCGATAACCGAGAGCAATAGATAACAGACCAAGACCGATAGCAGCAAGTACAGCAAGTGCCAACCAGGTATTCTTGAGATTAGAACGTAGCTTCTCATTCTGCAATTCTTCATTTTGAAGATCATACCTTTTTTCTATTGTCAACAATCTGTGAGTTAGACTGTTGACAAGAGCTGAATCTTCAAGATTCATGGCCTTCTTATAGTAAGAAAAAGCCTGAGGATAATCCGCCTGATGAAAGTTGATGTTTGACAGGACTTTAAAATAAAGGATACTATCAGCATAGCATGTCATTTCAGGTGCATACTTGAGATAATGAATGCATGAGTCCAGTTGTTGTAGGTTGATGTAGGCCAATGCAGCAGTAAAATGCGCCCTAGGATTGTCAATTTGGTTACTGTCTATTGATGAAATGGCTTTGAGGGCATCGTTTTTTGCCTTGGTATAGTCGTTTTCTACCGAGGCATAGTATTGGGCTCGACAGGTGTATGTTGAGAAAAGCGCATATTGCTCCGTTGGCAAGGCCTTTGCTAAATCTAAAGCCTCATTGATATAATGTAAAGCACTTTCGGCCTTGCCTTTTTGGTCGCTGTAAAGTTCTCCTATTTCTTTCAAGCACAAGATGACAAATTGTTGATTCCCCATTTGTTTATACAACTTTAATGCCTCTTGAAACTTGTTTGATGCGATGATTTTGGCTCCAACGAATTGAGACTTGTAAAGATATCCCAGCCTTAATTTGGCGAAAGCTTGATTGGATATGTCGGTTTTGAGGGCAGTACGTTCTGCCTTGTGATAGCAAAGGACAGCCTTGTCGTAGTTACCTAATTCTTCGTTTACAAGACCTTGATAGATAAGAGAACTGGTATGCTTTTCTTTGTCTTCAGATTTGGTATAGTATGAAACAGCGTCATTGATGCCCGAGTCGCTAGTGGCATTGATATGATTCTTGTATTTGGCTTGGGTTAATAGCAGGTTATAATATGCCTGATCTCTTTTGTTGAATTCACTCCTGTCCATGTCCATTAGGCTATTTAGGGCCTGCTGTGATTTGTTTTTCACCAACAAGGAATCGACATGAGATAACAGCTCGGTGTGGTTGGGGTGGGAGCACAATATAGACATCACCGTGATTGCACCCACTAGGGCAAGTGCAGTCAGCTTTTTGTTATGGAAAATGGGTTTAGTCATTGGTAGTGCCTATGAAATAAAGTGATTCTTTGACGCAAAAATAACTAAAAAAAACAACACATTTTCCCATGTTACCAACACATTAACTTTTATTTTTGTAAATCATTGTATTTCAATATATTACGTGTAATCAAATTAACTTTGAATTATGCTGAATTCCATTGTTTTTTGACTTTTTCAAGCTAACTTTGTAACCGAGTAAAATCCACTTTTACTAACCTTTATAATAGATGATATGATAATGGAAACTTGTAAAAGATTGTTTTGGCTTGTAGCTGTCATGATAGTTATAGGTACCTCGTGCGGGGATAAAAACGACGAGCCCAGTGCTGTTTACAATTATTATATGCTCATACAGTCAGAGGTAACATTGGAATTGTCAGACAATGCTGAAGAAGAAGGCACGCTCGTTGGCGGGCAAGTGAGTGTTATTTCCAGGACGGTCTCAAAGATGAGGAGTGTCATGGCACAGTATGAGTCAGACCAAAGCACGACAGGTGTTGAATCAGCCCTGCTTACGGCATGTGATAGCATATATCGGGAATATTCATCGGCCTATGTCCAGTATTCTGGGCAAACCCTTTGCTATGTGCAGATTGTCCGCAGAAAGATGGTGAATGGGGAATCCAAAGAAGGCACTACCCTCAAGACCTATTATTTCCGTGCCCTTAAGGACGTTGGACCAAGCGGGTCTGGCGATCCAACACCGCCAGAGTTCTCATTGAATAAGCCCGAAGCCTTAAAAGCTATTGACTTAGGTCTATCTGTCATGTGGGCCAATTGTAATCTGGGGGCTAAATCACCTGATGACTATGGCGGTTACTTTGGATGGGGCGACCCGACGGGAATGTTGTGGGACGGGAACGGCATTTACAAGCAAGCGGGTGCTTTTGTCTGGAATACCGATAACTATGGCGGCATGAATCCCCCGACCGAGATAGGCGGTACTTCTCTTGACGTTGTGACGGCACATTGGGGTGCCGGATGGCGTACTCCAAGTGGTAATGAGGCGTACGAATTGTGTAGCAAATGCGAGTGGAAACTGCGTTCTCAGGATGGCCGCAACTGGTATGAGGTCATCGGTCCCAACGGCAACAGCATCATCATTCCATTGGCAGGACTATATGGCATTATCCCTGGTAAAGGCAGCTCATCTTTAATGGAAGGCCCATTGCATACTAACTCCTCGGGATGGTATTGGACATCATCCATCTGCGACTCGCCAGGCACATCCGCAACCAGGGGCTATGCTGTTCAACAGGGTGTGGCAACCGCTTGGATGTTCGTGTGTGATTCATCGCGAGGCGATTTGACCGGGCTGAACATGTTCAATGAACATCTGCGGGCCTTCCACATGTCGATACGTCCTGTGTATGTGAAACCCGAAGATATTCAACCTAACTAATAATAGATAAAGAACGATGAAAACTTATAATTACTTATTTGTGATATTTGCCATCCAGCTGTTGGCTACGGGATGTGCCAAGGACGACGAGCCCGATGTCAAAATCGATCCGCCAGTATTTAATCTTCAAAAGTCGAGCGCCGTCGAAGCCGTGGACCTGGGCTTGTCGGTCCTGTGGTCTAATTGCAACCTGGGCGCCAGTTCTCCTACGGACTATGGTGGCTACTTCGCGTGGGGCGACCCCACGGGCGCATTGTGGTCAGGTGATGGTATCATTTATAACGAAAACGGCTATTCGTGGAATACAGTCAACTATGGCGGCAACACTCCGCCTAACAATATTAGTGGTACTGAACTGGATGTCGTAGCTGTACATTGGGGTGATGGATGGCGAATGCCCACTTATTACGAAATGGAGGAATTGATGACGAAATGTCATTGGACTCAATTGGAACGAGCGGGCGTAAAATGGTATGAGGTCACTGGTCCTAATGGTAACAGCATTTCCTGGCCGATTGCGGGTATGTATTTCGATGATGATACTCATGAGAATACCCGGTTTCTTGGTGGTCCAGTTTACGTCAATCAGGGCGCTTTCTATTGGACATCAAACATAAGTTGGAAACAAAGTGACATGCGCGGATACAAAATTAATCCAGGAGTCTTGACCGCATGGATAGGCCTTTGGGTTGGAACTGAAGGGAACCATGTCTTTCGTGATTATGTGAGAGCATTCCACTTGTCTATCCGTCCTGTTCACGACAAATAATTGTTGAAGTGTTTTTTCATACTAGCTCCCGAACGTGATTTCTGGGAATGAGATGGTTCCTCTTAGCTTTACAGGCTTGGAGTGAACCATCTCAAATGTGTATTGTATTAAGAAATGTTAAAATGGGGGGGGTAAATAAACCGCATTTGTGAAAGAATGTCTAATGATTAGATTGTATCTCGATGGCACTGGCTGTCCTGTACAGTTTTCGTAGCCAAGATTTTATAAACCCAAAAAACCGATGAAAGGATGAAAAATCGCAACTCTTTAATATGGCTTATCGTCATCTTGATGATATTAGGTGCCTCGTGCAAGGACAACGAGGATGTTAATAGCATTGACGAGTACAGGTATTACTTGAACATTCAGTCTGAAGTAATGCTGCATCTGTCGGACAATGCTGAAGACGAGAGCGGCATGGTTAGCCCTGAGGTTGACCGCCTATCGCGAACCATCTACTACATGAGGCAGGCTGTAAGTGAGAATGAGAGCATGCAAGGTGACGTCCGCAACAAGGAAGCTGCCCTGCTCATGGTGTGTGACAGTTTGTATAGGAATTATGCCGATATGAATCCCGAAACTCGGGGTGAAGTCGTTTGTCACGTCAAGCTGATCCGTTCTCATCTGGATAGTGATGGTACCGTTAAGGATGCGGTGACGTTGAAGTATTACCAGTTCTGGTTAGATAACGGTCAAAGTGGCGACGATTCACCGTCACCCAATCCACTTTTAGCAAAGCCCGATTCGCTTCAGGCCGTTGATTTGGGATTGTCAGTCCTCTGGGCAAACTGCAACCTGGGCGGTAAGCAACCTGGTGATTATGGTGCCCGTCTGGCATGGGGTGATCCCACAGGCAGCTTGTGGTCGGCCCAAGGCATCGGCTGGAAAAACAATGCCTATACCTGGAATACAAGTAACTATGGCGGCATCAATCCGCCAGCAGATATCTGTAATAGCGGTTTAGACGTGGTTACTCTGAATTGGGGCGATGGCTGGCACATGCCCAGTTATACTGATGCGCGTGAATTGAGCGAGCAATGCCAGTGGAAGTTACGGACCAATGGTGATCTCAGGTGGTATGAGGTGATCGGCCCCAATGGTAACAGTATTATCCTGCCACTGGCTGGAATGTATGGTGATGACCTGAGCAATACCTCATCCCGTTTCCACGCGGGTCCCTATGGCGTCAATGAGGCTGGTTACTACTGGACGTCAACCAGTTGTGATACACCTGCTACGGCCGAAGCCCGTGGCTATGGTGTCAATAGCAATGTCGTTACCGCATGGATATTCCGTTTCAATTCGGCACAGGGCGATGACTTCGATCGATCAGGAATGTTTATTGACTACCTGCGGGCATACCACATGTCGATCCGTCCCGTCCATGACAAATAAGCAGTTGATCGTTTTTTCATACTCATGTCCTGATAACAGCTCATGAAATAGAGTGGTTCCTCCCGTGGGTCAAGCCAGTGGGAGGAACCACCCATTTATCAGTTACGTAACAGGCTGTTTCTTTACATAGCGCTTTCATTGTATTTCACAAGAGAAAACAAGAAACACAAGATGTACAATCCAGTGAAGATTGTTTTTCTTGTATTTCTTGTTTTCAGATAAATGTCGTGCGGATGCCGATTAGTTCAATTCGTGTAATTTGTGGTTTTCAATTACTTCATGAACTTGGCGAAATCGACCTTGCGCATGTCGCCGTCGTGCATCAGGGCGCTGTGGAACGACAGGGCCAGGTCGGGGTTCATCATCACGTGGCCCTTCTTGGCGAGATTGAGGTACTCGCGCAACAGGGGACGGTAAACGGGATGAGCGGCCTTCTCGATGATTTCGTGAGCGCTCTGGACGGGATCCTTGCCGCGCAGGTCGGCGATACCCTGGTCGGTGATGATGATGTCAACCGAGTGGGGGTTGTGGTCGGGATAGGAAACCATGGGCACGATGGTGCTGATGCAGTCGTCCTTCTTGATCGACGGGCACAGGAAGATGCTGATATAGGCATTGCGGGTGAAGTCGCCCGAGCCGCCCACGCCGTTCATCAGGCGCGTGCCGCTGACGTGGGTCGAGTTGATGTGACCGTAGATGTCGGCCTCGATGGCGGTGTTCATCGTGATGACGCCCAGACGGCGAACCACCTCGGGGTTGTTGCTGATCTCGCTGGGACGCATGAGCACCTTGTTGTGAAGCGCCTCGCCCTTCTCAAAGAATTCGGTCATGGCCTGGCTGGAGAAGGTCATCGAGCAGGTGCTGGCAAACTTGCACTTGCCGCTCTCCAGGAGCTCAAGAACGCTGTCCTGGATGACCTCGGTGTACATCTCGAAGGGAGGAATCTCGTCGCTCTTGTCCAGGGCGTCGAGCACGGCGTTGGCGATGTTGCCCACACCACTCTGCAAGGGCAGGAACTCCTTGGGGATGCGGCCGGCCTTGAGCTCGTTAACGAGGAAGGCACACACGTTGTGGCCGATGGCAGCCGTCACGTCGTCAACGGGGGTGAAGGCACCCTCCTTGCTGATGGGCAGCGAGGTCTTGACAACGCCGAGCACCTTGCTGGGGTCAACATGGGCGGTGGGAGTGCCCACGCGGTCATGAGGGGTGTAGATGGGGATCTCGCGACGGTAAGGGGGATCGACGGGCGTATAGACGTCGTGCATGCCGCGGATGGTCTCGGGGATCTGGTCGTTGACCTCGACGATGACCTTGTCGGCCATCTTGAGCCAGGTGGCGGTGTTACCCATCGAGGTGCCGAGCAGGATCTCACCGTCGTCGGTGATGCTCTGGGCCTCAACGATGGCGATGTCCATCTTGCCATAGAAGCCATAGCGGAACTCCTGGGCGAGCTCGCTCAGGTGGCGGTCGTTATAGTGGATCGCACCCCCGTTGATAGCCTTGCGCATGTCGGGGTGTGACTGATAGGGGGTACGGAAGTTCAGTGCGTTGGCGCGGGTGAGCTCTCCGTCGATGTGGTCGCTGGTCGAAGCGCCACTGAAGAGGTTGATCTTGAACTCGCGGCCAGCCTCATGCTCGCGCTTGGCGCGCTCGGCGATGGCAACGGGAACTGCTTGAGGACAACCCGGAGATGTGAAACCGGAAACACCCACTGTGAAGCCATTTTGTACAAATTCGGCGGCTTCCTCGGCCGAAAGAATCGGATAAATCATTGTTTAGTTTTTTGTTTTTTTTGATAGGTAGTATTTGTTGTTGTTTTTATTTCTTGAGTCTCGCTTGGATGGCAGCGCTCTGCTCCTCGTAGCCGGGCTTGTTGAGCAAGGCAAACATGTTGCGCTTGTAGGCCTCGACGCCAGGCTGGTCAAACGGGTTGACGCCGAGCATGTAGCCACTGATGCCGCACGCCTTCTCAAAGAAGTAGATCAGCTGGCCCAGGTAACGCTCGTTGACGGCGGGCATGGTGATGAGCAGGTTGGGCACGCCACCATCGACGTGAGCCAGGCGGGTACCTAACTCGGCCATCTTGTTGACGTAGTCCACGTTCTTGCCAGCGATGTAGTTCAGGCCGTCCAGGTCTTCCTCGTCACGGGGGATGATGACCTCGTGCTGCTGGTCGCCCACGCTCAGCACGGTCTCGAAGATCGTGCGCTCACCGTCCTGGATCCACTGTCCCATGCTGTGCAGGTCGGTCGTGAAATCGACGCTGGCGGGGAAGATGCCCTTGTGCTGCTTGCCCTCGCTCTCGCCGTAGAGCTGTTTCCACCACTCGGCGATGTAGTGCAGGCGGGGGGTGAAGTTGGCCAGGATTTCAATCTTCTTGCCGTTCTGGTAGAGGACGTTGCGGGCAATGGCATACTCCATAATCTGCTTGTTGCCATTAATTTCCATCTCGACGGCACCTATCACCAGGGCACGGATGTCAAATCCAGCCACAGCGATGGGCAGCAGGCCCACAGGGGTGAGCACCGAGAATCGGCCACCCACGTTATCGGGGATGATATAGGTCTTGTAGCCCTCTTGGGTGGCGAGGCCTCGCAAGGCTCCACGGCGGGCGTCGGTCACGGCAACGATGTTGCGCTGGGCAAACTCTTTGCCCTCTTGTTTCTCGAGCATCTCCTTGAACAGGCGGAAGGCGATGGCGGGCTCGGTTGTCGTGCCCGACTTGGAAATGACGATGATGCCGAACTTGTGCCCGCGCACCAGGTCCATCAGGTCATACAGGTAGTCCTCGCCAATGTTGCTGCCAGCAAAAACAATTTTGGGACCATTACCGCTCTTGTAAGCGGCAAAGTGGTCGCTCAGGGCCTCGATGACGCACTTGGCACCCAGGTAGCTGCCACCGATGCCGATGGTAATGACGTACTCGCAGTCTTGACGCATCCGGGCAGCACAGGCCTCGATGTCTTGCAGGTGTTGCTCGTCGATGTTGGTGGGCAGATGCAACCATCCCAGAAAATCGTTACCGGCACCACTGCCGCTCTCGAGCGTGTGCTTGGCGGCAAGTGCTGTGGCGCTCAAGGCCTTGATGCGCTGGTCGTCACTCTTGCCCAGGGCATACTTGCTGATGACTTGAATTGAATTGCTCATAATATATTGTGGTTATAATTAAGTTTTTTTTGAATTGGGTTTCCTGTAGTTCAGGATGGCTTATATCTCTTTGGTGTAGGCGCGGCGGCGCTTGTGCTGGTCGCGCTCAAAGTATTCCCACTGCTTGAGTACCTTGGAATTGAGTTCCAGTTCTCGGTTGCTCTCGGCATACTTGTAGCCATTCTGGTTGAAGCATGGGATCAGGTCGGTGAACAGCATTGAGTTCACGCCCTTGTTCTGGTACTCGGGCTTGACGGCGATGAGCATCAGGTCCACGACGTCGTTGTGCTTGAAGGCTCTGAGCAGGTGCCTCCAGCCGAAGGGGAAGAGGCGACCGCGGTTCTTGATGAGCGCCCTTGCCATCGATGGTATCGAGATGCCCACGGCGATGAGCTCACGGGTCGTCTTGTCCACGACCATTGACAGGTCGTTCAACGGCAGGAAGGGCAGATACATCTTGATGTAATGATTGATCTGCTTGTCTGACAAGGGCGAGTAGCCGAAGATTTCATCATAGGCCTCATTAATCAGCTTGAAAATGGCGTCGCCATAGTCGGCAACGAGCTGACGGCGGTTGGTGTACTTGATGTTCTCCAGGTTGTTGCGCTCGGCCACGATGCTGGAGATGCGCACCATCTTCTCGGGAATCTCGGGCGGGATGGTGATGAGCATCTCAATCCAGTCGGCATCCTTGGTGAATCCCAGGCGGTCCATGTGCTTGGGATAGTAGGGGTAGTTGTAGATGCCTCCACTGGTGCCCACTCGATCGAAGCCCTCAATGAGCATGCCCTCGGGGTCCATGTCGGTGAAACTCAACGGGCCTGTCAAGTGATTCATGCCCTTGCTCTTGCCCCAACGGGTCACGGCATCAATGAGGGCGTCAACGACCTCGGCATCATCGATGAAGTCGATGTAGCTGAAACGGGCCTCCTTCTTGCCCGAGCGCTCGTTGACCACGTGATTGATAATGCCAGCGACGCGACCCACAATCTTGCCGTCGCGGTAGGCCAGGTAATAGACGGCCTCGCAGAAGTCAAAGGCTGGGTTCTTGTCGGGTCTGAGGGTGTTCACCTCATCGGTCACCAGGGGTGGAACAAAGAACTCGCTGTTGCGGTAGAGCGTGTCAATGGGAAAGTGCACAAACTTGAGCAGATTGCGCTTGGTAGGTTGGATTTCTCTTATTTCTACAGCCATGATGGTTGTGTTTTTTTTTGTGATTAATCTTTTTACCCGGCGTACACTACATTGTTGAGCCACCACAACAGAGCGAGTAGCCCCACGATGATGATGTCCAACTTGATGAAGAACCAGGCGTAGTAACGTTTCTCGGGTGTCATGATTCGGTTAGTTGGCACTCTTGGCGCGGTCGTGTACCAGATCGTAGTTAATGGAGCCGCCAGAGGTCTTGATGATCACGGTATTGTCACCGCCCATGCTGATGCTCGATGCGGTACCATTCTTGCCGCCATAGATGGTGAAGTACTTACGGCTGCTCTTGTTGAAGCCAACCACCGACCCCTTGGTATCGAGGAACACCAGGTAGCGGTCGTTCTCGAGCTTCTCCTTGATTTCCTTCATGTTGATGATGGGCTTGTCATACTGGGTGGGCTTCATTTTCACTTCCTCGCCTTGATTGAGCTTGTCCATGTTCTCGGCGTTGTCGTGGTCCCACTTGGCCTCGGCATTCTCTT
The DNA here is from genome assembly GCA_947165675.1 of uncultured Prevotellaceae bacterium. Classification (GTDB taxonomy): domain Bacteria; phylum Bacteroidota; class Bacteroidia; order Bacteroidales; family Muribaculaceae; genus Sodaliphilus. The sequence goes on from CAMVBJ010000001.1 coordinate 163,145, forward strand.
CTCCCTCAAGGGCTTTTTCCTCTTCTTCCTTGGCTTTGGCCTCTTCCTCGGCGTCAATCTCCTCCTGGGTGGCTACGCGGATGGCCCCGATGTTGGAGGCCTCCTGTTGCAGGAAGCGGCGTTCGCTGCCGCTGGTGCTCTCCAGAGGACCGCGGCAATAGACGTACTGGCGGCCGTCGGTGCGAGAGCGGATCTGGCCGTCATAGGTCAGTGTTGTCAGCTTCTTGCCATCGACGTCATACAGGCACAGGGTTACTCGACCGTTATTACCCTCGCCGGCACCCTTCAAGTGGTTGAGGAAGGCGAAATAGAGGTACTGCTTGCCATCGACAGTGACGGCACGGGGGACATACATCGCGTCGGCGATGAGTGAACTGTTGTCCATGATGATGCTGCGACCATCGAAGTACTTGGTTTGGCCGAGTTCGGTCTTCCATTGGGCACCGTCACGGGTCAGGTTATAAACCTTGATAAAGGGGCGGTCGGTGTCGTCCTTGTAGGTTACGCCCACGATGCGCTCGGGTGTATCGGGGTCGGTGCTGGGAAATTTCACAGCGCAGCCTGTGTAGGCTTTGTCATCGGTCATGTTGTTACGGCTTAGCTCGGCGCTCAGTACCTGGATCGCGTCCTGACTGCTGTCGGCAATGAGGGCGGCGCTGTCGGCGCGCTCGGCGAGACGGTCGTTCTCCTGGCTGTTGCAGTGGCGCAGCATGCTCAGCACGCCGATGAGCACAGCAGCGACCACGATGCCGATGATGAGGTTGCGGTCATAGTGGGAGCGGCGGTTATTGCCGTTGTCGTCTTCTTCCTCGTTGTCTTCGACGGGTTGAGGCTGCTGCCAGGCGTTGGCTTGGCGCCCTGCTTCGCGTCTTGCCTGGGCTCGCTGCTCGTTGTAGGTCATTCCCTGCTCGGGATGACTGGTGGTCGTCGTGGTCGTGCGACCCGGCTTGTTCTCAACGGCTTTGCCACAGCTGGGGCAAAATACGGAATTGGCGGGAATCTGCTCACCACAGTAGGGGCAAGCCATGTCGTTACTCATGCGGTAGCCACATCGGTTGCAAAAAACTGAGCCTTCGGGCACCTCGTGTCCGCAATGTTGACATCTCATCATTGTTGGTCTATTTTTTTAGTGTAGATTAAACTTCGTTTAATTTCAAATTGCAAATGTACCTATTTTACCTAAAACCAACCCCCATTTTCCACAAAAAAATGCAATCAAGGCATCAAAGACCCTCAAAAACCGGATGTGAGAGCCGTTGATGCTTTGATGTGACGATATTCCTGCTGTTAGTTGATGAGGGCTGCGGCAGTTTTGGCAGCCAAGCGTGCGTTGTTGAGCACGAGCTGGATGTTGCTGGCGAGGCTGTCGCCACCAGTCAGGTCCTTGACTTTGGCCAGCAGGAACGGTGTGGTCTCCTTGCCACGGATGCCCAGTCGGTTGGCCTCGGCAATAGCCTCGTCGATGGCCTTGTTGATGACGTCGGCATGCATGGAGTATTCCTCGGGGATGGGGTTGGTCACGAGCATGCCACCTTGCAAGCCCATCTCCAGCTTGGCACGGAAGGCGGCTGCCAGTTCCTCGGGGGTGTCGATGCGGTAATCCACCTTGAAACCGCTGTGGCGCGTGTAGAAGGCGGGTAACTCCTCGGTCCCATAGCCGATGACGGGAACACCCTTGGTCTCAAGGTATTCAAGGGTTAAGCCCAAGTCAAGAATGGATTTGGCGCCGGCACAGATGACCATGACGGGTGTCGTGGCGAGTTCCTCAAGGTCGGCACTGATGTCCATCGTGGTCTCGGCGCCACGGTGAACGCCACCGATGCCGCCAGTGGCAAACACACGGATGCCCGCCATGTCTGCGATAATCATTGTCGTGGTTACGGTAGTGGCACCGTCCTCGCCACGGGCGATGAGCACTGGCAGGTCACGACGGGAAGCCTTGGTCACGGCTTGGCCTTTGCGACCCAGATACTCGATTTCATCGGGTGTGCAGCCAGCCTTGAGCTTACCGCCGATGATGGCGATGGTGGCGGGCACGGCACCGCCGTCGCGGATAGTCTGCTCGACCTTGATCGCCGTTTCCACATTTTGGGGATAGGGCATGCCGTGGGAGATGATTGTGGACTCAAGGGCGACTACAGGACGTCCCTCGTTAAGTGCCTGTTGCACTTCGGGTGAAATGGAAAGGTATCTGTTCATGCTTGTTGTAGAATCTTATGTGGTTGTTTAAATTATGAGTGCAAGTACTTGTTGACGTCAGGATTGACGGTCTGGAGAGAAAGCAATGCTGCGTGGGCGGCCTTGAGACCGACGCGAGCCCCGTCGGGGAATGGTGTCTGCTGCATGGATGCGTGAACGATGCCTGCAATAAATGCGTCTCCTGCCCCTGTGGTGTTGATGACTCGTGAGGGAATGGCATGGAAGTGCTCATGGCGCTCGCCGTTGCTGCAATACACGCCATCACCGCCCAGGGTGATATAGACTTCCCCGACTCCCATTGCCGTGAGTCTGTCGGCGGCTTCCCGTGCTGTCGTGCAGTGGGTCACGATTTGGGCCTCCAAGAGGTTGAGTTTCAAGGCGTGTAAGCGCTTGAACTGGCTCTGTTGCAAGGCCTTGATGACGCGAGTGGCCTTGGCGGTGCTCACGGTGTCAATAAACAATGGAGTCCCCGTGCAATGATCGATAAGGTACATCAGGGACTCCATCGAGATGTTGGTATCGGCAACGACAGCTGCCGCGGCGTTGATTTCGCCGATGCGTTTCTCAAGAAATGCGGGAGTAATGTGGTTAACAATGTCGGTATCGGCCACGGCGGCAATCATGTCACCAGTCTGGTCATTGACACTCAGGTACAGCCCATTGCGCAGGTTCTCGCTTCTCTCGCTCATGGACAAGTCCAGCCCGATGGATTGGCACTCGTGCCAGCACATCTCGCCGAAGGTCTCGCCACCGAAGATGCTCACGAACTTCACCTCGTGCCCCATCAGCCGCAGGTTGTGGGCAATGTTGCGCGCAACGCCTCCGCACCCCAGGGTCACTTGCCCAGGCACTGAGTCGGCTGGGACAAACGGCGCCGTCAAGGCTGCCGAGATGTCCATGTTCACGCCACCGATGACAGTTACAAATTCATTCATGTCAACCTGATCATTCTATAGATGCTGCAAAGATAAATCATCTTATTCACATTGCCAAAAACAAGGCCCTTATCTTCCAAGCAAGAAGAGCAACGGCTGGTCAAGACGTGCTGCCCAGCTGGTCTCGCGATGACGGTGACCCTGATACACACAGGTCATGTAGTGTGCCTCGTCCCAGCCCTTGCCCGTGATGGTGTTGTCCAGCAACTGCTGGTACTTGCCATAGTCGGCATCAAAGTCACGCGTGCCGTGGTCCATATAGATGAGACTGCTATTGGCCTTGGGAAGATGGGCCTGAACGTAGTCGCGGAATGCCGTGGCCCAGACCTCACCGTCAACACCATTAGGCAAATGAGCCATTGACAGATGTGATGATAGACATGCCACGACACCAAACACTTGAGGATACTCGCACAACGCATACAGCGAGATCAACCCGCCCATGCTGGAACCCATCATGAAGGTGTGCTCCCTGGTGGTGAGCGGCTTGTAACGTTCATCGATAAAGGGTTTCAACTCCTCGATGATGAAGCGTAGGTAGGCGTCGGCGGTAAGCTTTTCCAGTTTCACGTCTTGCAGCTCAGCCTCGGGCACAAATTGACAGGACTTGGTCGGGAAGTACTCATTGAGGCGGGCATCGGTATTGTAGATGCCGACCACGATACAGGGTCTGATTTTGCCAGTCCCGATCAAGCTGTCCATCACCTCATCAACGCGCCATTCCTGGCGGTTCCATGTCGTGGTGGCGTCGAATAGCATGTTACCGTCGTGCATGTACATCACATCACACGAGTCCCCCGTGTGATAGCCGGCAGGTAGCCACACAACGACGTCACGGGGTTGCACATACTGGGAATTGAATTGCGGGAACCGCTCCAGTGAGCCACGGCTCGCTGTGGGTATCGTGTTGGCAGGCGGACGCATCCACCAAGCCGCCACTGCCACCAGCAGGGCGAGGACCGCCAGCACGATCCACGGCCATTTTCGCCTCTTCTTTTTCATTTTCTCTTCCATAAAGAATCATGTTTTATCCATGCAAAGATAAAACAATTTTTACAGAAAAGATAATTTTCTAACAATTAGCATATTGGTGCTTACCTCCCTCAGTTTTCATCGGTCGTTATCTCGATTTTTTGGGGGGCTGAACGACCGCTGGAAGTATTGAAAATTTCATTTGAATGGCTGGTCAGCGCTTAGTCACCTGATGGGTGGTGCGGAAGGGAGTCCCATCGACTGCCACGCCTTCGATAGTGATCAGGTAGATGGTGTTATGAGCATCGCTGGTGTAGAAGTCAAATGAGGATGAACCACCACCATTTATTGTCACACATGGATTCCAGTAGAGCACCTCGCGCAGGTCGGTGCCGATACCGCGGCCGTTATCACCCTGGTCGTACCTTGGGGAATAAAATTCTACAGGCGTCTGCACTCCCATGGGCTGGGTGATTTTCAGGTAGAGGCTTGGCTCCTTGCGATCTCCTGAATAGTAGCCCTCACGATGCTCTATATAGAGGCTTCCACCTCCATGGTGCCCTCTGACGAAGTAAATGTATTCAACATCCTTGAAGGATATCAGACTTTGTGCGATGGACAATTCTGACATTTCGGGAGAGGAATGATATCCTAAAAAAACACTGCTTGATGGTTGTGGCTCAACTGGAGAAATATACTCCGACAAGAGTTTGGCGGCCTTTTCGTCGGTCTCGAAGTTGGCACTAATCGGCTCGTTGTCAATGTAGATAGTCACATGGTCTTTGGCTCTGCCTCCAGGCGTATATAGAGCTCCATCCATCACCATGAGGTTGGGGATGTTCCTTGCCACTGCATCCAGTGTCGTGATTTCCTTATCCATGATTTTTTTGTTGGTCAGATTATAGGGATTGCGTTCACTGGAATGGTGCCGTGGCCTGTAGGCCTTTACCATCAGTTCATTGAGGATAATGTGCCTCCAGTCGCCGCTGTTTTCCAGCCTCCAGTCCTGGTCTTCGCTGAACGAGGCCATCGCCAGCGATGATCTTTCCTGGGTCATATAGTAGGTCTGCGGAAACCACTCTTGATCAAGTTCCAGGTTCATCTGCTTTTTACCCTTGACATTCTCGGCCATGACGACACAATCGACGCTATCGGGTAACAGCGGCATGTTGATGGCAAATTGGCCTAACGAGTCGGTGAAGACCATAGAACTATATTCCACACGGGGCGCAATCAGGCTAACTTTGGCTCCAGGTACAGGTTTTTTGCGCCATTCGCTCAGGACGCGGCCTGTCACCACTTGTGATACCTCGATGGGGAATTGCGGCTCGGCAAGACGGCCACGCAATGCACGCGGAATGTCATAGCGTCGCCAGCCCTGGGTGAGCATGAGCATATCCAAGTGGCGCAGTCGCTGCTTCCTGTTAATGGTATCGCCCAGCTCGAAATAGTAATTGGGTTGGTTGATGCGCCCTCGCAGTTCGCTCTGCAGCAATAGGTTAGTCAAGATATTGCCCTCGGAGGGGTCACAGGCTTGCCTGTCGATGACCGACACTGCATAGTTGCCCGCTTGACATGGTAGATTGCTCATGTCAACAGTTACTTTGACAGGTTGACGGTCGGTGTAGGCTTCGTGGTCAGTGGCAATTTGAGGAACTGATGCCGATGGATTTGTGACGAAGAAGAGCCTTTCGCTCAGACAATGCATCTCCTTGTCAAATAGCATGGCCTGTATCAAGCCTGGCGGTAAATCCGATTCATGAACTGTCATCGTGTCTGTTCCACTTGCTACCATCAACCCGCGTTGTTGCAACACAATGAGTCCGCCACTTGATCTGTCACCGGTTGCCGATAACGTGATGAGACCATCATCGCCACGGCGAAGTTGCAACACTGTGGCGTCCTGCCGCACCTGTGGCACTGGGAAGGTGACATACTCGTCAAAGTTGTTTTTCCATCTTGCTGTGTAGGTGCAGTTGCTGTGAGGCGTAAAACTTGCGATGCCCATTTCATCGTGTTCGACTTGGAGCTGGGCGATCACGTTGCCCATTTCATCGACCAGTTCACCGGTTTGTGATAAAGTTGTGGCAGTGGTGTTCGTTACCTTGAAAGTCATCACATTCTTCACATCAGGGACCAAGTAGCCCCCCTCGGGATAAAAACTCACGTCGAGTGCCTCTTGGGGTGGCAACGTGATGTACTTGGCATAGTTGTCAAATTCTACCAGCAATGCTGTGACGGCGGCCTCCTTACCCTTGAGGGTGAAGTGCTCCTCCCTGGTTCGGTTATTGTATTGTTTCTCATACCAGAAATCTCTTGCTGTACCATAGCTAAACTGATTGTAGGGGCACAGACTACCGTCTGCCGTGTTCTCATAGCGTAGTTTCACGTCCACCTCGTCCTTGTATCGTGTGCACTCGCTGATGATGCGTCGTCGCAACGATGGCAGGGCAGCAATCTCAATAGGCTGATTGTAGAAGTATTCCACTCCCACACTCTGCATGAACATCGTGTAGGCCGTCAACTGGTAACGTCCCTCGGGCATACCGACTTCAATGGGCAGATATCCCCGGAACACGCCATTGGCGTCGGGGTGGATCTTGATGCGGGAATGAACCGAGTCGGTGGGAGATACCAGTTCGATATAGACAAACTGGCTTGCGTCAACCTGCTGGTGGGATGCGGCGTCAACCACCCATGCGCGCAGCCAGATGGTGTCTCCAGCCAAGTAATTGCCACGGTCGGTCATCACGTGGATTTTCTCTTGCGGGAATTCATTGCGTTGTAGGTCAATTCTTGAGGCTACGGCTTCAATATCTTGGGCTGGCAGCGAGGTCACTGCTATGAACATGAAAGTGAGTGCTATAAAGAGGTTTCTCATAAAATTATAGGTGTCATCAAGGAAGAAAACATGAGAAGTATCCTAACTATATTTTTAGACACTTTTTTTCTTGAAAAGTTTAAGGAGAAAAGTGTGGTTTCTCATGTTTTCTCCTGTGTGTAATGTGAGTCCTGAACCACATTTATTGATTTTTGACCTTTTTTTACGATGAGATAAGGTGATTTTTTGCAGAGTTTTGTATCTTTGCAGGTTAGAAAAACAAGAACCGAACTAAAAAGACTACAATATGATGACCGATAACGATAAAGTGCTGGATACCGACGTGAAACCATTGTATATAGTGACAGGCTCGACTGACAGCATGGGTAGCGTGATCACGCGCAAACTGGCCGAACAGGGAAAAGCTGTGCTAATGGCCAGCCGTGATATCCAGAAGGCAGAGAACTATGCCGCTCAACTGCGCACAGTGACTCGAAATAAGGATATTACCTGTTTGCAACTTGACCTGAATTCGTTTGAACTGGTCAATGATTTTGTTCGCCGTCTGAAGGCGTTAAACCGCCCAGTGGCAGCCTTAATCAATAATGCTGGTTTGCTGCCTCGCCGCAGTGAGATTTCTGAGGACGGCTTTGAGCACTCGGTGCAGGTCAACTACTTGAGCACTGTTCTGCTCTCGATGCTGGTGTATCCCCTCATTGAAGAGGGCGGCCATATTATTTTATCTACCAGCGTGTCACGCCGCTTGGTGTCGCTTCCCTATGAGTTCCCCGCAGTGTCCCATTTCACGCCACTGGGTGCTTATGCCCAGAGCAAATTGGCACTCACTCTGTTCTCAATCTACATGTCAAGCGTGATGAAGACACGGCGTGTGTCGGTGAACTGTGTCAATCCTGGAATTATCAAGAGTGGAGCACTGGCCATGTCACGATGGATGGATCGCGTGCCTGAGTACCTCAGCCGCAACATTCCAAGTCCAGAGGCTGGTGTAATACCCACATTGCGTGCCCTTGAGAGCAACGACACGGGCTATATCTTCTCGGGTGCTGACAAACAGGTGAAGACAACCTCAATGCTCAAGAACCGTGAGATGTTCATCCGTGTGTGCAATGATACAATGCGCATATTGAAAGAACATCTTAACCAATAGCAGTAAGAGGATTTGCCCTGTGAATTCTCTTTTGTATCTTTCTTGACTGAATTGGGCATGAAAATACTGAGCGAAAACGACCGTTTGCCAGCAGGTAGCACAGTAGCCACTATTGGAATGTTTGACGGAGTGCACCTCGGGCATGCCACATTGGTCGATTTCCTGAACAATCAAGCTGTAGCCCTGGGTAAGCAGTCACTTGTTATCACGTTCTTGAGTCATCCTCGCCAGGTATTGCATAACGACTCGACGTTTTCACTGATTATGCCATTGTGTGACAGGTTGGCCCATCTTAAGGAGTTGGGGCCTGACTTGTTGTTGACGTTGGACTTCTCGCAAGAGCTATCCCAGTTAGACTCTTCACAGTTCATTGAACTGCTGCGTGATTGCTATGGCATGGACGTGTTGGTGGTGGGCTATAATCACCGTTTCGGGCACAACAAGAGGGAAACCTTTGAGGACTATTGTTGTCATGGTGAGCGCTTGGGAGTCAAGGTGATTAAGGCTCCCGAGTACTTGGGTCAGTATGCCCCAGTCAGTTCCACCATCGTGCGTAGCCTCATTGCTGCCGGTAGGGTGAAGGATGCCATGCACTGCATGGGGCGCCCACATGTGATCAGGGGCAAGGTAGTGCACGGTTTCCACAACGGACGAGGCTTGGGGTTCCCCACAGCTAATGTGGGCGAATTAAATCCTGAAATAATACTTCCGCACAATGGCGCCTATGCTGTCCTGGCTCATGTGGCAGGACAATGTTTGCAAGGCATGGCTAACATTGGCAAGCGTCCCACTCTGGATAATGGAGATCAATTAAGTATCGAAGTCAATCTGTTTGATTTTGATGATGATATCTATGGTGAGGACATATCGTTGGAATTTATCAGTTTCTTGCGCTTGGAATTCAAGATGTGTGGTCTTGAGGAACTCAAGCACCAGCTTACGCTCGACCGCGATAATGCCAAGCGCATCCTTAGAGAATACTTAACTACTAAATAAAACAGAAGATGGATATTATCAACTTGTGTGAGCACAACTCGCTTGTGGGGCAGTTCATGAGTGAAATTCGAGACAAGGAGTTACAGCAGGAACGCCTGCGCTTCCGCACCAACATCCAACGCCTGGGTCAGATCATGGCGTACGAGATGTCCAAGAAACTTCAGTATAATACTGTAGGTATCAAAACACCGTTGGGCGTGAAACAATGCAATGTGCTGGGTGATAGAGTGGTGCTTGCAACCATCCTGCGTGCCGGGCTGCCGTTCCATGAAGGCTTTCTCAGCTACTTTGATGGGGCAGATAATGCATTTGTTTCGGCATACAGGAAGTATTTCCCAAAGACCGACGACTTTGTTGTTCACATTGAGTATATCGCCAGCCCTCGCCTTGACGGCAAGACGCTTGTCATCGTTGACCCGATGCTTGCTACCGGCTCGTCGATGGAATTGGCTTACCAGGCATTGGTGACCAAGGGGCATCCTGCCCACATCCATGTGGCCAGCGTTGTTGCCACGCCTCAGGCCATCGAGACAGTGCGCCAGCACCTGCCCAACGAGAAGACCACGCTGTGGACCTGTGACATCGACGACGAGTTGAACGAGCACAGCTACATTGTTCCAGGCTTGGGTGACTGTGGTGATCTTCTCTACGGCGAGAAGGAATAAGAAGGCTATTAGGTATTTTAGATATCATAGAGATCAACTGCAAATAGACAATTCATGGTACGTAAATATGATTACCTCATCATCGGCTCGGGAGTGGCCGGTATGAGTTTTGCCCTCAAGGTGGCAAAGACGGGAACTGTGGCACTGGTGTGCAAGTCCAAGATGGAAGAGGCTAACACCGACCTGGCTCAAGGTGGTGTTGCCACGGTTACCAATCTGGAAGTGGACAATTTTGACAAGCACATTCATGACACGATGGTGGCTGGCGACTGGCTAAGTGACCCCGATGCCGTGAAGAAGGTTGTGACCGAGGCTCCGTCACAGATACAAGCATTGCTGGGCTGGGGCGTTGATTTTGATAAAAACGAGAAAGGCGAGTTTGACCTGCACCGTGAGGGTGGTCACAGCGAATTCCGCATCCTGCATCACGCCGACAACACGGGTCATGAGATTCAGGTATCGCTCATCGAGACGGTCAAGAACAATCCCAATATCGACATCTACGAGGACCACTTTGCTGTGGAAATTCTCACCCAACACCACTTGGGCAAGATTGTGACTCGCCGCACGCCGGGCATTGAGTGTTATGGTGCATACGTCCTCAATCAGAAAACGGGCGAGGTCGATACCTTCTTGTCGCGCGTGACGTTGATGGCTACTGGTGGCATTGGTTCGGTTTATCGCACTACAACTAACCCGCTGGTTGCCACTGGTGATGGTATCGCTATGGTCTATCGTGCTAAGGGTACAGTTCAGGACATGGAGTTTGTGCAGTTCCATCCCACGGCCTTGTATCATCCTGGTGACCGTCCTGCTTTCCTCATCACCGAGGCCATGCGTGGCTACGGTGGTGTGTTGCGTAATTTGGGCGGAGAGGAATTCATGCAGAAGTACGACCCACGCTTGTCGCTTGCACCGCGTGACGTCGTTGCCCGCGCTATTGACAATGAGATGAAGCAGCGAGGAGAGGATCATGTCTTCCTGGATGTGACTCACAAGGATGCCGAGGAGACCAAGCATCACTTCCCCAACATCTACAAGCATTGCCTGGAGTTGGGTATCGATATTACCAAGCAGTATATTCCCGTAGTGCCCGCTGCACACTACCTGTGTGGAGGCATCAAGGTTGACTTGAACGCCTGCTCCAGCATCAAGCGCTTGTATGCCGTGGGTGAGTGCTCCTGCACGGGACTTCATGGAGGCAACCGCCTGGCCAGCAACTCGCTGATCGAGGCTGTGGTGTATGCTGACGCTGCCGCTAAGCACGCTATCGAGCACCAGGGTGAGTACTCATGGCGAGAGGATATTCCCGCATGGGATGATGCCGGTACTATCCATCCCGAGGAGATGGTGCTTATCAGTCAGAGCGAGAAGGAAGTGGGAGAAATCATGGCTAACTATGTGGGTATTGTGCGCAGCAACCTGCGTCTGGATCGTGCATGGAACCGCCTGGACATCCTGTATGAGGAAACCGAGAAACTATTCAAGACCAGCAAGGTGTCGCGTCGCATCTGTGAGTTGCGCAACATCATCAACGTGGCCTACCTCATCACTCGTCAGGCCAAGGACCGTAAGGAATCCCGCGGCCTGCACTACACCATCGATTACCCGCCTCAACCCAAAAACGAGGAAGACCTGAAACTATAAGATGTCTTGTCAAAGCAAATAAATAATAATGAAGACCTTAACGATATTCACTCCAGCATATAATAGAGCCCACACGCTTGAACGCACGTATAAGAGCTTATGCCGCCAGACGTGCCATGATTTTGTGTGGTTGATTGTGGATGATGGTTCGACTGATAATACCCGTGATATTGTGTCAACCTGGATAAATGAAAAGGTCATCGACATCAAGTATGTGTATCAGGAGAATCAAGGAATGCATGGAGCCCATAATATGGCCTATCGCAATATTGAGACGGAACTAAACACTTGTATAGATAGTGATGATTGGATGCCCGATGATGCAGTGTCAAAGATTATTGATTTCTGGCGTAGCAATGGATCCAATGAATATGCAGGCTTGGTGGGATTGGATATGACTGAGGACGGCCAAATAATAGGCACCCGATTCTCAGAGTCTCATGTTAACATGACAAACTATTATGATCAAGGAGGTCGAGGTGATAAAAAGATCGTTTATCGTACTGACGTGATAAAGAAGTATCCTGAGTACCCTCTTTTTCCTGGGGAAAAATATGTCAGCTTGGCATCCAAGTATTTTATGATTGATCAGGATTATGAACTCCTCACACTGAATGAACCGCTTGTTATTGTCGAGTATCAACAAGATGGTTCGAGCTTGAACATGTGGAAGCAATACTGGAGGAATCCAAGGGGTTTCTTATATGATCGTAAGCTTGTCTTGTCATCCAAACCTAAACTCTTGAAAAGATTTAAGTACTGTATTCACTATATTTCCAGCAAATTGATAGCCAGGGAGTACAACATCATCTCTGATTCTCCGTGCAAAATCTCAACAATGCTCATGCTGCCGTTAGGTTGTGCATTCTATGGGATGATTAAGTACAAGGTGAAAAAGGAGAGTAAAATGGTTATCACAAGGTAAGTAAAGTACATCAAGAACGACTAAAAGAGTAGTAAAATGGTTACAGTTACAATCAATCAGTTGCCCGTCGATTCGTTTTCATATTTTCAATGGTTTCTTCTCGGTCTCAATGAGCTTGAGAGTGCAGGGAAGTTGAAACTTAAATACGATGTAACTTTACTGGATCGCTTTGCACTTCTATGGAATAATAGTAAGTGGATTTCAGGCGTACTCAGGCGTGTGATTTATAAAATCAATAAGGTGCCTCGGTATAACTTGATAGGAGAAGTTGAGTATAATGGAAGACGAAGGTCATTCACGATAGATTGTAAGGATAGCCCCTTTATCTTTGCCGAGAAGTTGTTGAAAGATTGTGATGCCTATTTTAAGCTTCAGTGTCCAAAATCGATTGATAAAGAGGGCTTTGAAATCATGCCATCTGTTCGCATTCCGTATATGGATGTCGAATTTGGAGAAAATGAAGGCGATAATGCCATATATTCAAGAAAAGTCAGCACCGAAGTGTATCGCTTGAGAGACAAGATATATCCAGGAATGATAGGTCCTCGCCGGCTTGCTTGGGGATGTCGGTTCAAAGCGATGAAGAAGCAATATCTCAAATATGTCGAGAGCCAGTCGGTCTCAAAGGAGAAAAAGCTGATGGCGTATTTTGGAAGCACTGATGCCGTTAAGCCTGGTAATAAGGAAACGAATCTTGATTTAGACTGGGAGCCTGACATGATTTCGTTATTGAAGCAGTATAATTCCTGCCATCCCAATGAAAAAAGAGCAAAGGCCGTCTCGCTAATCAATGAGTTGGGAAATCAATATGATGGTCGATTAATTCACGAGTTGATCAATGGTAAGGAAGTTGTTCATCACGAGAATATTGTTCCATTAAAGGACTTTTGTGATTTTATAGCTCAGTTTAATTATAATCTCAATATCTCGGGTTACAGGATGAGCATACCTAATCGGTTTATTGAGAGTTTTATCAGCGGCACGGCTATTATTACCGACAAGTTGCGGGTCAAGTGGTATAAGCCCTTCGGCAGTGAGGTCTTTGAAACGGTGGAGCTGGGTTATCTTCCTAATGAAGATGTTGATTGGGAGCGATTCAAGGATGATATAAAGAATCTTCCAGCTGTTGATAAAGATGAGGTGTTGAAAGCATATAATGAGAACTGGTCTCCTACGGCCTTTGCCAGGTATGTGGTGAATACAACAATTGGTATTGAAGTTCTCTGATGTTCATGAAAGGGTTTTGGTGGGGGTGTTAAAATGAAGTGTCACCCCCCTCTTGTTTGTTTATGGGATTTCCTCGTATTCGGCGTCGGTGATTTGTTCTTCGATGATGGTTCGGGTGTCGCTGGTTGTTGTGGTTTCCTCAGTGATGGTGCCGGTGACTTCTTCAAAGTCGGCATACTCGCCCTCGTTGCTGGTAAAAATTTTGCGCTCCCCAGTATCGGTGTATTCTTGTTCCTCGTAGTGGCGGCGTTCCTGTTCTTGTTGCCCCTGACTGTTGCCGCCCATGACGTCATTCATCTTCTTGCGAAGGCCTTGCATGTAGAACCATCCCCGCAGCAGGGGAATGCCCACCATGAGGAATAGGATAAATAGTATGAATAGTAAGAAACTCATTTATTTTTCTCTTTTAATGATGGACAGCAGCACGTAGAGGATGATGACGAATGTGAGTCCTGACAACCCCATTACCGCAACTGCTGCCACAGTAGCAATCATCTGCAAATACTGTGCCCAGTTGTCCT
>CAMVBJ010000002.1 GCA_947165675.1 uncultured Prevotellaceae bacterium
ATCGTGGGCACCAGACCTATTGACTTACCTGCCTGGCGAAAGGCCTGAACAGCCTCGCGCAACTCATTGACCTTGCTAATAATCTTCATTCTTCTTTAATTATAAGATGTAAATTCAACCTGCAAAATTACTACTCTTAGCGCACATCGGCAAATTAAGTAACCTTTTTTGCCCTGTTGCAGCCAATATTTTGCAAATTGCGTGCCAACTTTTTCATTACATGTGCACTGGCTTTTTATGAAAATATATCGCCCTGAATGAATTTAACACCCGATTCTGGACGATACATGAATTTTGCTTTTTATCGGAACTGAGGCTAGAAAACGGCGGCGGTTAGTTCTTTGCCCAGTTCGTGGATGTGATTGAGGATGGCTTGTTGGCGTTCTGCAGATGGTTTTTTGAATCCGTTGATGTAGTTGCGCAGCAAGGTAGCGTTCATTCCGATTGAGCGGGCAAATTCGGCTACGTTGATTTCCTTGTGGGTCAAGAAGAACCGCTGCAAAGCAGTGGGTTCAGCATCCTCATAGGTGAAACTCTCAAAGCTGATGTCTTCGTCTAATCCCCTCCAGTGGATGCCTCCCAGGCCGAATGTGTATTCGGCTCGTTGCTCATCGCTGGCAGTTCTCAATTTTGGATACCACAGCAATGACTGGCGGTATTCATTACCACTCTCATCGGAGCCGTAGATATAGTCTGTGTCGAACCAAATCTTTATTATTTTCATAATAGTTGCGTTTTTGGACTAATTAAAATGTTCATTCCAACGACTGATGATAATGTCTGCATTCTCATCAATGGCAAATTTGATTTTTTTCATATCACCTGCCTTGATGTTGTGCTTATCGACAAGAACAAACTGCTCTCCATCCCAGTCAAACTTTGCCATGCCGTCATTTCCCTCGACATGAATATGGATGGGTTCATGTTCTTTGCTGTAAAAGAAGAACGAGAAACCGTAGAAACGAAAAACTTCTGGCATAACTATAATTCTTAATAATTGTTGTGGCAAAGATAGGAATTATTTTTAATACCATGAGCTTTTTTATTTGATATTTTTTTATTTTTGTGTGATTTTTTTGAGTGTTGTGCGTCAAAGGGTCAAAAGAAAGTTTTAAAACTCAGAAAAAATGAACGAACTAGAAAGCAAATTTGCGCAAACCATCAAGCAGAACAAGAGCACCATCTACACGGTGTGCTACATGTTCTCGAAAGATGCTGACGAGGTGAGCGACCTCTTTCAAGAGGCGGTCATCAACATGTGGTGCGGCTTTGAGGGTTTTGAGAACCGCAGCAATGTAAAGACGTGGATCTATCGCGTGACACTGAACACCTGCATTTCTCAAGAACGCAAGAAACGCCGCACAGATGCCGAACCATTGACGATGGACATCAACCTGTTTGAGGACCATGATGAGGATACCCGGCAGGTGGACATGCTCCACGAGCGGATTAGCCGCTTGCAGCCCTTTGACCGCGCCATTGTGCTGTTGTGGCTGGAGAACATGCCCTACGAGGAAATCGGGCAAGTGGTGGGCATCTCGACTACAGCCGTTGCGACCCGCCTCTATCGCATTAAAGAACAACTCAAAAAAATGAACAACTAAAAAACGTATTTATTATGGACTACGAACTTGATGAAATGCGCCAGCAAATGGCGATATTGAAAGATAAACTCGAGAACCAGACGATTGTGAACGACCGCTTCATCCGCCGCTCCATCAAGCGTGGCGTGAGCACCATCAACAGGCGTTATCTTGTTATCGGCATCATTGCTCTGGCAATGATTCCCTACGGCTACTGGGCCTTTGTGGTGCTGAATGGACTGTCGGTTGCCCTGTGGCTCACAATGTGCGTGCTGATGCTTACTGTGGTGGGGTTCATGTATTATAACGGCCGTGACCTGCGTGATGATGACTTGATGGGTGGTAACCTGCTGGATGTCAAGCGCAAAGTGGTCCTGGCGAAGAAACGTGATGCCAATTGGCTGTGGTTCGGCATCCCCGCAGCGATGTTATGGTACGGGTGGTTCTTGTATGAGGAATCACAGACGGGGCTATTCTCCCAGGGCGCGTTACTCTTCTTTATCGTGTGCATGATAGCAGGATTGGTCCTGGGTCTGATGGTACACTTCAAGACGCAGCGTCATTATCGCGACGCTATCGACCAGATTGAAGACTTGGAAGACACCAAGTAACCGTATAACATTTAAGAATTGCCCCCTGAAAAGCGAGACAGAACTTTTCAGGCGGCAATTTATTTGATGAGAGTGCGGCTTTTACTCGGGCCAGGTGCCGCCCAGGAGGTAGTCGATGAGGGCGGTGACGTCGGCAATGGAGATGGTGTCGTCCAGGTTGCAGTCGGCAGCATCGAGGCTGATGCCACTGTCGTTGCCGCTCAGCAGGTAGTCGATGAGGGTAGTGACATCGGCAATGGTCACGGTGCCGTCATCGTTGACATCGCCACGCATGGCACCGCCCTGCTTGGTTAGATTCCACACGGTGATGTGCCCACCAGGATAGTACTGGTAGATGGTCACATGGCGCGAGTCGATGACCTCGGCGTTGAGCCAGTTGTTGGTGTGGCTATTGGCATCGGTGGCCGCCTGCTGGGGCACACTGACTAATGGCTCGGCGGCATTCATCTGGGCCACGGCAAAGCCGTCGCGGTAATTGTCCAGTGTGGGATAAAGGACGAGTTCCATACCGTCCCAGACGAAGGGGAAGGCTCCGTTGCAGGCACTCTTGCCAGGCAATGAGAACGTTGTTCCCGTGAAGTTGTCGCCGTCAAAAGCCATCTTGACGGGTGTGGCATTGCGGGTGATGTACAGCACCGCGGGTTCGCCGCCCAAGTCGTTGTAGTAGTTCAGGACGGTGGTGTTGCTGGCACTCACGTCATCGCATCCTGCCAGGTAGCAGCCATCCACGTCAACCTCACCGCCACTGACAGCGATGCGGCTGATGGTTGTGCCGCTGTTAGCGCCCACCAGATAGATTTCGCCATCACTCAGCAGATTGCCACGGGCAAAGCCCAAGTTGTCGCTGCGCCCAAAGTTGACGACATCGACAGGCAGTGTGTGATTGGCCACCTCGCCCGTGGAGGGATTGATAACCCTGATGACGGGGCTGCTGGTCCAGGCGTTGGGGAAGACGGCATCGCTCACGACCAGGTTGCCCGCCTCGTCGCATGTGAAGCCCGCATTGCTGCCGCCCTCAAATGTGGTTCCCGTCAAGCCGTTCTGGTCAATCTCATAGATGACCTGGGCCGCCTTGTCGTTGATATAGAACTTGCCGTTCATGCCGAAACCCTGACGGGTGTCTGCCGTGGAGAGGAAACTCAGGTCACTGATTTCCCACACCTTCTCGATGCTGTAGGTGACCTGGGTGGGGTCGGGGTCAATGGGCGTGATGTTTACCCCTAAGTAGGCTGGCTCACTCTCGTTGCTATAGCCATCGATAACGCACACGGCATACCAGTGTCCGCTCTGGTAGGCAGCGGGCAGGGTGTATTGCGGCTTATAGGTGACGCCCAGCAGGTAGTCGCTCTTGATGCCGTCATAGGCTGCGCTCATGGCATCCTCGACCGTTACATCGCTGGGCACGGCATAGACCGAGTATTTGACCAATGTGCCAGCTTGGGCTGTCCAGCTCAAGATGGCACCATTCTGGGCCAGTCCCGTGGGAGCGCTGTAGCCCGGCGACTGTTTCCAAGTCACGGCGGGAATCATGGCAGGATGCTGGAAGACATTGGCGAGCAGGTAGTTGCCCAGCCCAGAGGCGCCACCATTGTTGCCGTTGATGTTCTTGGCGCTGTAGAGCACGACTCCAGGGGCATTGTCCTCGTTATACTGGCGGGAATAGTTGATCTGCTTTGTGATTTCGGCCCAATCGGTTTGGGTGTTGCTCGACTCGGCGAGGAACGAGATGCTGTGACTGGCAAAGTGGTGACGGCCGAAGTGGTTGGCCACATAGCTCCACCACTGGGTCAAGGGTCCGAAGGGATTGGTCGAGTGGGTCGTCTTCCAGTAGAGCTGGGGTGAGATATAGTCGATGGTGCCCTGTTCAAGCCACGCCAGCGGGTCACTGAAGATGCCGTTATACTGCCAGTCGCTGCCCTTGGGACACGGGGTCACGCCATGCTGCGCCGCCGATGTGCTGGCTGTACCCGCCACACCGGCGGGGCTGATGCCGAATCTCACCTCGGGCTTCACCTCCTGTATCATGCGATAGACATCCCTGACCATCATGTTGACGTTGTTGCGGCGCCAGTCGGCAAAGGTCATGTCCACGTTGGAATCGTTCCACAGGGCATAGTCGGCGGCGCTGCTGTTGGTGGGAATGCCATTAGGGTAGAAGTAGTCATCAAACACGATGCCATCCACGTCATAGTTGGAGATGATCTCCCTGATGACGTTCACAATGCGCTCACGAGTGGCTGGCAGGCCCGGGTTGAGGATGGTGGTCGTGGTGCTGCCGCTGGTATAGGCCAGCAGCATACCGGCGTTCTTGAGCGCCTGGTCCTGGGGCGTGTTCCAGTTGGTGCCCGTGCTCCAGCGGTAAGGGTTAATCCAGGCGTGGCACTGGATGCCGCGGGCATGGCACTGCTCGACGGCATACTCCAGCGGGTCATAGCCGGGATCCTTGCCGCGGGTGCCTGTCAGATAGCTTGACCACGGCTCATAGCTGGACTTGTAGAAGGCGTCACACATTGTGCGCACCTGAAAGTAGATGGCGTTGAAATTCTGGGCCTTGAGATTGTCGAGGTAGGCGTTAAGTTCATTTTTCTGGGCCGTGGCATTGTTGACCGACGTTGGCCAGTCGATGCGGTAGACGGTGGCAATCCATGCGGCGCGCATCTCGCGTTTCTGGGCTTCGGCAGCACTGCTGCTTGCTGTTATCGCAATGGTGATGAGCAGCAAAAGTAAGATTCTTTTCATTGTAGTAACGGATATTTTAAGAGGTTGGAAACAATTTTTTTTGCTTAATAGCCACAAAATTAAGAAATATTCCAAAAAAAATTACAACTTTGTGCAACTTTTTTAATGCCCTCGTGCGTCTAATGCATGAAAGCGGCCGACAAGTGCCGCCTGCAGTGACAAGAAACATAAAAATAATAAAAGACAATGAAAAAGACTATTCTGATATTAGTGGCAATGCTGGCGATGACCATGGCTGCAACTGCTGGTCCCGTTATCAAGGCAACTCCAGCCAAGAACAAGGCCAACACTAACGTTGAGTTCAAGGGCGACACGATGGTCGTTACCGATGGTGGCGAGTCGGTCACCGTGAGCGGCTTGCCCATGCAGCGGGTGCGTGACAAAATCAACGATGCCCTCGACGATACCCTGAATGCCGGCAGTGGCACCACTGTGGAGATTGGTGACCACAAGGGTGAACTCTCGCCTGAGGATGTCAAGGAGATCAGCAACCAGTGGGCCAGTGTTGTCAAGCAGATGACCATCAGTGGCTCATTCTGCCTGCTGGGACTGGTGGCCCTGGTACTGTTCTTCCGCTTCCTGAACCGCCGCAACAAGTACCGTGTCATCGAGAAGGCCATCGAGAACAATTACCCGCTCAACGAGCTGTCGCTCAACGACACCAAGCGAAGCACCATCTATGTGCAGCAGCCCGTGGTCACCGCGCCTCGCATGGCGAATGCCGCTTCTGCCCCCCAGCAGGCAGGACAAGTGCCCGTGGGGACCCCCATCAGCGGCCAGACTGCCGACAATCCCATCGTCATGACCGATATGGTCAACTGGCGCGCCCTGATGCCTGCTGTCAAGTGGATCGGGTGGGGAACAGTGCTGGTACTCTTCAGCATAGCGATAGGAGATGCCGAGAATCCGTTCTGGCCCGTCGGTTTAGCTCTGATGGTTGTCGGACTGTGCAAGGGCTTTATCCTCTACAAGGAGCAGAAGGCGTTGCAGGAGGCCTGGAAGCGTGCCGAGCAGATGCCGCCCCGTGAGCCCATGCGTGAGGGCATCCCCGTGCCGCCGTCCTTTGACAACGACTATAAGGAGGACGACAACACTACCTATCAACCGTACTAATGATTTACAATCATCTTCGCGGCTTAGCGCCTTAGCGTGAGGCATGCAGGAGAGAAAGAAACAAAAAAATAATGCTTTCTAAGCTTGATGAAATAAGACTGCTGTCGCAATGCGCCCTGGCCGACAACCGGGACGCATTCGGCAGGCTCGTCGAGGCCTATCAGCCGCGCGTGCGCCGGTTCCTGCTGAACCTGACCACGGGCGACGAGATGCTGACCGACGACCTGGCGCAGGAGACGTTCATCAAGGCATACGTGGGCATCCGTGGCTTCAAGGGGCTGTCATCATTCGGCACATGGCTATACCGCATCGCCTATAACGAGTTCTATAATCACACTCGCCGTCATCAGGAGGAGCATGTCGAGGACATCACGCGATTGTCTGACGTGAGTACGGCTGCTAACGACGCCATTGATGCCTCGATGACTGTGCAGCGGGCATTAGCCGAATTGGGCGACAACGAGCGTGTGGCGGTCACGCTGTTCTACATCGAGGACCAGCCCATCAAGCAGGTGGCCAAGATCATGCAGTTGCCCGAAGGCTCGGTCAAGTCGCTCATCTACCGCGGCAAGGACAAGATGAAACAAGTCGTTAACAGTTAACAGTTAATAGTTAACAGTTAATAGGTAATAGTGAGATAATTAATTAAAAACCAAGTGATATGAAGGACATTGAAGATAAGAAACTGGCTCAGGTGCTCAAGCAGGGTGCCCATGACCCAGGTGAGAACCCCTGGTTCACCCGTCGTGTCTTGAACAAGCTGCCCGAGAAGCAACCCCGTGGGTCGTGGGCCACGACGGTGCTCTATGCCATCGCCCTGGTGGCGTGCATCGTGTGCTGGCTGATGATGTGGCGTGGTCAGGACTGGGGTGCCGTCACCGTGCGCGACCTGCTCTATAACGCCACAATGGGCGTCGTGACACTCACCGTCCTGTGGCAGACCATCGCCTCACTGCTCCGCGCCGCCGACGTGTGACGCGCCCTTCAGACAACCTTTTTTCCCAAACAACTGGAACAACAATAAACAACTTTGACAACTCTTTTTTTGCGATGATATAGCGTTGGCTTGAACCCTGTGACGGAGCTAACGGAAATGACGGAAATAACGGGTAGAGTAGAGCCCGTTACCTCCGTCATTTCCGTTATTTCCGTCTTGAATTACAAGCCCACGAGACGCTTGCTGCGGGCGAGGATGTCGGGATCCTTGATTTTCTTTAATTCGTTGAGGGTCCACTCGGGGCTGATGTCTTTGAGAATCTTGACCAGACCACGGGTGAGTTGTGCGTCGGGATGGTCCAGGCACCATTGCATCACTCTCTGGGTGTCACAGTACAGGCGTCCCATGATGAGTGTGTTGAAGTCACCCAAGAGCTGTGACGGCTCGGTGATGTGGCCCTCGGCCTCATCGAGCAGGGTCTCCAGGCGGTCACACAGGGTGGTGTCACTCAGGGGAGTCCAAGCCATCACTTCGAGCTGTCGCTTGTATCTCCAGTAGGGGGTGAGCACGGTGGTATCGGCACTATAGACGGTGCCGATCTTGCCAATGGTGAAACGGCCATCGCCCTCGATGGTGACGGGCAATTCGTTGTCGATAAACCACAGGGTAGTGTCGGTCTCCATGCCGTTGATGAGCCGGTTGTAGGAGATCCAGCGACTCACGTTGATGGGCTTGCCCCACTTCTCGGGCATGACCATGCGCATCGAGTCGATGCCCACCAGGCGGGTGTGCTCGTCGATGTCGTCCCAGTAGGATAGGTTCATGCCGCCACACTCGCCCAGGCGCATGAAGTCGATCATGCCCTGCTTGCCAAATGTCGCCAGCCAGCAGGTGCGGGTGTCGCTATAGGAGGTCTGACCCATGAGCAGGGTGATGCCCTTGTCGGGGTAGTCCTTCACGTTCCACACGCGCACGATGGTGGTGTTGGTGTCCACGTGCATGACCTTGTCGAGGCCGATGGCCTGACAGGTGGCCAAATCGAGGATGCGGTGGGGCAGCTTTTCACCGTCGTTGTCATAGCGGAACTCACTATCACTCAGCATCAATGAATCGTCACAGATGCCGGCATTACACAGGTAGTCATGCCCGCTGGTGATGGCATCGCCAGGTTGCCACTTGCCGGTACACGACACGATGGCCAGTGCAAGAATGATTAAAACGAGGTGTTTCATGTTGTTATAGTTGTCAGTTGAAAGTTTTCAGTTGAAAGTTTTCAGTTGTAAGTTTTCAGTTGTAAGTTTTCAGTTTTCAGTTTTCAGTTGTTAGTCGTTAGTGTCGCCTAAAGCCTATAGCCTAAAGCCTAAAGCCTAAAGCCTAAAGCCTAAAGCCTAAAGCCTAAAGCCTATAGCCTATAGCCTAAAACCTATAGCCTATAGCCTAACTATCGAGCTTGCGGTAGCGAACGCGGGTGGGCTCTTCCTTGCCCAGGCGCTTCAATTTGTGCTCCTCATACTCGCTGTAGCTGCCCTCATAGAAATAGACGTTCGAGTTGCCCTCAAAGGCCAGGATGTGGGTGCAGATGCGGTCCAGGAACCAGCGGTCGTGGCTGATGACCACGGCACAGCCGGCGAAGTCCTCAAGACCCTCCTCAAGGGCGCGCAGGGTGTTGACGTCGATGTCGTTGGTGGGCTCGTCAAGCAAGAGGACGTTGCCCTCTTCCTTCAATGCCAATGCCAGCTGCAGGCGGTTGCGTTCACCGCCCGAGAGGACGCCGCACTTCTTCTGCTGGTCCACGCCGCTGAAGTTGAAGCGCGACAGGTAGGCGCGGGCGTTCACGTCACGTCCACCCATTCGCAGCAGCTCCACACCGCCCGAGATAACCTCATAGACTGTTTTGTCGGGGTCAATGCTCGTGTGCTGCTGATCCACATAGACCGCCTTGACCGTCTCGCCGACCTCAAAGGTGCCGCTGTCGGGCTTCTCCAAGCCCATGATCAGGCGGAATAGGGTCGTCTTACCAGCACCGTTGGGGCCGATGACGCCCACGATGCCGTTGGGCGGCAAAGTGAAGTTCAGGTCGTCAAACAGCAGCTTGTCGCCGAAGGCCTTGGCCACGTGCTGCGCCTCGATGACCTTGTTGCCCAATCGGGGACCGTTGGGGATAAAGATCTCGAGTTTCTCCTCTTTCTCCTTGACGGTCTCGTTGAGCAGTTTGTCGTAACTGTTCAAGCGCGCCTTGCCCTTGGCTTGGCGGGCCTTGGGAGCCATGCGCACCCATTCCAGCTCGCGCTGCAGGGTCTTCTGACGCTTGCTCTCGGTCTTCTCCTCTTGGGCCAGACGCTGGGTCTTCTGCTCCAGCCAGCTGCTGTAGTTGCCCTTCCAGGGGATGCCCTCGCCACGGTCGAGCTCCAGGATCCATCCTGCCACGTTGTCCAGGAAGTAGCGGTCGTGGGTCACGGCGATGACCGTGCCCTCATATTGCTGCAAGTGCTGCTCCAGCCAGTCGATGGACTCGGCATCGAGGTGGTTGGTGGGCTCATCGAGCAGTAGGACGTCGGGCTTCTGCAACAGCAGGCGGCACAGGGCCACGCGACGGCGCTCACCACCGCTCAGGTGTTCGGTCAGCTGATCTCCCTCGGGGCAGCGCAGGGCGTCCATGGCACGCTCCAGGCGGTTGTCCAGGTTCCAGGCATCGGTGGCATCGATGATGTCCTGCAATTCGGCTTGACGGGCAAACAGCTTGTCCATCTTCTCGGGGTCCTCGTAGTACTCGGGCATACCGAACTTGAGGTTGATGTCCTCAAATTCCTTCAATGCGTCCACCACATGCTGCACGCCCTCCTGCACCACCTCCTTGACCGTCTTGGTCGGGTCGAGTTGCGGGTCCTGGGGCAGGTAGCCCACGGTGTAGCCGGGGGCAAACACCACCTGACCCTGGTACTGTGTCTCCAGGCCGGCGATGATCTTCATCAGTGTGGATTTACCGGCACCATTGAGGCCGATGATACCGATCTTGGCGCCATAGTAGAACGAGAGGTAGATGTTCTTGAGGATTTGCTTCTGGTTCTGCTGGATGGTTTTGCTCACGCCCACCATCGAGAAGATGATTTTCTTGTCGTCAACTGTTGCCATAATTATCTAGTCGATTAAGTTACTGCTCGCAAAGGTACTTAATCTTTTCCACTTGTACAAGGCTTTGCCTGGCATTACTTGAACCACAAGCCAGCCACGGTGCCCTGTAATGCTGGCCATGGCCTGTACGGGACTGTCATTGCTGCGGTTGTGTCGTTGCTATTTCTTTGGCCAGCTCGTTGAGTTGTAAGCACTGGGTGCGGGTAATGGTTTTGCGCTCGCTGTGATAGGGCCACGGGGCTACGAACAGTAACTGCCCTCGTGCACAGGCGTCAAATTGCTTTCCTCCGGGCTTCCACATCGGTGAGAAACCATTCTCTAATAGCACGATTTCCTTTACTCCTGCATTAAATGCCGCCCTCATCACCGCTTTCTCACAAGGGCTGATGCAGGCAGATACCAGCACGGCTCCATCACGAGCCAGGGCAAGGTAGCGACTCACTTCACGTGCAATGGCCTCCTCGCTATTGATGCTGCGAGAGCACTGCACGGCCACCTTGATGGGATAATCCAGCAGGAAGCGGTTCCCAGCCACGGCCACATGAGTGTTCCCGATTCTTACCTCATGCTGCACAGTGAAAAACTCCGGGTGGTGACGCTTGAGCCACAACCGTCGAGGATTGTCATGCAGGTAACGCACCATCGTTACCAGTTGTCCCTCATGGGACAGGATGCGGTCATGGTAACCTTCTTCCCACAGGGTGGTTCCCAATAGCTCACGAGCTGCTGCATTACATCCGATCTTGAAACCATTCACCACTTGCCCCAGGTGATAAGGCACCTGCTCGGTGACAAAAAGGATGCCGTGAATATGGTCGGGCATTAACTGGATTTCCATCGCCTTCACCTTAGGATAATGTGTTGGGATTTCACGCCAGCATCGCAGTACCTGCTCACCCAAGGAAGTCGGCCTTATCCATGTCTCCACGTGGCTCTTGTCAGGACCACGAAGCTCGCCCAGCACTGGCCGGCGCCCTTCCACGGCAAGCGTGATCATGTAGATGCAGCGGCTGCGGTAATCATGAAACCCGTTGCGCCGCTTCATCGACCGCCTCACCTCATGCTCGCCATGATGTCGTTGCCACCACCGTTTGCGTTGTTCACCGCGTTTATCCTCCATGTGACAAAGGTACCCAATTCTCACCACCCTACCAATAAGATCCCAAGAAAAAATGCAAGGAATTGTCCGGTTTGGGTAAAGCAGGGCACCGCCCTGCACAACAAGAATTGGCTATTCGCTTTTGGTCTTTGGTCAGGGACTGGTCATCCCAGGAGCCCATGAGGGAGGTAAAACAAGTGCGACAAGATTATTTCTCGCCGCACCCGCCAATTTATAAATAATAGAGAAATGTGCCCTTAAATGCCGCCATCGGTGAGCAGCCAGTCGATGAGTGCCGTCACATCAGCGATATCAACATTCCCGCTGTTGTTCACGTCAGCGTTACGGCTGTTGAATGGCTCAACGTCACCACCCAGCAGATGGTCAATCAATGCTGTCACATCGGTGATGTCTATTTCACTATCATCATTGACATCATAGAGCATCCCGTTAGCAAAGATGCGGATATTTGGGTAAGTTTTATTATTCCAATCATCCTCCGAAGACCACCACGAAACAGCTGCAAATCCTATACCCGACTCGTATGAAGAAACGAATTCTGTGACATCTTCCCCGTTAGCTCTCCTCCACCAGATGCCTCGTACGTCATCGCACGGCGTCGAAGAAAACTCACACAGGAAAGAGGATGACCCCGGTTCGGTGTTGCGAATATCGATGAGGATATTGTCACCCGTATAGATAAAAGGCTTAGTAAGCTTAAAAGTCACCCAGCTCCCAGCTGAATAGGGATTAAGTTGGACGTTGGCATATACGGTATCAGTATAGTTTAGTCTAATCAACGAAATATCTCTACTCTGTTCCTCGTTCCATTCCGTGCCATTATAAAGAGTTGTTTCCTCTGTGTTCATTAGCCTGACATTAAAGTTGCCACCATGAGCCGAATGGCTGATGCATCGATAGGAGAAAGCACTGATGGTATCGCCCTTTTCAAGTCCTAAATCCTCCTTGAGGTAAATGGTTTCAGAACCTTGGTAAGAGTTCATGTTCCAGTTAACAATAGGTGAAGTCTCACTGCGTACATTGCCATGCCCTACATCTGCGATCTTGGGATAATGATTATTGGGAACGTACGTGATGCGGATGTTGGCACGGTTCCCTTCATCGGGATTTGCTCCGTAGAACCCTGAGTCATAGTTGCCGTAAGGGTCGTAACCGCTCACGAAGCCTGTGATGGCTTCATCAGCTGCGTTTCTCCAAGCGATGCTCATGCATTGGTCACAATCGGTCGAAGCGAAATAAACCCAACCCCGTCTTGTGCAAGGCTCGGAGTTGCGGATGTCAATGATAATGTTATCGCCAGTGTATTCAAACGGGGTGTCCAATTCAAATGTAATCCAGCAGTCAGCTGAATACGGATCCAAATGGACGCTCCCATAGATAGTGGACTCGAATGGGACTTGGAGGATACTTGTGTCTTCAGAACAATTTTCAACCGGTTCATCAATCATCCTTGATAATGTGGTGTTGATGATGCGTACATTGTAATTGCCGCCAGCAGCAGAATTGTAAATGCAGTGGTAAGACAGGGCGGTGATTTTGTCGCCAGGTTGCATCCCGAGCTCCTCTTTTAAATACAGCGTCTCATTGCCCGTATAGGAACGTTGCCACCAGTTGTGGATAGGCACGACCTCGTTACGCACTGTTCCATTGCCGATTTCTATGGTCTTGGTCTCTTGGGCAAAGGCTATCGAAGCCAGAGACATGAGCACAAATGTTGTAATTGTGAATAATTTTTTCATTGTTGTTGGTTTTTTTATTAATTGGTAAAAATCTTCTTCGGGAGCAAAGTTACTGTGGGTGTCGGGATTCATTTTTGCTCATTTTGGTACAAATTGGGGTGTATTGTGAACAAAATGACTGATGAGTGAAAAATCAAAGTTTTGTGTTTGGATTTGCTTGTTTTTTTGATATAACTTTGCCGGAAAAACAACAGCATGAGAACAATAGACGATGACATCCGGTTGCAAACGGCTTTGCTGGCAAGGGTGGAGCACTCTTGCCGCAGGAGTATGAAGACTCCGCGCGACTTTGAATGGTTGAGCGATGAGTTGAGCGCTTGTTCTGCCCCAGTCAGCACGATGACGCTAAAGCGCCTGTGGGGGTATCTGCCTGGTAACACACGTCCGCGGCAATACACATTGGACTGTCTGGCACGATATCTGGGCTACCGTGATTACAGCCACTTTTGTGACCATGAGCAAGACCAGGAAGGCGAGGTGCCCAGCAATGTGGTTGTGAGCAAACGCCTTGATGTGGTGCGCGAGCTGGCTGTCCGGGACCGCGTAATGCTGTCATGGAAACCAGGACGGCAATGTACCGTCAGGTATCTGGGTGGCAGCCAGTTTGTCGTCGAGGCATCGGAGCGCACACGACTCCAAGCCGGCAACACATTCATTTGCGGACTAATGATGGAGAATGAGCCGCTTTACCTTGATAATCTGATTCAGCAAGGGCGACCTCCTGTGGGCTATGTGTGCGGCAACAATGGCGGCATCCATTTTGAGGTTATCAAGGTGGACAAAGGAACTTATCTGACCGATGAAGACTGATCCTCAAGACACATCATCGGCATCAGGCTATCTGACAGGCGACTTTGAGGGCGTGAGCGACCGTTTCACGCAGTTGACAACGGTCGTTACACGCAACCATAACACGCTCACCAAGGGCAAACGCTATGGCCGCTGGTACCTGTTGAAGTCGCTCAATGCCGATGTGGCGGGCCAGTCAGTTTATCAAGAGATGCTCACCAAGGAGTTTGAACTCACCATGCGTGCCCAACACCCTGGTGTGGTTCAGGCCATCGGTATGGAGGATGTGCCGACGCTGGGACGCTGCATCGTCATGGAATGGATTGAGGGACAGGACTTGAGTCAGTGGCTCGACGGTGGCACTACCCGTGACGAGCGTCTACGGGTTGTCAACCAGTTGCTGGATACCATAGCCTACCTGCATGCCTTGGGAATAGCTCATCGTGACCTCAAGCCTAGCAATATCATGATTACCCATAATGGCAAGCAGGTCAAGGTGATTGACTTTGGACTTGCCGATACCGATACCCATGCCGTATTCAAGCAACCTGCCGGCACCAGACAATATATGGCCCCCGAACAAGCATCGAGCACTGTGCCTGATGTGCGCAACGACATCTATTCCCTGGGCGTGATCATCCGGAAGATGGATGTGGGCTGTATTTATGACCGTGCGTGCAAGCGCTGCCTGCGCCCCATAGACGAGCGGTACCAGAGCGTTGCTGACCTCCAAAATGACTTGCAGCGGATGAGCACCATCATGAAGTGGGTTAAAAAAGGAGCTATAACAATACCTGTTATAGCGGGACTCATCACCCTGTGGCTGCTATCCAAGCCGATTCCTGCCACCGACAATGGCCGACTTGTGGACTCGTTGCGTCACGAGTTGACGGTTAACAACGAGCGCCTCAAGGCTAACAATGATGCTCAGCAACAGATAGAAGCCTCAATGCGGGAACGGTTGACCACCCTTAAGGACAGCCTGTCAATGCTCGCCACCAGCCACCAGCAACTCCAGCAAGAAAAGGAAAGCCGCGCTGCTCGCCAGAGCAAGGTGGATGCCGCCATCGCCGAGGGCATTCGCCGTGTTGATGCAGCTAATGCACAAACACATCTCAAGGAACACCTTGACACGGTCTCAAGAATAGACTATATATGGGTGGACTGGCGCTCATTGAGCAGGCAAGGACGTGTGGCGGCAAACAACTACCTGCAAGGCATTCACGACCAGTTTGACATTAAGGAAATGGCCGAAATCGAATATGCAGTCTATGAGCACTGCAACCGCTATGAAGCGATGATAAAAAAGGCTATTGGCAGTTCTCCTCCGCCTCCTTAACCTGTACCCTAATTATTTGCCTTCACTTCCCGGAATTGGCGCAGGGCATCGAGCTCTTGTTGCAGTCGCTCGACAGTGCTTTTAGCAAGCTCGAGCTCTTGCTCGATGGTATTGATGCGCACATCCAGTGCATCAAGATGGTATTCCTCAGGGGTGGGCCATGTGGATTGGATATACTTGAATTCACACCATCCCGGTGCATTGCGGTAGATTTCTTCTGCCCCTGGTGGAACGACAATGATGGTGCCCTCGAGGTGGTAAGGCTCAAACACGTCGGTCAATTCGCCTCCATAGAAGGGGTGCAGGCCGATGACTGGAGGAACGGTGTCATTGATTTTGATCACGCTGAGTCTGGGACAATCCTTGAAAGCTCCCTTAAGAAAACTGCAACCCTTTTCAATAGTCACGTCAGTGAGGCTGTACATGCTTCGCAAGGCATCGTGACCAATCTCAGCGATGGGATAATATCGGCCATTATGGTTTATGCCCTCGGGGATGACAAGATGTTCGACATTGCGGTCGATGCAACTGTCCAGGGTGACGCATGGAGAATCCCAGTTGCTGTATAGAAACTGTCCCTCTACAAACTGTGCTGAGCGCTCTTCGCCCCAAAAACCAATAACGGCGAGAATCATCAATGCTATATGGTTGAGTAACATGGCCTCTTGGGATTGTTATTTAGTTGGTCTGGCGGTCGCGGGATTGGTATTGCTCGATGACGGGGTCGATGAGGTCGGCAGGAGTGCGCAGGGTCTCCTGCTGGTCGATGAAGTAGAAACGGCCCTCCTCGTTGATGCCGTAGTGACTGTCCCACTCCACGCGCCACATCTCGTGGGTGCTGTGGTCCTTGAGAAAGAGGCTGGTGAGCGTCATCACGCGATGCACGGTGAAACGGTCGGCATCGTCAAACCGCAGCTCGGCATCGGTGGTGTAGTAGCGATTGCCGCCCAGGCGGGGACGTCCCTGGTATTCGCTCGTGTGAAAGTATCCCAGGTCGAGATAGCACCACGCGTGGATGTCACGGCTCAAGTGCCCCTTGCTGACCTGTGCCATGTTGCCCACATGTGCCACCAGATAGACCTTGAACATGTTGGGATTCTCGCCGGTGGGAATCTGGTAGGCGGCTATCGTGATTTCGTCATTGAAGGGGCGCATGCCGATGAGGCGGCTGCTGTCGGGCACTTCAAAGCCCGTCTGCTCGGCGAGCTCATGACATTGGGCAGCGGTGAGAAGCGGGCAGGACGCAGTCGCGGCCGTATCGCGGCTCAAGATGCTGTGACCCAGTCGCAGGGTGTCGGGCAGGGTAGTGGTTGATGACAGGGCATTCATCTGCTTGGCGGTTGTGGCGCTGTTGCAGCCGATGAGAGACAGCACAGCGGTGATGGAGATGATGAGAAGTTTCATGCTGTTTCAGTTTACGGGTGGTGTGGCCTGATGCGGACTGTCCCAGGAGTTGACGATGGAGGTGAGCCACTGGCGGGCTGCGGGGTCGTCGAGACGGGCAATTTCTTGGAGCAGATCAGGGCGTCGCTCCACCGGGAACCTGAAGTAGGGCAGTAGGTGGTTGCCCTGGTCGCGCTTGAGTGCCATCCACCGCAGGAAACGCTGGGGGTTCATCTGGTAGAGCTGGGTGACATCCCAGGGAAAGGGGTTGTGCTCGTAGTCGGCAGCATAGGTCTCACCGACCTGTGGAGCAAATGCGTTCCACACATCCATCACGCCCGGGTCGTGCAGCGAACACACGAGCAGATCCCACGACTTGAAGTCCATGGTGGCGTAGTGATCGACCAGGCCCTGCTCCTTGACCACTTGCTGGCCATTCAGGATGAATTGCCCCTTGGCGTCGATGGTGTAGGTCTGATCCCAAGCCTGTTGCCACTGGGGTTTGGCCTTGAGGTCATCCTCGTAGTTCATCAGGCATCGTCCCATCACGCGGTGCAGGGTGAGGTGGTCGGGGCCGTCAAATGTGATGAAACTGTCGAGGATATAGGAATTGTCGTTCTCGCTGTCGGACAGGTCAACACGCCATATCAGGTGCATCTCGCGGGTGTTGATGGCATCAAGTACATGACCATTGTGGTCATAGGTGACCAGATCGACGCAGTATCCCACGCCGTTGCAGGCATAGTAGGCCGCCAGGGTGATGTCGCCGCCCATGTCGCGCACGCCCAGTAGCAGCCAGTTGCTCATCGGGTCGGGAATGTCACCGCCGACGGGCTTGATGAGTGCCTGGTACTGCCGCTTGTCAAGTTGCATGCCCTTGAGGTCACTGGCCTGCTGTTCGGGGTCGCCACAGTAGATGTCGGGCATGGTCAGGCTGTCGCCCAGCAGTAAGTCGTCAGTGATCGTGATGTCTAATGAGTCAAGAAACGTAAATTGTCCATCGGGAACCCTATTGTCGCTTGAACAGGCTGCCAACACTAATGTCAGTAGTAGCGACATCATCGAGATAAATCTGAGATACATAATTCTGATTTAGGCGATTTTTTTCGGTTAAATGTGATGCTGATTGAGTGCAAAATTAAGCGATTTGCATTTGATGGACAAGAGTTGCGGGAAAATTTTAGGGCGAATGGGGAGTTTTTTGTAATTTTGCAGAATGATGGACGGTAAAGAGAAGATAAGCATACAGCATCCCGAGGTATGGGAACTGCTTGTGTCAATCGGTGAAGGACGGGTGGACTATGTGTTGTACACCCCGACGGTGGCTGGCTCTCTCGTGATTGGCGATGTGGCTCGTGCCGATGGTACACTGCCATCGCTCGAGGATGCCATCTATGACACGGGCGAACTGCTGGATGAATATAAGCGGGTGAGAGTCATTGTTGATTCCAGTCACTATGTGCTGTTGCCCATTGAGACTCAAGACGATGATTGCCTGGAACTGGTGCGTGCTGCATTCCCTGCCGATGACGGCGATGCGGCGGTTTGCGCCTTGCCAGCCAACGGGACTAAAATCGCCTTTCTCATGCCACGTGGTATGCAGGCTTTCCTGGGGCGCACGTTTAACTATCCCGCGATTTATCACCGCCTGTTTCCGCTGTGTGAACACTTCAAGAGCCTGGATGATGACGGTGGCATCTCCCGCATGTTCCTGAACCTGCGAGCCGCCAGCATGGATGTGATCATCTATCGCAAAGGGTGCTTGCAGTGTGTAAACACCTATCCGTTCACTAACATTGATGATGCGACTTACTTTGCCCTCAACGCCTGGCGCACTCATGGCCTGGACCAGTTGACCGACGAGTTGCAGCTCACTGGCGATGGAGGCCAGCGGGCGTCGATGACCCCCGAGTTGCGTAAATATGTGAAATATGTGATGCCTGCCGTTTATCCCGCTGCTGCCATGCGGCTGGGACGCAATGCGATGCAGGCTCCACTGGAATTAATCTTGCTTGCCCTATGCGAATAATCAGTGGTAAATACGGCCGTCGTCGCTTTGATGTGCCCAACAACATCACCGCACGCCCCACGACCGACATGGCGCGGGAGAATCTGTTTAACGTGTTGGGCAACCTTGTGGATCTGGAGGGCAAGACGGTGCTCGACCTGTTTGCAGGCACAGGGGCGATGAGCTTCGAGTTCCTGTCTCGTGGATGTGCCCATGTCATGGCGGTTGAGAAAGCCCGTGTCCAGGCCGAGTTCATCAAGAAGGTGCAGCAGCAGTTGTCAGACCCCAATCTGACGCTCGTTCGTGGCGATGTGTTTAAGTTCGTGGCATCGTGTCGTCAGTCATTTGACGTCATCTTTGCCGATCCACCCTACGACTTGCCCCGCTTTGGGGAAATTCCCAAACTGGTGCTTGACTCGCCGCTGGTGCACGATGGTACGCTGTTCATCATGGAGCATCCGCGTGAGCATGATTTCAGCGCCCTGCCGCATTTCTCGCAGCAGCGGGTGTATGGCAAGGTCAACTTCTCCCTGTTTGAAATCAACAATGATCATACCGAATAATTGAAATGAAATACAAACACGATTGGCGGCAACTCCTTGCCGTGGCGATGCTTGCCACGGGGTTGCCCGTTGCGGCGCAACTCATGGCTCCGACCGACACACTGTCGCGCGTGCTGTCGCCGACTGTCATCACTGCCGAACAGATGAACCAGAAGCAGGTCACCAACCCTCTGGATGCAATCAATGGACGTGTGGCAGGTGTGACAATCCAGAAGAGCAATAACGGTGCCGCAGCGATGAGCGCTGTGCGTGTTCGCGGTACCACATCGGTCACGGGCGGCAACGACCCGTTGATTATCATCGACGGTGTGTTCGGTGACCTTAGTACGTTGTCTTCGATTTATCCATCTGATATCGAGAGTTTTATCGTACTTAAAGATGCCAGCGAGACGGCGCAGTTCGGCTCGCGTGGTGCCTCGGGTGTGATTGAGGTGGTGACCAAAAAGGGCGCAACCGATCGTGCGACCGTGACCTATAACGGCAGCATGGGAGTTACCCATGTCGTCCGCAACCTCAAGATGCTGGATGCCACAGGCTATTGCAAGGCTGTCACCAGCCAGGGCGGCATGCTCATCAACAAGGGATTTGACACCGACTGGCAACGTGCGATTCAGCAGACCGCCTTTCTGCAGGACCATCATATCGCTTTCATGGGCGGCGGTGACCGTTCGGGTTACCGTGTGTCGTTGGGTTTCATGGACCATGACGGTGTGATTCTTCACGACAAGTTGCGTAACCTGACGAGCAACATGAATATGTACCAGCGCATGTTCGGCGACCTCCTCTCCATCGAGGTGGGCATGTTCGGCAATGTGCAGAAGGAGCAGACTGCCGTCTATGATGTCCAAAAGACTTTCTACTCGGCTCAGGCATGGAATCCCACTTTCGGCACCGAGCGCAGCAGTAACGGCGGCTGGGACGGTTTTACTTATGCCAACCAGATCAATCATCCGTTGGCGCTCATGGACAGCCGCACCCGTGACAAGACCATCCACTTGAGCACCCATGCCAAACTCACCTTCAACTTGACAAAAGACTGGAAGTTGTCCGTTTTCGGTGCTTACAGCCACAATGAGGTCGAGGTGTCGCAGTTCCTGCCCACGAGCATCTGGAGCGGCGGCAAAGGCTACCGCAGCAGTGCCAAGACCGAGTCCCTGCTGGGAAACGCCACCATAACATGGGACAAGACTTTAGGCCTGCACCACGTTAATGTGATGGGGCTTGCCGAGATCGAGCGTGATACCCACACGGGTTTCTATACCACCACAACAGGCTTTTCGAGCAATGACATCGGCATCGATGCCATCCAGGCCGGTGCTCTGACATTGTGGAATGGCACGGGGAGTTACCGCAACTCGCCCTCACTGGCTTCGTTCATGGGGCGTGTCAATTATGACTACTCCAATCGTTATTCATTGACTGTCGCCGCCCGTTTCGACGGTTCATCGAAGTTCTCCAAGGGCAACAAGTGGGGTTTTTTCCCCTCGGTGTCGGCAACGTGGAATTTGGGCAACGAGGCCTTCTTGCATGATGTGAGCTGGCTCGATAACCTGAAGTGGAACGTCGGCTACGGTCTGGCAGGTAACTTGGGCGGGGTAGACAGTTACATGGCACAGAATGTGCTTACGCCCGCCGGAATCCCTCCCATGGGCCAGAATCTTCTCGTTACCCTTGACCAGTTGGTCAACGCCAACCCCGACCTCAAGTGGGAGGTCAAGCGCAGTTTCAACACGGGCCTGAGCGCTGCCTTCCTGGGCAACCGCGTTATTGCTGCCCTCGATTTCTACACGTCCAAGACGACCGACATGCTCTATCTCTATAATGTGGGTGTGCCGCCTTTCAGTTACAACAAACTGCTGGACAACATCGGCTCGATGCGCAACAGCGGTGTTGAGTTGGCCTTGGGTCTCACGCCGCTCAATACCCGTGACATGGAATTGAACATCAATGCCAATGTTGCCTACCAGTACAACAAACTACTCTCGCTGAGCGGTTATTACAAGGACTACTGGCTCGAGGCTCCTGGCGAAGTCGATCTGGTGAATTTGAATGGTGCGGGTTTTCACGGGGGCAACAACCACATCGTCTATCAGATAGTGGGTCAACCCTTAGGTGTGTTCTATCTGCCGCATTGCACTGGACTCAAGAGCGACGGCAATGGAGGCTACGTTTATGACATTGCCGACCTTGACGGCTCGGGCGACATCGACATCGCCAACGGCAAGGACCGCCGCATCTGTGGCCAGGCGATGCCCAAGGTGTTGCTGGGCAGTAACATCAACTACCGCTTCAAGCAATGGGACGTCACGCTGCAGATCAATGGCGCCTTCGGCCATAAGATCTACAACGGCACGGCGCTCACCTATATGAATATGAACTCGTTGCCCGGCTATAATGTCCTGGCTGGCGCTCCTGCACGCAATATCAAGGACCAGACCGCTACCGACTATTGGCTTGAACGTGGCGACTACATTGACTTCGACTACTTGACCGTGGGTTGGAATGTGCCCCTGGGTGTCAAGGCTCAGCGCGCCATCAGCCGCCTGCGTCTGTCGTTGACCATTGAAGACTTGTGTACAATCACCGGCTACTCGGGCTTGACGCCCATCATCAACAGTTCATCGGCTGGCGGAACCTTAGGCGTCGATGACAAGAACGTCTATCCAGTCACCCGTTCCTATTATATGGGAGTAACGATCACCTTCTAAAAATCTGTAACTATCATGAAACGATATATAATATATAGTCTGTTCTTGATTGCCGCGGCCTGGACGTTGGTGTCTTGCGAAAAGTTCCTGGAGGATGACCCCAGCGACCGCTTGCCCGACTCTGAGGCCTATAACACGGTCGCCGACCTACGCAACAACGCCTTGGGTGCGATTTATCTGAATATCGGCGGTAGCGCCCCGTCTCAGGGCCTGCAAGGTACCGCCCGTGGCGTGTGGGACCTGAATACGTTCTCGACAGATGAGGCGATTATCCCAACGCGTGGAACTGACTGGTATGACGGCGGCATCTGGCAGAACCTTTTCCTGCATCGCTTCGGTAACGTCGATTTCACGGGCGACACGTGGAATTACCTGTTCAAGGAAGTGCTGGCGTGTAACCGCGCCATTGAGCGAATCGATGCTTTTGCTGCCCTGCATCCTGCCGAGAATGTCACCGAACTGCGTGCCGAGGCGCGTGCTTTGCGTGCGATGTTCCTCTTCTACGCGATGGATCTCTATGGCCGTGTGCCCCTGTTCATGAGTTCGAGCCCAACTGTGCAGGAGATGAAACTGCAAGACCGCTCGGTGGCTTTCAAGCACATCGTGAGCGAGTTGCAGGCCGCCGAAGGCCAACTCGATGTCGCCCGCAGTCCGGTTCAGGGAGAGTACTACGGTCGCATGACGCGAGATGTGGTCGATTTCCTGCTGGCCAAGGTGTTGCTCAATGCCGAGGTCTATGCCGACGATGACTGGACCGACGATCAGCGCCCTGATGCCTCGACGATGATGTGGAGTGTCGAAGGTGAGACAATGAACACCTGGGCCGCCGTGGAGCGTTACTGTACGTTCGTTTCGGCTTGCGGATACACGCTGGCCGACCAGTTCAAGGATAATTTTGACATCAGCAACGACGAGTGCCCGGAATTGATTTTCACCATCCCGATGGACATCAATAATTTCTCCAACCGTTTCACCCAGCAATTCCGCTCGCTGCATTACAACCATGCTGCGGCGTTGGGCCTGAACGGTGAGAATGGCCCGTGTGCCACCATCGAGGCGATGAAAACCTTCGGCTACGATAAGGGAGTGAATGCCGATGCGCGTCTATTTTGGACGTATTATTATGACAATGTCTTTCACGACAAGACGGGCAAATTGGTTACCCTTGACGATGGCTCGCCCCTGGTCTATCAGCCGATGGCGGTGAAGTTGGACTTGTCTAATGATCCCTATGAGAAAACGGCTGGTGCAAGAATGCGTAAATATGAAATCGACTATGCTGCGATGAGCGACGGGCAGTTGCGCCGCAACGACATCGTTTTGTTCCGTTATGCCGACGTGTTGCTGATGAAGTGTGAGGCGATGTTGCGAGGCGGCAAGGCAGGCGCTGAAGCCGATGCCTTGCTTAATCAGGTACGTGCCCGAGTCGGAATGGCACCCCGCACTGCCACCCTCGACAATGTGCTTGAGGAGCGCATGCTGGAGTTGGCTTGGGAGGGATGGCGTCGCAACGACCTGATCCGTTTTGGCCTGTTCACCCGTTCCTATACCGACCGTCCGCAGACCGATGCCGACCGCCACGGCTATACACTGGTGTTCCCCATTCCCGGTGAGACTCTCACCGCCAGCGCCAGCAGCCAAAATCCAGGCTACTGATTATAAGGAATATCACCTAACACCTAAAGCCTATCAATGAAAGACGAGAGTAAATATATCGCAAGGCTGGAGCAGCACGACGTGAAACCCACGGCGTTGCGCATCCTGCTACTGCGGACGATGATGGCCCACGAGGACGCCTTCTCGCTCCAGAGCCTGGAGGACGAGTTGGACACTGTGGACAAGTCCACCATCTACCGCACCATCACCCTGTTCCTGACTCATCATCTGATCCATGCTATCGACGACGGCACCGGCATGTTCAAGTACGCCGTGTGCAGCCCTGATTGTCACTGTGGCGAGGATGATGGCACTATCGACCACATGCACGCTCACTTCAATTGTGAGCACTGTGGCAGGACCTTCTGCCTGCAGACGACCCACGTCCCGCTTGTCGCACTGCCTGGCAACTTCCAGGTCCATAGCATCAACTACGTCCTCAAGGGCCTCTGCCCCGACTGCACAAAAGTCTAGTCAAGGTCCACCCGTGCCGTGACTCTGTCACGGCAACCGATAAAAGAATAAAGAAAAATGAAAAAGATCACTCACTGGATAC
This sequence comes from uncultured Prevotellaceae bacterium, assembly GCA_947165675.1. Lineage (GTDB taxonomy): Bacteria > Bacteroidota > Bacteroidia > Bacteroidales > Muribaculaceae > Sodaliphilus. Next base: position 23,977 of record CAMVBJ010000002.1, read on the forward strand.
GCAACATACTGATTTTCTTCTTCACCTCGACCATTCTGGCTGTGGTGATATTGAAGTATATCCCGGTCTATATCACGCCGTTGATGCTCATCAGGTGTGTCGAGGCGGTGATTGATGGTGATACCCCCGAGATCAATCATCACTGGGTGCCCCTGGAACGCATCAACCACAATCTGCCCCAGGCGGTGATGGCCAGCGAGGACAACCTGTTCTTGAAGCACAGCGGTTTTGACCTGGAACAGATCCAGAAGGCACAACTCGAGGCTCAGGAGGGGAAGCGTCAGCGTGGTGCCAGCACCATCAGCCAGCAGACGGCACGCAATGTGTTCCTGTGGCAGCACCGCTCCTGGTTGCGAAAGGGGCTTGAAGCTTATTTCACCTTCTTGATAGAGAAAATATGGGGCAAAGAGCGCATCATGGAAGTCTATCTCAATTCCATTGAGATGGGGCGATACATCTATGGCGCTGATGCGGTGTCACGCATCAACTTCGGCACCACGCCCGACAAGCTGACGCGCTCCCAAAGCGCCTACATTGCCGTCTCGCTGCCCAATCCCCGTGAGCGCGACAGCGGTCATCCGACGGCCAAGATGAAGAAGATGCATAACACCATCAAGAAGCGCATGGGACAGATTGACCAGTTTCCCAAGGAAGTGTGTGCCCCGTAATGCGGCGTCTGCGGTGTTCAATACCGTGTCACAATATCGAGCAGAAAAAATAAAAAAATAAAAATATTGATATGATGAGAAAATTCAGTTTGCTATTGATGGCGGTACTTGCAGCGGTGATGTTCACGGCCTGCGAGAGTGACCATGAGGTGATAGAGACCGACTGGACTACACTGGAAACGGTTGAGTTGCAGAAACATTACAACAAGTATATGGATGGTGACTGGGAGTACCAGCATGATGACAGCATCCATTTTATAGAGATATCCTACTCCTTTCACACCCAGGACAGCACCTTCTCGGGCTACTACAATGAGCTGATCAACACGTCTAATGACCCGGTTGAAAATCCTAATTGGCAACTGCTGTGGCAAGGAGAGTTCTCGGGCAAGTGGGTGCTACTGCACAGTGTAGAGTTGGAACATAACTATATCTACATGAGTGACATGGATATTAGGAACGTTCATGGGGTGTTGGCCAACTATGAGGTGTTGTCTGGTCGTGTGCTGTTCTATGGTGCCAGCAAGAACACTTTACAGGTAACGACGCCATTGACATTCAAGCGCATTGACATGCACCATCCCGCACCCATGCGGTGAAATGGAATGAATGAAGATGATGGCTTGAGGAATGGGTTTATTCCTTGGGCATGAAGCGTGACGGGTCCTCCTTGTCCTCTTCTGGGACGGGAACGCTTGACTCGTTTTCAGGTTGCTGTGAGGGCGATGGGGCGGTGGTCTCTTTCCTGGGCTTGTAGGGCTTGTGCAGGTTGCTCTCCAGGCGGTTGAACTCCTTGCGTACATGGCGGCGGCCGTCCTCGAATGTGTCATCGACGGCACGCTCAATGGTCTCGTTGAACTTGAAGGGCAACATCGAGATGATGGCCGAGAGGAGGGACAGCCCAGTCAAGAGGTAGGCTAACTTATAGCCAATATCCAATCCGATGATTGAAAACCCTTCACCCAAGTCGTTATCAGGGGTTAATTCTGGTTCATGGCGCAGCATCACGTCATGGACACTGCCCGTGTCCTTAAAGAACCATAAGCCTAAAATGATGAAGGCGATGCTCGCCAGTACCCACCAGCGGTTCTTCAGGCAATTGAACCCCACGGCACCAAACACAGCAATAAACGGCAGTAGCGCTATAAGCACGCTGCCTATCGAGAGTGCCTGGGAAACAGTGCCCGCTGTAAATCCCAAGCCAGTGACTGTACCATTAAAGGAGATGTCATAGAACGGCAGGAACACATAGCAGATGAGCGCTAATACGAGCAGTATGTTGGTGATAGGTCTCATATATTTCAGTAGTTAAAGACGCTACAAGTGAGCGCAAAGACCTGCGAATTTACAAACAAATGGTGAAAACCATGTCAAATGCAACCAACTTTTACACTTATTTAGCTTTGTTAGCAGCCGTGAGGCGGTCCCGCTTTTAGGGGCTTAGCGTGATGCAACTGTTCAGTTCATCGAGTCTCACGAAAAGTCGCTAAGTTATTATTTTAGGGAACGATGTCGTTGCCTAAAATAATACTAAACGGCTGATTGTCAGGCGCTGTCTGTTTTTTGCTAAATACTTGTGCGGAAAACAAGAGGGGCTGTCAGTTGATGGCTGTTGACAGCACTTGCTCGCAGAATTGCTGATCTTGCTGGAGGCGTTCGAGGGCTTTCTTGGATGCGCTCTGGTGGGACTCCTTCTTGCTATAGCCGATAGCGTCGCTGGCATAGATGCCGCCCAGGATGACTGCGGTGCGGAAGACAGGATTCTTGTCCTTGTCGGCATAGCTGTCAACGAGTTCAAACTCTATCGAGACCCTGTACTTCTGGGTCCACTCGATGAGGCGTGACTTGAAGTTCTGTTCGGTCTTGACCAGATCGTTGAGGTCAAAGTGCTTTTTAATCAATCGGTTGATGATGAATTTGCGGCATCGCTTGTAACCCTGGTCCAGATAGACAGCGCCCACGAGGGCTTCGAGAGCGTTGCCACAGATGTAGCTGTTGTGGGAACTGGTGTGATTCAAGGCATGCACGTGTGTGTCAAGGTGTAACGAGTTGCCGATGCGGTTCAGGCTCTCGCGTTGGACAATCTTGGCACGGGTTGAGGTTAGGAATCCCTCGTGCTTGTTGGGGAAAGTAGTGTAGAGGAAATCGGCTACCACGTTATCAAGCACGGCATCGCCAAGGAATTCCAGCCGCTCGTTGTTAGTCCAGTGACCGTCTTTCTGCTTGACAGGCTTGGAGCGGTGCACCATGGCCAGTTGGTAATACTTGATGTTGTTAGGATAGTAGCCGGTAATGCGGTGAATAAAAACATAAAGCTCCTTATCCTTAATGAAAAGGAGCTTTATGATTGATATGACGTTGCTGACAAGCATCGTTTATCTATATCCCAGTGGATTTATTTCTGGTACTTCTTAACGATGATGCTCGCATTGTGTCCGCCGAAACCAAACGTGTTGGAAAGTGCAATATTAACTGTTCGCTTCTGAGCCTTGTTAAAGGTGAAGTTCATGTTGTAGTCGATGTTCTCGTCCTCGTCGCCATCAGCATGATTGATGGTGGGGGGGACGATGTCGTCGCGACAAGCCAGCAGGCAGAATACTGCTTCCATAGCGCCAGTGGCGCCGAGCATGTGGCCCGTCATCGACTTGGTGCTACTCACGTTGAGTTTGTAAGCATGCTCACCGAATACATCCTTCACAGCTTGAGCCTCGCTGAGGTCACCCACGGGAGTGGAGGTGCCATGAGCGTTGACATAGTCAACATCCTCGGCCTTGATGCCGGCGTCCTCGATGGCGCGCTGCATCACGAGCTTGGCGCCCAGACCCTGGGGATGGCTGGCAGTGATGTGATAGGCGTCGGCACTCATGCCGCCACCGATAACTTCGCCATAGATCTTAGCTCCACGTGCCAGTGCGTGCTCAAGTTCCTCAAACACGAGGCACACACCGCCTTCGCCCATGACGAATCCGTCTCGTGAAGCGCTGAAGGGGCGTGAAGCACCCTCGGGATCGTCGTTGCGCAGGGAGATGGCTTTCATGGCATTGAAGCCACCCACACCAGCGGGGAACAAGGGAGCCTCGCTACCACCAGTGACGATAGCCTTGGCCTTGCCCAAGCGGATGTAATTGAAAGCGTCGATCAGTGCGTTGGTCGAAGTGGCACAAGCCGAAACAACACCGAAGTTGGGACCGCGGAAGCCGTACTTAATCGAAATCTGACCGGCAGCAATGTCGGCAATCATTGTCGGGATAAAGAACGGGCTGTACATGGGACCACGGTCCTCATGCTTTGCGTAGTCACCAGCTTGATCTTCAAACGTGTGCAGACCACCAATACCTGAAGCGAAAATCACGCCCACCTCATCGCGGTCGATGCCGTCAGCAAGGAGGTTGGCATCCTCAACGGCTTGCTTGGCGCAGGCGAGCGCGTACTGGGTGTACAGGTCGTTGCGCTTGAAGTCCTTGAGTTCGCGGCGGTCGTTGGGGTCGGTCACATAATTCAGTGGATCAAAGCCCTTGACTTCACAAGCAAACTTGGTCTTGAACAGTGTGGTGTCAAAATGAGTAATAGGTCCTGCACCGCTCACCCCTTTAAGGGCGTTGGACCAAGTGGTCTCAACGTCCATTCCCAAGGGAGTGATGGCACCCAGACCCGTTACCACAACTCTCTTTAATTCCATGTGGTAGGATAAAGAAATTTATTCAGCGGCCTTAGCTTCTTCGATGAACTTGATGGCGTCGCCTACGTTTTGGATGGTCTCAGATTTGTCATCGGGGATCTTGATGTCGAACTGCTTCTCAAATTCCATGATCAGCTCGACGGTATCAAGGCTATCAGCACCCAGATCCTGGCTAAAAGTAGCCTCGGGAGTCACCTCAGACTCGCTAACACCTAACTTGTCAACGATAATTTGTTTTACTCTTTCTTCAATTTCTGACATAGTCGTAAATTTTAAAATAGTTATTGTTAAAATGTATGTTCACAATTTTGAGACTGCAAAGGAAATACAAATTCTTCAAACAATAAAGAAAAATTTACTTAAATTGAACCCTATTGGGGATTTTTAGCCTTTATGTTGGTGAATCACAATGATTTTAAACAAATTTTCAAACTTTTTACTTTGACCATCTGTTAAAAAGTGTAATAATTTAAAGATATGGCCAATCGGGCGATCTGATAAGGTTATGGGTCGTTTAGGTCGATAGTAAGGCCCTCGTTGGCAAGGCGAGTGGCAGGGAAAATGGAGCGCGCCTCTTCAAGTAAAGGGGCTTCGTCGAGGTAGCGTTTGGAAAAGTGTCCGATGATCAGTTGGCGGACGCAGGCTTCATGGGCGACTGTAGCGGCTTCGAGGGCCGTGCTGTGGTAGCGCTTGTGAGCCTTGACGCGCAGGCTGTCGTCGTAGGTGGCCTCGTGGTACAGCCAGTCAACGCCCTCGACATTCTTGATGACACGGCGAGAGTATTTGGTGTCACTGCAATATGCGTAGCTGATGGCGGCATCGGCTGGTGTGGTGAGCTGCTCGTTAGGGATAATGATACCGTCCTCGGTTGTCCAGTCATTGCCTTGCCGTAATGAATTCATGGCGTAGTGAGGCACGCCCAGTCGCTTCACCTCGTCGCCGATGATGTGCCGCAGCTTGGGTTTCTCCTGGAACAGGAATCCCACCGAAGGCACGCGGTGTACCAGGGGAAAGGTCGTTACCGTCATGGCATCGTCCTCGTGGATGATGCGTTTGTGGGTGTCGATGATGTTGAACTTGATCTCAAATGGGCGCTCGCGGCAGAAGTAGTCAAACATCTGTCCGAACAGGTCCGCTCCGTCCTTAAAGGTGTGGATGGTGAGCGAACTCGTGCGGTTCAATAGTGCCATTGTCGATACCAGTCCTGGCAGGCCGAAGCAGTGGTCCCCGTGCAGGTGGCTGATGAAAATGTGGTTGAGGCGCATCAATTTCAGTCCCATCTTGCGAACTGCCAGCTGTGCCCCTTCGCCACAGTCAATCATCATCAGGTTGTCACGCACGTTAAGCACCTGACATGATGGCTGGTGGCGCGGCGTCATCGTCGCGCTTCCGCATCCCAGTATGTTCAACTCGAGTCGTGTCATTCTTGAGCTGCAAAGTTAATGATTTTTCTGGCACAGTGATACAAAAAAATGTACGCATGTTTCACAACACACGTACACTTTAAACCTTAAAAATCTAATCCTATGAAAAAACTTGGTGCAAAGGTAGGCTTAATCAACACTTCGCACAAATTTTCAATTCTAATAAATCTAAAATATGATTGAAAAATTGTTAAATTGACGCCCTATGAATTTTAGTAGTTCTAATTAGGACAGAAAAGAGGTGATTTTGGCAACTCGGGGCTACCTGATTTCGGGAGACTTTTCTAATGAGAATGCTACAGTCAATTGTCAAGGAGCGGACAGCTCTTGCCATCCGCTCCTTGAAATCAAAGTTATCGTGTGTGTGAAAAAATCTTGCGTATATGATCAGTAGCCAATCGACATGGTCGTGTAGTAGTCGCCGTAGCTGTTGTTCATCGTCAGGGTCACATATCCGGTGCTGTTGCCGCCGTACCAGCTGATGGTCATGCCGTCGCGATAAACAGGAGGACCGTAGATGCGTGACAGGCTGCGGTAAACCCTATCATAGCGGGATGTGTCATAGAAGTTGCTGTGATAGATGAACTGGGCGTTGACGAGTCGGTTGTAGTCATAGTTGAGCATCACGTCGGGCCAGTAGAGGTTGAGCATCGGGACATCCCTCAGGTAGATGATGCCGTCGGCATACCCATCGATGAAGTAACCGTTGTAGTACAGGTGGTCGAGCGAGGCCTCATAGAGGGTGCCGAATACCAGACCCAGGATACGGTCGATTACAGGAGCTCCGGCGTAGGGGTGCCAACCGGCGGGAATCACGGGGCGGTACCATACCATGGGAGCGGGACGATGAACGCGTGTGGGAGGAGGACATGCACGGCTCCAGCTGTGGTGTGCATAGTTCCAGCTGAACTGATCGCGGTAGTGGTGTCCGTTGTAGTCATAGCGATGGTGGTGGTCGTAGCCATGGTTGCCACCAAACTTGCCGTGGTCATCGCCATGATGTCCGTCTCCACCGGGGCGGCCGTTATTGCCGTGACCGTGGCCGTTGTTTCCATGACGGTCATTGTCAAAGTTGCCGCGACCGTCATTGCCGTTTCCGCCCTTGTGTCCCTTGTTGTCGCCACCAGGCCTGTCGTTGCCATTGTTGCCGCCGGGGCGACCGTTGCCCCCCTTGTTGTCGCCACGAGAATTCATGGTGGCAGAGGGAGTGGTGCTGCGGGTGACCGTTGAGGCATCACGACTGGTAACGTGTGAACCGCTGGCGCTGCGAGTAGTGATTGTTGAGCCTGTTCTGCCCTTGTTGTCGCTACCGTTGCCAACCGTAGTGTTGCCAGGGCGGCTGGTGGCAATATTACCAGTCCTGGAGCCACTGCTGCGGGTCACAGTGCCGTTAGGGCGAGTGCTGGTATTGCCCGTGCGGGTGCCACTGCTGCGGGTCACAGTGCCGTTAGGACGGGTGGCCGTGCTTGGATTGCTGCGATTCACTTGAGGCGATGCCGTGGTGGCTCTTGTCGTCTTGTGCTCGCTGGGACGCGACACCTGGGGCGTTGCCGAGCTGCTACGGGGAGCGCTTGTGGCGCGGCTCACCTGTGGAGCTGCGGTGTTGCTTGAGCGTGAGACAGCTGCCGACTGGCTTCTGCTGGCGGTGCTGCCTCCCTGTGAACGACTGCGGCCCTGGGCCGAGGCGTCGGATGCACCGATGATCAGGCATCCCATGAGCGCAAAGCTCATCATCATTTTAGTAACAGAAGTTTTCATAATCGTGTTGTTTTATAGTGTTCAACAAGTGATATAAATTCGTTTCGTTTGTCTTTTAGACTGCAAGTTTGTCGCCAAGTTTAACCCCTGAAAACAGTAAGAGGCCGCATTTCTGCCTTTCTGGGCATAATCATGCGACCAATCACCATTTTTTATAGATGAATCAGACGATCATCTCAGCAATAATTGGGCGTCGCCGTAGCTCAAGAAGCGGAAATCATGGCTCATGGCATAGTCATACATGCCACGCCACTGGTCATTGCCGACAAAGGCGGCCACGAGTAGCAGCAGTGTGGATTGTGGCTGATGGAAGTTGGTGATCATGCCATCGACAATGCGGTAACTGAAGCCTGGTGCAATCATCAGCTGGGTGCTGCCCATGTAGGTGTCGGCTCGATGACGGTCCAGGTAGTCAACGATGTTCTGGAGCGCCTTCTGGGTCGAAATTTTACATGGGGTGGTGTAGGGCATCCATTGTGTAACTGTAAGTTCTTGCTCGTCGGCGTCGGGATTATCCTCAAGTGTCTGGCCAATGTAGTATAGGCTCTCAAGAGTGCGCACGCTGGTGGTGCCAACGGCGATGATGGGACCTTGGGAGTTGATGATGTCCATGATTACGTCGCGAGGCACGCTGATGAACTCGTAGTGCATGGGGTGGTCGCCGATGTGTTCGCTCTTGACGGGCTGGAAGGTGCCAGCGCCCACGTGTAGCGTGATTTCGCGCCGACTGATGCCACGGGTGTCGCATTCGGCTAATACCTCGTCGGTAAAGTGCAGCCCAGCCGTGGGAGCGGCCACACTGCCGTCGATGTGGCTATAGACAGTCTGATAGTCGGTGGAGTCGCTGGCCTCGGTGCCCCGGTTCAGGTAGGGAGGAATAGGGATCTCGCCGACGGCGTCCAGCACGTCGGCAAAGGTGAGCGTCTCATCGTCCCAGTCAAATGCGATCTCCCAAGCGTTGCCCCGCTGCTCGCCACGGGTAGCCGTGAGCGTTATGGGACACGGGGACGGTTCTTTTGTCCCATTTTTGGATGAATTGGGACAAAAGAACCGTCCCTGTGTCCCATTTTGGATGGTGAGGGTCTGGGTGAGCGGCCCTTGTTTCCAGCGCTTGCTGTTGCCGACCAGGCATTGCCACACGCAGTGCCCCGTGGTCTGGAAAATCTGCTCATAGTCACGTGGCATGACTGGCTCCAGGCAGAAGATCTCGATCGTTGAGCCCGTCTCCTTGCGGAAGCGCAGGCGGGCATTGATCACGCGCGTATTATTATAAATGAGTGTAGAGTGTTTGGGGAGCAAGGCGGGAACTTCCCAGAATTTTCTCTCCTCGATGTTGCCACCTTTATAGTATAATAGCTTGCACTGCTCGCGCTGGGCCAGCGGGTGCTTGGCGATGCGCTCGTCGGGCAGGTTGTAGTCGTAGTCAGCAATGCGCAAGGCGCGTATGTCGTCAATCAGGGCCATTTTAAGAATATTTAATGAGTACAATAGTCAATAGTAGTGTAAAAATGAGCATGTTGCGAGCCGTCTCGCCCAGCAGGGGGTTCAAGGCGGCACCATCGCGCTGCCTGAGCTTGTTCCAGGTGGCGGTGTGCATCACGAGGTAGAGCACTGGGATGATCAAGGTCCACATGGGCATTACGCCACCCACGCCTATCATGATCCATAACACGGTGAGTATCGCCATGGCAGTATAGCCGTTGGTCAAGTAGGAAAAAGCGGCTGCCTTGCGGCCGAAGATGACCACCGACGTGCGCTTGCCCGCCTCGCGGTCGTCGTCCACGTCGCGGTAGTTGTTGATGAGCAGCACGTTCACGGCCAGCAGTCCCGTTGTGATGGACATGAGCAGCACCAGCGGATCCCAGCGCAGGGCTTGTACATAGTAGGTCAGGTTTACGGGCACGAGGCCAAAGAAGATGAATACCGTCAGCTCGCCCAAGCCGTGATATGACAGAGGGTAGGGACCGGTGCTGTAGGCCAGTGCTGCCAGTGCGATGACGATGCCCACGGGCAAGAGCCACCAGCCACCGTAGGGGATGAGGCAACAGCCCACGGCGCATGCCAGAGCCAGCAGGCCGAAGGTGACGTTGCGCAATGTCTTGGGGCTGATGTCGCCCTCGGTGACACCACGCCGCGGTCCCACGCGGCCCGGCTTGTCGGCACCGTGCAGGTAATCAAAGTATTCGTTGGCTGTGTTGGAAACAATCTGTGCCAACAGGGCGAATATCAGGCAGAGCATTGCCGGTATCCACTGGAAGCGATGATGCCACACGGCCAGTCCGATAGCGATGACCACGCCGCTCAACGACACAGGCAAAGTCCGCAGTCTGAAGCACTCCAGCCATATCTTGATCTTCTGTTTCATGTCAATTTTGATGAATGTGGGTGCAAAATTACAAAAAGATTGCCGAGCGGTGTCCAATTTTTAGACAGAATGGTGTATAAAGTTTTGACAAATTCCACCTTTTGTCCTGAAATTGTCGGTTTTGCGGCACTGTGGTACTATTTTTGCTGTGAACATAATAAAAGTAATCATTATTCACTATTTAAAATTTGGGAGTTATGGAACAGATGAATGAAAAATCCCCGGCTTTTAGTGAGGAAAGAAGTCATGTAGATAATACGTTGACCAGACATTCTAACCCTGCGCCTCGCTTGTCGTTCAAGGAGGCTATCGGCAATGCCATTGCCAATTATGCCACGTTGAAGGGACGTTCTCGTCGCAGCGAGTTTTGGTGGTTTTCACTCTTCGAGGTATTAGTTATGGCTGTCCCCCTGGTTGGACTGGGAATTGTGACTTATGTCTTCGAGGGCACATTCCATCATATCGACGGTTTTGAAAATTCAACCGAAGAAGCCTTGCATGGAATAGGGGTGATGATCCTGCTCTTGATTTCACTTTTCTTGTTTATCCCGAGCCTGTCGGTGACCGTTCGTCGATTGCATGATACGGGTCGAAGTGGCAAGTGGCTGCTGGGTTGCATCTTGGTAGGAGGGGCTTATAAATCGTTGTCAAAGTTGATGCTCGACAGTGCTGTCGTCAATAGTATGGATCGTCTGGAACTCATCAAGCAGGCCTTCACCGACTTGACTATAGGCAATGGCGTGGTGTTGCTACTTGGAGTGATATATGTGGCATTGTCCATCATCATGTTGGTATTCCTGTTGCAAGATAGTGACAAGGGCGAAAACAGATATGGTCCCTCACCCAAATATCAGTAAATAATCTTCATTTAGCGGCTCAGCAGGATCTGTTGGGCCTTTTTTATGGATGAAAAGGACTCAGTAATCAGAAAATGTTTTACCTTTGTAAAATAAACACATCAATTATGATGATGATAGTTAAACAGTATTGAGATATGGAACAGCAAAATCAACAATCACAGCCTCCTGTGTTTAATCCGCAAGGTCAGGCCCCACAGCCTGCCCCCCAGTATCAACCCCACGTGACCGCATCGCCAATCATGGACCCCGTCACGGCGGTCAAGACGTGCTTCAAGAAGTATATTGACTTCAAGGGCCGAGCCCGCCGCAGCGAGTTCTGGTGGTTTGTCCTGTTTGTATTTGTGGTTTCGACTGCACTGTCTTATGTCGGCTTGATAACGCCCGTTGTCGGCTACATCAGCTCTGCATTTAGTTTGGCCGTGCTGATTCCGTGGCTGGCGGTACTTTGTCGTCGTCTGCACGATACTAACCGCGGTAGTTGGTGGGTAGTGCTGATGGCAGTTTTAATAGTTGGTTACTTTGGCTCATTTGTATCGTTGATAGGTGCTAATTACGAGCAATTACAATCTGTATCCAGTGGAAACGTGGATGAGATCATGGAGATAGCACAGGCGATGGCTAACTCTGTTCAGGCATCACCTGCTTTAGCAACGGTGATGGTGGTCTGTGTCTTGGGAGTCATGCTCTTGGGCTTGGTTCTCTTGATTTTTTCCCTTCTCGACAGTCATTGGCAAGAGAACAAGTATGGACCGTCGCCTAAGTATAAGTAGGTTTTAGGATGTAGTAAAAATAATTGAATATTAACTAATTAGGGGCGCTTGATGGCGCCCCTAATTATTAGTGATTTCTCCATGCTGTATCAGAGTGATAGCTTGTGAAGGGTGTCAAGCAGGTCGCGGTCGATGATTTTCTGGTCGCGGATGGCCTTGGCAAAGGGGACGTAAATGATTTTCTCGTCATCGTCACCAATCATGATGTTGCGCTGACCTTCCATTAGGGCATCGATGGCTGCTGCACCCATTCGGGAAGCTAAGATGCGGTCCTGGGCTGTGGGCGATCCACCACGTTGCAGGTGGCCCAGGATGGTTACCCTCACGTCATATTGTGGATACTCCTTGCGGACTCTCTCGGCAAGACCCATGGCACCTCCAGTAACGGGGCTCTCGGCTACCAGTACGATTGATGAATTCTTGCTCTTGCGGAAGCCATTCTCAATGAGTTGGGCCAGTTGATCCACCTCGGTAGAGATCTCTGGGATGATGGCGGCTTCGGCACCCGAGGCAATCGCTCCGTTGAGGGCCAAGAATCCAGCCTCGCGTCCCATCACTTCGATGAAGAAGAGTCGTTCATGACTGGTTGCTGTGTCGCGGATGCGGTCCACACACCACATGATGGTGTTCAACGCTGTGTCATAGCCGATGGTGTGATCGGTACCACTCAGGTCATTGTCGATAGTGCCTGGCAGACCCACAATCGGGAAATCAAATTCGCTGGCAAACTGGCGTGCACCGCTCAATGAGCCGTCACCACCGATGACCACCAGAGCGTCGATGTCGTGCTTCTTGATGTTTTCATAGGCGCGTTGCCTGCCTTCGACGGTCATGAATTCCTTGCAGCGGGCAGTCTTGAGGATAGTGCCGCCATGATGAATGATATTGGAAACATTCTGGGTCTTGAGGTCGATTATTTCGTCCTCTACAAGGCCTTTGTAGCCATGGTAGATTCCTTTTACCTTAAATCCATTATAAATCGCTGAGCGGGTGACCGCACGGATTGCCGCGTTCATGCCAGGGGCATCGCCGCCCGAGGTCAAGACGCCAATTGTCTTGATAGCTGCCATAGTAATAATACTCTATTAATCTTGGTTTGGTTGTTGTGTAGGCTGCAAAGATAATGATTTTTTTGATTATGTGAAAAATAAAAACGGCGGCTACTCACGCAGACACCGTTAATTCTCATGTTTTTATTGCTTGCGTTTTTTTAATAGGATATAGATTCAAGGTTGGGCTAAATAATCATTTAATCAACATTAACTACCATCAAAAGATTTTTCTTTATTCTATTTCCTCATGAGTTGAGGATGTAAATGCGATATATATAATATGGAGAAATGTTATTTGTGCCACAAAATTACAATCGGGTGCGGCGCAGGGGTAGGAAAAGTGAAAAAATCATTTGAAAGAATTGTTGTTTTTTTGCCCGAAAACTTGTAAAAAAATGACCATAACAAACGTTAATTGCCTAAATATCATTAAAATAAAAATACAAATAGTAATAATAGAAATCAGAGTAAAACAATGCTCAAATTTTGTGCAAAAAACAGGTCAAGATTATTGTGTACCTTGACCTGTTTTGAATCATTGTGGGATTATTTGCCGATGGCCTTGATGACTTTCCCGGCGCTGTGGGCGCTCAACTGCGGGGCATACTGGCACTGAATGGTAGCGATGCCTGAAGTGAACTCGCCGGGACTTGTTACCCACACGTCATACCCGATGATGTGGGTGCCCTTGTCGAGGCTGCTGATGAAGACATTGGTCTGGGTGTCCTTGGTCTCCTGGTAGAACCAGGTGTTATCCTCGCTGCGGTAGCCTGAGAGTTGATCAACAGGTTCGAAGCAGGCGGCACGCTCGTCGGTTATGGTGACAAAGTCCATGTCCTTGTTGGTCTTGATGATGACACGCACCTTCACCTTGTCGCCAACCTTAAAGGCGTCGGTCTTGTGCAGTGAGCCGTCCTGGGCATAGACGTAGTATTCCTTGCTGATGGATACCTCCTCGATGGCCTTCTCTTTGATTTGGGTCATCGGAGCCTTGAACTGGCTGTAGACAGCTCCCCAGGCAGGACCCTTACCCGTGCGCTCAATCACAACACTGCCGGTGGTGGTAGCGGGCAGAGTGGTGCGGAAGTACCCCAGCCACTGTGCCATCTTGTCGAGATTGATGGGTTGTCCTGCCACGGTGATGACGGGTGTGGCGCCGCGGTCGAGCCACTGGCTGCCTGTGCTCAGGATGCTATAGACGGCATCGGCGGCAAGGCTATAGGTGCCCCAGTCGTTGCTCTGCTTCATGAGCAGCATCCACTTGCGCACCTGGTCAATCTCCTCCTGGCGCGGGTCAATCTCATTCATGGCCTGCAGCACGGTGCTGGTGTAGGCCACCTTGTCCAGTTCCCACCAGCCGTGACCCGTCTGCAGGTTATCCCAGTACATGCCCAGGCTGGGCTTGACGATGGCAAACTGACGGATGCTCTCGACGATCGAGCGGGCGGTCTTTTGGTAACCGTTACGGTTGAGCGTCATGGCGTAGTAGGCCTTCTGCCTGAGGGTGATGCCCTTGCTCCAGTTCTTGTCCATGTACTTGACCGTGTTCTTGAGCAGGCTGGCACTTGCGCTGGACTGCTGCTTCACCTCGGGGAAGAGGGAACGCGTGTAGGCGTAGCTGGTGAACTGATTGTAAGGCTCCTTGTTGTACTTCTTGGCCTCGTTGAACAAGCGCACGCACTCATTGTCGTAGTAGGCCACGGCGCGGTTGATCATCGTGGTCAGGCGGCTGTCGTCGGGCAGGTAACCTAAGTGCTTGATCTCGCCGATGAGTTGCAACACGGATCCCGTGGTCCAGGCGTTAGACTTGCAACCTGGGTATCGGAACCAGGTGAATCCGCCGTCGCCCATCTGCAGCGATTGCAGGGCGGAGATGATTTTCTCATATTCCTTCTTGACGATGGTCTCGTCAAACAGCTCGTTGAGTTTGGACATCCTCAGCGTCTGGCGGTCGGCCTCACGCATCCAGGGCGATGCCAGCAGGGTGCCGATCTTCAGGTCTTGGTTCTTCTGGAGCATTGAGACGAGGGTGGAATCCTCATTGTGCTGCTTCCAGTAGGTCACGGCTTCCTTGATCAGGGGCTGCGTCTTGGCCACTCCCTGAGCCACTTGCAGGGCAAACAGGCTGTGTGCAGCATGGGTGGCCACCTGGTAGTTGTCGCTGAAGATGGTGGGCAGTGCCAGCACGCAGTACCACACGGGATTGTCACAGTACTCGAGCGTCACGCGGGCATCCTTGGGGAACTGGGGCAGAGGTGCCTCGTAGTGGGACTGTGCGGCCTCGATGTAGAATGGCTCGGTCTCAATGACGGGTGAGATGGTCGTCAACACGGGCACCATCACCTGCTCACCGTCGCCGAAGCGTTCGTTGGCGGCCTTGATGCGGAATCCCACCATGGCAATGGTGTCGGGCACCTGCCAGTCGATGGTGACGGCCTGGCTACCGCTCGGGTCGAGCTGTAGGTTGAACTTGCGGGTGGTGTAGATGTCGCCCGAGCGCGGGTCGAACAGTTCGATCACGGCATCACAGGCGGCTGCCTCATCGGTTGCGTTCTGCACCGTTGCTGCCAGGGTGGCTATGTCGCCCTGGCGCAGGAAGCGCGGCATGTTGCTGCGCACCATCAGCGGCTTCTGGGTCAATACCTCTGCCAGCCAGGTGGAACCCACCATATCCTCATCCCACGCCACGGCCTGGGTGATCCAAGTGGTATTGAAGTTGGGGGCTTCAAACTCCACCTGCACGTTGCCCTTGTCGTCGCTGGTGAGCATCGGCATCCACAGGGCTGTCTTCACGTCGCTCTCACGCAGGGTCACATTGTTGAGGTTCGTCTCGTTGACGGTCTGTGCCTGAACTCCGGCTACGTTACCCTCGAGGGCCTTGGTAGCATCGGTAACAGGACGCAACTCCAGTTTCTTGTTGGTCACAGCCTCGGCCGAACCTGTGTAAGAGGTCTTCTTGGCTGTCCCGTAGGCCACAACCATCACCTCGTCAAGGGTTGCCTCGCTTTCTTCTAAGCTGACTGACATCACTGCATTCTCCTGTTTCGTCACGTCATTCAATTGCCTGCCTTTCATCATCATGCGTCCACGTCCATAGCCGTATTCAAAGAAGCCTTGGTAATAAGTGTATAGCCACGGCAGTTGGACGTTGGCTTCACCGATGTAGTCGAGCATCTTGCCCATCCATGAGGCCCAGGTGGTTTGTGAGCCTCCCAGATAGGTGGGTCTTAATGTGAATGTGTTAAAGTTGGGGCTCCAGTTGTTAAAAGTCCATTCATTGCTCTTGATGCTGGCGATGGCCTTGTCAAACATGTCGAGCATCATAGCGGCGCGCACGGGCTTGCCGTTCTGGTCGGTAAGGCTGAATGTCCAGTGCTCCATGTCGCTTGGCACGAGCTTGTCGCGGAAAGATGTGGCGGTAATATGTACTGCCTCAGCCTTATAGGGATTCTGCAGCGTGACGGTCTCTTCCCACAGCTGGGTGCCGTAGTAGGTGATGAACTTGACAGTCACGTCCTTGCCGGCTTCCTTGGGCAGCTGGACGGTGAAGTCGTGCATACCTTTGTCATAGGTGAGCCAGCCCTGGGCGAGGACCTTGTCATATGTGCTTGCCACATAGTATATATAAGCCTTGGGGGTGGAAACACCCACGGTGATGTGGCCCACGTTTTTCTTGTCCACAGTCTGCTGCAGCGGTGTTAGCCATAGCGGGCAATCCTTGACGGGAGGCACCTTGTCGCTCTTGCGGTAGAGGGTGATGACGCTCTCGGCATCCACGTCTTCTTCGTCTTCCTCGGCATCAAGGATGTGAAGCTTCAGCTTATACTGGCCCGAAGGCAGGCTGGTCAGGTCGATAGTCGGGTCGGCAGTGTCAAGGTTTCCGGCCAGGACGGGCACTTTGCCATCCATCGGGGTGACCTCCCAGGTGCAGTAGGTGTTGGGGTGTTCCTCGTCGGTGGTGTTGTACTTGAGCGGCAGCTTGATGGGCTTGTCGTTCAGGTAGATGTCGTTATTCTCGCTGCCCAACTCGATGCCGCGGCGCGTGCCCACGATAAATGAGGTGCTCTCCTCGTGGGTCTCACCGGCATCGTTGGTGACGGCGGCTGCGACCTCATAGTTATAGCGTGCCCAGCAGCGCTTGCCGGGACGGTAATCGTCGTTTTCCTCAAACAGGTCGGCATCAAACTCGATGGTAAAGTTGCCCTGCTCATCGGTGACGATTGTGGTGTCTTGCAGGTGCTCGCCCTCATTATTGTTCATTCGCCACCACCACCAGGACCACTCGCTCTGGATGAGCGACAGTCGCACCTCCGTATTCTGTAGTGGCAATCCGCTGTAGGTCATGGCCTTGCCAGTGACCTTGACGGGCTGACCAGCGACGTAGCTGCGGCGTGGGTCGGTGAAAGTGACCTCAAACGTCGGTGTCTTGTACTCGCTCACGTTCACGTTGTGCCAAGCCAAGTAATTGGACCTGCTGTTTTTTTCTTTGAGTTGGATATAGAAAATGCCGTTCATGCGGTCCTTGGGAATGACAAACGAACCCTCAATGCGACCGAACTCGTCGGTCTTCACTGTCACCGTATCGATGGGCTCGCGGTTATTGTCCATAAAGATGGCCTCTATCATAAGGCCGCTGAGCACACTGTTCCCATGCGTTGAGACCTTATGGACGATGGCTGTCCAATGGATGGTCTCGCCAGGCCGATAAACGCCCAAGTCGGTATATATAGAGGCTTTATTTTTACCGCTGTCGTATCCGAAGAAAAGGTAATCATAGTAGGCGCTCAAGCCGTAGCGGTCGTCATGCCGGGTTCCTGTCAGTTGATGGGAACGACGTTCTTTCTTGTCCTTGAATTCGGGGACGGCAAGTGTGCCGTCATCGCCTGTGACTCCCCATGCTTGGTCTTTCTCGTCCTTGATGGTCACTGACGACTGAGGCTTGCCGGTGTTGATGTCCACAGCAGCGACAAGGTCCTTGTTGTCATTGCGTGAGACAGTAAACAGGGCGATGTCAGTCACACGCAAGATGGCGTTACTGTTGATATCGGGTTTGCCCGATTTGTTGATGTCGTCCTCGATTTCGGGTAAGATGATATAGGCACCATAGGGCAGGGGCGGCAATGTGGTTTGCACATTGTCGGCATTGAACGGCACATTGCCCTGTATCTTCACCGGATGACGCGAAACAAGCTGTAACTGGTTCTTGTGTAACCCATAAATGCCTTTGTTCAATGTCTCGGGTACACGATACACCTCGATGACCAGCGAGTTGACATTCGCGACGTTGGCAGTGACTGTGATCTCGTCGCGTGACGATCGCACAGCAGGATAGCTGAGATGCACGTTCTTTGCCTCCAGCTCAGTGATATGGTTCCTTACCGTCGTGCTGAAAATCGAGTTGGGAAAACGTTCCTGATACTCTTTCAGTTCCTTGTATTGAACTTTGTTGTTCTCCCAAGACATGAAATCGTGCATGTAGGCGCAGCATTCGTTGTCCTGATACTGCTTGTAGGTCTCAAGGGTGATAGTGGGCTGGGTTTGAGTCAGCGCATAGATGTGGGCGGGCACATTGTCCTGGGTGGTTGCCAGCCAGTCGGTCTTCACGCGCTCTTTCAGTTCCTCATTGTCTATACCCAGGCTGGAGAGCATCTCCTTACCCATCATCAGCAGGAACTCGTGCAACGTGGGGACGAAGGTGGCGCCCAGTTTATTGCACTTGATGATGCCGGGCAGCGAGGTCACTGGCACGGCCTTGAGCGCATCGGGATCGGCAAGGCTTTTCTCGATGAGTTCTGTTATCTTCTTGTCAAACTGCTGGCGGTCCCACTCGCTGATGTCTTTGGGAACTTCCTCGACAGGATTGTTACGGTCGCTCCAGCGGGAATATCGGTCGCGGTAGCCCTTATAGACAAGGGCTTCCAGGTGATATAGCAACGCCTTGATGTGGGGGCGCTTCTCCTTATTGATGGTCGTCTCGATGCGGGAGACGATGTCCGCCATGTTGTCCTGCGAGATGCCACTCTGGGCGATGCTATAGCGCACCAGGGCATCAACGAGCAGTTGCCCGTCATCGCTGCCCTTGAGCGCTGTGTCAATGTCGGCAAGAGCCTCCTTGCTCACGTCTTGCGGGAAGTTGAAGTCAATCTCGCGGTTATCTCCTGATGAATTCAGTGGAAATGCCATGATCAGTAATACTATAGATAGGATGTGAATGATTGTCTGTTTCATAGTCACAACGGTGTTTGTTTTGTTATTATAACTCCAAAATTACAATAAATATGTACAAAACCCTCGCCAAATCCTATTATTTTGCAATAATTAACGCGCATTTCCTGTAGAGTCAACATTCAGCGACTTAAACTCACGCCAAGTCGCCAAGTCGCTAAGAAATTATTCATAAGACATTTACGTGAAGTTCTCCAAGCATTTATTCATTACTTGATGCTGACAAGCAATGCTCAGGTTCTTGTCGATAGATGATGGTAAATCCGTAAATATTAAAAGCTTAGCGACTTAGCGACTTGGCGTGAGGTTGTGGAATTTCAGAACGTGAGAGGAATGTCGAGTTTGAAGGTCACGTTGCGTCCCATGTTGAATACACCCATGCGGCCCGTGACGGCGTTCACATCGGCATACTTGAGGCGGCTCAGGTGACTCTGATAGGCCTTGTCGAGCAGGTTGTCGCCGATGATGCTGACGTTGGCGATGACCTTACCCTTGTGCTTGACTTGGGTGCCGATGCTGGCACCGAGCAGGCAATAGGCGGGAGTGGCGGTTTCGCTGTCGCCTTCCATCAAGTAGTGGCTCTGCTTGGCATAGCAGTTGATATTCAGCGCGACAAAGGTGTTGGTCAGCGTTTGACCATCGCGGATGAGGTCATAGCGCAATTCACTCTTCCAGTGCAGGGGCGGAGTGCAAGGCAGGTATCGGCGTTCCAACGGTTGTTTGAGCAGCCTGGCATCGACAAAGCCTATAGAGTTCTCGAAGTGCAACGGTTCCACTGGGTGGATATCCACACTCAATTCTGCACCCCACAGGCGTGCATCACCGCTCGTGTACTGGTAGGTCTGGTATCCCTCGGTCTCCACACCGGCCAATCGCTTGATGAAGATGTAGTTATCGATGCGGTTGAGGAATAGTGCAGCTTGAGCCGAGATGATGGCTGACGAGTAGTCAGCACCCACGTCAAATTGCCAACTGAATTCGGACTTCAGGTCTTGATCGCCCATCTCATAGCGGATGCTGCCCTCGTGCACACCGTTGCTGGCCAGCTCGCTCATATTGGGGGTGCGGAAACCGCGTGAAGCGTTCAGGCGCAGGTTCAGCCGGTCGGTGGCGTGAAACACAGCACCGACACTTCCCGTCACACCGCTGAAGTTGCGTGAGAAATCGGTGAATACATCCTCTAACGCCATGCTGTGAATGTGGCGGTTATCGAAGCGCAGGCCACCGCTCAGCGTCCATCGGTCCAGGTCACGGCTTGTGGTGGCAAACACACCGATGTCAAACAGTTTGTACTCGGGGATGAGCACCTCCTCGCCACGGTTGAGCGACTGCTGCCACATGCCGTTGGCTCCGGCAGCGATTTTCCAGCCGTTCATGCCGATGACGTAGCGGGCGTCATAATTCACCGTGTGCAGCCTGAAGTCGAGCGCGGCCTCATCGGGGGCTTCCTCAAATTCCTGTCGTTGGTTGTGCTGGTAGCCTAAGATGAGTTTCAAGCGGCCCTCACCCAGGAAGATGGAGTTGTCCAGCACTGCCTTGTAGTGACGAATCTGCTGGAACGGCAACGCCTTGTGGTAAGTCTTGACGTTATAACCCTCGTAGGGAACCTCAAGCTCACCCGTCTCGCTGTCACGTTCGCCCTCGACGATGCCCGGGGTGAGGTGGAAGTAGTTGAGCGACAAGGTGCTGTTGCCCCACTTGCGGCTCACACCCAGCAGCCCCGACAAGGCGCGCTGGTGGAATTGCGATCCCGTGACATAGCCGTCATAACGGTTCTTGTAGGCATGCGCCATGCGCTCGCTCCACCGCAGGTCCCACAGCACACTCTTGTTGCCCGCCAGGTTGAGCGAGTAGTCCCACAGGCCGTTGTTGGTCTGATATTGGGTGCTTAGGTTGGCTGCAATCTGATCTTTGGGCAGAACTGGCAGATTGTTAAGCACAAGCACTCCGGCCATAGCATCGCTGCCATACATCAGGCTGGCGGGTCCCTTGAGCACCTCGGCGGTCTGCACGCGGTCAGGGTCTATCTCAATGCCGTGCTCGTCGCCCCACTGCTGACCCTCCTGGCGGATGCCGTCGCTCACAACGGCCACACGGTTGTAGCCAAGGCCACGGATCACGGGCTTGGAAATGGCACCGCCTGTGGTGAGTTGGGATATGCCAGGTTGTTGTGACAGAGCATCGATGATGTTGGTCGAAGCCACTGAATGCAGTTCACGATGGGATACCACATTGACAGGGGTGGGAGAATTTCTTAACTGAGACGTACCCGTGAAGGCGGTAACCACCACCTCGTTGATCATCGCGTTGCTCTCCTTCATGACAAAGTCGAGGGTGGACGTCTGCCTCAGGTCCACGTCCTTGACGATGGTCTGGTGACCGATGTAGCTTACCTGGATGGTAACTGTGGCCGTGGGCAGGCCACTGATCTCGTACTGACCTTCAGTATCAGTGACAGTCCCGGTGTTCAAGTCTGGGAAAAAAATGGTCACGCCAGGCAGTGCAATGCCGTCACCGTCATGGGTCACGCAACCAGTAAGTGATGCCGTCTGGCCATGGGCCACGGCTATAGCCATTGACAGGCACATCGCTGTCAACAGCATGAAAAATCTTATTTTCTTCATTCTGTGTTAAATAAATCGGTTGGAAATGAAAGTGAGGGGAGAGAGGTAATACAAGGATTTATACACAGAACGTAAAAGGTGGTGCACGGGATTGCTTGATGCTGGCATGGCCCATAAAGAGAGCGGGCGTGGTCCAGACGGTTTCCACATGGCAGACCTGCTGGGAAATGTGCACGATGACTTCGGCTTCGCCTTGATAGACGCTGCTCTGGAATGCGCACAATGGACAGTCCACAGTGGCTTTGATGGCCGTAATGTGGCCATTGTGGACCGTGTGATCGATACACTCATGGCAGGGCTCGTTGTTGCCAGCGAGTTCGGGATGGACATGCAATGACGATAGGAGCACCATCGGGATAAACACCGATAGCAGCAACCACGCTGACCAATATGCTTTGTCCAATTGTTTCATTATGAGTGCAAAAGTAGGAAAAAGATTGAAAAGTGTATAATGAAATAGACAAAAAAACAAGTCCATAGCAATTGACTTGCAGTGGACTTATCCGTGTAGTGTGGTTTTTAGGCTGAAAAGATTTAAGTCAATAACAAAATTACATGTTATCCTTGTTTTACTTAATCTCATTTATTTCTTGCGCTTCTTTAGCATCTCACGAGTGAATTTGGCCTCGGTCTGTTTGAGTAAGAAGAGCTGTTTCTTGGACAAGATTTTAGAAAACTTGTCGAAGTACTTAGCTTCGATTTCGCCTTCTCGAATTCGCGTACTTGACAGTGCTGATGCTGCCGCCTCGTAGTCGCGGTCACTCGGATTCTTCTTGTTCTCGATTTCTTTAGCCAGGGCGCGAGCGTTGCGGTTCACTTGATAGATTTCCCGTTCCATCTGCTCGTAGAGTGGCATGAACTGCTTCTGCTGTGTCATGGTCAAGCCTAATTCCTCAATGATCATCTCATGCTTGGCCTGATACATGTCTGTCGCAAATTTTGTGCGCCCGTTCTGAGCAGTTGCCACAGTGGTGAGAGCCATAACCATTATCAGTATAGAAACTATCCTTTTCATAGTTCAGTTCCTCCTTCTGGTTTTACTGTTGGTCGTTAGTAAAATCTTCCTCATTGCTCATCATGACCGAGTCCTCGTAGTTGAGAATGTCGTAATCGCTCACTGAACCGCTCATGATAAAGTCATCAACATTGCTCTTGTCATCTTGCAATTTCTCGGCAACTTCGCTGATTCTTAAGGCATTGCCCGAGTCGGTAAAATGACTGAAGACCGATAGCATGCACCACACGCCAGCAAACATGGCGGCCATATAGACCAGCGGCCTAACGCGCTGCCACAGGCTTGGCTTGGTGTCAACGGGCGTGATTTCAACATCGGGTAGCATGTCGGCCATGCGCTTGTTGAAATCATCAAAGTAATTCTCAGGCACTTTAAAGCCTGAATCCTTACCGTATTTGGTTAATATTGTGGAGTCTTCCTGTTTCATAACGCCTATTTGACTATGAAATGTCAAGAAAGTTTAATTGCTGTTCACAAAAATTATTCTGTTTCGCCCAAATATTGTTCGATTTTTTTCACCGCATGATGATATGAGGCTTTGAGTGCGCCTTCACTGGTGCCCAAAATTTCGCTCATTTCTTCATACTTCATTTCATCATAGTAGCGCAGGTTGAACACCAGACGCTGTTTCTCGGGAAGGGTAGCAATGGCCTTCTGGAGGTTGATTTGGGCTTGGTCGCCGTCAAACCACTCGTCGCTTTCGAGCTGGTTGACCAGGAAACTCTCGTCATCGTCGATTGAGAGTTGGTTCATTACCTTCTTCTTGTTGACAAACGTGATCGACTCGTTGATGGCAATCTTGTATAGCCAAGTGGACAACTTGGCGTCGCCACGGAAGTTGTCGATGTTGGTCCACGCTTTCAGGAAGGTGTTCTGCAGCACGTCGTTAGCGTCGTCATGATCAATGACCATGCGACGGATTTGCCAGTAAAGCTGCGAACTATAGTGCTCGATTACCTTACCGAATGCCGCCTTGCAAGTCGCCTGATTGTGCAACTGCTCAACGACTTGAGCCTCGTCATATTTCTCTCGTGCTGCCATGAAAAATCATTTTGAGCCGTAAAGTTAGCAAAAAAAATGCCAACTCAGCCCAAAACTGCCATTATTTATGTTTTTTTTATCATTTCACTGGCTGCTTGTGGTCATCAACAGTACAAGCACAGCGGGCACATTGTTGGCGACATGAAAGATCACGCCCCACCAGAAGCCTAGGTTCACTTAGGCATAGGTAATAGCAACCCCGAGAAGGGCGGGCCGATTAGGGGAACATACTGCCGGCGATGCTGATTTTGTAGCCGTTGTACTTGAAGGATCCGTTAATAGCTTTGCACTGGCTGGAGATGATGAGGTGGACATCGGTGATGGTGTAGTGGCCTCCATAGGTGGCCTCTGCGCGATCGGCAGTGATGGTGTAGCCATCAGTTGTCGGTGTCATGGGCAACCCTTGGAATTGAATCAGGTCGTCCTCAACTACGCCAGATAGGTTTGCGATGAAATTGTTGATCTGCATTACACAAGTCTTGCCCTGGGCATCCTGGGGAGCGAAGAGGTAGGATGACCCCGTGTGTTGATAGCTGCGGTTGTCCTCAAGGCTGGTAATGGTGCTCGTTGGCGCAGGGAAGTTCAGGTAGGTGGTGACGATGGTCTGCTCATACTCGTTGGTGAACGAGAACCACACTACGCCTGTGTCCAAATTGATCATGCCATTGGGATAACTCCCGTCGAATGTATTGATGGACTCCTTGTCGCTGAAGGCATACGTGTAGTCGCTCACGAGAATCAATTTCATCTTGGGAGTTGACATTGTGTGGCGTTGTCCCTTATAGTCATTGTAGTCGCAGGTCAATTGAATGGTGCCCTGGGTGTAATTGAGCTCGATGGTGCCGTT
This sequence comes from uncultured Prevotellaceae bacterium, assembly GCA_947165675.1. GTDB lineage: Bacteria > Bacteroidota > Bacteroidia > Bacteroidales > Muribaculaceae > Sodaliphilus. The sequence continues at coordinate 48,305 of CAMVBJ010000002.1, forward strand.
ATTCTGCAAGAAGGTAATGGTATTGCCTCGGACGGTCTTGCTGAAGTAGAGAAGTTCGGTGCTCTGGATTTCATCAGGCTGGTCTGGCTCATCGTCATGTCCACAAGCGCTGAATGTCATGAGCGCAAGCATGCTAAAGAGATAAATAAAAGTTTTTTTCATTGTGTTATAGTTTAGATGTTATTGGCTGCAAATATATGCCGTTTTTTCTGATTACACAAAATCTGAACTACAAAATGTGTAAAGATGTGTGGGACTACCGTCGGAAGCTGGCGGGGGTCATGCCCGTCATTCGCTTGAAGAACTTGATCATGAACGACGGATTGGGAAAATTCATGTCGTCTGCAATGTGCGCAATGGTTTTGTCGCTGTGCTTGAGCTCGATCTTGATGCGAGTGACCAGGGCATCGTCAATCCACTGCTTGGCACTCTTGCCGCTCACCTGACGGATGATGGTGCTCATGTAACGTGGTGTGATACACAGGCGCGAGGCATAATAGTCGATAGTATGATGCGTGGGTGCAAACTCACTCACCAACTGGATGAAGTCGGTGAACAGGCGTTGCTGGCGCGTTTGGTTCTCGCGATAAGTCTGCTCGTGTTGACTCCACAAGTTATCCACATACCACAATAATGCACTCAACAGGTGCAGTGTCACTTGGCTACTGCCATTCTGCTGCTTCAAGTGTTGATAAAGTATGGAGTGCAACTGGTCAAGGTATTCCACCTGGGCTGGTTCCAGATGCATCTGGAAGTCGCGCAGGTGCCCATCAAAGGCAGCGGGAATGCGGTTGCCAATGGCCAGTGAAAACAACTCGTCGCTGATCGAGAGACCAATGCCTCGAACGTCGGTTGAGGCCTCTTTGTATTGCAGAATTCCATTACTGCCCAGAAACACTAAGTCGCCCTGCTCAAATCTTCGCTCTATCATGTTGATGATGGGAGTTGCCCAGCCACTCTTGATGATGAGGATGCGCATCTCGGGCATCAGTGTTGGCTGGCCAAGGATTTGATCCTTGATTAATTCTATTCATACGTTGCGGGCTACAGCCAGGTTGCGTGTGATATAGTTGTTGGCCAGCGTCTCATCACGTCCTTCGATGAGTTGCTTGAGCTGGGTGAGGTTTAGTTGTCTTAATTCTGCCATTGTGGTTTGGTTTTTGGACGCAAAGATAATCATTTTTGGCTAAAAATGAGATTTATTTATATATTTTGTACAAAAGGGACATTTATTTCTTTTTATGGATAGAAGACGGTAAGTAATAAGGTGCTACCTTTGCGGTGACAGAATAATTCACAATGATATGAAACGGTTATTATTTATTCTCAGCATTTGCATGACGGTCGGTGCCACGGCTCAGACCCTTGAGGAATGTCAGCAAGCTGCCGAACGCAACTACCCGCTTATCGTTCAGCATGACTTGATTGCTCACACGACCGACCTTACTGTTGATAATATCCAGAAGGGGTGGCTGCCCCAACTGACTGCCACAGCCCAGGCGACCTATCAAAGTGCGGTCACTGCTTGGCCCGACGAGATGAAAGGGTTGATGCAGCAGATGGGGGTTGACATGAAGGGGCTGGCCAAGGACCAGTACCGCATCGGTATTGACTTGCAGCAGACGGTGTTTGACGGTGGCATGATCAACGCCCAAAAACAAGTGGCCCGCGAGCAAGGTGCCGTTAAGCAGGCTCAGCTTGATGTGGATCTATATCAAGTGCGCCAGCGAGTCAACGAGATGTACTTTGGGCTACTGTTGCTTGATGACCAGATCAGGCTCAACGGCGACTTGCAAAAACTGCTGACTGCCAGCGAGAAAAAACTCACATCGATGGTCAAGCATGGCACCGCTGCCCAGTGTGACCTGAATAATGTCATTGCCGAGCGTCTCAACGTAGTCCAGCAGGAGACCACGCTGGAATCACAGCGCCGCGTGCTGCTGGCGATGCTGGGCACCTTCTGTGGGCTGGAGATGAGTCAGGTGATTAAACCCGCTGCTATTGAGTCTGTCGAGGGTAATAACCGTCCCGAACTTCGTCTTATCGATAGCCAGTTGCGTCTTGCCGATGCACAAGATAAGGCTTTAAAGGCAGCCTTGTTGCCTCGCGTGGGCGTGTTTGCCCAGGGCTACTATGGTTACCCGGGTTATAACATGTTTAAGGACATGATGGGGCGTGACTGGTCGTGGAACGGCATGGTCGGTGCCCGCTTGACGTGGAATATCGGCGCTCTCTATACCCACCGCAACGACAAGGCCAAGGTGCAGTTGCAGCGTGAGACCGCCCAGAACCAGCGCGAGGTGTTCCTGTTCAATAACCGCTTGGAGCAGATGCAGCACAACGAGGCTATCGAGCGTTACCGCAGCCTCATGTCTCAGGATCAGGAGATTATAGCCTTGAGAGGACAGGTGCGCAAGGCCGCTGAGTCTAAACTCTCGCATGGCATCATTGACGTGAACGACCTGCTTCGTGACATCAACAGCGAGAATGCCGCTCGGGTGCAGCAATCCATCCACGAGATTGAAATGCTCAAGCAGATGTATGATCTGAAATACACAACGAACAATTAACCAAACAGCATAACGATGAAAAAGATGATGATCATGGCAAGCGTGGCTCTCTTGGTGATGACCGCTTGCGGCAAGAAGGAAAAGGCATTTGACGCCACAGGAACATTTGAGGCTACCGAGGTGACAATCTCGGCCAAGGCAACTGGCGAGTTGAAATCCTTTGACGTCACCGAGGGGCAGTCTATTGAGGGTGGAGCCCAGGTGGGACGCATTGATACTTATCAACTGACACTCAAGAAACAGCAGCTTGAGACCCAACGAGGACAGCTTGCCGCAAGCAAGCGTCAACTGTCGTCTAACCGTTCAGCGACCAGTAGCCAGCAACTGGACTTGAACAAGCAAGTCTCGTCCATCCAGCAACAGATTGCCAACGCACGGCATGAACGCCAACGCTATGCCGAACTCGTCAAGGACGGTGCCGTACCACGTAAGCAACTTGACGATATCGACAACCAGATCAAGGTGCTCAATCGTCAACTTGAAGCTACCCGTGACCAGATTCGCAGCAATAATGCTGCCCTTGCCGAGCAAGGAAAGGGAATCGGAGCACAGATGGACGGCATTGATGCCCAGATAGCCGGCATTGACGCACAGCAACGCCAGCTTGATGACCAGATTGCCAATGCCGATATCGTAGCGCCCTATCAAGGTACTGTGCTGGAGAAGTATGCCGAGCAAGGCGAGTTTGTATCGACAGGTAAACCGTTGTTCAAAATGGCCAATGTGGATAATATGTTTATCCGTGCCTATGTTACCACGGCTCAGTTGCAGAACATCAAGGTGGGGCAGCAATGCAAGGTGTTTGCCGACTATGGTGACGGCCATAAGAAAGAATATCCCGGTACCGTCACCTGGATTTCAAGCCGCTCGGAATTCACCCCCAAGACGATACTGACCGACGACGAGCGTGCCGACCTGGTTTATGCCGTCAAGATTGCGATCAAGAACGATGGCTATGTCAAGATAGGCATGTATGGCGAGGTGAAGTTTTAGATAATCTAAATCGTTGTTATTTGTGCATCTGGAAATAGAGGGAACCAGCAATGAATGCGATTGAGGTAAATAATGTGACCAAGAGTTATGGGGCTGTCAAGGCGCTCGATGACGTGTCGTTCACCGTGGGCAAGGGTGAGGTGTTCGGTCTCATCGGACCCGACGGTGCTGGCAAGACATCGATGTATCGCATCCTGTGTACCCTGCTGTTGCCCGATAGAGGCGCGGCGACGGTCGATGGCTTTGACGTGGTGAAGCAGATGAAGCCGATTCGCGGCAGGGTGGGGTATATGCCTGGCAAGTTCTCGCTTTATGAAGACTTGACCGTCGAGGAGAACCTGCGGTTCTTTGCCCAGTTGTTTGGCACAACTGTCGAGGAGGGCTATGACAGCATCAAGGCGATTTATAGCCAGATTGCACGATTCAAGGACCGCAAGGCTGGTGCCCTGTCGGGCGGTATGAAGCAGAAGTTGGCACTCTCCTGCGCCCTGGTACACCAGCCCAGTGTACTCTTTCTGGACGAACCCACCACGGGTGTTGATCCCGTGTCACGCAAGGAATTCTGGGATATGTTAGGGGAACTCAAGGAACGCAATATCACCATTGTGGCCTCGACACCCTATCTCGACGAGGTGCGCCGCTGCGAGCGGGTGGCGTTTCTTGATCAAGGCAAGGTGCGAGGCATTGGCACCCCCGAGGATATCTTGACGCGTTTTGCCGACATCTTCAACCCACCCGGCATCGACCATGTCCAGGGAGGTGAGGTCAAGGAGGAGAATGTCATCGAGGTAGAACACTTGGTCAAGGCATTCGGGTCATTCCATGCCGTTGATGACATCAGCTTCACGGTCAAGCGTGGAGAAATCTTTGGATTCCTGGGCGCTAACGGTGCTGGCAAGACTACTGCAATGCACATGCTCACAGGTCTCAACCAGCCGACGGGAGGAACTGGCCGTGTGGTGGGCTATGACATCCGCACCGAGCATGAGCAGATCAAGAAGCACATCGGCTACATGAGTCAGCGCTTCTCTCTCTATGAGGATTTGACCGTTGCCGAGAATATTCGTCTGTTTGCAGGCATCTACGGCATGGATGACAAGGAAATTGCCCGTAAGACTGACCAATTGCTGGAGCGCCTGCAATTTGCCGATCACAAGAATGCCCTTGTGGCCTCACTGCCATTAGGCTGGAAACAGAAGTTGGCTTTCTCGGTCAGCATCTTCCACGAGCCAGGTATCGTGTTCCTCGATGAGCCCACTGGCGGTGTGGATCCCGCAACGAGGCGTCAGTTCTGGGAACTGATTTATGATGCTGCCAGCCGTGGTATCACAGTGTTTGTTACGACCCACTACATGGATGAGGCAGAGTACTGTGACCGAGTCTCCATCATGGTGGATGGCAAGATCAAGGCCATGGGTACTCCCGGGGAATTGAAACAGAAGTTTAACCAGCCTGATATGGACCACGTGTTCACCTATCTGGCACGTCAAGCAACGCGTGGCAGTGATTAGGTTTTAGGGCATGATTATTAAATAGGAAACAAAAAACTGAATATATGAAACAGTTTTTCTCATTTGTCATCAAGGAGGGTAAGCATATCGTGCGCGACAAGCGAACGGTGCTCATCCTGTTCGGTATGCCGCTGGTGTTGATGTTGCTCTTTGGTTTTGCTATTACCAATGATGTTAAGAATGTGCGCACGGTGGTGGTGACCAGTTCGATGGACCACTTGACGCGGCAGGCGGTTGATAGGCTTGCGGCTTCGGAGTACTTTACCATCACTCAGGTCGTGGCTACTCCCAGGGATGCCGAGCGCGTCATCAGGGGACAAAAGGCTGATATGGCTATTGTCTTCGGCCCAGAGTTTGCTTCCAGGCGCAGTGGTGTGCAGTTTATTGTTGACGGCGCTGATCCCAACATGGCCCAGCAATGGACCAACTATGCCACAGGCGTGATGCTCAATGCCCAGGGTGGGGCTGTCAATACCAAGATGCTCTATAATCCACAGATGAGGTCCGCCTACAATTTTGTGCCAGCCATCATGGGTATGTTGCTGATGCTGGTGTGTGCGATGATGACATCCATCTCGATTGTTCGTGAGAAGGAGAAGGGTACAATGGAAGTGTTGCTTGTCTCTCCTGTTAAGCCGCTGATGATTATCATTGCCAAGGCTATTCCTTATCTGGCGCTTGCCTTTATTATCCTGATAATTATCATGTTGATGGCGCGCTATGTGCTGGGGGTGCCACTGGCTGGCTCACTGTTCTGGATCATCGTTATTTCGGTCATTTACATCTTGTTGGCGCTCTCGTTAGGTCTGCTCATCAGTAATGTCGCCAAGACACAACTGGTGGCTCTCTTGCTGTCGGCAATGGTGTTGCTGGTGCCCATTGTGATGCTCAGCGGCATGATCTTTCCGGTGGAATCGATGCCCGAGATTTTGCAGTGGATTTCGGCTATTATCCCGCCGAGATACTATATCGACGCGATGCGCAAGTTGATGATTATGGGTGTTGGCATTCAGGATGTTGCCCGTGAGGTGCTGATTCTTGTGGGAATGGTAGTCGTGCTGATGACCCTTGCCCTAGCCAAATTTAATAAACGACTCGAATATTAATTGTTGTAGATATGACACTTAAATATCTCATACAGAAGGAGTTTACTCAGATTCGTCGCAATGCCTTCCTGCCGAAGCTCATTGTGGTGTTTCCCATTATGATCATGTGCGTCATGCCTTGGGTCATGAACCAGGAGGTGAAGAATATCAAGGTCACAGTGGTTGATAATGACCGCTCAACGCTGTCCCAGCAGTTGGTACATAGCATTGAGGCCAGTAGCTACTTCATTTTCAAGGGTCAGCAACCCACTTATCGTGTTGCCTTAAAGGATATCGAGAAATCGCGTACCGATATTGTTTTGGTGATTCCACAGGACTATAGCCGTGACGTGACTTTAGGCAATCAGCCGCAGGTGCTCATCGCGGCCAATGCTGTCAATGGCACCAAGGGGGCGATGGGCGGGGCTTACCTGTCGCAGATTGTCACGGCCCATGTCAACCCTGACATCGCCGCGATGCAGTCACGTGTGTCAACCTTGTTTCTGTATAATAAGAACCTGAATTTCAAGCTGTTCATGATACCTGCCCTGTTTGCCATCGTAATGATGTTGATGACGGGTTTCCTGCCCGCACTCAACATCGTGGGTGAGAAGGAGGCGGGCACCATCGAGCAGATTAACGTCACGCCAGTGAGCAAGTGGACGTTTATTCTGGCAAAACTCATCCCTTACTGGATTATTGCTCTGTTTGTCATCACCGTGTGCCTGCTATTGGCGTGGGCGGTCTATGGCATTACCAGTGTGGGTCCTTTGGCTTTGATTTATCTGCTGGTGATGTTGCTGGCCTTGTTCTGGAGTTCGTTTGGCTTGATGATCAGCAATTACAGCGATACGATGCAGCAAGCCATCTTCGTGATGTGGTTTTTCGTGGTGATGATGTTGTTGCTCTCGGGCCTGTTCACGCCCACGCGCTCCATGCCATCATGGGCCTACGCCACGACGTATGTCAACCCGATGTCCTACTTCATCGAAGCAGTGCGTACCGTGTTCATTCGTGGCGGAGGCATCACGAGCATCTGGCACCAGTTGCTGGCACTATTGGGTATTGGCTCGGTGATGGCTTGCTGGGCCGTCGTCAGCTACAAGAAAAACTCCTGACTTCAGTTGGCCATCTCCGGGAAGAGGGAGCCACTGACATTGAAGTCATATCCATTAACCTTGAATGAGCCTGAAATAGTGCGGCACTGATTGTCAAGGTTGAAGTGCAGGCCGGTAATTGTGTAGGTGGAGCTGAAGTTGGATGCAGCCTCATCAGCAGTGATGGTATATCCCGTGGCGGTGGTAGTCACCTGGAGGCCTTCGTACATAATGAGACTGGCTTGAATCGAACCGCTGGTGTTGGAGATGAAGTTACTGATGTACATCGTGCAGGTCTCACCCGTGTCGTCAAGAATGAACTTGTAAGCCGAGTTCTCATGTTCATAGGGGGTGCCCTCTCCATTGGATATTACCGTCTTGGCATAAGCATAGAGTGGATGGGTCGAGCTTACAACAAGAGTGCCATCGCTCAAGCTGAGACTGTACCAGAACATGCCAGTACCCAGGTCGAGGTAGCCATTCAAGTCATTGATTTCGCCCGAGGTGCCGTCACCATTGAAACTCAAGATGTTTGAGGTCTTGAAAACAAAGTCCATCACCGGGGAATTGAGTGACTGTACATGTCCATCAGCATCTTTAAAGTCACTGCTGAATTGGACAGTTCGTTTTGTTAAGTTAATAGTACATTGGGTATTACCCTGGCTGAATACAACCTCGTTACCGTTAATGGCACGGCTGATGATAGTGCCTGAGAACGACTGTACGGCTTCGTCCTCGCTACTGTTGTTGCAAGAGGTGAATGCGACCAGCATCATCAATGTGAAAAGATAAATCAGCTTTTTCATTGTAGTGGTTATTATTCTTAACGTGTAATGCTAATTAAATTAATAGGTGGAGTAGTCAGGGTAGGTGCTGCCTGTAGCGGAAACCGTGGCACTGTCGCCCATCATGAAGCTGGTGCTGAACGAGTCGTTGACCAGATCAATGGAGGCGTTAAACGACTTGAACGGGTACTTGTCGGTCGTTGACACCACGCTGCTGGTACTGTCCACCCAGTTGCGGTACACTCCTGTGGTCCTGATGTTCTCGCTCTCGATGGTGAAACCATTGGGGGTGGGGATGAGTTCTGCGCCGCTGCCAGTGAGGTTGATGAAGTATTTCAGGTCCTTGGCATGGACGATGCCCATAACCTTGATGGTTGCTGTAGATGAAGCAGGGGCAAGCTCAAACTGGTACATGGTGCCATCCATCTCAGTGCTCTTGGTCGTGTCTTTATAGTTGATGATGGTCTTGGTCTTGAGGAAGAAAACATCGGCTATGGTCGAGATAATGCGCAAACCGTCGTCCGTTGTATAAGTGTAGCGCAGTGAACCCTCGTTGAAGTCAACATAACCCTTAAAACCATTGCTGCTGGCACTGAGCTCATAGAAACCCAATCTCTTGGGCGATGCTGTAATATTGCTGATACTCAATGTCTTGTCGCCGCTTCCGTCATTATAGTGTAGCTCAATCGATGCCGTGTGCTTGACGGTATCGAGCGTGAGCTTGTTGTGGGTACTGCTGAACCCCAGCACTGCGCCGGTTGAGGTGTTGTACACGTGGTTGATCATGGGGGTGTTGACAGTGAATTTACCGTTACCGCGCTTGGGCTCGTCATTGTCATTGCACGAGATGGCACCCATGAGCAATCCCATCATTGCTATCAGTAAAAAAATCTTTTTCATGTCCAGAAAATTATTCTATGCGTCATTAATTAATGGCGACAAAGATACAGTTAAAAAACAAATGGTGCACCGAATCTTGCACCATTTGTCATGTTTTTTATATTAAATGAAGTTAAAAACGTCAGAATGTAATGTGAAACACTATGGGGTAGCGTTTGGAAATCGCACCCTTGTAATCAAAGTGCTTGCCGCGGTAGTCAAATGCTGCTGAATATGTTTGCTCTTTGATGTTGACTTTACAGTCGAGATGGGTCACTGCATTGTCGGTCTGGGTAACAAACTTACCGTCACTTTCTGTCTGGACCGATAGGTCGGTGCCAGTAGAAGTGTAAATGCCGTTAGTTCTGTCGAACGAGATAGGGGCTTTGAACCGAAATGCAGCAAGTTGAGAGCCATCTGTGCTATCCACGGCTTTGCGTACAGTGATCGTGTTGGTCTTGAGATCACGCTGGATAAGGAATTCAAAGAAGGTGGAATCGTTCTCGTTCTCAATGACGCTAAATGCCGTTACGACTTGGGGATTATCGCTCTTGGGAATCACTACTTCCTTGGTCGTGGTATTGCTGATCGGCAAACCTGGCTTTTGGGCGGTGGCCCGGAACGACTCGGTGTAGTCCACATAATCGCGCATGTAACGGATGGGATTTTCTATCTCATCATTGCTGCCTTGGTTGTAGAGTTTGACCACTCCCTGCCCAACAGCGGTTATGGTAACATAATCGTCTCTGACCTCAGAGATGATTTCAGGTGCCGGGGTTCGACCTGGTTCATCATCCTTGTCGCCACACGAGGAGAATGTCAAGTACAACAGTACGGTTGAGAATAAAATCAATAGAATCTGTTTCATGTTTTAAAGAGCAGTTGTTGAAGTTGGATGATGTAAGCGAAGTTTTGCACTGCAAATTTAGCTGCTAAAAATAAATGGTGCAACAATGTGCACCATTTTTTTGATTGTGTTGAATTTTTTTGGGCAATGATATAACTGTTGGCGTGAACCCTGAGGGGCTAATGGTGGTTTCACAAATAGTTCTAAATATTTTACGTGAAATGCGTTTTTTGTAGCGAAATTAGCATTTAAAAACTTTTAGGGCCAACTTCTATATCGTTCCCATTTCCTTTCACAGGTTACCGTAAGGTTCCTGTGTTATCAAAGTGTCCGCCATGGCAGTCAAACTTAATGCTGTAGGTCTTGTTACTGGTGTTGACGGTGCAGGTCAAGTCGGTGACCAGATAGCGTGGGTCGGTGAGTTGCATCATGGTGCTGCCGCGCTTCATCCAGGGGTGAATTCCCGTGCCTGCATAGGTGAAAATCTTTCCTGTCTTATCGACAGTGACAGGGGCATCAACGCGGATGTTCATTGCCGGAGAAACGGCATCGCCAATGGTGAAAACAATATTGTACATGTAGATGCTGCTGGAATCTTTCTCGGTGTTGATGTCAAACAGGAAGTGGACGTCGGTCTCGCTTTCGTACTGACTTTCCAAACTGGCCGTTGTCGGCACATCGGGCTCATCGTTATCGTTGCCACATGAGGTCACAGCCATGCTGAACAGCGCGGCAATCAACAACATTGAAAACAATTTCTTCATAACTTTTTGATTGTTATTAAATGAATTTAGTAAATTAATTAATTTTGATGTAAATAAATTCTATACAGATCTCTAATTAAAAAACAGGCGCAAGGTGGCACCGAGTTGTCGGCCGTGGCCACGTTGCATGAAGTGGTGCTGGATCGACACAAAGTAGAATGTCTTGTAACTTGTATCGGTCAAGTTGCGTCCCCACAGTTGCAGGCTGTAGTGCTCTTGCTTCCAGGTGACAGAAGCACCTAACAGGGCATACAGCGGTTGTCTCATCGTGTTGGCTTCGTCCCAGTAGATGTCACCCGCAGCACGCACGTTGGCCGCAAAGGTAAGTAATTTATTCCAATCACCACCAATTTTTATTGAATGATTTGCCTCGGCAAACAGGGTGTGCATCGGTGCATAGGGTACACGCTTGCCGCTGTGGTCCACTTTGCCATCGTTATAGTCCTTGAAAGTGGCGTGGGTGAAGCCATAGCTGATATTGAAGTGAGTCAACTCGGTGGGACTGACTGACATGGCAAACTCAGCACCCCAGCTGTGAGTCTTGCCGGCGTTGGTCATCATGCGTCCTGTGGTTGTCCCTGGAGGAAATACCGTCAACTGGCGGTCACGGCAGTCCATGAAGAAGGCGCTCAGGTCGCTTTGAACACGCTTGTCCCAGCACTCAAAGTGCCCACCCAGCTCGTAGTTCCAAGCCTTCTCGGGCTTGTAACCCACCATCTTGTCGATATCATACTGGAGGCCAATGCCCATCATCTTCATCAACCGCTGCTGTAACACATCGCTGAACATCTGGGTATTGAAACCGCCGGCCTTGCTGCCACGCTCGATAGCGACATAAACCGTATGGTTCTTGCCCGCCCAGGGGTGCCAGGTGAGACTCAAGTTGGGTAATATCTCAAAGAAGTCCTTGTTGAGCGTTGACTGGTCGTCAATGTCGATGTTCTCGTGGGTATAGAGTTCGCCCGTGGCACCATGAAGTATGCTGTAACCCGTGTGGGTCTCACTGTGGTAGTTGAGCCGTGCGTGCTCATAGTCGATGCGCACTCCAGCAGACAGGGTCCATTTCCCCCAGTTGTAGCTGGACTCGTGATACAGGGCCAAGCCCCAATTGGGACTGGTGAATTCACTGCCAAGCAAGAAGGTGCGACTGTCCCAGACGATGGGGTACTCGGGCAGCGCCTCGTTAGCATGTCGCTCGATGAGGTCGGCGATGCCATAGTCGTAGAAATTGACAGGCGCTTGCATTGTGTAGCGACGGTAAAAACCGCTGACGCCAGCAAGCCAGTTATAGCCTTCTGATTTCTTGTGGCCGCGGGCAATCAGGTCCTGGGTCACGGCGTGCTCGCGTCGTGCTTGTGTCAGGGTGAAGTAGTCGCGCGGAGTGAAATCCTGATCAAGCGTCATGTTGTCATTAATGTACTGGTAGCTGGTGATGCTGGACAGGGTCAGGCGGTCAAAGTCCTTGCGTAACGTCAGACCGTCCATGACCGACGTGCGACGATAGAAACAGGTGTCGTTATAAGCAATCTCGCCAGTCTCGACCCACTCATAGGGGTAACCGCCCTGGCGGCTCACGGTAGCTGACAGGACGTTGGACAGGTACCACCCATTTTGGTCGCGCCATTCCACCTTAGCCCTGCCACTGAACAGGTGCTCCCAGTCGCAGTGTTTACCATTATACTGGTTGCGGAACTCGCCGTGGGTCGTGTTGTACTGGGCTGTCAGTGATATGCCTAAGTTTTCCTTTAATAGCATGTAGTGCCCGGCCCCAACGCGCAACGTTCCATGATTGGCACCTTCGATCATGGCGCGTGTGCCCTGGTAGTTGAGCGGAGACAGGGTGTAGATATTCATGAGTCCGCCCAGCGTGTTGCGGCCGTAGAGGGTGTTCTGTGGACCACGCAACATCTCCATGCGCGAGATGTCCATGATGTCGATGTCATAATTCTCCTTGGTCATCACTGGCACATTATCGATGGTGAGGCCCACGGAGGGCTGGTCGATGCGGGTGCCGATGCCACGGACGTACACTGTCGAAGTCATGCGGCTACCATAGTCGGGAATAAACAGGTTGGGAATCAGGTTGGCTGCGTTCTTGACCGACATGACCTGGTTGCGCTCGGCCTCTTGACGGTCGATGACTGTCAGGGCTGTTGCCTGGGTGCGCAAGTCGGCGTTCTGCTTGATGGCTGTGACTGTCACTTCGCTCAGTGACAGGGTGTCACCGAGTGTGATTGGCTCGCCTGTCGGTGCCGCAAGGGCTGCAACCGTCATACATGAAGCCATAAAAAATGACGTCGTTTTTTTCATGGCTGCAAAGATACTGCTTGTCGGCGTTATGGCAAAAAAATATGAAGAAAAACTATGGTAGGGTCGTGTGATGCATGATTCAGAAACAAGGACTATTGATGGGCGATTACCAGGGCGGCTACACGATTAGGCGGCCTCATGTCGTTTCTGGCAAATCGTCGGATTTAAAACAAGGGGTAAGCCATCATGGAGGTGACTTGTTAACAAGTGCGAAAAATGCTGCCCTTTTGGTTTGGTCAGATAATAATTATTGTGTATATTTGCACCGCATTTTGGGGCGTCGCTGCTGCAATTGTTCCCGTCTGTGGGCGTAAGTGATTGGGCAGTAGGGGCTTTAATGTGTTGTTATTAACTAACCTGCCAAAAATTAGAACAAACAATAGATCAACTTCGTTTTATGGATTCATCAATTTTCGGAGTACAGAGCACGACTCTTGCTATCACAGCAGCTTTGACTGGTGTGTTGCTTGTAGTCGGCGCCCTGGTTATTGCGTGGCTGATCGGCCCGCGTAGTTATACTAAGAAGAAAGGCGAGCCCTTCGAGTGCGGTATTCCCACCCGTGGTGATTCGATGGCCCAGTATCATGTGGGCTATTATCTGTTTGCCATCCTGTTCCTGATGTTTGACGTGGAGACTGTATTCCTGTTCCCGTGGGCAACCATCTGCAAGGGTATCGGCAGCCAGGCTCTGCTTGCTGTGGGCACTTTCCTCGTTATTCTGGTTTTAGGTCTGGCTTATGCCTGGAAGAAAGGAGCGTTGAGATGGAAGTGAAAATCAAGTCGATGAAGCATGAAGACTTCAAGGACAATGAGTATATCGACAATCTTGTTGAGCAACTGCGTGCCGGTGGCACCAATATCATCGTTGGCAAGCTGGATCAGTTGATGAATTGGGGCGTAAGTAACTCACTGTGGCCGTTGTGCTTCGGTACGAGTTGCTGTGCTATCGAGTTCATGTGCCTGGGTGCTGCCCGCTATGATATGGCTCGTTACGGTTTTGAGGTGGCTCGTAATAGCCCCCGCCAGGCAGACTACATCATGTGCCAGGGAACTATTAACTATCGTATGGCTCCCGCATTGAAGCGCCTGTATGAGCAAATGGCCGAACCCAAGTATGTCATTGCATGTGGCTCCTGCACCGTGAGCGGTGGCCCGTTTAAGAACAGCTATTGTGTGGTCAAGGGTGTTGACGAGATTATTCCCGTTGACGTTTATCTGCCCGGTTGCCCACCGCGTCCCGAGGCTTTCTTCTATGCCTTGATGCAGTTGCAGCGCAAGATCAAGGTGCAGAAGTACTTTGGCGGTGTTAACCGCAAGGAAAAGCTGGAACTCAAGTATGATGGCCAAGCCCTCCAGGAGGAAACCAAGTAATCAAACCGACAAAAATCCATTGAAATATGGCAGAAATAGAGAACAAAATCACTCAGTTGTGCCCCCAGGCGCAGGTTGACACCACTGGCGAGTTCCCGCTGGTTACCGTCGATGACGCGCAGTGGCACGACTTGGCACGCGCCCTGAAGACCCAGATGCACTATGACGTGTTGAGCGCCGTCGTGGGCATGGACTGGACCGAAGCGCTCGGCTGTGTTTACTACCTTACCAACACGAGCACCCATGAACTGCTTCATGTCAAGGTGGCAACCACCGACCGCCAAAACCCCCGCCTCCATTCAGTCGTGGATCTGTGGCCTGTGGCCAATTTCCAGGAGCGTGAGGTGTATGACTTCTTCGGCATCGTGTTTATCGGTCACCCTGACATGCGTCGCATGTTCTTGCGTACCGACTGGGTGGGTTATCCCCTGCGCAAGGACTATGACCCCGCCAGTAACCCCCTGCGCCTCGAGGATGAGACCAATGAGGATTACACCTGCCGCTGGGTCGAGGACGAGAACGGCAAGGTCAAGAAAATCGACGGTAAGGTGTTTGAGGACGACGAGTATGTCATCAATGTGGGTCCCCAGCACCCGTCCACCCATGGTGTGATGCGTTACCGTGCCAGCCTCGATGGCGAGATTGTCAAGAAGATTGACGTCGTCAGCGGATATATCCATCGCGGAATTGAGAAGATTTGTGAGGACCTGACTTATCCCCAGATGCTCCTGTACACCGAACGCATGGACTACATGGCAGCCCATATCAACCGCCACTGCATGTGCATGTGTGTTGAGAAGGCGCTGGGTATAGAGGTGCCTCACCGTGCCGAACTCATCCGCTTGATGATGGATGAGCTCATGCGTCTGTCGTCCCACTTGTTGAGCTATGGTTGCTTGACCATGGACCAGGGTGCCACGACCGCATTCTTCTACGGCTTCCGTGAGAGGGAATTGATTTATGATATCTTTGACCGCACCTGTGGCGCCCGCATGTCGATGAGCTATAGCTGCATCGGTGGTGTGGTGGCCGACGTTCATGAAGACTTTATCAAGGATGTGCGTCATGCTTGTGACGTCATCGAGAAGAACCTGGCCGAGTACCATAAGCTCTTCACGGGCAACGTCATTGCCGTGAACCGCATGACGGGTGTGGGTCTCCTCTCCAAGCAAGACGCCATCGACTATGATATTACCGGTCCGTCGGGCCGCGCCAGCGGTTGGCACTGCGACGTGCGCAAGACCAATCCTTATTCTCTCTACAACGAGTTCGACTTCGACGAGGTCGTTTATGAGAACGGTGACTCAATGGACCGCTACATGGTCCGCATGAAGGAGATGGAGCAGTGCATCAAGATCCTGCGCCAGGCCTGTGATAAACTTGAGGCCGAGGGCGTTCAGGGTGAGTACTGCGCACCCAAGGTTCCCAAGGTGATGAAATTACCTGTTGGCCACTGGTACCAGCAAGTAGAGGCCAGCCGTGGTGCCTTCGGCGTGTATATCGAGAGTGACGGTGGCACCAAGCCTGTCCGTGTACACTTCCAGTCGCCCTGCTTCAACCTGATTGGCGTGGTTGACTTGACGTGTCGCGACAACATGATTGCCGACTTGATTACCATCACGGCATCGCTCGACTTCGTTATCCCCGATATCGATCGCTAAGAGTTAATTTGCAAGAACAAAACCACTAAAGAAAAGATTAAGAGATATGTTTGACTTCGGAATAGTCACGAAATGGTTGGATGACCTGCTCAACAGCGTGATGCCTGGTTGGCTCACCACGACAATCGAGTGCGTACTGGTGGCCGTCGGCTTGCTGGTCGCTTATTCGCTCATCGCCATGTTCTACATCTTCTACGAGCGCAAGGTCTGTGGTTGGATTCAGTGTCGCCTGGGCCCGATGCGTGTGGGTAAATGGGGTTTGCTCCAGGTGTTTGCCGATGTGATTAAGATTCTCCAGAAGGAGTTGATTACCTTGTGGAACACCGACAAGTTCCTCTTCAAGTTGGCTCCCTATCTGGTGCTGATTGCATCGATGTTGACATTTGCTTGCCTGCCTTGGGGCAAGGGTTTGCAGATTGTTGACATGAACATCGGTGTGTTCTTTATCGTCGCTGTGTCATCTATCGGTGTGCTGGGTATCCTGCTCGCTGGATGGGCAAGTAACAGCAAGTACACCCTGATTGGCGCTATGCGTAGTGGCGCCCAGATGATCAGCTACGAGTTGTCGTGCGGTATCTCGATCTTGACGATCGTGTGCTTGGCTGGCACGATGTCGATCACTGGCATCGTCGAGGCCCAGGCCGACGGCTGGTTCCTGTTCAAGGGACACCTGCCCGCTATCCTCGCGTTCATTATATATATGATCGCTGCCAACGCCGAGAACAACCGTGGCCCGTTTGACCTCCCTGAGGCTGAGCACGAGTTGACTGCTGGTTACCACACCGAGTATTCAGGTATTCACTTCGGATTCTTTTATCTGGCCGAGTACCTGAACCTGTTCATCGTGTCGGGCATCGCCACCTTGCTCTTCCTGGGTGGCTGGATGCCGCTGCACATTCCTGGTTGGGAAGGCTTCAACAACGTGATGGACTACATTCCCAGTGTAGTGTGGTTCCTGGGCAAGGCCTTCTTCATCACCTTCATCTTCTTCTGGATCCGCTGGTCGTTCCCCCGCGTGCGTATTGACCAGATGCTGGCTCTCGAGTGGCGTTACCTGATGCCTATCGGTCTGGTTAACCTCGTCGTGATGGCCATCATCGTGACCCAGGGTTGGTACTTCGGTGCTTGATGTTTATCGAGTGAGATAATAAATATATAATAATCACATATACCATAAAAATAGTCAATAATTGTATTATGGCTGAAAATTTTGGAAAAATAACCCAAGTTATCGGACCTGTTGTCGATATCGCGTTCGAGGAAGAGGGCGTAGCTCGTCCTCCCATCTACACCGCATTGTCGGTACAGCGTCCCGATGGCAGTGAACTTATCCTGGAGGTGGAGCAGCATGTGGGCGAGAACACCGTGCGCTGTGTCGCTATGGACAGTACCGATGGACTGAAGCGCGGTGCACGCGTCAAGTCGTTAGGCCAGCCCATCAGTGTCCCCACTGGTGACCAGATTAAAGGTCGTCTGCTCAACGTGATTGGTCAGAGCATTGACCACCTGCAGCCGTTGAAGGAGGGCTCCCGTCGAGCTATCCATCAGCCTGCGCCCCCATTTAGTGACTTGTCGATTTCCCAGGAAATCCTCTACACGGGTATCAAGGTGATCGACCTGATTGAGCCCTTCAGCAAGGGTGGTAAAATCGGACTGTTCGGTGGCGCCGGTGTGGGCAAGACTGTGCTCATCATGGAGCTGATCCACAATATCGCTCATGGACACAATGGCTTCTCGGTATTTACAGGTGTCGGCGAGCGTACCCGTGAGGGTAACGACTTGTTGCGCGAGATGATCGAGAGCGGAGTTATCAACTACGGTGATAAGTTCAAGGAAGGTCTCGAGAAGGGCGAGTGGAACCTCAAGGACGTCGATATGAAGGCGGTCGCTGGTTCCCAGGCAACCCTCGTGTTTGGCCAGATGAATGAGCCTCCTGGTGCACGTCTGCGTGTGGCCTTGTCGGGTTTGACCGTTGCTGAGCAGTTCCGCGATCAGGACGGTGGTGGTAAGGATATCCTGTTGTTCATGGATAACATCTTCCGTTTCACCCAGGCTGGTAGTGAGGTATCAGCGTTGCTGGGCCGTATGCCTTCGGCTGTGGGTTATCAGCCTACACTGGCCAGTGAGATGGGTAAGTTGCAGGAGCGCATCACCTCGACCAAGACTGGTAGTATCACCTCGGTACAGGCCGTTTATGTGCCTGCCGATGACTTGACCGACCCTGCACCAGCCACGACGTTCAACTTCCTGGATGCAACATGTGTGTTGAGCCGCAAGATTGCCGAGCTGGGTATCTACCCGGCTGTTGACCCGCTGGCTTCGACCTCACGCATTATGGATCCAAACATCATCGGTGAGGAACACTACGATGTGGCACAGCGTGTTATCCACCTGTTGCAGAAGTACAATGAGTTGCAGGACATCATCGCCATTCTGGGCGTCGAGGAGTTGAGCGACGAGGACAAGTTGGTGGTTTCGCGTGCACGTCGCGCCCAGCGCTTCCTGTCGCAGCCGTTCTTCGTTGCTGAGCAGTTCACTGGTCTGCCTGGTGTGATGGTACCGCTGGCCGAGACCATCCGCGGTTTCAAGATGATTCTCGACGGTGAGGTGGATGATCTGCCTGAGCAGGCATTCCTCAGCGTCGGCACCATCGACGAGGCGATTGCCAAGGGTAAGAAACTGCTCGAACAGAGCTAATCATGACTGTATTATTTTATATACATTAATTAATATAACATGACACTCAAAATCATATCGGCTGAACAGATCGAGTTTGAAGGCACTGTGGAACAGGTGACCTTGCCTGGCGCAATGGGTCAGTTCCAGGTGCTCAAGAACCATGCCGCGCTCATAGCCGCCCTCAAGGCCGGCACGATGAGCTATGTGGCCGATGGCAACACTGTGGAGCGTGAGATTCACGGCGGTGTGGCCGATGTAAAAGATAATGTGGTGTCGGTTTGCCTCTATTAACGCAAGACTATGAAGAAAGCAATCACAGCAATCATCGCGGTCGCTATCATCGCTCTCATGGCGTTTGGATATAACCAAGCGGCGGGTCATCGTGCCCACAGTGACGAGCAGGCCGAGATGAATCCCCAGGAAATCATCTTTGAGCACCTGGGTGACTCCTATGGCTGGGAGGTGCCCTTCTCGCATAGCACGCGCATCCCGTTACCCGTCATCGTGCGCGCCCAGGATGGCTCGTGGCATGTGTTCATGTCAAGCCAGCTTGAGGGCGGTGCCCAGTATGACGGCTTCCAGATTGCCAAAGGTGGAGACTACAATAATAAGGTGGTCCAGATTTTGCCCGATGGTAGCCAGTTCCGTCCCGTGGATCTCTCCATCACCAAGAATGTGGCAGGCATTTTCATTGCCGCCCTGCTGGTGGTTCTGATGGTCTTTAAGGTCAAGAATTGGTATAAGAAAAACGGAATGAAGGCACCGCGCCGCTTTACCGCAGCACTCGAAGTGGTGGTGGACTTTGTCTATACCGACACGATTCGCCCCATCATGGGTAAGGAGGCGCCCAAGTATGGTCCCTACCTGTTGACGGTATTCTTCTTTATTCTGACGATGAACCTGTTAGGTCTTATCGTTATCTTCCCAGGTGGAGCTAACCTGACTGGAAATCTGGCCGTGACAGCGGTACTTGCCGTCATCACGTTCCTGGTGACCAATTTGACAGGAACCAAGCACTACTGGAAAGAGATGTTGTGGCCTGAAGTGCCCACCGCGCTCAAGTGCCCAGTGCCCTTGATGCAGGTGATTGAGATCTTTGGCATTTTCACTAAGCCCATCGCGTTGATGATCCGTCTGTTTGCTAACATGATGGGTGGTCACATGGTGGTGATCGTGTTCATGCTGTTGATCTTCATCTTCGGTAGCATGTTCGGTACGGCTGTGGGTGCAGCGATGACGCCACTATCGGTGGCATTATCGTTGTTCATGCTGTTGCTTGACGTGCTTGTAAGCTTTATCCAAGCCTATGTGTTCACTATCCTTTCCACCATGTTCATCTCGATGGCCCATGTGCACGCTCACGCTGAGTGATGCACGGTTCCCTGCACAGATTGACAACATGGTAACCCACAACAGATAAATGAAATATAATTAAACAAAAACAATAACAAACTAAAAAAACTTTACGACTATGTTAGGAATGATTTTATTAGAGGCTATGGCCAACCTTGGCGCAGCAATTGGAGCAGGTATCGCAGCAATCGCAGCAGGTATCGGTATTGGTAGAATCGGTGGCAGCGCCATGGAGGCTATCGCTCGTCAGCCCGAATCGACTGGTGACATCCGTAGCAACATGATTGTAATCGCCGCTCTTATCGAGGGTGTTGCTTTCTTCGCTCTGATCGTCTGCATCCTTGCCATCTTCATCAAGTAATTACCCCTTAACCGGTTTACCAGATGGAACTTTTTAAGCCTGAATTTGGCCTGGCATTCTGGATGTTCATCGCATTCCTGTGCTTGTTCCTCATTCTTGCCAAGTGGGCATGGCCCTTCATCATCAAGTCGATGGAAGAGCGTGCCGACCTCATTGACAAGGGTGTGGCCTATGCTCAGGAGGCAAAGTCTCAATTGGACAATGCCAAGGCCGAGGCAGACAAGTTGATTGCCAGTGCCCGTGACGAACAGGCCGAAATCCTGCGCGAGGCAGCCAAGATGCGCAACGAGCTCATCGAGAAGGCGCGTGGCGAGGCAGCCGACGAGGCCAAGAAGGTGACCGAAGCCGCTCAAGTATCGCTTGAGCAGGCGCGCAAGGAGGCCGAGAAGCAACTGCGCACCCAAGTGGGTGACCTGGCATTGCAGATTGCTGAGAAGGTGATCCGCAAGAACATTGCCAGTGATGATGCTCAGCGTGCGCTTGTTGACCAATATCTGAGTGAGGTTGAGACTAAAAATTAACGTGATATGAGTGACGGACTGATTCCACGCCGATATGCTAAAGCGCTGTACAAGTACGCCGTCGAGAACGGTGACTCGCAGGAGATTTATGAGCTCTTGAAGACGCTCAGCTTCCGCTACACCGCTGTCGACCAGCTCAAGCGCGCCGTGCTCAACCCCGAAATCTCTGACGAAGCCAAGGGAGCCTATATGCTCAAGCTCATGGGCGGCAAGCCTGGCAGCTCGCTGGACAAGTTCCTGCTGCTGTGTGTGCGCAATGGCCGCGCCGAGTACTTGCAGAAGATTTCCCTCGCCTATGTCGATCTCTACCGCGAGGCTCACGAGATAGCCCATGTGGTCATTACCTCTGCCGTAGCTATGCCAGAGGCCGAGGTCAACGCAATTATCGACATCGTGAAGAAGCGCTTGGGTGCGATGACACTTGAAATTGAGCAGGTCCTTGACAAGGAACTCATCGGCGGCTTTACCGTCAAGATCAATGGACTGGTGCTTGACGCGTCGGTAAAGAGAGAATTGAACGAATTGCGATTGCAATTACAGAAGAAATAAATGAATTCGATTTTTTAAAGAAGAGATGATTAATCCCAGTGAAATATCTGATATACTGAAACAGCAGCTCGTCGATGACATCGCCAAGCGTCAGGTGGCCTTTGAGGAAGAAGGCACCGTCCTGGAGGTGGGTGACGGAGTGGCTCATGCCTACGGTCTGCACAACGTTGAGGCCAACGAGCTTGTGCAGTTCGAGAATGGCGTGACTGGCGTTGCCATGAACCTGGAGGAGAGTGACGTGGGTATCATCCTGCTTGATGAGGTTGACACCGTGACCGAGAACATGAAGGTTCGTCGCACGGGTGAAATCGCCTCCATCGAGGTGGGCGAGGGACTGCTGGGCCGTGTAATCAACGTTCTGGCAAAGCCCATTGACGGCAAGGGACCCATCGACGGTAAGCGCCTGCGCCTGCCGCTGGAGCGCAAGGCTCCCGGTGTCATCTTCCGTCAGCCGGTGAACCAGCCGTTGCAGACAGGTCTCAAGGCCATCGACTCGATGATTCCCATCGGCCGTGGCCAGCGTGAGCTCATCATCGGTGACCGCCAGATTGGCAAGACCGCTATTGCGGTGGACACCATCATCAACCAGCGTGCCAACTACGAGGCTGGCAAGCCGGTATATTGCATCTATGTCGCCATCGGTCAGAAGGCTTCGACCGTTGCCGCTCTTGTCAACAAGCTTGAGGAGAGTGGGGCACTGCCTTATACCATTGTGGTAGCAGCAACCGCTGCCGACTCGGCTTCGATGCGTTACTATGCACCGTTTGCTGGTGCAGCCATCGGCGAGTACTTCCGCGACACTGGTCGTGATGCCCTCGTGATTTACGATGACTTGTCCAAGCACGCTGTCGCTTATCGTGAGATCTCGCTGATCCTCAAGCGCCCCTCGGGCCGTGAGGCTTATCCTGGCGATATCTTCTATCTGCACAGCCGCTTGCTTGAGCGTGCTGCCAAAATTAACGAGAATCAGGCCGTGGCCAGCGTGATGAATGACCTGCCCGAGCCCCTCAAGCCCATCGTTAAGGGTGGTGGCTCATTGACGGCACTCCCCATCATCGAGACCCAGGCTGGCGACGTGAGCGCTTACATCCCCACCAATGTGATTTCCATTACCGACGGTCAGATTTACCTTGAGTCGGCACTGTTCAACTCGGGTATCCGCCCTGCCGTCAATGTGGGTATCTCGGTTTCCCGTGTGGGTGGTAATGCTCAGATCAAGTGTATGAAGAAGGTAGCAGGTACCCTCAAGATCGCTCAGGCGCAGTACCGTGAGCTTGAGGCCTTCACCAAGTTTGGTGGTGACATCGATCCCGTTACTGCCCGTACTATCGATACCGGCCGCAAGAACGAGCGCTTGCTCGTGCAGCCCCAGTACACCCCCATGCAGGTCGAGGAGCAGGTCGCCATCATCTACTGTGGCGTGAATGGCCTGCTGCGTGACGTGCCCCTGGACAAGGTGGGCGAGTTTGAGAAACAGTTCATCCAGTACCTGCGTGGCAAGCACCAGCAGGATGTCCTTGACGTGCTGCGCTCGGGTAAGATTGATGACGATGTCATGGCTAAGCTCAAAGCCGCAGCCGCCGATGTCGCAATGCGCTATACCCAGGGTGCTGCCAGTTAATCCAGCAATCATTAAGTTCGCAAGATGTCAACATTAAGAGAACTCAAGACGCGAATAGGCTCGGTAGCCTCGACTCAGAAGACGACGAGTGCCATGAAGATGATCTCGTCGTCCAAGATGCGCAAGGCAACCGGCCAGTTGCAACGCCTGTCGCCCTACCGCCACATGGTGCAGCACGTGATCAGCCACCTGCTGGTGACCGACCAGCAGTTTGACTCACCGCTCATCGCCGACCGTGATGTGCAGCGTGTTGCCCTCGTGGTCTTCGGTAGCGACGACGGCTTGTGCGGAGGATTCAATGTCAACATCTTCAAGCAGTTGCTCGTTAGCATCAATGAGGTGCGTGAGCAGTACGGTAAGCAGGTGGGTATCACCATTGTGCCCGTTGGCAAGAAGATGACCAAGGCAGTCGAGAAGATTGCTGGCAAGGAAATTCAGATGGAGCGTGTGGCTCTCAATACCCGCAGTGGCAGTGAGGACCTGTATGCCTTCACTGACTTGATGAAGACCCGCTTCCTGGAGCGCACGTTTGACCGCGTGGAGATGCTCTATATGCATTTCATCTCCACAGGCAAGCAGGTGTTCACCCGCGAGCAGTTACTGCCCGTGAGCTATCAGGGACTTGCCGACAATGTTGACCCCCGCGCCGCCAACAGCCCTTGCTTGTTTGAACCCGATGCCAATACCATTTTCAACACCGTGTTGCCGCTGCACATCAAGTCGATGCTCCAGGATGTGTTCATCCAGAGCGCGGCCAGTGAGCAGAGCGCACGCGTGATGGCGATGCAGGCTGCGAGCGACAATGCCAAGGAGCTGCTTGACGAGTTGCAGCTGGAGTACAACAAACTGCGTCAGCAGGGCATCACCACCGAGCTGCTCGATATCCTGGGTGGCCAGGTGGAACGCTAAGCGAAATGTTAAGATAATAAGAGAATACATTTATATTATGAACATTAAGGAGTATTTCGTCTCAATCTTTAAGGGCTTTTACAGCCTGATTAAGGGCATGGAAGTGACCGGTAAGGAGCTGGTGACTCCCAAGGTGACCGAGCAGTATCCCGAGAACCGCGCCGAGCTTCACATCCCGGAGCGCTTCAGGGCAACACTGGAGTTCATCTATGATGACAATGGTCGCCACAAGTGCATCGCCTGCGGTAGCTGCGAGCGCAACTGTCCTAACCAGACCATCAGCATCACCAAGCGCATGGTGGAACAGCCTGATGGCAAGAAGAAAATGAAACTCGACAAGTACATGTACGACTTGGGTAGTTGCACTTTCTGTGGTCTGTGTGTACAGGTGTGTCCTACCAATGCTATCCGCTTCAGCAACGACTTTGAGCAGGCGGTATTCACCCGCGAGAAGCTCCACAAGCAGCTCAACTACCTGCCCGAGAAGGACGACGCTCCCGCTCCCGCACCTGCTGCCAAACCGGCAGCTGCTGCCAAGCCCGCTGCTGACGAGACCAAACAAGAATCTCAAGAAAACAAAGAACAATAATGGAATCAGTAGGTAACATCATTTTGTACTTTATCGTTGCTATCGCCATCATCGTGTTCTCGGTGTTGACGGTTACCACGCGCAGGATTCTGCGCTCAGCAACCTATCTGCTGTTTGTGCTTTTTGCAACAGCCATCATCTACTTCCAGATGGATTACCAGTTCCTGGGAGCAGTGCAGATTGCCGTCTATGCTGGTGGTATTCTGGTGCTGTTTGTGTTTGCTATCATGCTTACACAGCAGCCTGGTAAGAGTGCCGAGGCACTTACCACACAGCGTCGCTGGCTGGGTCTGTCGGCAGCATTGGCAGGCGTTGCCGTTTGTGGCTACGGACTGTTCAGTTATGCCGGTCTTGCCGGTCGCCTGCTCAGCAGTGACGTGGACGTCAATATGGAAAAGATTGGCCAGTTCTTGTTGAGTACCGACAAGTTTGGCTATCTGTTGCCTTTTGAGGCCATCAGTGTGTTGTTATTGGCTTGTATCATTGGAGGTGTGGTTATTGCCCGTCGCCGCTAAACATTTGTGAAGATTATGGATTTGACACTGTTTATGTATCTTATTCCCAGCCTGATCATGTTTGGCTGCGGTGTTTACGGCTTCATCACTCGCAAGAACATGATTGCGATTATGATTTCACTCGAGTTGATGCTCAACTCGGTGGATATCAACTTTGTGGTGTTTAACCGTTACTTGTTCCCTGGTCAGATGGACGGCATGTTCTTCTCGCTGTTTGCGATTGCAATCGCGGCTGCCGAGACTGCTCTTGCCCTTGCCATCATTATCAATGTGTTCCGCATTGCCAAGAACGTGGACATCAACCAAATCACTAAACTGAAATTCTAACGATTATGCCATTAAGTTTAGCAATAGTAGTTGTAGCATTACCCCTGCTGATGTTCCTGTTCCTGGGACTCGTCGGGGTGAAAATGGGTAGAAAAATCACGGGTGTGATTGGGGTACTGGCCATGCTGGTTGATACCGTCCTTGCCTATGGTGTGGCGCTGACCTACTTCTTCGGCAGTGGTCAGGGTCAGATGGTGGATGGTGTTCGTCAGGCTGTGGTTGTCGCTAATCCCGCCTGGTTGTCGTTTACCGACACGCTGGTGGTGCGCATGGGCGTCCTGGTTGACCCCATCGCCGCAATGATGCTGGTGGTCATCACCACGGTATCGTTGATGGTGCACCTCTATAGCCTCGGGTACATGAGTGACCACGATGGTAACGCCGAGAAGGGTTTCCAGCGTTACTATGCTTTCCTGGCTCTGTTCACGTTCTCGATGTTGGGCCTGGTTGTAGCTACCAACATTTTCCAGATTTTCATCTTCTTTGAGATGGTAGGTCTTTCGTCCTATCTGCTCATCGGTTTCTATTATTCAACTCCTGCCGCCAACCATGCTAATAAGAAGGCCTTTATCGTGACTCGTCTGGCCGACTTGTTCTTCTTGTTAGGTATCATGATTCTGAGCTACTACACGGGTACGTTCGACTTCGACAAGCTGGTCTTCGGACCCACGATGTCGGGTAGCCTTGAGACCGCTCAGAGCGCCATCAGTACTGCTGGAGGCGCCACCTTCATGGGTTGCTCGGTAATGGCCTGGGCGTTGACTTTCATCTTCATTGGCGGTGCCGGTAAGAGTGCTATGTACCCGTTGCACATCTGGCTGCCCGATGCGATGGAGGGTCCAACTCCCGTGTCGGCGTTGATCCACGCAGCTACCATGGTTGTGGCTGGTGTGTTCCTGGTGGCAAGGCTCTTCCCGCTGTATGTCCTTGTACAGGGTGCGATGAACATTATTCTGGTCGTTGGCGCGTTCACGGCATTCTATGCAGCCGCCATCGCCTGCACCCAGAGCGACATCAAGCGTGCGCTGGCTTTCTCGACCATTTCCCAGATTGCGTTCATGATGACGTCGCTTGCCGTTAGCTCTAACAACAATTCGCTCATTGAGATTCACGAGGGCTACGGTCTGGGTTACATGGCATCCATGTTCCACCTGTTCACCCACGCAATGTTCAAGGCGTTGCTTTTCCTGTGTGCCGGTGCTATCATTCATGCCGTTCACAGCAATGAGAATGACAAGATGCACGGCTTGCACAAGTACATGCCCATCACCAGCATCGCCTTCTTGATCGGTTGCTTGGCCATTGCGGGTATTCCCCCGTTTGCCGGCTTCTGGTCTAAGGACGAAATCCTCGTCGCCGCCTACCAGCGTGGTCTGGGTTGGGGCCTGTGGATGTCGATGGTGGCTTGCATGACAGCCTTCTACATGTTCCGCATCTACTACCTCATCTTCTTCTGGAAGAAACACGAGGTACACGATCCCCATCATGCTCCCAAGGATCAGCCCTGGACGATGACGCTGCCGCTCATCATCCTCGCGTGCATCTCGGTTGTGGCTGGCTTCGTGCCCTTCCACAATCTGGTGACCTGGGATGGTCATCATCTGCACACCGCTCTCGACTGGACGGTGGCTGGTTCGAGCGTTGTTGTAGCCCTTGTGGGTATTGGCCTGGCAACAGTGATGTACTACAAGGAGAACCCGCTGCCCGAGCGCATGGCCAATGCGATGCGTGGCCTGTGGACCGCCAGCTACAAGCGCTTCTACATGGATGAGCTCTATCAGTTCATCACCCACAAGGTGATTTTCCAGGCCATCTGTGTGCCCATCGCTTGGTTTGACCGTCACATCATTGACGGCTTCATGAACTTGCTGGCCGACCTTACTCAGTCTGTATCGTTCTCGATACGTCGACTGCAGTCTGGTAGCATCCAGGGTTATGTGTATGTTTACATGATTGGTGCCCTGCTGCTGGCAGCCATCACCATGATATGTGTAATCTTGTAATCAACGGTCTTGACAAAATAGAAAGGATATACAATGGAAATTTTCAATAATATACTGATTTACTTTGTAATCGTGCCTCTGCTGACGCTTGGAGGCCTGGCCCTGTGCAGCAACCGCGGCATCAAGGCCATTAGGACCGTTGCCGTTGTCGGCGCCAGTGTGCTCATGGTACTTGCCATCGCACTGGTCAAGATGTTCCTTGCTGCCCGTGGCGCCGGGGTCACCGATGAAATGATCCTGCGCAGCGACGTGATGTGGTATGCCCCGTTCAATGTCCACTTGGCCCTGGGCGTTGACGGCGTGAGCGTTGTCATGATATTGTTGTCGGCATTCATCGTGTTTGCCGGCGTATTCGCCTCGTGGAAGATGAATCCGCTGCCCAAGCAGTTCTTCATGTGGTTCTTCCTGTTGTCCACGGGTGTGTTTGGCTTCTTTATCTCGATTGACCTGTTCACGATGTTTATGTTCTATGAGGTCGCTCTGATTCCCATGTACCTGTTGATTGGTGTTTGGGGTAGTGGCAACAAGAACTATAGCGCCATGAAGCTGACCTTGATGCTGATGGGTGGCTCTGCCTTCCTGATGCTTGGCTTGATTGGTATTTACTTCCATTCAGCCCCCGAGGGTCAGCCCCTGACGATGAACATCCTGGACATTGCCCATAACAATGCTATTCCCCACAGCTGGCAGTACGTGCTGTTCCCGCTGACGTTTGTCGGCTTCGGCGTGCTGGGTGCCATGTTCCCCTTCCACACATGGTCTCCTGATGGTCATGCTTCGGCGCCCACAGCGGTGTCGATGCTCCACGCCGGTGTACTGATGAAGCTCGGTGGATATGGCTGCTTCCGCATCGCCATCTATCTGATGCCTTTTGCAGCCAATGAGTTGGCATGGATTTTCCTGCTGTTGACGGGCTTCAGTATCGTCTATGGTGCTTTGAGCGCCTGTGTACAGACCGACCTCAAGTACATCAATGCTTACTCGTCGGTTAGCCACTGTGGTATGGTACTGTTTGCCATCTTGATGTTCAACACCACAGCGATGACGGGTGCTGTGCTCCAGATGCTCTCTCACGGTCTGATGACGGCCTTGTTCTTTGCCTTGATTGGTATGATCTACGGTCGCACTCACACCCGTGACATCCGCGACATGGGTGGTATGATGCACATCATGCCTTATCTGGGCGTGGGCTATGTGATTGCCGGTTTGGCATCGTTGGGTCTGCCGGGTCTGAGTGGTTTCGCTGCCGAGATGACCATCTTCTTCGGCTCGTTCCAGCACACCGACACCTTCCACCGCGTGCTCACCATCATGGCGACCACCTCGATTGTTGTGACGGCTGTCTATATCCTGCGCGTT
Organism: uncultured Prevotellaceae bacterium; assembly: GCA_947165675.1. GTDB lineage: Bacteria > Bacteroidota > Bacteroidia > Bacteroidales > Muribaculaceae > Sodaliphilus. The sequence goes on from CAMVBJ010000002.1 coordinate 76,964, forward strand.
GTTGCCAAGTTGCTCTTTGGCGAGGTACAGGATGAGCACCACCGCTCCCTCACCGACGCCAGCTGGGAGGAGCGCCTCTCGACGGCCACGCTGATCCTGGCTGTGGCTGCCATCGGTTGCTTCCCCAACTTCTTTGTGAACATCATCAGCAGCAGCTTTGAGCCCGTTGTTAAGGCCTTGCAGGCTGCCCTGCCCATGATTTAATGAAAGTGTTTAACCTGATAAAAATAGCATAATATAGATATGATGGATTATTCACAATTCTTGTTGATGCCGCAGGAGATAGGCCTGTTGCTGGTTTTCCTGCTTGTTTTCATCTATGACACTTTCATGCCCGAGCGCACTCAGCGTTATATGCCCGTGTTCACGGTCATCATGATGGCGCTCTACACGATATACTGCTTCTGCTGCCCTGCGGCAGTGGGCGAGGCCTTTGGTGGCATGTTTGAGACGAACGCCCCCACCTGGGTGATGAAGAACATCCTCAACGTGGGTGTCGTGCTGGTACTCTTGCAGGCTGTGAAGTGGACCAATGGCGACTTTGTGAGCGTTCGCCGTGGCGAGTTCTACGAGTTGACCTTGTTGACGTTGCTGGGCATGTTTCTCATGATTTCGGCACGTCACTTCCTGTTGTTCGTCATCGGTCTGGAGACCGCGTCACTGCCCATCGCTGCCCTGGCTGCGTTTGAGAAGCGCTACTACGAGTCTCACGAGGCTGCCGCCAAGTATATCTTCACCGCGATTTTCTCATCAGCGATTTTCCTGCTCGGCATCTCGTTCGTCTATGGTATGAGCGGTTCGCTCTACTTCAAGGACATTGCCGTTTCACTCATTGGTAATCATTCGGCATTGCTGATCGCCTCGCTGGCATTTGTCATCGCTGGTGTGGGCTTCAAGCTGTCGCTTGTTCCCTTCCACTTGTGGACTGCCGACGTCTATCAGGGTGCTCCCACTGCTGTGACCAGCTATCTGTCGGTCATCAGCAAGGGTGCCGCTGCGTTCTCGTTCCTGGTGATCCTGGTGCAGGTGTTTGGTTCGGCCTACTCTCAAGTGTGGGAGTGGATGCTCTATGCCATCATCATCCTGACCATCACGTTAGGCAACCTGTTCGCTGTCCGTCAGCGCAACCTCAAGCGCTTCCTGGCCTTCTCGTCGATTTCCCAGGCTGGTTACATCATGTTGGGCGTGATTGCCGTCAACGTGATGGGTATGTCCTCGATGATCTATTACGTGCTGGTTTACATCTTCAGCAACCTGGCCGCCTTCGGTGTGATTGCTGCTATCGAGCGCCAGACGGGCAAGGTCACCATGGACGATTACAACGGCTTGTTCAAGACCAATCCCTGGCTGGCCTTCACGATGATGCTTGCCATGTTCTCGCTGGGTGGTATTCCGCCGTTTGCGGGCTTCTTCAGCAAGTTCTTCATCTTTGTGGGCGCTTGCCATCAGGGTTCGGTTGCCATCTATGCCCTGGTTCTCATTGCACTGGTTAACACCATCATCTCGCTGTACTACTACCTGCTGGTGGTCAAGGCGATGTTCATCCGTCAGGATGAGTGCGTGATTCCCAAGTTCCAGAGCCATTGGACCGAGCGTATCGGCATGATCCTGTGCGTGCTGGGCATCATCTTCATCGGCCTTGTATCTTGCATTTATGCAAGCATCAACGGTGCGGTCGATGCCATCGGCGCCATGTTTGCAGCCGTACAGTGATTGAAGCTTTAGGTTTAGCTGAAAACTGAAAAAAGAATACTTCTGATATCATTTAGCATAACCAAAAGACTGAAATCAGGTTTATTCATAGCAATGATTGGGAGAGCATCGTGGTAGTCCACCATGCTCTCTTGTTTCATTAGTGCGGGTCGGGTGGCGTGTCCATGCGGGGATACATCGGGCGGCCGGCGGCACGGGCCTGGGCGCGCTGCTCGGCGACCAGGCGGCAGTGCGCTTGCCACTCGGCTTGGCGCTCGGCACACTCGCGCTTCTCGATGGTGGCGGCGCGCTCGTGCATGAAGTTCTGGCGCAGTGCCATGATGATGATCATGGGGTCGATGGCACCATAGAAGCGGCCATACCTGCCAGCCTTGAAGTGGTGCAGGAACAGCATGATCTCGCTCACCTTGAGGAAGCCGAACTCGCTGGCAATGGTGCGGGCCAGTTGCTTGAGCTGGTTCTTGTCCAGCTTCTCCTTGACACCGCAATACTCGCACAGGTCGTAGAGTTGTGGCGGCAGCCACATCGTCGCCGCCTCGTCATGATAGGCATGGCGCAGTATCACTAGGGTAGGGGCTGTGCCGAAGTAGGCCCTGTCCTTGTGCTCGGCGCAGTATTGCTGCAGCCCGGGATTCATGACGCGCATGAGGGACTCCAGGCTAGAATGGGATGACAGCAGGGCGTTGACCCTCGGCTGCAACCTCGGCGATAGCGCGGCACACTTCCTGGCGGCGGGCTTCTCGTTCAAGTTCGCGGCGTGTGACAGGGTCGGCAATAAATTCTTGACGGTTTTTACTGTGTGTTTCATGGTTCTGGTTGGTTTTATATTGTTTGATGATGTAGGGTAGCTGGTTCACGAAGTGGGCCTTGGCGTGTGGCAAAGACTCCCGCAGGTCGCGCTCCCTCAAGTAGGCGATAAAGTCCATGATATACATGGCCATGTCGGGCTCGTTGATGCGGCGCGACATGCACAGCTGCTGCAGCCAGGGCTGCTCTTGCAGCATGCGCTCCTGCAGGTCGTCCCACTCGATGACCGCGGCGGGTGGCGGCAGGGTGCTGCCTGTTGACGTGTTTTCCACTTCACTCGTGCACGCGCCTGGTGAGAGAGTTATATTATTATTTTTTTTTATTTTTTCTTTGTTAGGGGGTGTGGGGGAAAGGGTTTCTTTTTTGGTTTTTTTTGCCATTACCACCGTTGAGGCCGTGGTGGGGGCATCGGCTGGGGTGCCGGTAGGCTCCTCGTTCTTGCGGGGACGGCCGCCCCTGGCACCGTTGGCGCGCAGGGTCTCCAGGCGGTGGCGGGCATCACCGATGGGCGGGCTCAGCAGGGCGAAGGCGAGCCTCAGCCCAGAGTTGTTCAGGTGCTGCTCGGCATCCTCGCCACAGGCGTGCGCAGTGAGGGCCTGGAACAGGCATCCCAGCTCGCTGCTCTTGAGCGATGCGGCCACCAGGGCGAGCGTGTCGGTGTCAACCGATATGTTTAGTGTGGTTTTCATTTTGGTTTTGGTTTGGTTTTGGTTTTTGAGTTTTTTTTCTGGCTGCAAATATACGATGCGGCCTCACCTTTCCACCATGTCAAAAAGCACAGCTGGCCTTTTGGGGGTGTTTTCGGCTTTGCGTGAATTAGTGAATAGGCGTTTTGGCTGAACGGCTATGAAAAAAATACTGATTAGGGGACTTCTATAAATTAGCTTGGAATGGATTTGGATTGATTTTCAATAAATTTGGCTGCGCCTCAGCAAATCGAGCAAGCTCATTTGCATTCGGCTTGCACAAATTTTCGAGTAGATTTTGACTTAACTTCGCAGGAACATAGCAAGCTATGGTCCAAGAAGGTAAGGCAAAAGATGCCGAAAAGTAGCCAAAGACATCCAACACAAAGAAATATCATTTTGGTAATTTATAGATGTCCCCATTAATACTTTTTTTATTCTTTTCTTGCTGATTTGATAAAAAAATATTTCCTTTGTTGATAATAATTACCCGAATCGTAAGAGTATAGTCATCAGATTATTCACTTTAAAAATATAGGATTATGAAAAAAGCATTACTTCTCATTCTGGCAGTGCTGATGGCAACGCTGGCCGTCCAAGCCGACGTGACCATCAACAGCACCAACTTTCCTGACGCCAACTTACGCTCCTACCTGCTGAGCGAGTACCCCAGCGGCACGATCACCACGGCACAGCTCAACGCCCGCACCACGCTGAACTTGAGTTCCAAGGGCATCTCCAATGCCAAGGGCATCGAGTATTTCACCGAGTTGACGAGGCTGGACCTGTACAGCAACAACCTGACCACAATTAATGTGAGTTCCAACACCAAGTTGATATACCTCAACGTGGGTATCAACAAGTTGACGTCGATCACCATCGGCACCATCCCCACACTACAGGAATTGTACCTCCAGAACAACCTGCTCACGACCGTGAGTGTGTGCAATCATAGCAACCTCAGGACGCTGTGGGTGCAAAATAATCCCAACCTGACGGGCCTTTACTGCTGGCGCAACGCGTTGACCAACGTCAGCGTGAGCGGGTGCACAGCACTCAAGCAGCTCAAGATTTACAACAATTATAACTTAACGAGCATCACTGGCCTGGCGGATTGTACAGAATTGACCTGGCTGGACGTTGAGGACACGTCGTTCAGCGACTTGAGCGTCGTTAAAAACATGACCTCCCTGCAGACGCTGCTGGCGGGCAATACCCGGATCACCACCCTCGAGACCAGTCATAGCGGCAGCCTTCAAAACCTGCAAGTCGCCGGCGACACACAATTGGCCAGTCTGATATGCTACAGCGAGAACTTGACAACGCTCAAGGTGACGGGTTGCACGGCGTTGACCAACCTGCGTTGCTACTACAACGATAGCCTGACTACCATCACGGGCCTGGCCAACTGCACTGCGCTGACCTATCTCGATTGCGAGGATTGTGCTATCACCGAGCTGACCGGCGTGAACAACATGACAGGCCTGGAAGTGCTGTGGTGTCGCAACAACCAGCTGACGTCTCTCGAGGTGACCTACAAGCCGAAACTGAGGAACCTGCGCGTGTCGGGCAACACGGGCTTGACCGAGCTTGTTTGCAAAAATAATGCATTGACCACGCTAGATGTGTCGGGCTGCACCAATCTGCAGCACTTAGATTGCCAGAGCAACCCATCACTTGATAATATTTCCGGATTGACCGACTGTACTGCTCTCGACTGGTTTGCCTGTGACTACTGTGCGGTGTCCTCGCTTGACATGACCTTCTGCCCCGGACTCACGAGTCTGTACTGCTACAATAACCAACTGACAGAACTCAACGTGACAGGCCTCACCAACTTGCAGTTTCTCAACTGCAAGAATAACCCTAACCTGGGTGCCATAACTGGTCTGGCAGATTGCACAAAGATTAGCTATCTGGATTGTTCCAGTTGCGGCTTGGCCAACCTGAATGTGAGCCAGATGAGTGACTTGCAGGAATTGTGGTGCAGCGGCAACCAGTTCACCTACCTGGGTGTGACTAACAAGCCTGCATTGACCACGCTGGTAGCCAGAGATAACTCGCAGCTTGTCAATATGGAATGCAACGACTGCGCCCTGACCGAGCTGGATGTCACCAACTGCGGCAGCCTTGGGGATATCGATTGCCAGAACAATCAATTGGGCAGTTTGGATGTCAGCACGTGCCCGTCCCTGGCCTATCTCATTTGCAACAACAACCAGCTCACCGAGCTGGACATCAGCAACAACCCTGAGTTGTTATACCTGTGGTGCAATCAGAACCAGTTAACCAGCCTGGACCTGAGCACTTGCCCTGATGGCTTCTTGTCGCTGGATTGCCGTTACAACAACATCGGCCACGCCCTCGACATGAGCCGCTTTGCCCAGTTGCAGCAGATCGCGTGCAGCCAGAACCAGATTCCCCAGCTGACCTTCGGCACCCATGCCAGTCTCACTGACATCTGGTGTGACTATAACCAGTTGACCACCCTGGACGTGAGCGGCTGCCCTGTCCTCAAGAACCTGGATGCCCGGAGCAACCAGCTCACGAGCCTTAACGTGACCGGCTGCACGGCCCTCCAGATACTGTATGCCCACCGCAACCAGCTCACCAGCCTGGACGTGAGTGGCCTGAGCTCGCTCCAGGCATTGTACGCCCAGTACAACAATCTCACGAGTCTGAGGGTGGCCAACTGCCCAGCCTTGTACATATTGCCCATGTACTATAATCAGATCCAGGCCGGCCAGATGGGCAAGACGGTCAACTGGCTGCCCACGCGCAGCGAGGATAACCGCGGCGCGATCTATGTTCTTGCCGGAGTGCATCCCGAGACTGGGCGTGTCGATGGTAACGTCATGACCGCCAGCCAGGTGGCCCAGGCCAATGCCAAGTATTGGGATGTTTATTGCTGGAATTGGGATCTCGATGACTGGGAAATCTATACTGGTAGTAACTTCCTGCTGGGTGACGTGAACGGCGATGGTCAGGTCAACATCAGCGACGTGACCGCTTTGATTGACCTCCTGCTGGGTGGTGGAGAGGCTCCCGCTCAGGCCGACGTGAACAATGACGGCAATGTCAGCATCAGTGATGTGACCGCCCTCATCGACATGCTGCTGAGTGGCCCGGCAAACCTGAAGAAAGCCGTCCCCGGCGGTGGCAATATGGAGCCCACCATGCCCACTACTAAAGAATGCAAGATGGTAGCCCCCACCCTTGACGAGATGCGGGCACGTCGCCTGTCGCGCAGCATTTAAAAGACGTTTTGGGACACGGGGAATTGTCCTCGTGTCCCAATTCGTGTCTTGATAAAATATATTTTGGAAAATAACTGGTTACCGAGAACTTTTCACTATCTTTGTCAATCTGGAATGAAACCTGAAATAAAAGTTTAAGGAATATGAAAAAGAGCTTTATCTCATTCTTGTTGTTGGTTTGCCTGTGTGCGTTCGGTAGCGGTGCTGTCGGTGTGAAACATGGTAGCGCGCGGATGCTCGTTGACAGTTGCGGTTTTTTCCCACAAATCAGTGTCGATGGTCAGTGGCTCTTGTATAGTCCCACCGAGGGGACGAGCCTATCGTTGAAAAATCTCATGACAGGCGAGGTCAGGACAGTGGCTACTGCAGGATACCCGGGATTTGATGCTATCATCGGTATTGACAATAAGGTGTATTACGTCACCCAGCAGCGCAAAAAGAACGGTCTGGTCTATCGCACAGGGCACTGCTACGATCCCGCGACGGGCAAGGACAAGGTGGTACTCAAGGCTCAGCACGGGCGTGTGCAGCCACTGCAAGCCCCCCATGGCGTGGTCATCAATGGCGAGCGCCAGGTCTATCGCAGCGCGAGTCGGGTGGGGGCGTATTGCTATACGCGCGGTGACATGCTCTACCTGGTGGACGAGACGGGCACCACGCGCGCGATTCAGCCTGTCCGTGACAGCAATGGCTACTTGTGGGCGTCCATGTCGCCCGACGGGACGCGAGTGCTCTTTGAGGCTGCGTCACGTGGCCTGTTTGTGTGTGACCTGAATGGTGAAATCGTTGCCGACTTGGGCGAATTCTTGATGCCCTGCTGGTATAACAACGATTACATTATCGCCATGAGCAATGCTGGCAACATCCGCACCAGCGGTAGCCGCATCTGGTTGATCTCGGTCGATGGAGAGGTGTGCAAGCCCATCTCGGGACGCGATGAGCGCGCTGTGCAACCCATGACTGCGGGTGGCAAGGTGGTGTATTCGTTGCTCTATAGTGGCGAGGTGCGTCAGTTGGAACTCGACATTGCCCCGGTGGCTCCGATGGCTATCGGCGTGGGCAAGAGCAAGACCGAAAAGGTCAAGAACCCCGTGAGCCGCAAGGATGTCCCGCGAGTCTATATCAATCCCGGTCATGGCGGCCACGACAGTGATGATCGCCATGTCCCCACATGGGTCATAGGAGCCCAGGACACGTTACACTATTATGAATCCAACTCCAACTTGACCAAGGGGCTCGCCCTGCAGGAAATTCTCAATAACAAGGGTTACGAGACCGCCATCTCTCGCAAGACCAACTATACCGAGGACGACCTGGACTTGTATGAGATTGTGGCGCTGGCAGCCAACAGTGGCTCCGACATCTTCTTTTCCATTCACAGCAATGCCACGGGCATTGACAAGCGCATCAACTTCCCGCTGGGACTGTATCGCGGGTGGGACGGTAAGCCCGCCGTTGAGGGCAGCCTCAAGCTGAGTGACCTGGTGATGAAATATGCCATCAAGAATGAACTCGCCGTGTGGACCCACAAGGAGCGCAGCCGTGGTGACTGGTCATTCTATGACTGGGGCTACAAGGTGGGGCTGGGCGTGTTGCGCTTCAACAAGCTGCCAGGCTTCTTGAGTGAGGGCTCATTCCACGACTACCTGCCCGAGCGTGAGCGCCTGTTAAGTAATAACTACTGCTGGTTGGAGGCTTGGAACCAGTCGCTGGGCATCGATGAGTACTTTGGCCGCAAGGGCAAGTTCCAGAACGGCGTGATAGCAGGTACCGTCCGCTGGAGTGACATTTACCGTGAGGACGAGGACAAGCAGGTGTTTGATGATGATAAACTCATGCCCATCAATGGCGCCGTCCTGCGCGTGTATAACGGTCGCGGAGCACTCAACCGCGTCTATACGGTTGATAATCTGGATAACGGAGTGTTTGTGCTGACCAACCTGCCCCCCGACAAGTATAAGTTGGAGTTGTACTATGGTCAGGATGATCTTTACATGACCACCAAGGTGAAAGTAAAGAAAAACCAGACGTCCTACAAGAACTTCAAGCTATCCAAGAAACAGAAACCGATGAAAAAGTGATTGGAAATTAGTGATGATTATCGATGCTGTGGCTGTGCCATGGCTATAAAAGGATGTTAGATATGAAAAAGATATTGACAATTGTGATGATGCTGGCCGTGGCAGCAGCACTGTTTCCAGCAGCAGGTCAGGAGGTCGAGGTGACTTCACAACGGCGCTTGCTCGAGGGGGTAGAAGGTCCCGCGTTTTATCCAGTGATTAATCCTGCCGGTGACCGCCTGTTGTATTGCAGTGGTAATGGCGCATTGAAGGTGCATGATTTCAACGATGGCGTTACCCTGCTGGTGAGCGAAGGCCCAGTTGCTGGTCATGATGCTTGCTGGGGAGGTGACGGCAAGGTCTATTTCGTCACCCAGCGGATAGGAGAAGACCATCTGGTCTATCGCACGGGTCAGAGCTATGATGCCACGACCCGCAAGACTACTCAGCTCACTGCTCCGCTGCATGGTGCTGTCCGCGCGGTGCCAGCAACTCATGGCGGGGCATTGCGGGCGCCAGGTCGTGAAACCATCGAGTCGTCGGTCAACATTGGCAGCGCCGCTTGGACCGAGGGCAACCGAGTCTATGTGACAGTGGGTGATGATGAGCGTGTGTTCTCACCCGTGGATTCGTGGGCTGGCTACTTGTGGGCCTCGATCTCGCCCGATGGGCAGCGTGTGGCCTTCTTTGCCGCCGGTAAGGGCATTGTGATCATCGACCTGCGTGGCCAGGTGCTGGCTATGCTGGGTAACTATGAGATGCCATGCTGGTACAATAACGACTATCTGGTGGCACAGAATGCCAAGGATGACGGTCACCAGATCACCTCGTCACAATTGCTGCTACTCAAGGCCGATGGCACGTGGCAAGCCGAGTTGACCCGTCCCTCCTCGATGGCGATGCATCCCACTTGTGGTGGTGGCAAGATTGTTTATACGACGATTGACGGCCTGCTCTATGAAATGAAAATCAACATTTACGACTAAGATAAACCATTTGTGCCTTATGAGAAGATTATTATTGCAGTCAATGATGATGGTACTGCTGGCGATTCTGGCTGTGAATGTGGCTATGGCCCAGCAACCCCACGTTTATATCAACCCTGGCCATGGCGGCTATGACAGTGATGACCGGAATATGGTCATTTATCCGTTCACTCAGGGCGATAGTGCTGGCTCGTGGGAGAGTAAGTCCAACCTGCGCAAGGGACTTGCCCTGAAGGAAATTCTGGAAAAGAAAGGCTATAAGACAACGATTTCGCGAGTCGCCAATACCACGGCCGACGATCTGGCCCTCTCGACAATTGTCGCCCTGTGCAATCAGAGTGGTGCAGATGTGTTCTATTCTATCCACAGCAATGCAACGGGCACCAGCTCGGTGGCCAATTTCCCGATGGTCTTCTATCGTGGCTATACCGGTAGTCCACAAATTGCCAATGCCGATGTGCTGGCCGCCGACTTGGAGCCTTACCTGTATGCCAACACAAATACGGTGTGGACCAACAATTACCAGATATGGGGTGACTGGTCATTTCGTCCCGAGTGGGGTACCCAGGGATATGGTGTGTTGCGTGGCAATTATGCTGTCGCCAACCTGAGCGAAGGCTCTTTCCATGACTATATTCCCGAGGCCTACCGTCTGTTGAACTTCTATTATTGCTGGATGGAGGGCTGGAACATCTCGTTGGGTGCCGACAAGTACTTTAATCGCCTGGACAAGTACGGACTGGGCGTAGTGACGGGCAATGTGCGCGACGACCGCATCAATCGCCTTCAGGAATGTGCGCAGCCGTTTGTCGTCTATGGCGATGACAACCTCATGCCCATTCACAATGCAACAGTGCGCCTGCTTGATCAGAATGGCAATGAGGTGCAGCGTTGTGAGACCGACACGCTCCGTAATGGCATCTATGTTTTCAAGTATGTGGCTCCAGGCACCTATACCGTTGAGGTGAGCGAGCCAACCCATTTCACACAGACTGCGTCGGTAACGGTTAATGCCAATGAGCCCACTTACCAGAACTTCTACCTCAAGCGTGTGCGTGACACACCTCCCGTGGTGGTGGACTATAGCCCCGTCTGGCACGAGGGGGACCCTGCTGTGAAGTGCAGCACGCCCATCACGCTCGCCTTCAACTGGGATATGGACAGCGCAACAACGTGTGGAGCCTTCAGGCTGGAACCACATGTCGAGGGCTCCTTCAAGTGGGAGGACTCCTACTACCGGCTGACTTTCACGCCGACCGATGCCTTTGACGTGAACACCCTGTACACCCTCACGCTTGACAAGAGTGCCGAGCATGGTGGTGGCACGCCCATGGAAGATGACTTTGTAATGCAGTTCTACACTCAGCCCCGCAACCACTTGAAAGAACTTGCTGTGTTCCCCTACGAGGGCGCGCAGGTCCATTACAAGGCTCCCACGGTCGAGCTCAGGGTTGACTCGATGCTGGATACCTATAACCTGTTCCAGCGCTTGCGTGTGCTTGACAGCGAGGGCAACGAATTGGCATGGAACAAGCGAAGCATTAAGTATAACAAGAAGGGTGACGACTATGGCTACATCCGCATTTCGCTGGTCAAGGACCTTGAGGTGGGCAAGGATTATAAGCTCGTCCTTGATGTGGACATCGCCGACACTGCTGGCATCCACCTGCCCGCTGCTCGTGTCATCAACTTCTCTGCCGTTGATGCTGGTGCCGACAAGCCCGGCATGGACGTTGTAGAAACGTTTGATAAAGATGATTATTGTCTCGGTTGGGGATGCGACTATATGCATACATTACTCCAGGATTCTTACACTGAGGGTTTGTTTGATAAAGCGATGCGTTTGGACTATGACTACGTTGAAGCCAGCGAAATCTTCTTAAGATATGCCCCTGATTGGGACCTGGAAAAAGAGTCTTGGGAACAACCTTTCCACCAGGGAGACAAGGTCGGCATACACCTGTGGGGCGATATGGCTTATAGTAATGTGTTCTTACGATTCCAGCGTGGATATGACGCTTCTTGGGTCAAAGTTCCCTTATGTAAGATGGATTTCCATGGTTGGCGTTATGTTGAACTGAATTTGAACGATTTCGCTCCGGATGATGATTATCGCTTGAAAGACATTGTCTTCTACCGCAGCGATAACAAGATGGGCAAGACTGGCTCGCTCAAGCTGGACCAATTGATCAGGGGCAAGTCAAGTGGCGTTGCTGAGGCTCGCCTGGCCAATATGGAAGTGCACCACAACGGCGACTATATCGTCGTGAGTGCCGACACCTGGGTGCAGGGGGTGGAATTGGTGGATATCAATGGCCGTACCATCAAGTCGGCTGGCGGTAACTGCCTCAATGTTGCCGATGTCGAGTGCGGCATCTACCTCGTGCGTGTCCACATCGGTGACCGCACGGCAACCCAGAAGGTCAAGCTGTAGCATCTGGCTCAGAACTATAAAAAATAAATCATTAAGCGATAGGGTTCCAACGGGAATCCTATTGTTTTTGTCAAAAACTGACATTTTGTCAGTTTCTTGGTTTAAAATAGTTTAAAAAACTGACACCGCTGTCCGAGGTTTTTAACGGTGGTTAAACATTGGCCCCTTGGCACTGGTTTTGCTTGATAGGAGGGTGCAAGCGGGTTGCTGAAAGGCCCCGTGAGTGAAACAAGAAACAATTAATAAACAACAAGACTCATAAATAAAAAATAGGAGGTAATGATTATGTATTTTCCTGTAATTCGTAACAACCGCAACAACTGGTTAGACACCGCATTTAATGACTTCTTTGACACCGACTGGATGCCGCGCACGGCGACAACTGCTCCCGCTGTCAACGTTAAGGAGAGCGACAAGGCCTTCACGATGGAGGTCGCTGCCCCGGGTCTGAAAAAGGAATTTTGCAAGGTCAATATCAACGAGGATGGAAACCTGGTCGTCAAGATCGAGCACAAGGTCGAGCATGAGGACAAGGACTGCAAGGAGCAGGGCGAGAAGTGCCATTACATCCGCCGTGAGTTCTCCTACACCAACTACGAGCAGACTTACATCCTGCCCGACGAGGTGGACAAGGAATCCATCAGCGCTAAGGTCGAGGACGGCGTCCTGACCATCGAGCTCCCGAAGGTGGCACCCGATCCCGTGAAAAAGATGGATCGTGCAATTGAGATTGGCTAATAGGCAAATCACTTGCGATTTTAAAGATTTAGGCTATCCGCTACTTGAGGGCGGATAGCCTTTTTTAGGTACTCGGGTTTTCCCGTGTTCAATGAGGGTGGGCAGGAGTCACAGGTTGATGTGATGGTTAACGAGTGTAATTGTGTGTTAAATTTGTGTTTATTTAGGGGTGTTTTTGGGATGATAGTGGCGTTTTAATTGAAAAATTGCATAACTTTGTCGCCTTGAAAATCGGTAAAGCACCGATTTTAACGATATATTAACATAAAAGTACGTCTGTTAACCGTAATGGCAGGTAACAAAGGTCAAGATATTACCCTGATAGCTGAGAGCAGCACCACTCGCACCGAGTGGTCATTGATTAATAACGGAGAAGTGCTGGAGCACGCCTTCACTTCGGGATTGAACCCGTTTTTTATGACTCGTCGAGAGATCAGTCACAGTATCCGCTTGGAGCTGCCTCCTGAATTTTTTAAACGTCGCTGGAGCCATGTTTACTTCTATGGCGCTGGTTGCTCTGGCCCCGAGAAGAACAAGATCATTGAGTCGTCCCTGGTAGCGCAATTCAAGACGCCGGTGACGGTCGAGAGCGACCTGCTGGGGGCTGCACGGGGTTTGCTTGTGCGCGATACGGGTTTGGCGTGCATCCTGGGCACGGGTAGCAACTCTTGCCTGTATGATGGTACCAAGATTGTAAAGAATGTTCCCGCGCTGGGCTTCATCCTGGGGGATGAGGGCAGTGGGGCTGCATTGGGGCGTGTGTTCCTTGGGGATGCTCTCAAGGGGTTAGCTCCACATGTGTTGACCGAAGCCTTCTTTGATAAGTATCAGGTGACTCCTGCCGTAGTGCTTGACGCGGTGCTTAACAATCCGGCGGCGACCCGCAACCTGCGTGCCTATTCTTTCTTCTTGAGTGAGCATCTGGACAACCCCTATGTGCACGACTTGATAGCTGGAGAATTCAAGCGTTTCTTTGAGCGCAACGTGGCGCAATATGACTACAAGAGTTATCCCGTCAACTTTGTCGGCCCCATCGCCACGACCTATAGCGAGATCCTGCTTGAGGTGGCACACGACTTCGGTGCTACGGTGAGGAAAATCGTCCTCAGCAGTATGCCCGGCTTGGTGGCTTACCACAGCGAGGCTTAGGGACTGCTTCTCCTGAGTTTAGGTCAACTTCAATATCATCGCCTATATTTTACTACAAGATTAATGCGCATTTCCCAGTCGCCAATAATCAGTTGCGTTAATTATAGCGAAATAAAGTATTTGGTGTTTTTCTTAAAAAGTGTAGTTGATTTATAAAAAATGTTATCGTAGGGCAATTTAGACGGTTTTGTTTTGCTTTTTCATTTGGTTTGACTACTTTTGTTGCATTAGATAACGACAAAAAAAAGTATAACCGATGAAGAAATCAAGCAAAGTGTTGTTGAGTGTCGTGGTGGCTGTGGCCGCCGCGATGCCCGTGTGTGCTCAGGATCAAGTGTTCACCCCCGAACAGCAGGAGACTGTGCAACGCATCGTGGCCTCGAAACTGCCCGAGCACATGGGCGTGGGCGACCTCAAGGTGCGCTCGCTCGTGCTGGAGAACGACACCGTCAAGGTTGACGTGAGCGAGAACTTCGGTGACGTGCCATTCACCCAAGAGGGTGTCGAGAAGATGCGCGACGAGATCCGTGACGCACTGGGCGGTGACTATCAAGACAGTCCGGTGTTGATCACCATCGTGGGCAACGACATCAACAAGTACTTTGCCGACTATGAGCCAGCCTACAAACGCTCTCATGCACCCTTCATCAGCGAACTGGACGCCAATCGCCATTACAAGCACGGCCTGGATGGCAACATCATCGCCATGTGGCCCAGCCATGGCTGGTATTTCGAGCCTAAGTTGAACCGTTGGGAGTGGCAGCGTGCCCGCCTGATGCAGACTGTCGAGGACATGTACACCCACAGTTATGTGCTGCCGTTCCTCATCCCGATGCTGGAAAATGCGGGTGCATATGTGTGGAACGCACGCGAGCGAGACACCCACAACTATGGTGCCGTGGTCGATAACGACCCGAGCGAACTGGCTCAGCAAGGCTACAGCGAGCACAATGGCAAGCAGAAGTGGCAGGCTGGTAAGGGCGTTGGTTTTGCCTTCCTGCGTGACCAGTACAAGGACTTTGAGAATCCCTTTACCGAGGGCACTTACCGCATGGTCAAGGCCGAGAAGGACAAGAAGAAACTATCGACAGCCACGTGGGACGTGGAAATGCCCTATGCTGGCGACTACGCCATCTATATTTCCTATCAATCACTGCCCAATAGCGCCCGCGATGTGACCTATACCGTCAATAGCTTGGCTGGCAAGCGCCAGTTCCGTGTGGACCAGACGATGGCTGGTGGCGTGTGGGTCTATCTGGGAACCTTCCCGCTGGCCAAGGGCATGAACAAGGACGTCGTCGAGGTGTCCAACCTGAGTGAGGACAAGAACGCTGTCATCACCGCCGATGCCATCAGCGTGGGTGGCGGATATGGCAACATTGCCCGCCGTGTGGCCCTGCCCACCGAGGAGAACCTGGCCATTGTCGCCGAGCAGAAGGCTCAGGGCGAGAACAACGAGTCCTGCCTGGGCAAGCCTGGCGTGGAGTACAGTTACATCGGCAGTGGCAACCATCCCTGGTTCCACCTGGGATCACGCTACTACTTGCAGTGGGCCGGTTTTCCTGACAGTGTCTATTCCACCTCACGGGGCATCAACGACTATACCGACGACTACCGCAGCCGTGGCGAGTGGGTCAACTACCTGGCTGGTGGTAGTGACGTGCTGCCTGACCGTGGAGGCTTGAAGGTGCCCATCGACATGTCCTTCTGTCTGCACACCGATGCCGGCGCCACGCCCGACGACGAGACGGTGGGCACCCTGCTCATCTACTGCACCAGAGCAAACGGTAAACAGTTCGGAAAATATGCCAACGGCACGCCGCGCGAACTCTCTCGTCGCCTGGCCAACCTGCTCTCGACCGAGATTGTCAAGGACGTCAGAGCCAAGTGGGAACCCAACTGGACACGTCGTGGCATGTGGGACAAGAGTTACTACGAGGCCCGCGTGCCTGAGGTGCCCGCCGTGTTGATGGAGTTGCTCTCGCACCAGAATTTTGCCGACATGAAATATGGTCTGGATCCCATGTTCCGCTTCGACGTGAGCCGTGCTATCTACAAGGGTATGCTCAAGTTCATCGCCCAGCGCGACCACCGCAGCTACGTCATCCAGCCGCTGCCCGTCAACAGCTTTGCCATCAATAAGACCAATGCACATCAATATCTGCTCACATGGAACCCCACTCATGATGAACTGAGCGAGGGGGCTGATGCTACAGGATATATCGTGTGTGAACGTGTGGGTCTCGATGGCGGTTTCAAGGAAATTGCTACGGTCAAGTCCCCTCAGTACAGCGTGAACATCAATGACCACAAATTACATTCCTATCGTATCATCGCCATGAACGATGGCGGCCGCAGCTTCCCCAGCGAGGTGTTGAGCCTGGGTGAGGTGTCGTCGAGCAAGGGCGATGTGCTGGTGGTCAATGGCTTTACCCGTGTGAGCGGTCCTGACTGGTTTGAGGATACCACGCGTGCCGGCTTTGATGACAACAAGGATCATGGTGTACCCTACATCCAGCAGATCAATTACCTGGGCTCGCAGTATGAGTTCCGCCGCAGCATCGAGTGGAAGGATGACGACTCGCCAGGCTTCGGTGCCAGCCGCAGCGACTATGAGACGATGAACATCGCCGGCAACAGCTTTGACTATCCGGCCGTGCATGGTGATGCGCTGATGAATGCGGGCTACTCCTTTGTCTCGTGCAGTCAGCAAGCTCTGGAGAACGGCTACAACACGAGTGACTATCGTCTGATGGATCTGATCTTGGGTAAGCAGAAGGAAATATCGACCGGTAGTGGCTTGATGCCCACCCGCTTTAAGATTTATACCGCAGGTCTGATGAATGCCCTGCGTGACTTTACCGGTCGTGGTGGCAAAGTGCTGATGTCGGGCTCCTATGTGGGTAGCGACTTGTGGGACAACGCTGCTGGCAATAACGACTTGCAAGGACAGGCTTTTGTTAAGGATGTGCTCGGCTTTGAGGGATTAAACGGTCGCGCTTCGCTCGATGGAACAGTCATCTCGGTTAATTGTCCCGACCGTAACTTGGCCAAGGAAGGTGCATGGGAATTTGTCAACAAGTTGAACGACAGGCAGTATGCCGTGGAGTCGCCCGATGCCATCCGTGCAAGCGACAGCCGTGGCTTCACCTGGTTGCGCTACGGTGAGAACGGCCTGCCTGCTGCTATCGCCAGTGACCGTGGCGGTTATCGCACTGTCGTGCTTGGCTTCCCGCTGGAGGCCATGACCTACAGTACCGACTGCACCAGCTTGATGCAGCGCATCTTGGAATACCTCAAGTGACCTTAAAGACCTTAAAGACTTTAAGAACCTTTAAAGGAGAGACTGGACGATATCAACAACAATAATTATATAACAACTACTACAATCATGGGAAGAATTAATTGCTTTATTCCGTTTGCCAATGCCGAACAGGCGTCGCAAACCATCCAGAACCTTAAAGAACAGGAACTGGTGAATAAGATTTATCTCCTTGCTACTGAGGAAGGTGCTACTGCTGTCGATGGATGCGAACTCCTGCCCGTCAAGAGTCTGACCTCAAGCGCCACGATGCGCGCTATCGCCGAGCATGCCGATGCCGACTATGTACTGCTGTACACCAAGTATGACACCTTGAAGATGGGTCCCTTCTCGGTCGAGCGCTTTGCCAAGCTGGGTGATGACACTTGTGCCGGTATGCTCTATGCCGACCACTACAACGTGACCGATAAGGGCGCTGATAAAGCTCCCGTCATTGATTACCAGATGGGTAGCCTGCGTGACGACTTCGATTTTGGTTCAGTGATGTTCTTCTGTGGGCAATGCTTCAAGAAGGCTGCTGCTGCCATGAAGGCGGACTATGAATTTGCAGGACTGTATGACTTGCGCCTCAAGCTGTCGCAGTTTGCCCAGATCGTGCACATTAACGAGTTTCTATATAGCGATGTGGAACTTGATACCCGCAAGAGCGGTGAGAAAATCTTTGACTATGTTGACCCCCGCAACCGTGGTCGCCAGATCGAGATGGAACAGGCTTGCACCGAACACCTCAAGGAAGTGGGTGGTTATTTAGCCCCCACGCGTGTCGTCGATGGCAAGGAAGTGCCCAATTTCCGTCACATCGAGTTTGATAAGGGCGACTTCGAGGTCGAGGCAACGGTGATGATTCCCGTGCGCAACCGCATCCGCACCATCCGTGATGCTATCGACTCGGTGCTCAAGCAGGAGTGCAACTTCAAGTTTAACTTGATGGTTGTCGATAACTTCTCGACCGATGGCACACGCGAAGCTATTGCCGAGTATAACGATCCGCGCTTGATCCACATCATCGCCGACTACTATGACATGGGCATCGGCGGTTATTGGAACCTGGCCGCCCACAGCAAGCGTGCCGGCAAGTTCATTGTGCAACTTGACAGCGATGACATGTACAAGGATGAGCACACCCTCCAGACGATGGTTGACGCTTTCTACGAGCAGAATGTAGCCATGGTTGTCGGCACTTACCAGATGACCGACATCCATCTCAATCCCATCCCCCCCGGCATCATCGACCACAAGGAGTGGACTCCCGAGAATGGCCGCAACAATGCCTTGCGCATCAACGGACTGGGTGCACCGCGCGCCTTCTACACGCCAGTATTGCGTGACGTCAAGATTCCCAACACGAGCTATGGCGAAGATTATGCGTTGGGCTTGAATATTTCGCGTCATTATCAGATTGGCCGTGTCTATACGCCAGTGTACTTGTGCCGCCGTTGGGACGATAACAGTGACGCCTCGCTTGATGTCGAGAAGATGAACCGTAACAACCTATACAAGGACCGCATCCGCACCTGGGAACTCCAGGCGCGCATAGCGATGAATAAGCAATAAGCATTGGGCCTCAGAGTGTTAGTGCGTGCCGTGACAGTGTCACAGTAACAGTGGAGATATGGCAATGGATTATAGCAAGACAATTAATCAGCTCTTTACCAGGCAACTGCGTGACTGGGATGTGGCTGGGCGCAACTATGCGGCGCTCGGCGATGCTGACGTGCGCACGTTGCAGTTAGGTGAGTCCACGATTATCCTGCAATATAACCCTGAACGCAGGCGCTCGTCGGCTGCTGCCATCGACAAGAAGTCGTTGTCGGGGCGCAAGTGTTTCTTGTGCACCGACCATCAGCCTGCACGGCAGAAGTCTATCCTGTGGGGTGACCACTACAAGATTCAGGTCAATCCTTATCCCATCTTCAGGCGCCACCTGACCATCGTTGACTTGAGTCACGTGCCGCAGCGCTTGGCTGGAAGGGTAGGGGACATGTTGCGACTTGCCGAAGAATTGCCCGATTTTGTCATCTTCTACAATGGTCCCAAGTGCGGAGCTTCTGCTCCCGATCATGCTCATTTCCAGGCTGGAGCCAAGGGCGAAATGCCCTTGTGTGACGAGATACTGCATGCTACAATTCACCTGCTTGCCGATGGTGATGAGGGATTCATCGGTTACTCACGCGAGTTGGGCCGCGGCCTCTTTACTATCGAGACGACCACGATGCGTACAGCCGAGCGTTATATCCTGCGTCTGCTGGACTTGCTACCGCAACCTGATGGGGCTGATGAGCCCATGGTCAACGTGCTGTGCTGGTGGGATAAGACCGACCACGTGTATCGAACGGCCGTTTTCCCACGGCGCAAGCACCGCCCTGCCTGCTATGGAGAGGGCGAGGGGCGCTTGCTCGTTAGCCCTGGTTCGACCGAGATGGGTGGCTTGTGGGCTGTTCCGTTGAAGGAGGATTTTGACGCGCTCACTGCTGGGCGTGTCCAGGCATTGTATGACGAGCTATGCTTGAGTAGTGATGATATAGCGGCTGTCTTAAATGGCTATAGTCAGCGCTGGGACAATCCAGTTATTATTTAAGTTACATATTAAATCGGTAATATAATGGAAAATAAGCAGATTCCTCAAGTGAGGGTGGGCATCATGAATGAACCGATGCTCGATGTGGTGTTCAATGGCAACTACCGCGTGAATGGCATGGTTTGTAGTGGTGAGCATCACGTGGCATGTGTGAACGGGCGTGTCGAGTGGAATGGGCAGCAAAGTGATGAATTGCTGTTTGAACCGATGGATACCGAGGCGGCATCGTTTACTCTCAAGGCTGTGACTATCGGCGTGAGTTTCCACTGGAAACGTCAGGAGGATCAGACCTTCAAGGGCGCCCTTCACATCATCGTTGAGGATGGCAAGTTGACGCCAGTCAATGTGCTGAGTGTTGAGGACTACCTGTTGAGCGTTATCTCCAGCGAGATGAGCGCTAACGCTTCGCTTGAACTCTTGAAGGCTCATGCCGTGATTTCACGTAGCTGGCTTCTGGCACAGATTAACACCGAGGAGACTGTTCATCCCGACGACCGCAATCCTCTTGCTCCTGGTGAAATGATGGATACTCCCGAGGAACTGGTCAAGTGGTGGGACCGTGACGATCACGTCAACTTTGACGTGTGTGCCGACGACCACTGCCAGCGCTATCAGGGTATCACCCGCGCCACGACCGACAAGGTAGAGCAGGCCATTCGCTCCACATGGGGACAGGTGCTCATGCACGGCGGCGCTCTGTGTGACGCCCGCTTCAGCAAGTCGTGCGGCGGCGTGATGGAGGAGTTTGAGAACTGCTGGGAACCGCATCATCACGACTACCTGGAGGCGCGTCGTGACGGCAAGGATGAGGCCGATTTTCCCGACCTCACGCGCGAGGACAATGCTGCCGAGTGGATCCTTTCCAGTCCCAGTGCCTTCTGTAACACGACCGACCCCGCAATCCTCTCCCAAGTCTTGAATGACTACGACCAGGAGACCAAGGACTTCTATCGCTGGAAGGTGGAATATACCCAAGAGGAACTTGCCCACCTGATTCATGAGCGTACGGGTATTGACTATGGACGTATCCGTGACCTGCAACCCGTGGCTCGTGGCACCAGTGGCAGGCTATATCGCTTGCGCATCGTCGGTGAGAAGCAGGAACGCATCATCGGCAAGGAACTGACTATCCGCTACGCCTTGTCTCCCTCGTGCTTGTACAGTTCGGCCTTTGTCGTTGAGAAGCATGGCGTGGGCGAGGATGGCTATCCTGCCAAGTTTGTCCTTCGCGGGGCAGGCTGGGGACATGGTGTGGGGCTTTGCCAGATAGGCGCCGCCGTGATGGGTGCTCAGGGCTATGACTACAAGCAGATCCTGCTGCACTACTTCGTGGGCGCCACAATCGAGAAACGATACTAATGATAATCCCTTAAAAAACTAACAATACAATGGATCAAGTGACTAAAAGAAGAACTCCGTGGCTATGGATTCCTACGCTCTATTTTGCTGAGGGAATTCCTTACTTCGTTGTGAATAATATCTCGGTGCTGATGCTGGCCAAGATGGGTGTCCCCAACGGCCAGATGGCACTGTTTACCAGCTTGCTTTACCTGCCATGGACCATCAAACCCTTCTGGAGCCCGTTTGTGGATATCATCCGCACCAAGCGATGGTGGACCATCGGCATGCAGGTGCTCATGAGCATCGCGTTCATCCTGCTCACGCTGACGATGCCCAAGCCCGACGCCGCTACTATTGCATCAGGGCAGACACCCATCAGTATGTTTGCCGTCACGCTAATCCTGTTTGTGATCACAGCATTCGCGTCAGCAACCCACGACATTGCTGCCGATGGCTTCTACATGCTGGCCCTGCGGCAAAACGAGCAGGCGGCCTTTGTGGGCATCCGTAGCACGTTCTACCGCTTGTCGTCCATCTTTGGCCAGGGCGTGCTCGTGGCCATTGCGGGTGCCATCGAGCTCAAGAACGGCAACATCCCCATGTCATGGACCATCACGATGGGCGTGGCTGCGGTGCTGTTCAGTGTGATCACGTTATATCACACCTTTGCGATTCCCAGGGTGCAGAATGATGCCTCTACCCTAAAGGATGAAAAACCCACCGCAGGCGCGATCTTCAAGGAGTTTGGTCGTACGTTTGTGACCTATTTCACTAAGCCTTATGTGTGGCTTGCCATTGTCTTCATGCTGTTGTACCGCTTGCCCGAGGCCTTCTTGATCAAGATGTGTACGCCATTTCTTGTCGCTGCCAAGGGTGTCGGCGGGTTGGGACTTTCCACCGCCGAGGTTGGCATCGTCTATGGCACCATCGGTGTGTTAGCATTGACCATCGGTGGCATCCTGGGCGGACTGTTTGCCGCACGGGTGGGTCTGAAGAAATCGCTGTGGTGGATGGCAGCCTGCATGACGTTGCCATGTGCTACATTTGTTTATCTTGCCGTTTGCCAACCGACCAATTTGGTCGCAATCTCGGTGGCTATCGCTATTGAGCAGTTTGGTTACGGCTTTGGCTTCACGGCCTACATGCTGTACATGATTTACTTCAGCGAGGGCGAGTTTAAGACGTCCCATTATGCCATCTGCACAGCTTTCATGGCACTGAGCATGATGATTCCAGGCATGTTCGCCGGCTACATTCAGGAGGCGATAGGCTATGCCAACTTCTTCTGGATGGTAATGGTTTGCTGCATCGCTACGTTGATTGTCACCTATCTCGTTGACCGCCGCATCGACCCCAACTACGGCAAGAAATAACTCAACTCTTTTTAAAAAACAACTGAATTTTCTGAGTTTTCTGAATTCATGACCAATTATTTATATCAAAAAGAGACCTATTCAATAAGAGGATGTTTGAATGCTGTATACCAGGAGCTGGGCAGCGGTTTTCTTGAGAAAGTTTATCAAGAAGCTCTTGAAATAGAATTTATGGATAGAGGCATACCTTTTAAGCGAGAGGTAAAATTGGATATTTCCTATAAAGGAAGAGTTTTAAAACAGGAGTATATTGCCGATTTTGTATGTTTTGATAAAATAATTGTCGAACTCAAGGCTGTTTCAAACTTAGATGAAGTACATGATGCTCAAGTATTCAATTATTTGAAGGCCACAGGATATGATTTAGCCCTTCTTGTGAATTTTGGTGAGAAGCCGCTCAGAATTAAGAGATTGTTCAACTTCATGAAGAAAAGTTCAGAAAATTCAGATAATTCAGTTGTTTAAAAACAGTTGTTGAATATAATAATTGATGTTTATGAAGAAGATATTTTTAGCAATCATTGTGAGTGTGCTGGCGGTGGTGACGGCAGGGGCCGTCGTCAAGCCAGGTGTCGAAGTGCTGCGTGACGGCGGTTTCAAGCCGCTGCAGGGCAAGCGCGTGGGGCTCGTTACCAACCCCAGCGGCATTGACAACAATCTGAAGAGTACTGTTGACATCCTCAACGAGGCTCCTGGAGTCGAGCTGGTAGCGCTGTTTGGTCCTGAGCATGGTGTCCGTGGCAATGCCCATGCTGGTGATGCCGTGGGTGATGCTGTTGACCCCATCACGGGTATCAAGATGTACTCGCTGTTCGGCAAGACCCACGAACCCACGGCCGAGATGTTGCGTGACATCGATGTGCTGGTCTATGACATCCAGGATGTGGGTTGTCGCAGCTACACGTTCTATGCCACGATGGGTGTGTGTATGCAGGCTTGTGCCAAGCACGGTACCGAGTTCATGGTGCTGGACCGCCCCAATCCGCTGGGCGGCAACAAGGTGGAGGGTAACCTGGTGGAACCTGGCTATTTCTCGTTTGTCAGTAAATATGCCATCCCCTATATCTACGGTTTGACACCTGGCGAACTGGCGATCTTCCTCAACGAGGAGGGCATCATCGGTCAGGAGTCCAAGACTGGCCGCAAGTGCAAGCTCACCGTCATCCCCATGCAGGGCTGGACGCGAGATATGAAGTTCCGCGACACGGGTATGCCTTGGGTGGCAACCTCACCTCAGATTCCCACGCCCGAGAGTGCCTTCTTCTATCCTGTGTCGGGCATCCTGGGTGAACTCTACATCTTTAATACGGGCATCGGCTACACATTGCCGTTCCAGACGTTTGCCGCTTCATGGATCAATGCCGACTCGCTGGCCATGCGCATGAACGCTTTGAACCTGCCAGGTATGCACTTCCGGCCCATCAATTACAAGCCTTTCTTTGCACTGAGCGTAGCCGTTGACAAGACATTACAAGAGGTGCACGGTGTGCAGACTTACATTACCGACCCTGACGCTGCCAACCTGTGCCTGACGCAGTTCTACTTCTTGCAAGTCATCCACGAGATGTACCCTGGGGTGCAACTGTTCGAGCAGAATGCCAAGCGGTATAACATGTTTGACAAGGTGTGCGGTACCAAGGAGATTCGTGAGCGCTTTATCCAGCGCTATCGCGTCGAGGACATTGCCGCCTACTGGAACAAGGACGTGGACGTCTTCCGCATCCGTTCAGCCAAATACTACCTGTATAAGTAAAGTGATTAACCAGACAAGCGCTTGACAATCATGGCTAAAGAGAATAAAAGATTGCTGTCACTTGACATCCTGCGTGGTATCACCATCGCGGGCATGTTGCTCGTGAATAATCCTGGCACATGGAGTTACCTGTACCGCCCGCTTGAGCACGCTGAATGGATTGGGCTGACGCCCACCGACTTGGTGTTCCCGTTCTTCATCTTCTGCATGGGTGTGTCGATGGCCTTCTCGCTCAAGAAGTTCAACTACAAGCTGTCCGGTCCGTTGATGTGGAAAATAGTGCGTCGTGCTGTCATTTTGTTCCTCATCGGTTGGGCTGTACAGTGGTTTGGCCACCTGGTGCGTGGCCTGTGCAAGGGTGACCCCTTCAGCGAGGCTGTGAACAATATTGACACGTTGCGCTACTTGGGTGTATTCCAGCGACTGGCGCTGACCTACTTCTTCGGCTCGCTGTGCGTGGCATTGTTCAACCGCAAGTTCATCCCGTGGCTTGTCGGCTTCATACTTCTCGCCTATGCTCTGATTCTGGGACTGGGGCACGGTTATGAGTTCTCACTCGACAACATCATTGCTCAGATCGACAATAGCGTGCTGGGCACCGATCACATGTACCACGAGAGCGCCTATGGCGAGAGCATCTCGTTTGACCCCGAGGGAATCTTGAGTACCCTGCCGTGCATTGCTCATGTGCTCATCGGCTATCTGGTGGGTCGCATGATTCTCTCGGTCCACAACAATACTGAGCGCGTGACCACGATGCTGCTGTGGGGCACCGTGATACTGCTGGTCGGCTGGCTGTTGCAGTATGGCATCCCCTGTGGCAAGAAGATGTGGTCATCGACATTCGTGATGATCACCTGTGGCATGGCGATGTGTATCCAGGCCATGCTCATCCACTTTGTTGACATGAAGGGGCATAAGGGCAGTTGGGCCAGGTTCTTCGAGTCCTTTGGCGTCAATCCGTTAGCCATCTATCTGATAGGTACCATTCTGGCCATCTTGTTTGGCGCAATTCCATTAGGACACAATGCCGATGGTGATACCGTTACCATTCACAGTGCGGTTTACAATTTCTTCTTGTCGTTCTGCAACGAGTACACGGCATCGGCACTATATGCCATCTCGTTTGTGCTGCTCAACTGGGCCATTGGTCACGTCCTGTACAAGAAGAAAATCTTCATCAAGATATAATCCATCCCACAACAGGGTCAACGTGTGCAGTGGCTCCGTTGCTGCAACACAACTAACAGCTAACGATAACTAACAACTAATAACCAAATATTATGATGATACTTATTGCAGATTGCGGCTCCACCAAGATTAACTGGACGCTGCTCAACGGAAAAGAAAAGGTAGCTCAAATCTTCACTACCGGCATGAATGCCCTCCTGCTCACCGAGGAGGAAATGAAGGAACAAATCAAGCGTGAGTTGATGCCTCACTTGACCAATTATAAAGTGGACGAAATCCATTACTATGGTGCTGGCATCATTTCGGACGAAATCAAGCAGCAGGTGGTCAATGCCCTGCGTGCCAACTTTGCCAGTGCGGGCAAGATTGAAGTGGCCAGTGACCTGCTCGCAGCGGCACGTGCCGTGTGTGGCCGTGAGCCTGGTATCGCTTGCATCCTGGGCACGGGTAGCAATTCGTGCTACTACGATGGCGAAAAAGTGGTGATGAATGTCTCCCCCCTGGGCTATATCCTGGGCGACGAGGGCAGTGGTGCTGTCCTGGGCAAGCTGCTCGTGGGCGATGTGTTGAAGAAGCAGTTGCCTCATCACCTGTGCGTCAAGTTCATGAAGGAGTATAACCTGGACTATACGACTATCATCACGTCGGTTTACCGCAAGCCTGCTGCCAATCGTTTCCTGGCGCAGTTCGCTCCCTTCCTGGAACGCAACATCGATGAACCTGCAATCCACAACATCGTGTTCCGCTCGTTCACCGACTTCTTTACCCGCAATGTAGCCAGCTACCCCAACTACAAGCTCTTGCCGTGCAACTTTGTCGGTTCGATCGCACTGTGCGAGAAGGCGGTGCTCAAGGAAGCTGCCGAAGCCTTAGGCATTACAATCGGTTCCATCATCAAGGACCCGATGGAGGGCTTGGTGAAGTACCACTCAGCGCAGTAGTAGGGTGGGGCTGCGCCTCAGCGTGGCCCTGAGAAATGGAAATTACGCTTCGTTTTGTAACGGCGTGATGATAGTAGAAGAATAAAAATTTGATATAGATTATGGCATTTGTGAAAATCAGCGAACAAGAGTCGCTTTACGATAACCTGGAAAAGAAGTCGGTGCACGAGATTCTCACCGAGATCAACCAGGAGGACCACAAGGTGGCCGATGCCGTGCAGCAAGCAATTCCGCAGATCGAGAAACTCGTCACGGGCATCGTCGAGCGTATGAAGAAGGGAGGCCGCATCTTCTATATGGGTGCGGGCACCAGTGGCAGGCTTGGCGTGCTCGACGCCAGTGAGATACCGCCCACATTCGGCATGTCGCCGGGATGGATCATCGGTCTGATTGCTGGTGGTGACGTCGCACTGCGCAATGCGGTCGAGAATGCTGAGGATGACACCGAGCAGGGGTGGAAAGACTTGCAGGAGCATAGAATCACGCCACTCGACACCGTCATCGGCATCGCCGCATCGGGGACGACTCCCTATGTCATCGGTGCCCTGCGTGATGCCCGGGCCAATGGCTGCCTCACCGCTGCCATCACCAGCAATCCTGGTGCCCCGGTCAGCGAGGTCGCCGAGATTCCCATCGAGATGATTGTCGGTCCTGAATATGTCACAGGCAGTTCCCGCATGAAGAGCGGAACAGGACAGAAGCTCATCTGCAACATGATCTCGACCAGTGTGATGATACAGATGGGGCGTGTCAAGGGCAATAAGATGGTCAACATGCAGTTGACCAACCAGAAGCTTGTGGACCGTGGTACCCGCTGGATCGTCGAGGAACTCAAGCTCCCCTACGACGACGCCAAGCGCCTGCTCCTGCTCCACGGTTCGGTCAAGAAGGCCATCGACGCCTATCGTGGTGTCAATAGTTAAGGGGATTTCTGTAAATGTTTTATTATTAATTTCGTGTAATTAGTCTAATTAGCGAAATTAGCGTTAAAAACTTTTAAGGGACAACAGCTATATCGTTCCCTTTATAGAAGTCCCCTCAGGGTGTGGTTGTTTCTAACCACCTCCAGTAAGTTCAGTTTATCCAGTAAATCCAGTCTCTCAATGAGAAGAATAGCAATCCTGGCCGTGATGGCACTCATGTGCCTCACGGCTCTGGCCCAGCAGGCCAACCAAGACCCCTACTATGCACGTCGTACCACCTTGTTCGACGAGCTGCCCATCGGCAAGAAGGACATCGTCATGCTCGGCAACAGCCTCACTGACGGCTGCGAGTTCAACGAGTTGCTGGGCAACCGTCACATCAAGAACCGTGGCATTGTCGGCGACATCATCCAGGGCCTCATCGATCGCATCGGTCCCATCATCAAGGGGCAGCCCAAGAAACTGTTCATCATGAGCGGAGTCAACGATATCTCCCACGATGTCAGCGCCGACAGCATCGCCCGTGCGATGGAGAAGCTCATCGTCATGGTCAAGCAAGGCTCCCCGCGAACCAAGATTTACCTCCAGAGCCTGCTCCCCTTCAACAACGACGTGCGCGAGTGGAAACTGCTCAAGGGGCGTGACCACGTCGTCGTCGAGGCCAATGCCCTGCTCGAACAAGTTGCCCGCCGCCAGGGCGTCACGTGGATCAACCTCTACCCCCTGTTCGTTGACGACCAGGGTCGCCTCCGCGCCGACCTCACCAACGACGGCCTCCACCTCATGGGCAAGGGCTACCTCATCTGGCGCGACGCCATCAAGCCATACATCAAGTAAGGCACCAAGTGCCACAAGGCAGGTTGCAGCTTCAGCGCCCCCCTCGCCCTCAGCGTCAGTGTGTGCAGCGCAATAGGTGCAGCCCATCATCCTCAGAGTTATAGTGTGCAGCGGCTTTGTCGCTGCATTTTTTTCTCCAATAATCAAGGTAAATCTTGTGTACATGGTGAAAAAAACTT
The DNA here is from genome assembly GCA_947165675.1 of uncultured Prevotellaceae bacterium. Classification (GTDB taxonomy): domain Bacteria; phylum Bacteroidota; class Bacteroidia; order Bacteroidales; family Muribaculaceae; genus Sodaliphilus. The sequence continues at coordinate 105,232 of CAMVBJ010000002.1, forward strand.
ACCTTTGCCATTTGTAGTGGCGCTGAAACCCCATTGCGGTCCCTCGCCACCACAACAAATAAACAGGTAACCCGCTGACAATGACTACTGCGATAGTGTCCCCAGCCTTACCCCCTCCGGTCCACTAGGCTCCCCCGCCCGGTGACCCCTGGTGAATGCTTGAACGAGCACTATTATCCATCAATTATATTGTCATGGAAGGTGACGTAACTAGTAACAACCTGCGCATCGCCAAAAACACAATCATTCTTTACATTAGAATGATTGTGTTGATGATTGTGAACTTATATTTAAGCCGTGTCATGCTTATGGTGTTGGGCGTGAGCGATTTTGGTATTTATAATGCTGTGGGTGGACTTGTTGCAATGTTTTCAGTGTTGTCAACTTCTTTGGCAAATGCGGTCAGTCGATTTCTGACATTTGAGTTGGGGAAAGGTGATGTAGAAAAGTTGAAGAGAGTATTTGCAACTTCTGTAAATGTTCAGTTATTACTGGCAATTTTTGTTTCTGTTATTGCATTAATTGTAGGTGGATGGTTTTTGAATGTCAAAATGAACATTCCTGAAGGAAGAATGGGGGCAGCAAACTGTGTTCTTGTATGCAGTATATTGACATTTGCAATTAACATATTAAGCGTGCCATATAATGCTTCGATTATCTCTCATGAGAGAATGACTGCTTTTGCTTATATTAGTATTATTGAAGCAGCTCTCAAGTTGGTTGTTATATACGTTATTACTCGAGTGCCTTATGATTCATTAATAGCTTACTCTGTTCTGCTCTTGGTCGTAGCGTTATTGATCCGTGTCAGTTATGGTGTGTATTGTAAACACAATTTTGACGAATGTACATATTCTTTTAGCATGGATCGATCTTTGCTTAAAGAAATGACAAGTTTTGCGGGTTGGAATTTCATGGGAAATGCTGCATGGATGTTCAATACCCAAGGTGTTAACATGTTATTGAATCTTTTCTTTGGTGTAACGCTTAATGCTGCTCGAGGTGTGGCTGCTCAAGTAGAAGTTGCTATGATGCAGTTTGTAAATAGCTTTATGCAAGCGCTTAATCCGCAAATCACAAAGTTATATGCCATAGGAGACCTGAAGAATATGCATCAACTGGTATGCCGAGGTGCGCGTTTCTCTTTTTTTATAGTTATACTGTTTGCTATTCCTATATGTTTAGAAACAGAACGGGTTCTATCAATTTGGCTTAATGTTGTACCCGAATATGCTGTGATTTTTGTACGGTTGACGTTTCTTTCGATATTGAGCACGGTGCTCGGTAATACATTAGTAACTGCCCAGCTGGCAACAGGTGATATCAAGAGGTATCAAATCATCATTACTTTGTGGGGACTATGGGTTTTCCCACTGACTTGGTTTGCATTCAAAATGGGTGGTTCGGCTGTATGGGCATACATCATATATTTGTTGATATATTTTGTGATGGTTTTCATTAGAATATATCTTGTAAAGGATTTGATAAAAATGTCATGGAAAATGTATGTCAATGATGTTGTGATACGATGCATTGGTGTAAGCGTTATTGCAGGAATTCTTCCTGCGTTAACTTTTTTTGCGCTCTCGAATAGTATAGTCAGATTTGTTCTGGTTTTTGTTATTAGCATTTGCTCAAGTATACCGATTTTTTATTTTCTTGGAATGAGCAATAATGAAAGAACTGCCGTAAAACAATTTGTGATGAACAAATTCAGACATGATTAAAAAATCTCAACTATACTATAATTGATAGCTTGAAAAGCTTGAAAGTGAATAAGTTATAGGCCAAGCGATGAACACCTACTAATAATATAGTTTAACCAAGTTGAACCACGTTTGATGGAAAAGAAATATTATACAGCAGAGCGTAATGTCCAAATTGTAATAGCTTTGCTTAAAGCAAATGGCATCAAGAGAGTCATTGCTTCCCCAGGAACGACAAACATGACGTTTGTGGGAAGCATTCAGAACGACCCATTCTTTGAAATATTCTCGTCAGTCGATGAACGCTCGGCTGCATATCTTGCTTGTGGCATGGCGGCAGAGACCGGCGAGCCTGTGGTATTAAGTTGCACTGGGGCAACAGCATCCCGCAATTATATGTCAGGGTTGACTGAAGCGTATTATCGTAAACTTCCGGTACTTGCCATCACATCACATCGAGGTGACCAACAAATCGGTCATCTGATTGATCAGCAGATAGACCGTCGACAGCGACCAGCTGATATTGTTATGGAAAGCGTTGTTGTACCAATGGTAAAAGATGCTACTGATGCTAAGTATTGCACAATTGAGGCCAATAAAGCTATCCTCGCGTTGAAACTGAATGGTGGAGGACCAGCTCATATTAACTTGTTCACCTCATATAATAGTGATTTTAGTGTGCAGACATTGCCCACTGTTACAGCTATTAAGAGGCATACTGCTTATGAGGAGCTTCCTGAAATGCCCAGTGATAAACGTGTGGCAATATTCATTGGAGCGCATAAGAATTTCTCTCCGCAAGAGACAGAGGTAATTGACAATTTCTGTTTTGCACACAATGCTGCTGTATTCTGCGACCACACGAGTAATTTTTACGGAAAAAGCGCTGCGCACATGCAGATTGTTTTTGGTCAGGTGAATTATTCATCACCTCTCAAATTTGTTGATTTGCTTATTCACATAGGAGAAGTGACAGGTGATGTTTATCGCATGACACCTCAACAGGTTTGGCGTGTGAGCGAGGATGGCGCATTGAGAGATATGTTTGGTTGCCTGACGGATGTGTTTATGATGCCTGAACAATATTTCTTTAAGCATTATACGCCACACAATTATCTGCCAATAAGAGATTATCTTGATGACTGTCAAAATGAATATAATGAGTTCATCTCAAATATACCAGAACTTCCTTTTGGTAACATCTGGATGGCACAACAGGTGCATGATCGGTTGCCAATTGCGAGTGAGCTGCATATGGGCATATACAACAGTTTGCGCTCTTGGAATTTCTTTTCACTACCTAAGGAGGTAAAGGCTCAGTGCAATGTGGGGGGATTTGGTATTGATGGAGGTATTTCTTCCATGATTGGAGCATCATTAGCAAATCCAAAGCGTTTAATATTTGGCGTTTTTGGAGACTTGGCTTTCTTTTATGATATGAATGTACTGGGTAATCGACATGTTGGAAACAATGTTCGTCTTATGCTCATAAATAATGGTTGTGGTGCGGAGTTCCGTCTAAGTGTTCATCTTTGTGAGAGAAACTTTGGAGAGGAGGCCAATCCATTTATGGCAGCGGCAGGCCATTTTGGTAATAAATCCCCCCAGTTGGTCAAACACTATGCAGAAGACTTAGGTTACGAGTATCTCACTGCCTCCAGTAAAGATGAATTCGAGCAAATGATGAATCGTTTTCTAACTCCTGAGATTACCGATCGTCCCATGCTTTTTGAAGTGTTTACAGACAAACAGAATGAGAGCAACGCCCTTGAAATGTTGCTCAATATGAAAAGTGATAGTGGTACGGTAATAAAGAAGAATCTTCGTAAAGTAGCAGGACAAGTGTTAGGAGGCAAAGGCGTTAAAGCGTTAAAAACGATCCTTAATAAACCATAATACATATTGATTGTCGAGAAGAGCTAAGGAATTAATATAACCATGCAGATTGGAATCTTAACCCAACCATTGGCTAATAATTACGGAGGTATTTTACAGAATTGGGCGCTGCAACAGGCGCTCAAGCAGATGGGGCATGCTCCGACTACAATTAATATACCATATCCACACATCGATGAAAAATGTGATTTGCCCAGGTTATGCTGGCGTTTTGTAAAACGTCTTAAAGGAGATAGGAGTATCATTTTCATTAACCCCGCAAGACAGCATAATTTTTTAAATACTCCATGCACAAACATGAGGGAATTTGTGCATGATAATATAAATGTTATACACCTTCAGGATAAGGTGGATAGTACTTTTTGTGATAAGCATCCTGAGATAAAAGCATATATCGTGGGAAGTGATCAAGTGTGGCGGAAATCTTTTTCTCCGTTTCTGCCTAATTTTTTTCTTGATTTCACAGAGAATGTTGATGTCAAAAGAATTGCATACGGCGTTTCTTTTGGGCGAAAAGAAATGGATATCAATCAGGATGAATCACGTTTTTACTCAGAATTAGCTTCGAGGTTTGATGCAATTTCAGTAAGAGAAGAAGATGGAAAAGAAATCTGCAAAAAACAATTAAGTTCAAACGCATCATTGGTTATTGACCCAACTTTATTAATTGATCCAAGTGATTACTTTGATTTAATTGCAAAAGCAGAAAGCCAAGTCAAAAGCAGCAGATATGCTGCCGTGTATGTATTGGACCGAAACAAACAAAAAGATAATGACATCAAGATGTTCTGCGATAAGAATGGCCTTACTCCTAAGTATATAGGGCATCCTTCATCTAAAGGTTTTCAGAGCATAGAAAGTTGGTTAAGTGATATTGCTAACTCACAATATGTGATTACAGACTCATATCATGGAACTATTTTTTCTATCATTTTCAAGAAACCCTTTACCTCAATTTGCAATCCATCAAGAGGCGCATCTCGATTTATTACTTTATTGACGGCATTGGGGCTTGAGAGTCGCTTGATAAATGAAGGGGAAAGGTTTATTCCGCTGTCTGAAATGGTTAATTATACTGAAGTGGGAGAAAGGATCTCAGACCGTAGGACGGAATCAATTGCTTTTCTGAAAGAGTCATTGAGCGATGTGTGAATACGTTCTTTCAATAATTATTCCTGTATACAATGCACAAGCCACAATTGGGCGTTGTTGTGAATCCCTGTTTGCCCAAACACTCAAAAGCATACAGTATATATTTGTAATCGACGGCTCCGTCGATGATAGTCTGATGGTTATACAAAAGACATTAGATAGGTTCCCCAATAGGAGAAAAGACGTCACTATTATTGACCGCAAAGATAATCGTGGAGTTGCATATTCTCGTCAGCAAGGTTTGGAAAAGGCATCAGGTGAATTCGTGATTCATTGTGATGCCGATGACTGGGTGGAAAAGGATATGTATGAATCATTGTACAATGCAGCTCATGGTAATAGTGCCGATATGGCCTGTTGCGGTTACTATATTGATATTCCAGATGGAAAAGTATTGACGAAGCTTCCAGGAAGTGACTATCATATGGAGTTTAATATTGCTCCCATTTTTGGCTCTCTATGGAACAAGCTGATTAGAAGAGAGGTCATTACTCAAAACGGCATTAGTTTTTATGAGAACATCAATTGGGGCGAAGACTTCTTGATGTCAATACAATGCCAGCTTTTAGCAAGGAAAATGGTGGTGGTCAATCGCCCACTTTACCACTATGTGCAAAATGCTCAGTCAATCACCCATAACTTGACTCATGACAAATGTATAGAGTTGGTTCAATGTGGCTATAAGATAGAGCAGTTTCTCAGAGTGAATAACTTATTAGAGAACTATGCATTTGAACTAAACTATCTGAAGTTTCAGTTGAAGCAATATTTAATCATCATTCCAGAAGTATATTCGCCTGGTGAATGGCAGAGGCTTTTCCCTGAATGTCATCAGGATATTATGAAATATGAAGCTCCTTTATATTTGCGTCTCACTTCGTGGTTAATTGCTCACCATCTCACACCTGTCGCTTCGATGATTTTGAATTTGCGGAGCCTAATTAACTACTATCGAATAAAGAAGATATGAAAATTGTCATTTATCCTGAATACGATTTATGGAATTTTGCATTGCGGAGCTTGAAAGAAGATCCCAATGTTGAATTATATCCTTTGAACAGTTATTGTTCAACGCCTCAAATTGCTATACGTAGATTCCTGCCTAATTACAAGGCTCCTGCTTCCTTCTTAATAGGTCGCCGCTTGCGCAGGCGTTTGTCAATGCTTCAAGACAGTGATTCAGTTATATTATGTGACTATGTTACTTACGTTGGACTAATGGCGGCAATAGCCAGATGTGTTAAGGCGAAAACGCCACTACACTTATGGCTATGGAATCCTATTAATCACAAAGACCCCAATATTTCAAAACTCATCAATAACATTGAGATATTAAGATTCACAATTCATACTTTTGACAAAAAAGATGCTGAACTATTAAAGTTTCATTACCATAAGCAGTTTTTCCCAATAAGAGTCTATCAAGAAGTTCCTGTGAGTAACATTTATTGGAGTGATTTCTATTTCCTGGGTGCAGAAAAGGGTAGGGCTCATATATTACATGAAATTTCGAATATGCTCAGTGGTTACAATCTTGATTTTAAGATTGCTAAGAACCTTTCTGAGTATATCACTTATGATGAGAACATTAATAATGTAATGCATACGCGTTGCATTGTTGATATTGTACAATCTAATCAAAGCGATTTGACGCTTCGTCCGCTTGAAGCGATGGCATTCCGAAAAAAGTTGCTTACCAATAATCATAATATTCTGAATGCTGATTTCTACAATCGTAATAATATTTTTGTAATTGGGCATGATGATTGGGAAGGCATAGGGGATTTTCTTAATAGCCCGTATGTAGCAATAGACGAACAAATATTAAGATCTTATGACGTGCTTACGTGGATTAATGACTTCAAATAGATGATATTGTCTTATTCTGAACTGTCAAAAAGTAAAGAAACTATTGAGTGCTTTGGGTTTTCAAAGATGCTTAAGAAACAGTAAAAGGAATTGTTGCAGGGGAGCCGGAGGTTGATTCGGCTCTCTGTTGTGTTATTGGGGTGGTGCTGGTGAGCGTGAGTGTTGTGGTTTGTGATGGGAGTGGGGGAGAGGATCACTTATCTTGATACGTTGAAGGGGGTGTGTATCATCCTGGTGGTGCTGATGCACTGCGGGCTGCTGGTGGAGGCGGACTGCGAGCTGGCGCACCACGTGAATGATGCCCTCCGGACCTACAGGATGCCAACCTATTTCTTCTTGTCGGGCGTTTTCTTCAAGACTTACAGCGGATTAAAAGAGTTTGCGCGCCGCAAGGTCAACAACATCCTCGTTCCGCTGCTGTTTTTCTATGCACTCAATTTTGTGGGATGGGTGCTTCTTTCGACGGGCATCGGTGTAGTGACCGGCAATCATGACCCGATCGAGTGGGGTGCGCTGTTCGACCTGTTCTATAGGGTTGACTGGCGCTTGCGTGCTGCCTCTCCGTTGTGGTTCCTGTTCAGCCTGTTGTGGGCCAACCTCATCTTCTACATCCTCAAGAGCCACCTCGGCGACATCGCGGTGTGTGTCTCGGTCATGTTGCTGGCCATTGCGGGCTACTTGATTGAATCGGCTGGTGTGCAGATTCCGTGGCGTTTCTGCTCGGCGTTGGTCGGGTTGCCCTACTTCGTGCTGGGCTACTACGTCAATCGGTTCGGCTGGATCAAGTGTGGCACTATTCCCTGGTTAGGTTTGGCACAGTTTGTCATTGTCGGCACGATTGCCCTGTTTATTGCGCGTGACTATGCCCATCTCGCCTCCGTCGGCGAGTTCCTGTATCACCGCTACGTCATCCCGTTTGCATCGATATTGTCCTTGTTCTGGCTGTGCAAGAGTTTTCCCCGTCGGGTGCCTGTCGTCACATTTCTGGGCCGGTACTCGCTTATCGTGCTGGGCACACACATGTTCTTGATTATCTACATCAGTCTTATCCAGATGAAGGCGTTCCCTGGCGTGAGCGAGTCGCTGTGGCGCAGCTGCATGTTTGTCACGGTGATCGCAACGGAACTGTTGATTGTGCCCCTGTTGCGTGACAAGTTTCCTCAGTTCACCGCCCAGCGGGAATTCTTCACCCCCGACTGGAAATTCCCGTATTGCCGTAGGGCAGAATAAGGTCCTCCTCTTCATCAAGATATCAATGAAACAGGTCGACTTAATCAATAGCTATCTGATGAATTTCGTCAAGAATATGAAATTTTGACTATTTTGGTGCGGTTGGCCTGGATTTTCCCATATACTCTTGCATGATCGTGAGAAGATGGTGAACTTTACAATCGAGACTATAGATCATGTAAGAGAAAGTACAATACTAATCAGGATTTTACCAATTCCTCAAAAAGTGTCATCCATTTTTTGGCAATACTCTCAATATGAAAATCCTGAGCCCTCAATTTTGCAGCTTTGCCCATTCGCTTTCTCAATTCCTCATCTTCAATCAAAGTGCAGATTCGCTCAGCCATCATCTTTTCATCTCCCGTTGGTACCAGAAATCCATTAGAGCCATCAGTTATCAAGTCTTTTGGACCATAAGGGCACTGATAAGAAACGGCAGGTACACCACATTCCATAGCTTCAACGATAGCCAATGAAAACCCCTCTGTTATTGAGGATAATGCGAAAATAGAAGAACCAATTAGTGCGGTTTTGATATCATTGGTGAAGCCCATTAGGAACACTTTATCTTGAAGATTCAGTTCTTTAATCTGTTGCTCTAAGTAAGGTCTCCTGTCACCATCACCATAGATACGCAACACCCAATCTGGATGTTTCTTTGACACAAAATTAAATGCATTAATGAGAGACGAAAAATTCTTGGCGGAATGAAGTCGACCCAATCCGGAAACACATTTCTCAGTTAAAGATGACAAAGAGTTGCATTCAAAAGAGACAGGGTTAGGCATGACAACTACATTTTTCCACCCAACAAAATTAGTATCTTTATCCTCTTCAGTTAATACAACCACTTTATCATATTGCTTAAGCTTCACTTTAAAGTCATAAAAGCTGGCAAAAGCCGATGTCAAATGACCTACTAACGATTTACGGTATAACAGCTTGCGATAGTTTGAAACCAAGTGAAATTCACGAACAATCTTCCAAGTACGATTCCTCATAGCAGGTAGCATGTGTTTCTCAAATGTACCCACAGAAATGACCACATCTGGTTTCAATTCGAATAGTTTGCGCTTTAGTGCCTTCTTATGCTTTATCATTTTTTGGGCATAAACTAAGGCATTCATTAAATAAGAGCGTTCTGTATCTCCATCATAATAATTTATTCCGAGATCGATCAAATGTACTTTATTTGACAAGGGATGAACCATTACATCAGAATTATTATCTGAAACAATAGCATATATCTCATTGCCTTCAATATCGGCCAACGCATTGGCCTTTACAATTGTAGCCCGCTGTATTCCACCCAGTAAAGAAACACTATTTAGACAATAAACAATTTTCATTTGTTTAAACTCAATATTAAAACAACCCGTTGGCAGGATTAAAAAGTTAATAAAAGATGTTCGAAGCATTATGTATATCGTTGATTTCTATTGATTTAGTTGTTGTTAAGACATTAAATTCAAATCACCGTATGCACAACTTGTATGCAAATTTCGTCAAAATTCTTGATGTCTGCAAGAGTTTTTTCAAAAAAACTAATTAGATAAAGTATGTCTCACGTTAATGTAAGCGAGCCAGCTCTATTCTGAGCCGGCTCGCTGTATTGTTGGGTATGGTTATTGTCGATGGATTACCATGCGCCACTCAGCAAGTAGTCGATGAGGGCGGTGACGTCGGCAATCGTGACGTCGTTGCTCAGGTCGCAGTCGGCGTTACCGACGTTCACGCCTGCAGTGTTACCGCTCAGCAGGTAGTCGATCAGGGTAGTGACATCAGCAATATTGACATCGCCGTCGTTGTTAACGTCGCCACGCAGGCCCTCGATGATGGGCTCTTCCTCGCCGTCAACCCACATCAGGGCAAACAAGTAACGCTCCTCAAGGTTAGCCAAGCGACGGGCTTCGCCAGTGGTGATGTCCACCTCATAGAGCGAGGTGTCATACTTGCCATTAGCCTTCCAGTTGCGGTCGGACAGCGGGGTCCAGTTGCCGTAGTCGTCAAAGCCCATGCCGCAGTTGAAGTAGCCCATCCAGTACATCTTGGTGGGATCGTCCTTACTGAAGCAGGCGCTCTGGCGCTTCACCTGTGACATGTAGCCCGTACCCACGCGGTTGTCATCGAGCAGCAGACCGCTCTGCAGGTCAAACTCACAGACGTGTGCGCCCGTGGGATTGCCATCGATGTCATAGACGCGGCCATCCTCGGCGGGAACTGCAGCTGTGCCGCCACTGGTCATGGCAAATGCGCGACCCTCGCTGTTGATGGCGAAGGTGACGTAGTTCTCGTAATACAGGCCCGGGGTGATCTGGTGGATTTCCATCTTGTCGAGGTCGATGGTGCAGATAGCGTAACCGCTGTCGGTCGAATCGGTGTTCTCGTCGGCAAAAAAGTCAGGATCGTTCAGGATCGAATCGGGCAGATACTTATTGGTGATATGGAACAGGCCATACACCTTGCCGTCCTTGGGATTCACGGCCATTCCAGCCGACTCCAGGCACTGCCATGCAGGATAATAGACGTCTCCAGCGGTCAGCAGGTTGCCGGTCTTGATGTCCCATTTGCGCACGGCAAAGCGGTTGGTGTCGTTGGTGACCCAGGTGCCGTCGGGGTTCTGCATGTCGGTGCGCGACATGATGGTTGTCAAGATGCCGTCCTTGATCACTGCACCCGAGTTGGCCTGCATCATATTGAAGTTAGCTGCCCACAGGGCCTTGTCATTGTCGGTAAACTGACCGTTGCTGTAGAAGTCGGCCTTGTTGACGGCGGGATCCTTGACGGGCATGAACACGTTGGTGCCATCCCACTCCATCTTGTACAGACCCTGCGGTACGATAAAGATAGCCTTCTGCAGGGTGTAGTTCCAACCCACATATTCACTGCCGACGCTGTTGTCGTCGTTGCGGCTCGTCTGATATACGCCACGGAAGGTGATACCTTGTGCCAAGAGGTTGAGGCACGCCGATGCCATTAAGGCAAGAATGATAATTCTGTTGATTCTTGTCATTTGAAAGTTTGATGTTAATGTTGATAAAATATAAAAAGTGTTATAAGACTTATGGCTCCTTCAAGAGCCAGAAAAGCGTGCAAATATACAACATTATCTTGAATATAGGTAAGGTTATTGCTATAAATATGCTAAATGGCAAAATGTGTCAATTGTTTTCTGCCTCATTGGGGCTATTTTTTGACGTTTAGTGTGCTGATTTATAGTGTATTGCGGTGCTTGTTGGTCAAAAAAACATAAATCCAAGGTCAAAAAAACACAAATAATCCTAATTGATTTTGCCGTTTTTCATAAAATCGACTGCCATCATGACCCTAAATTTGCAATCACAGAATCATGAACCCTCGCCATGTAATTACTTGCTTGAATACATTTACCCCATTACTGCTTGATAGTTGGCTGGAACATTCCCATCACGGGAATCGTTACGGCCTATTTCTTTTTTATCGGCCTTATGTGAAAAAATGTTGTCGCATTGCGATTTTTGCGCGTGAGTATGGTGGTGATTGCGGGTTTTATAGTAATTTAGCACCTTAAATAATTAGGTCTTTTAGTCCACTAAATGATAGAAATGAGACGTATCTTATTATTGTTCACAACATTGGCAATGACGAGCACCATGCTCCTGGCCCAAGACGCATTGGCCGAGCAACAGCCGGGCACGCTGTTTGCCTATCCACTTGCTCCAGACACTTGTTCCACACTTGAGTCACGTTGCAACTACATCATCACCCATTTTTGGGAGAATTATGACATCAGCAAGCCGATTACCGACGAGGCGGCCTTCGAGACGACTTTTCGTGACTTTGTGGACTTCTTCCGCTATAGTCACCGCAATATTGTGTTGAGTGTTGTGCGAGACCTTGTCAACAAGGCTCAGTCTAATACGGCTAACTTGCAGAAAATCGGTGAAGTGGCCGAACGTGCCCTCTATGGCACCGAGGCAGAGTACTGGAGCGACGAAGTCTATGTGGCCTTCGCTAAACCCCTGGCAGCATCCAAGAAGTTGCCCCGCGAGCTGCGGAACCACTATGCCGAGCAACTTGCCCGCATCAACGCTGTTCAACTGGGTGCCACCCTTGACCTGGAATACACGGGAACCGATGGTGCGAAGCATCGCTTGAGTGAATTGCCTGCTGCCAAAACTTACATTCTCTTGTTTGTCGATGACGATACCGACAGCACAATTGGCCGTCTGCGATTGAGCACTGATGTAGCGCTCAACTCGTTGATTGCATCGGGCGAGGTCTCTTTTTTATGCCTGTGCACTAATAAGTACAATGCCGACTGGGCGACTGCAGCTGCTGGATATGCCGAGAACTGGACCGTTGGCTGTGGTGACAATCTGGTGCGAACCCTTGACCTGCGTGCCTTCCCCTGCTGCTACATCCTTGACGAGAACCGAACGATTGTCAACAAGGCTCTCTCGGTCGAGGGATTGATGTCGGCAGTAAACCCGATGTACCGTTAAAAGCTAAGATTCAGAGCCCAAAACTCAAACGCATAGAGAGTAGCACTTTAAAATAGAAGTTTTTAGAGCAAACGAATATAACCGAGAGCAGTATGACTGGATTTTTTAAGAACCTCTTCATGTATGGCGTGGGGCACACCTACGGCAACCTGTCGCGCTTGTTCCTGCGCTTGTTCACGGGCATCATGTTCCTGCAACTGTGCATTCGCCAGATGCTGACCATTGACGCTATTGTACCCACACTGGAGGGCTTCATGGGCCTGTCACCCGAGACGTCGGTCACGGTCCTTGTTATTGTCGAGCTGTTATGTGCGGTGTGCATCATGCTGGGCTTCCTCACGCGCCTTGCCGTATTGTTCCCGCTGGTGTTGATGCTGGTTGCCGAGAATGTCTTGATGGCATCCCCTGCATCCGACCCCAATCCGCTGTTCAACTTCCAGCCTGGTTACCCCGTGATGTTTATCGGCATCTTTGTTTACATGTTGCTCGCGGGACCTGGCAAAATCTCGTTGGACTACATCATCGCCGCCCACTTTACCGAGAGCGCTAACGATGAGCAAGTCCTTGATAATGCCTGATAGGCATTTGGACCTGAAACGAAATTGCGTGGTTTTGGAGATTATGAGTTGCCGTGGATCGGGCATGGCCATAGATAGAAAAAACATTACAACAGCATGAGTACCGCAGTATTGATATCAGGAGGCGTTGACAGCGCAGTGGTGGTTCACTTGCTCAAGGAGCGCGGTGAGGACCTGCATCTGTTCTATATCCGCATCGGGATGGACAATGATGAGGGCGATTGCAGTGCCGAGGAGGACATCGAGATGTGCTCCCTCATTGCCCACCGCTATGGATTGCCTCTTGACGTAGTATCATTGCACGAGGAGTATTGGAATCATGTGATGGAATATGCCCTGCGCACCGTCAAGGCGGGTCTGACGCCCAATCCAGACATGATGTGCAACCGCATGATCAAGTTTGGTTTCTTTGAGGAGCGCTGGGGCAAGGACTTCGACCAGACCGCCACGGGCCATTATGCCACGACCAGAGTCATCGATGGCGTGAAATATCTTGCCACTGCTGTCGATCCCGTTAAGGACCAGACCGATTTCCTGGCCCAGATTACCTACGACCAGTTGAAGCATGTCGTGTTCCCCATCGGCAACATGCCCAAGGAGGAAGTGCGCAGCATTGCCGAGGCTGCCCACTTGCCCAATGCTCATCGTCGTGACAGCCAGGGCATCTGCTTCCTCGGCCAGATCGACTATAACGACTTCATCCGCCGCCATCTGGGCGAGCGCCCCGGTCCCATCATTGAGTTGGAAACGGGCCGCAAACTGGGTGAGCACCGCGGCTACTGGTTCCACACCATCGGTCAACGCAAGGGTTTGGGCCTGAGTGGGGGACCCTGGTATGTCGTGCGCAAGAATGTGCAAGAAAACGTCATCTATGTGTCCAACGGCTACGGCACAGCCAGGCAATTCGGACGCACCCTGCGGCTTGACGAGATGCATTTCATCTCGGGTAACCCGTGGGATGGTATCGAGGGTCCGGTGGATATCATGTTCAAGAACCGTCACACGCCCCACTTCATGCGTGGCAGGTTTACCCACATCGATGGCCACCAGTGGGTTATCGAGAGCGAGGAGGATGTGCAGGGCATTGCGCCAGGTCAGTTTGCAGTTGTGTATGACCCCACGGGGCACCTGTGCTATGGTAGTGGTGTGATCACATTGTGATCCGATAAGAGTTTTACTATTAAACCAATGGATAAAGATAATTTAATAGAGTTAAAGGTGCTGGGCATCACGCGTAGTGAGGTGCAGCCCGGAGCCTATGCATTGCTGCTGGAAAATGCCGATAGCACGCCCGACGTGGCGCGTCGCATTCCCATTGTGGTGGGGGCAGCCGAGGCTCAATCAATCGCGGTGCGTCTGGAACAGGTGGTGCCATCTCGCCCGATGACCCATGACCTGTTCGTGAGCATGTTTCACATTTATGGCATCCAGTTGGAAGGCGTGACGATTTACAGTTTCAAGGACGGCGTGTTTGCCTCGTTCCTGCACTTGACCAACGGAACGACCCACGTTGACCTGGACTCGCGCACGAGCGACGCCATTGCCATTGCCCTGCGTTCGGGAGCCCCGATCTACACCACCCCCGAGGTGATGAAACTCACCAGCTATGAGTGGCGCCGAGACGGCAACTACAAGCCACAGAAACCCGTCCGGCTGGAGGACCTGCCTGTCGAGAAGCTGGAGCGTCGCATGCAGCAATATGTGGACAAGGAGGAATATGAGAAGGCGGCCCGTGTGCAAAAAATCATCGCCAGTAAGTTGAATCCGAGCCAAGACGATGACTAATCCGCCGATTTTTGCTAACTTTGCAAGTTGAAACATCAATCATTAATAAAACATAATAGGTTCTTATGAAAAATCTAAAGTTGAGACTCATTGTGATGAATTTCCTGGAGTTTGCCGTGTGGGGTGCCTACCTCACCTGCATGGGTAATTATCTGGGACGTGCCGGCATGGGTGCCGAGATTTCCTGGTTCTATGCCATCCAGGGCATTGTGTCGATTTTCATGCCCACGCTCATGGGTATTGTGGCGGACAAGTACATTCAGCCGCAGCGCCTATTGGGCATCTGCCACCTGATTGCAGGTATTGCGATGATTGCCCTGGCTTATATGGGCATGACCAACCCGATGCCCGACAAGGCTACCTTTATCACAATCTACACCCTGAGTGTCGCTTTCTATATGCCCACGTTGGCGTTGTCCAATACGGCTGCATTTACGATCCTTAAGGACAATGGCTTGGACACCGAGAAGGATTTCCCGCCTATCCGCGTGTTTGGTACTATCGGCTTCATCTGCACAATGTGGTTTGTCAACTGTGCAGTGATTGATGGTGGTAGCTTCGGCTTCACCCTTGGTGAGAACGCCAGCAAGTTCCAGTATACCTACATGCAATTCATGGTATCAGGTCTGTTGAGCATCGTCCTGTGCCTGTATTGCTTCACCTTGCCCGAGTGCAAGCTCGTCAAGAAGGAGTCTCAGTCATTGGCCGAGCAGTTGGGCCTGAGCGCCTTCAAGCTGTTCAAGACTAAGAAGATGGCTATGTTCTTCATCTTCTCGGCCCTGTTGGGTATGTCCCTGCAAGTGACCAACGGCTTTGCAACGCCTTATCTTACCCACTTCAAGAGTGATCCCGCAATGGCCGACACCTTCGGCGCCAACAATGCGACGATGCTTGTATCGCTGTCTCAGATTGCCGAGGCCCTGTGCATTCTGTTGATTCCGTTCTTCCTTAAGCGCTACGGTATTAAGATTGTGATGTTGATCGCAATGTTTGCTTGGGTATTGAGGTTTGGTTTCTTCGGTGCGGGCAATCCTGCATTCCCCGGTGTCATCCTTATCGTGCTGTCGTGCTTGGTCTATGGTGTCGCATTTGACTTCTTCAACGTCTCGGGAGGCATCTTTGTTGACAAGGAGTGCGCTCCCGATGTCAAGGCGTCTGCACAAGGTCTGTTCATGTTGATGACTAACGGCTTGGGCGCTACTATCGGTACGCTCGCCGCAGGAGCCATTGTCAACAGCCTGTGCCACTGGACTGAGGATGGTTTCCTCGTGGGCAACACTCCGACGGGCTGGAGCACTGCATGGTACATCTTTGCTGCATTTGCTCTCGTGGTGGCTGTGTCGTTCATGTTCCTGTTCAAGTATAAGCATGTGAGAGAGAAATAAAGACGATGCACCGTTTCTACTGTCCTGACATAGCAAGCACGTTGACGCTGGGCGAGGAGGATTCCAAGCACTGTGTCAAGGTGCTGCGCATGGCCGAGGGCAGCACCATCGAGGTGGTGGATGGGAACGGTAACCTCTATACTTGCCGCATCACGATGGCGCACCCCAAGCGGTGTGGCATCGAGGTGCTGGCCGTGGAGCACCAGTCGCCACACTGGAGTCACAAGATTGTGTTAGGCATCTCACCTACCAAGAATCTTGACCGCATCGAGTGGGTGGTCGAAAAATGTGTTGAGATGGGCGTGGATCGCATCATCCCGCTACGTTGCCACAACAGCGAGCGTACGGTATTGAAGACTGAACGCTTGAAGAAAATCATGGTTTCGGCCATGAAACAGTCGCTCAAGGCTACCTTGCCTCAACTGGACGAAATGACCCCTGTTGAGCAGGTGATGGACGAGCCATTTGATGGTACACGTTGCATTGCCTATTGCGATGAGCAGTTGCCACGAGACCAGCGACAGAGTTTCTTTGACGCTTACCGCGGTGACTGCGATGCGATGATACTCATCGGCCCCGAGGGTGACTTCAGCCCCGAGGAGGTTCAGGCTGCACGGGATTACGGGTTCACGCCCGTGACCTTAGGTCAGAGCCGGTTGCGCACCGAGACTGCCGGGCTCATGGCCGTTGCTTCGATTCATGTGCTTCAATCTATAGTTAACCATTAATATCAATCAGTTTAAACGCAAGAATATGATTAAAGAATTACTGGCATCTCCGCAACACAATTTCTTCTTGCTCGCCGGTCCCTGTGTTATCGAGGGCGAAGAGATGGCGATGGATATTGCCGAGAAAGCACTCAATATTACCCATAAGTTGGGTATCCCATACGTTTTTAAGGGCAGTTACCGCAAGGCTAACCGCTCACGCATCGACTCGTTTACCGGCATCGGCGACGAGAAGGCACTCCGCATCCTGCGCAAGGTGGGCGAAACATTCCATATACCTGTTGTCACCGACATCCATGAGCCTGTTGAGGCCGATATCGCCGCCGAGTATGTTGACGTGTTGCAGATTCCCGCTTTCTTGTGCCGCCAGACTGAGCTGCTTGTCGCAGCCGCTCACACGGGTCGTATGGTGAATATCAAGAAAGGCCAGTTCCTGGCTCCCGAGTCCATGAGATTTGCGGTGCAGAAGGTGCGCGACGCTGGCAATGACGATGTGGCTATTACCGAGAGGGGAACAACGTTCGGCTATCAGGACCTTGTCGTTGACTTCCGTGGTGTGCCTGTAATGCAGGCCTATGCCCCAGTGATCGTCGATATCACCCACAGCCTGCAACAGCCCAACCAGGGTGGTGGAGTGACCGGTGGACGCCCCGAACTCATCGAGACGATGGCCCGCGCTGCCATCGCCACAGGAGCCGATGGACTGTTCCTCGAGACCCATCAGGATCCATCGGTGGCCAAGAGCGATGGCGCAAACATGTTGAAGCTCGACCTGCTTGAGGGTCTGTTGACACGGTTGACGCGTCTCAAGAAGGCCATCAATGAGATTGACAATCAAGAGTAAAACGATTTTATCATCTTATGCATAATGAATACGAGATTTGCTAAATTCATGCTCGCACTCGTCGTTGCCGGCAGTGCAATGACCACAATGGCCCAGAGCAGCGACGCCGTGCTCCGTGACAAGATCACCAATGCCGTGATGAAGGTCTATGATGACCAGTTGGCCAAGGAGCCTAACGACTACAATACGCTGTTTGCACGCGCCCATCAGCACTATTATAACGGTGACTATACTTCGGCGTTGGCCGATGTCAACCAGGCCTTGCTCATTACGCCCAAGACCGATGGCGATTTGCGTTTTGATGAATACATCCTGCGTGCTCGCATCAGCGATGCCCGACAGGATTACGTGGGTGAACTGGCCGATCTGCATCTGGCTCAGGAATTGCAACCCAAGTCCCTCGCTTGCACCGACATGATAGCTAAGGCTAATCTTAAGGCCGGAAACTTGAATGCCGCCGAGAAGGCTTTTAAGACTATCCTGCGTGCCGAGTCGATGAATTACGATGCGATGTATGGCATGGCTCTGGTGGAAAATGCCCGTGGCAATACCAAGGCGGCCATTGAACAAGTGGACAAGGCGGTAGAACTCTTCCATGCCGAGCCCCAAGTCTATATCAACCGTGCTGACATTTATTCGCGCCAGAATAATATCGATGCCGCTGTCAATGACCTGATTATGGGTATGTCTGTCGGCAATGGTGGCAATGCAGTGCAGCGTCTGTTCGACTTGAGTGATGTCAACTATGAAGCCGTGATGCAGTCACTGGCCACGCTGGCCGACAAGACCAACGAGGGTGGTCTGTATCGTTACTTGCGCGCCAATGTCGCAATGGATCACTTGCATTATGCCCAGGCTTTGAAGGACTTGAGTTTTATCAGGAACAACAAGTTGTATGACAGTCCAGCGGTGGATTACAATATGGCCAAGTGCTGTCTGGAACTTGCCCGTTATGATGAGGCCATTGTCAGTGCCGACCGTGCGATTACTGCCGACCCGTCTCAGGCCGACTGCTATGTCGTTAAGGCTCTTGCTGAGTTCAATGCCGGTGAAGGAAATAACGGCGATGTCGCCATGGCGACCTTGAATCGCTGCTCGTCATTCGCTCCACAGTATGTACCCATGTTAATGGCTAAGGCATCGGTCCTCAGTAGCCAGGGTAAGGACAATGACGCTTTAGGCTATCTCAACGCTGCTGTTGCCAATGAGCCCGGCAATGCTGAGGCACTGCTCAGCCGTGGTTTATTGCTCAAGAAACTTGGTAACCTCAAGATTGCTGTCAAGGACTTTAACGTCATGACCATGCTGAGCGATGACGTGTATGACCTCAAGGGCTTTGCCCTGAGTGAGTTGGGCCGCGACAATGATGCTCTCAAGTGGTTAGGTGACATTACCAGGGGCGCTACGATTGCAGGAGGCGAGAACTACTACTATGCTGCCTTGTTCATGGCCATGCGTGGCGACAATTTCAAGGCGATGGAATTTCTGCAGAAGGCGATTGAGAACGGCTACGGCAGTCTGTACAAGCTGCAATATGACAATCTGTCGTCTCCCAGCTTCAAGTCGTTGCGCAACGAACCGGGCTTTGACTTGCTCATCGAGAAGTCGCAGCGCAACTTTTATTAATTCAGGGAACTGAAACATTGTTATAAGGTCAACAGAGGCTTGTGATTGAGAGAATGCTCCGGCTGGTTTATAGAGTATGGACTGGCATCGCCATGGCACTTGTGTTCATGGCGGTGTTGTCATCCTGTTCATCAACCAAGCATGTTCCACAGGGAAAGCTCTTGCTTGACAAGGTGAAAATCAACATTGCTGACCCACGGCCCGATGTCGAGAAGTCTCAGTTGGCCAATTACTTGCGTCAGAATGCCAATCACCGCGTGCTGGGTGGCGTCAAACTGCAATTGGCGTTTTACAACCTGTCGGGCAAGGACAGTACCAAGTGGTTCAATCGCTGGATTCAACGTGTGGGTACCCCCCCTGTTATCTACGATGCCGCATTGACCGAGGCCAGCGCCGAGCAATTGAAAACCGCGCTGAGCAACCGTGGCTATATGAATAATGTGGTCACCTATCATGTCCAGACCGACAGCATCAAGCGCAAGGCAAGGGTTGACTATGACATCACGCTGGGCGAGCCTTACTATGTTCGCTCGATTGCCTATGAGATTCCCGACGATGACATGCGTGATATCATCCTTGGGGACTCGGCCGATTTTGTGGTCCATCAGGGTGACTTGCTGAATTTCAATAATCTGGACCAGTGGCGCCAGGATATCACTGAAAATCTGCGCAATCACGGTTATTATGCCTTCAACAAGGAGTATATCACCTTTATTGCCGATACCGCTGCCGATTCCCATGCGGTTGACTTGACCTTGAATAGCCGTGAACCTTATCGCAACGAGCGCATGCCCTATTACACCGAACATGAACCATTCTATGTGCGCAATGTGACTTATGTCACCCGTTTTGATCCGGTTGCGATGCGCGATGGGTACTGGGGCGAGGACACTGTGGTGCTGGCAAGCGGTGTGAAGGTCTATGAGGATTCAACCCACTACTTGCGTCCGCAGGTTATCGATGAGTGTAACTACATTGAGCCGGGGTCGCTTTATAATGCCGATGCGCTCAACCGCACTTATCGCGCCCTGGGGCGTCTCAATGTTATCAAGCAGATTAATATTGACATTCGCCCTGTGGGTGAGGTCGATGGTGTGCTCATGCTTGATGCTTATGTCCTCTTGCAGTCCGATCGTGCCCAAACCATCTCGGTCTCGCTTGAGGGAACCAACAGCGAGGGCGACTTGGGATTTGGTGTGGGACTGGATTACCAGCACCGCAACATCTTCAGGGGAGCCGAGGTGCTCAGTGGCAAGTTCAAGCTCACCTATGAGAGCCTCTCGGGTAATTTGAGCGGACTGATCAATAACAATTATAGTGAGTATTCTACCGAGTGGGGCATCACGTTCCCCAAGTTCATGGCGCCCTTTTTGAAGCGTTCATTCAAGCACAAGATACAAGCTTCTACAGCCTTTACACTTAACTTTGACTACCAGGCACGTCCCGAGTACACCCGTGTGATTGCTGGTGGCGGTTGGCGTTACCAGTGGAGTGAGCGCAGCCGTCGCTTGTCTCACACGTTGACTTTGCTTGACCTGAGTGTCATCAGCGTGCCTAAATTCAATGAAGAATTCTTTGACCGCATCACCAATCCGCTGTTACGCTATAGTTACCAGGATCACTTGATTATGAGGATGGGCTACAACTTTTATCGCACCAACAAGGCCGAGATGAACGTGCAGCAGATGGGGCTTTTCCAGCGTGACGTGTTCACCATCCGTGCAAACGCCGAGACAGCGGGCAACCTGCTCTACGGCTTGTCGCACCTGACGCGCCAGCAGGCTGATAGCACTGGCAGCTACAAGGCCTTGGGAATCCGCTATTCCCAGTATGTCAAGGCCGATGCCGACTATTCCATCACCCATTACTTTGACCGTCGACAGAGTCTTGCATTCCATGTGGGAGCGGGCGTGGCAATCCCCTATGGCAACAGTGACGTGCTGCCGTTTGAGAAACGATTCTACAGCGGTGGCGCTAACAGCGTGCGTGGATGGGGTGTCCGCACCCTGGGACCAGGCAGCTATAATAGCAACAACAGCTTGTCTAACTTTATCTATCAGTGTGGAGACATCCGCTTTGATGTCAACTTGGAGTATAGGGCAAAGCTCTTCTGGGTTGTGGAGTTGGGCTTGTTCATTGACGCTGGCAACATCTGGACCATTAAGGATTACGAGGATCAGCCAGGAGGCGTGTTCAAGTTCAATAAATTCTATGAGCAGATCGCTTGTTCTTATGGCGCTGGTATTCGCTTGGACTTCAAGTACTTCCTCGTGCGAGTGGATATGGGTATGAAGGCCCACAATCCAGCCAGTGGTCAAGAACACTGGCCCCTATTACATCCTAAGTTCAAGCGCGATAGCGAGTTCCATTTCTCGGTGGGTTATCCGTTCTGATGGGTCCGCACCCTGTAGTCCTCACGAAGTAGTACAGGAAATGAACACTACCGAAAACGGTTGTTGTTGGGCTTCCTTTAAAAATTTATCATATATATACGTTTTGCTTAAAGGAAAAAACAGTAATTTTGTTGATTGGTAAGTATTAATTTTTGTTCAATTTATTAATGTTTTAAAAGCCTATGAAGTCTAAATTCTTCGCTATTGCAATGGCTGCAGCTCTTACATTGCCCGCAGCCGCTCAGAACAGGTTTGCTACCAAAGCTGATGCTCAGCAAGCTATGTCGATGTTCCGTCACACAACCGAGCGTGTCTCCGGCACCAACAGCACACAGTTCCGTGCTCCTCTCAACGAGCCGATTCCCGCTGGTATGGCTCGCGTGACCCTGACCGCAGGCGACGTTTGGGAAGATGGTACTGGCTACCAGATGCTTCTCGATGCTGATGCTAACACCTATGGCACCATCATTCCTGAGGTTGGTGGTCTGTCAGCCTTTGGTGACGCTTCGGCCGAAGTGTATGCTGAGTTTGAGTACAAGATTCCCGAGAATGCAGATGGTTCAGTTTATACTGAAAACATCGTGTTAGAGAACAGTATCTCTATCCTGATTCCCGCTGGTGTTTACGATTACTGCATTACTAACCCCACTCCTGGTGACAGGATCTGGATCGCTTCCAGCTATGGTGACATCGACGGTCGTGGCAACGACTATGAGTTCGTGGCTGGTAATGACTACGTGTTCTCCATTAGCCTCAGCTGGGAGGGTTATGATGCCGTATCTCTGACCGTAACTCCTGGCGAAGAGCCCGTTGTTCCCACTACTCCCACTACTCCCGAGGACCTGTCTGTTGATCCTCAAATCAACACAGCCAACGTGTACTGGGTTGACGAAGATGACTCGCAGTGGAACCTGCGCTATCGTCTCTATGATCCCGAGGCTACTGGTGCTGGCGAGACCTACTTCTGGGACTTTGAGAACTCTGCTGAGGGTTGGGCCTCGATTGACGCCGACGGTGACGGCTACGGTTGGGACATCTGGGATCCCCTGGCTTATGGCTATGAGACTGGTGATGGCGAACGTCTGTTTGGCACCAAGTGCCTGACTTCGGCCAGCTATAACAACTACGGCGCCCTCTTCCCCGACAACTGGGCTGTTACTCCCGAGGTTACCCTGGGTGGTGAGCTCAAGTTCTGGGCTGCTGGACAGGATCCCGAATATGCCGCTGAGGTATTTGCCGTTTATGTTACCACTGGCGATCCCACCGACACCGACAGCTATGTGAAGATCAGTGAGGACATCACTGCTACCAGCCCCATTGCCGAGTACACCTTCGACCTGAGTGAGTTTGCCGGCCAGAAGGGTTACATTGCCTTCCGCCACTACAATGTTACCGACATGTTCCGTCTGAACATCGATAACGTGACCGTTACCACTGGCGGTGCTCCCGAGGCAGAGTGGATCTATGTCAATGGCATCGAGGATCTTTCCTACACGATCACTGGTCTGGAGAAGAGCACTACCTATGAGGTACAGGTACAGGCTACCGATGGTCAGCAGGTAAGTGACTGGACTCCTTCCTACATCTTCACCACTGGTGATGGTAGTGGTGTCGAGGAGGTTAAGGCCCAGGTTAACGGTGATAACAACTACTACAACCTGATGGGTCAGAAGATGAATGCCAACAACCTGCCCGCTGGCATCTACATCCACAACGGCCGCAAGGTCATCGTGAAGTAATCCATCTTCGCGACAAGACCCTTTAGGGTCAACCTGAAAACAAGGCGCGCTCCATTCAACACGGAGCGCGCCTTCTTCGTAGCTAATAAATTGTGAAGATCACATCTCAAGAATCTCAAGGTAGATAATCGTGACGTTATCTTTTGCGCCAGCTTGGTATGCAAGATCGAGAAGTCTTCTGGTTGTGGGATGATCCGAACCCATTACAGCCCCTATTTTATCATCATCAACCATATCACTCAATCCGTCAGAACAAATGATGTACTTATCGTTTTTCACAAACTTTGTCTTGATCACATCAATAAAAGCTGTGGGAATTCCCAGGGCGTTGTATATGATATTGGATGGTATACTTTCATCACCTAACCTGTTTCTCTCGGAGTGATCGGTTGTGATCTGTTTCAGGAAATCATATCGGTAACGATAGGTCCTGCTATCGCCGATGTTCACCACATAAGGTTCATTCTGATAAGTGAAAATTCCGCACAGGGTGCATCCCATACCCGAACCATTTCCTGACTCAATAATCGACTGGTTAATCTCTTTGGTCCATTCTTTCAACTTGATAATGAGATCATTCAGTGATAGTCCGTCAGGTAGTTGCGTGAGAAATGAATCGAACGAATCAATGGCTAATTGGGAAGCGACCTCTCCATTTTCATAACCTCCCATTCCATCGGCAACAATGGCACTGAATCTATTGTCAGGCTCTAAATCGCACGTGATGCTGAGAGAAGAATCACGTATTTTTTCACCAAGCAGTAGAGCCATGTCTTCATTATTAGAACGGACAAGCCCCACATCACTGATTACTTCGCACTTAACTTTCATAGCCAGGGTCAATTAACATTAAATGTATAGGTTCTCGCAAAAACAATGGTGTCACCAGTATTGATGCTATATTGCTGATTGGGTACGCACGACATGCCATTGATAGTGGTGCCATAGCTGGATCCCAGGTCCATAAAGGCCCACTGAGAACCGTTCTTTATCAACTTGCCATGTCGGCGTGACATGGATCCGAGGCCCTGTAACTGGCGGGCATAGACACTACTGAAATCTCGCCCAATCATGGCATCATCAATGAGTTGCAACGTTATTGGTGGATTTTTGCAAATGAGAGACGTTGGGCCGGCATTCACGGTTGCCTGAGGAATGATAGTCCCTTGGGGAGTGGGTGTGACTGTCTGCCCGCTGGTCCGTTGAGGTTGTGATTGTAATGGTGCGGGTTGTTGTTGGGTAGGTTGATATAGTGGTGTGATTGGCGGTTGCGGCGCTGGGCTCTGTTGCACCGGACTTGGAGGTGAAGCTGTTTGTTGACCCTGCTGAGATGTGGCGGCAACAAGTTGTTGACCACAATTACCACATCGTTTGCCCTCGCCTTTACCAATGATATGGCAAGAGGGGCAGACATACATGAGGGAACCACACTGATCACAGTAGAGGCTGTCATCCTCTATCTGGCTATTGCATTTTGGACACTTTGCCATCGTTGTTAATTCTTTTATTAATCATTTATTTCCATATCCTCTTTCCTGAGCATGAACAACTCATCGCGATCAATCTGGTTACCACACTTCTTTAGTCGGCGACCCTGGTTGAGCTTGACGCGATCATAATAGTTGCGGGCTTCACGGGCGTTGGCGAAGTTCTTTGACTTGTTGTTCACCTTCTTGGTGAAATACCGTAGCATTTCTTCATCGGCCTCTGGGTCAAGATTCATCTTGTTCTTAGCGGCAATGTTTCTGAAGATGGTTGCCAGCTCTTCTGCGCTATAATCATCAAATACGATCTCTCTGGTAAATCGTGAACTGGCACCGCTATTGGTATCGAGCCATTGCTGGATCTCTCGTGGATAGCCCGCGGCAATGCAGACTAATCGGCCCTTGTAGTCAAGCAGTTTGGTGAGCAGGACATTCATGGCATCCTTGCCAAATCCACCGCCCATCTGTCCGTCATTGAGTCCGTATGCCTCGTCGATAAATAGGATGCCTCCCAGTGCCCGATCGATCATCTGGGCGGTCTTGGGTCCTGTTTGTCCCACATAGGGGGCAATCAAGTCCTTGGGGGTGACTTCCACCACCTTGTTTGATGGTAGCAGCCCCAGTGAGTAGAAGATGTTACCCATGATGCGGGCCACAGTGGTCTTACCCGTGCCAGGATTACCCACAAATCGATAGTGATCAAGGTTGATTTTGGCCTGTTCGCCCATTTCTTGGGCTCTTCTCTGGTCAATGATCAGCGTGTCGGCCAACTCTTGAACGACTTTCTTGACCGAAGATAGACCCACGAGCTCGTTCAATTCCTTCATGCACTCATCGATGTCAATCTTCTTGGGCGGATCGTAAGGAATGTCGGCCGCTTCGATAGTGAACAATTGATCACTGGTCGGGTCGTCCACGCTTGCGAGCCTTTCGGCTTGTCTGTCCTTGGTCTGGCCGAAGAGGTTGACCATCTCACCTGCGTTGCCGAAGTTTTTATCCTTGGCGGTAACCATTTCCTGAATTTTCTTCTTCAGCAGTTCTTGGGCCTCATCAGTTAGAGTGAAACGTTCTTTGCGGGCATTCAGCAAGAAAATCTGGATGAGATCATCGACGGAGTAGTCTTTGATGTGAATGGCATAGGTGAAACGTCGCTTGAGACCAGGATTAGCATTGGCGACAAACTCCTCGATTTCAGCTCGATAGCCAGCAATGACTGTGATGAATTTACCAGCGTCGTTCTCCATTCTCGTCATGAGTGCCTCGATGGCGGCTGTGCCATCCTTGTCCTTCTGTCCAGGCGTGTCGGCGGGAATGAGGTTATAGGCCTCGTCGATAAAGAGCACGCCTCCCATGGCTTCATCAACAGCTTTATCCATATTGATGGCTGCGCTATTGGCATAGCTGTCTAACAGCGTCCGTCTTTCTCGTTCAACGACGTGCCCCTTGGGAAGTACCCCAATGGCCTTGAAGATTTCGCCCAGGCGTTTGGCGACGATCGTCTTGCCGGTTCCCGGGTTGCCCGTGAGCATGATGTGGATCTTGGGTTGAGTGGCTTCACCCAGGCTCATGGCCCTTTTCTTGTCATTCCTGATTCGGTTGGCAATGGCTCTAATTTGTTTCTTCACGTCATCCATGCCGATCAGGTCATCAAATTTACTCAAGATTTCATCGACGCTTTCATTGCCTGTCTCACCTTCAATATCCTTGTAGATGATTTCGCGGTCCATAGCGGGATCATAATCACCGTTTTTCCTGGCTGCCTCAATGCGGTTATTGAGCGACGCAATGGCTTTTTCATACACGTTTCTCACCTCACGGGCATTGCCGAACGTCCTGGTTCGGCTCAGGTACATTTTTTTGAAGAATTGTCCGATGTGCTGGTCGGCATCACTCGATAACGTGTAATGCTCTGGCGAATTATTCACCATGCGCCTGAAGATTTCAGTCAGCTCCTCTCCAGTGTAGTCGCGGAAGTTGATAGTGCGGTTGAAACGTGAGCTGATTCCAGAATTGGCTTGAGAGAATTCCCCCATTTCCTTGGTGTAACCCGCCAGGATCACGACGAGTTTGCCTCGACGGTTCTCGGCAAGTTGTATCATGGTGTCAATGGCTTCTTGGCCAAAAGAGTCATTCTGTGAAGTCTTTAGGGAATAGGCCTCATCAATGAACAAGACTCCTCCCATGGCCTTGTCAAAGTAGTGGGTGACTTGTTTGGGGGTATCTCCGACATACTGGGACACGAGCTGTGCCCGTGACGCCTCGATCAGTTGCCCGACAGGTAACGCTCCCAGTGCGTTGAGGGCATTGGCAAACAATCGGGCCATCGTCGTCTTGCCTGTTCCGGGATTGCCCAGGAAACAGTAATGGTTCCTTACCTCAATCACCGCATTTTCACCATTGCGTTGCCGTTCAATTTCCAGATTGCTGGCAATGGATTGCAACTCAGCCTTAATGTCTTCTACTCCGACGAATTGATCAAATTCGGCCATCACGTCATCAAACGTCTTGGGAATAAACTCTTTCCCCTCAATCATGTCGGGGGTGACTGGCTCCGACCACTTGCACTTATATTGGATTTCATAGGCTCGTTTGGCGGCATTGTGTCCATTGGCACCCTTTGCGTCCTCGGGGTTGCGCTGGTCGTTAACGTAGATGCGATGCAGCTTAGCGATAGCTTCGGGAGTCAGCTCAAGCTGGTATTTATCATGCAGGATGCGGCGCGTGATTTCGACAAGTCCATCAACGTTGATGTCGGGCACTTCAAGGAAATAGTTGACCTTGGCTGCTTGGTCTGGATTTTGCTTGAAGTATTCTCTGAGGCGCTTCTGTCCAGTGAATATCACAATGGGTTTCCTCTTGTCACCCCTCCAGTCCTTGAGCCTGCTCAATACATAATCAATCATTTCTATCTCGCTGGCTTTCCCCTCGGGTACCAGCTTGTCGGCATCATCAATGATGAGTATGCCATCTGCGATGGCTTGAATCCTTTCGTCGATATTCTGGGTAAAGGACTGATAGTCGACAGGAATAATCACAGTGGGCGATGATGAGCTGGTGATACCGGCCTCATGGAGTTCTTCGGCGATAGCACGGGCGATGGTTTCCTTGCCACAGCCCGATTCTCCAGTGATGACAAAGCTCAGCTCCAGTCGGTTATTACTGTTGCGGCCCAGTCGCATGGCCATGTTGCTGGCGTGCCTGATGATGTCTTCAAGTTCGGCCTTAATGTTGTCCTTGCCCACTAACGCATTGAGTCCAGTGCTCGACGACGTGGCCTCAAGCTTTGTGCCGCACCACTTGCAGTATCTGGCATTGTCCCTGTTCTGCTTGTTGCATGATTGACATGTTATCATAGTGTTGAATCCGTTGTTGAGTTTATAATTAGTCTGCCATCGTATAGTCGAAATCGTGGTTAGTGTTTTGTACCAGGTTGGTATAGTGACCAGTGATTCTCACTCGGTCATCCTCGTCGGTCATGAATTGGGCATTGTAGGTGATGCGTTCGTTGACCTTTCCATTTTTCTTGACATTCAAGATAATCATGCCATCCTTAACCGTGCCCACGACTTTCTGGACCATGGTGGTGCTGTAGTAGATGGTAACAGTGCCTGTCAGATCGATCTCGTCACCGTTCTTCTTCATCTTCAGGTCAAGTGTCGAGTTGCGTTCATGGAACGTGCCCGTGTAATGTCCTGTCAGGTCAGGCATGGCATAGCTTTCAGGATGGTTTTCATATTGGGTGATTGATGTAGTACTGTGATCATCAAATCCCTTGGCTTTATAGTAGCCCCAGCTTAATCCCACAATAACCAGCGCCGTGAGCAACAGCATGACCAAGCTCTTGATCATTAATGGCTTGATTGAACTCCTGATTTCGTGGGCACTATTGAAATACACACACGCTGGATAGTCCTTGGGCAGGTCCCCAAGCAACTTGTCGTGAGAGTCAAATGCCGCTGCCAGTCGGGCTCGGTTCTCGGCTTCACCGATTGAGAGAGAACGCCCGTCATTCCAGTTGTCGTAGAGCATGAACTCTTTCCCCTTGAAAATCCCTTTGCCGAAGTAGATCATCACCAGTATCAGTGCCCCGACAAGCACCCATGGCACAATCGGGGTCAGAATCGAGCATAGCCATCGCACCAGGAAGAAGACGATGGCTCCAATGATGAGTCCTCCTATCACGTTAAACTCATCACTCAGTACATAGAAAAATGTGATAATGGCACAGATGCCTCCAATCACTTCACCCAACTTGAGCATGACATCCTTAAAGATACTGGAATCCACAAAGAACAAGCCAGCGATGGCCGAGACGCAGATAATGGTCAGTGGCACAAAGCACAGCAGCGTGACCAGTGTGCGGATGAGCTTGACCTTACCCTTGGCCATGGAGAAGACATGCTTGCCACTGTCTATCTTCTGTTCTGCTGCGCGGCTGCGCATTGCGGGTTCGCTCTGTGGCGCGTGCTCCAGGAGGAAATTGTGATACATATCGGTCAGTTTCCTGTAATTGCCGTTGCCTATATCGGCTCTCGGGTTCTCCTGGAATTGCAATGCCAGCCAGTTGACGAAGCGCTGCTGCAACTCTTTGTCTTGCCGGAGTCGTTCATTCACTTGCTGCTTGTTATCTTGATACTCGTCCAGACTTTTAACGGTGAGTTTCCCAACCTCGAACGGGACGTAACCGATGGTTGCTGCAACAGCTTTCATCAGCCCGATGGTTCTATTGTAGGAGCCATACCTGGCCAGGTTATCCGGATCCTGCATATCAGTGAACGTGATCCATAACTCAAGATACTTGTCGTACTTTCCTCGCAGGTGCAGATAATGGAACAGACGGGAGTTGACAAAGTTCTGACCATCGACTTGTGAGCTCAGTGTGCCTTGTCCGCCTTTCCCCGAGTTGATTTCCTGGGCAATTGCAGTGGCCGCATCCTCGATGGTGACGAGGCGTGACTTGTTCTGATTATTGTTGTCCCCAATAGCAGGAAGAAAATCGTATCCATATTCCCAACCGATAGAATATACGATGGTCCATGCGACATCTTCCCTGCTGGCCGTTGGTGGTAAATCGCCGATGGCCACCATGGCCCTATCATACCTCATGGGATCTCGCATGCGCACCCATGTGGTGAAATCAGTATTGTTGAGCAGGGTGATGTTGCTCTGGTTAAATACCCCTTTATGCAAGGCATGGAAGACATCTTCAAAGTCATTATACTCTACATTCTGGCCATTAACATTGACCCTGAAGGGAAGTTGATTGTCCAAGACGTAGCACAATCGACGTAATTGCCTCACCCCATACTCCTCGATTTTATTCTGATGAACCTTGATTTCGTCTTCACTCATGCCGAGCCGCTGGCTCAGGTAAACCCAAAGTAGATGTGAGGGTTGTTGTATCTTTTCCTCATTGATATACTGGTTATCATTGTAATAGAGTTCGCGAGCGATATCAGATGCAGTCTTCAAGGGGCGTTTGCCGCCTTCATAGTCGGCATCCATGTCCATGAGCAGGGGCAGGTCCTTGTCAAGCAAGAGACAGCAGGCATAGAGTCCGGCATTCCGGTCATGGGGGTAGTGATCCTCAATAATCTCATTGATGCTGACCGAAATCTCGTTCCAGTCCATATTGTCAAACCACTTCTGCACTTGATCGTTATAAAGGTATCTGATGCCCAGTTCCTGGTTTTCCCACATCAAGCGGGCAAGGTGTTGAGGCGAAGTGGCGATAATGTTCTTATCGCGCTGGAATGTGATGGGCTTGAAGTTATTGTCTATCATAAAATTGTTCTCGATGAATAATACTTCACCTTTTCTCCACTTGGTGATATCTTCAAAGGTCGCCCTCTTGCCGGGGGCGGCACGTGTGAGTTTCTTGATCAATGAGAGGGAATGATCAGACATCTCCTTGTTGGAGGGATAGGGGAGAGCTTCTTCTTGCTTCTTGTTGATGAGGCTTCTTTCCTCGGCAGTGAGAACGCCTTCTCCAATCCACAGTGCAAGCAGTGACATGCCCAGCGAGTAGTAGTCCGATGGCATGCCGATGGTCGTCTCCACATTGTCCATTCTGGTGTAAATCTCGGGTGCTACATAGACGACCGTGCGGCCTGTATCCTTGTTCGGCACCTCGTGGTTCTCGTCCATGATTTTGGCGATGCCAAAGTCGGTGAGAACCAAGCGCTGTCTGGTCTCGTCGGTAAAAAGGAAATTGGCGGGTTTGATGTCTCGATGCAGGAGATTAGCATTTTTATGGCAGAAGTCGATGGCGCAGGCCATCTGCATAGCAATCTTCTTGAACTGTTCCTCATCTTTAGTCTTGCCTAAAATAAGCGAGGCGAGTGAGCCACCAGAACAGTATTCCATGAGCTCATAGTCATAGTCAATCCCTGTATTGTTGTCATGCCAGATGCCGTGGTCAAAGATTCTGACCAGCAGGCTCTTGTCTCCAAATTGGTCGCTAACCTTCTTGATGATGTCAAGAATAGCGTGATCGGGATGACGGTACAGGTGATATAGCTTTAATGCATATTTCTTGTTCTTGTTCTCAACGCAATAGACATTGGCTTCGCCCGAGTTAGAAGAGACAAGAGATACGACTTGATAGATTGTCCCCTTGATTTCATAGGTGGGATAGTCTGGAAAAGGTACACTATCACCACTGGCACCAATCGGTGGCGTCATTGTACCTGCCAGTGGCATCATTGTAACCGACAGTGGCGCCATTGTACCCGACACTTGTGACCCAGGATCTACTGCTGGAGTGATGGTGCCAACAGGCTGGTTGTCACTACCTGAATTTCCATTGTTATTATTTGTATCGTTCATATGTATACCGTTGTTGAATTTTTGATTTTTGAGATTGTTTCAACTTCTTGATAAATCCATTTTCCGCCGAGCTCTGGTTTGCAGCACTCTGAGGGATTGGAATGGTGGCATCCGCACCAGTTGCAAATCCATCCCATACATTGCGTCTGCTTGGTCTTGGTTAGAGTTTGGGTCTCTATTTGACAGGCACATAGGAAGTTCCGTTGCACTTCGGGTGGATCTTGGGGGTCGGGAATCATGGCGTCGATTGCTCGTTGCATCTCGGCGACTCGTGCTTGATAGTCGTCAAGCGCTTGTTTTAGTTGAGATTTGGCCTGCTTGATCGTTTGTTCATCTTTGGGGGGCGTTTGTGGTGCTGGTTGTGGTGGCGCCTGTGTGGTTATTGTGGGTGAGGACTGGTTGATCAGTTCATCGTACATGGAGAGGAGTTGCCGGTTTTCCTCACTCAACTCGACAGGGATGGCATCTGGTGGCAATTCATTCCCCTCTTGATCGAACAGCCCTGTCTGTGATGCTAATTCAAGAATCTTCTGTTGAAGTTCTTCAATTTCGGCATTAAGTTGCTTGGCTTTGACGACGTGAGGATTATTGCGGACTCTCATCAAGCTTTGATTGGCCATCTCGTTGAGCGGATGATTGCACTTGCGGCAGAAGCTTCGATAGTTCCTGGTGCCGCACTCTGGACAGATAATGCCTTGCCGCGGATTGCCACAGGTGGAGCAGAAGTTTTCGCCCTCCTCTAATTCAGAACCGCAGAATGAACACCGTCTGGAATCAATAGGCTTCCCGCAGTGGGGACACAATGCCAATCCTGGGTCAATAGCCTGGTGGCAGTGGGGACATGTGTTGCTATCAATGGGACAGCCACACTCTTCACAGAAGTGCATTCCTGGCGAGACAGTGGCACCACAGTTAGGACAGGATCGGGCCTCGGCATGGCTGTGAGCTGTTTGCTGTTGGACTTGCCTCTGTTGCTGTTGCTTCTGTTGCTGCTTCTGTTGCTGCTGATGTTTGTTGGGTTCCATGTGCTATTTTATTTGGTGACAACTACAAGATGTGAGGTCTTGTTCCAGAATTTATCAGGATCCTTGATGTTAAGAATTAGCTGAGAATTGATGGGGCGCAATTCGTAGCTGCTTGAAGGCATGTCAGAGATGACGTCGGCCTCCTGGGCATACAACGGCAACTGACCGATAGTGGACTTGTGGCCAGAAATATAATACGGGTTCTCGTTGCCCTTAGTGGGGATAACGACAAGTTGGCCTATCCAGTTTTTCTTGATGACCTGAGCTTCAATCAGGTCACTCTCAGTACCGATGGCATAATAGCAATCGTCGTCTTTTTCCTTTTGGTTGAGTTTGGCCTCTATCCGCTCAAGTATTTTTTTGATCTGTTTCTGTAGTTTCTTGAGTTGCTTTAATAGATTGATCGCTTCGGTGTCATCCGAGCCCTGCAATTCGGCAATGTGGGTGTTAACCGTCACTAAATATTTGTTGAGTTGTGTATATTGCTCTAACAAGAGATTCTGATCACCTTTTTTGATTGTGAGATCTATGGTTTGCTCAATGCTGCTCACTTGACTTTGAATATTGGTCATTTCGACCTTAATATTCTGTATGGTTGTCTGGTTGATAACTACAGTTGAACTGAGAGGAGTGCAACTGGAGAATATCCCTGAGATGGATTCTGCAACCTCGTTCATATATTCTTTTGAGCTTTGAGCGCATTTTTTAAGTAAGGAAAGGCACAATGCAAAGGCAATGAAGAAAAAAACGATTTTACTAACTAATTTTCCCATAAGTAAAAGAGATTAGAGATCAATGAACAATTAAACCTTAGTTTTGAGTGCCGTTGGCTTGGCCTTGATGTAGCCGCGGGCAATGCCTTCCTTGACGAGTTGGGCCATGTTGGAAGCACCCAGTTTGCGCATGATGCGCTTGCGGTGAAACTCTATCGTGTTGTCGCTCACGAAGAGTCGCTCGGCGATGTCTCGGGTCATGTGCCCATCGGCAATGAGTTGCAGCACCTCGATCTCTCGTGCCGACAGTTCCTGATACTGTTCCATTTCCTGACAAGCCAGCCTGTAGTTGCTTGAGAAGTAGCTGCCTCCGTCGAGCACAGTGTTGATAGCGGTGATCAATTCGGCTGGATCATCGCTCTTCATGACGATGGCGTCGGCGCCACAGTTGATGATCTGCCGTAGCGTCCAGAACTCGTCATGGATGGTATGGAAGATGAATGCACTGTCAGGCGAGAGGGTCTTGAGGCTCTTGACCAGCTCAATACCCGACATGTCGGGCAACTCCACATCTATAATATAGAGGTCATAGGGATGGTTCACGGTCTGCTCAATGGCTTCCTTGGCAGTGGTTGTGGTGTCTATTTGGTTTAAACCACTGTGTGCGCTGAGCAATGCCTTGAGGCCGATGGCCACAATATTATGGTCCTCGATGATGAGAAGATTGATGTTATTGTTAATGGTGTCTTGCATCTTGAGAAATTAATGGTTTTGAATGTACGTGTGTGCGAAGTTACTTGAAAAGTGGTTATAAAAATAGTTTCGGAGCGATAAAAATCACTCCGAAACCATTAAAACTACGGTGCGCCGTGGATGAAATGCGCCTTGTCGATTCTCGGGCGTGTAGCCTTTATCTATTCATTGAAGTCGAGAGAGACGGTGAACGTGTCATCCTTGACTAGGGTGGACAGGGTAGCCCCGATACTTTCGGCCCTCTCTTTCATCGACTGCAGACCGATTCCAGTGCCGTCACCCTGTTGTACCTTACCAGTGGAGACGATGTCCAGACGGGTGGGCGAGAGGTTGACCTCGACTTGGGCATCTGGCTGGTGGGTAATGATGTTGCCGATGGCTTCCTGGGTGATGCGATACACCTGGTAGGCGGTATCGGCAGGAATGCTGTCCCAGCCGTCACCATCGGTCTGTAAATCGACTTTGGGGCTTTCAATGTGGGAGAGGTAATATCCCAGAGCTTGATCCAGGCGCACGCCGTCTCTGAACTGCGGGGGCATCAGCTCGTGGGAGAGGTTGCGCAAGGTGGCGCGCAGGGTGGAAATCTGCTGTCCCACTTGGGCCTTGTCGGTCTTGTCGCTGTGCAGTTGCAGGCCTATGGCCAGCAAGTCGTTGCAGGCGCCATCGTGCAATTCGCGGGCAAATCGGGCACGTTCTTGCTCCACACCCTCGACCCAGCGGCGTGTCTCGCGCATCTGTGCTTGCTGGCGGCGCTGGCGTGTCCACAGTGCAAGCGCTCCAAGTGCTGCAAGCACGGCGATGAGCAGAGCGGCGAGGATGGCAATGCGCGTCTGGTTGCGGGAGTGCTGCTGGTTCAAGCGGGCAACTTCGAGCTCCTTCTGGGTCATCTCGTAGCTGGCTGTGAGCTGGGACAACTTGTTGGTGATCTCTTCGTTTTTGAGGGAGTCGGCGGCAAGCGATGCTTCGAGCTGGAGCTCGTAGGCTTCTTTGTGCTTCCCCAGGCGATAGAGGCAACGGGCTTTATTGGTGTATAGCTTGTCAATAGGCACTACTTGCATCTGTGGCTGGATTTCTTCGATCTTGACGATGGTGTTGAGCGCTTCTTGGTAGCGATTCTGCTCAACCAGGAGGGTCATCTTGGAATTAAGCCAGTTAGCGGCGTTGATGCTGCTTGGAGCCTGTTGAGAATAGAGCTGATCACCCAGTTCCATGAATTGCTGGTACTGGCTGTTGAGCTCTGGTCGTTTGCTGTGATAAACGGCCTTGATGAGCGGGCTGAGGATTCCCAGCTTGATGATCGGGTTGGCACCGTCCTTGACTTGTTGATAGGCATCAAGCAGGCAGTCGGCGGCGTCTTCATATTTCAATTCGGTCACCAGAGCTGCGCCGCGAGTCATGAGTGCCCTGATTTCCATCTCTTTGTTGCCTGCCTTTCGGGCAGCGTCAACGGCCTTCTGGCAATAGTCATAGCACTCCTTGAAACGCTGCATGTCAACATAGAGCACGGCCAGATTATTGTCCAGGAAGGCTTGGCTCTCATATTCATCGTTCTTGAGGGCGATGTCCAGACCCTGCTGGTAGTAGTAGATGGCCGAGTCGTTCATGCCCAGATGACGGTAATAGATTCCCGTGTTGCCATAGATGGTGACCTTGTCCTCATTGCTGCCATACTTGAGCATGAATGGGATGGTCTTGAGCGAGAAGTCCTTGGCCTTAATCATCTCTCCGAGGAAGCCGTAGGTCGCGGCAAGCTCTGCATAGTATTGCGTGAGCATCGAGTCGGGCATCTCTTGAAAAGTGTTGATGCACTTGTTCAGATAGGTGAGTGCTGAATCAGCATGACCTATCATGTTGAACGAGCGCGCCAGGTTGAGGTTGGCCTCGGCCATGCCCCATGAGTAGCCGTTGCTACTTGAGAAGTCGTAGGCTTGACGCAGGATGGCTATCGACGAGTCCAGGTCTTCCTTGTCGAGCATCTCTTCGGCCTGGGTTATGTAATTAACAACTTGCTGGTGCACGCCGTTATCATGCTTGCAGCCAGCCATGATGATACACAGGATTGCCATTACGAGGATGGCACGATTGAGGTTAAATAGGCAATAGTTCTTCATAATGGGCGCAAAGTTATATAAAAAATGGAGAATAACAACTATCCCTGCGCTGGAGGGATACTGTTGCATATCAAAACGGGGACCCTCAAGATCCCCGTTTCTGTGTGTAAGTGATATGGCTCGCGTGTCAAGCGACGGCAAAGATGATAATCATCTCGGCGATGAGCACACGCATGAACATCGTCAATGGATAGACAGTGGCATAGGCCACCGCTGGGGCATCGTTGCCGGCTGTGGTGTTGGCATAGCCCAGGGCGGGCGGGTCGGTCGTGGCTCCAGCCACGAGACCCATGATGGTGCAGTAGTTCAGGTGCAGCTTGCCACGTGCCACGACCACTGCGACAAGCAATGGGATAATGGTGATCAGGAAACCATACAGTACCCACATCGCACCGTTAGCGCTCAGGACCGTTGAGACAAACCTGCCACCGGCGGCGATGCCCACCGAGGCCAGAAACAGGCACAGCCCTAATTCACGCAGCATCAGGCTGGCGGCGGTGCTGGTATAGGTCACCAACTTGGCCTTGTGGCCATAACGGCCGATGAGGATGGCCACTACCAGGGGACCACCGGCAAGACCCAGCTTCATGGGTACAGACATGCCAGGCAACATGATGGGGATGGAACCCACGAGGATGCCTAAGAAGATTCCGATAAACATCGTGAACAGGTTGGGGTGGTCCAGTCGCTTGTAGGAGTCGCCCAGTCGCTTGCCCAGACGGTCCACGTCCTCTTCTCGACCCACCACAGTGAGGCGGTCGCCCACTTGCAGCGACAGGTTGGGGCTGGCCAGCAGTTCGACGCCCGCACGGTGGATGCGGGTGACGTTGACCTTATAACCCTCGCGCAGACGGATGGAGCCGATCTTGTGGCCGATGATGTCGTTGCGGGTGACGACGATGCGCCTGCTGACGATACCATTAGGTGCGTTCTCGAGTTTCCAGTCAAAATCGACATGGGGACCGATGATCGCGTCAAAGATGTCCTGGTCGTGGGCACTCATGACGATGCGCAGCACGTCGTCCTTGTGGATGATGGTCTCGCCCTGTGGGAGTTCGACCGTGCCGTCGGCGCGCTTGAGGCGCGAGATGGTGAAGTTGTGGTCGATGATAGCGTGCAGGCGTGTCACGGGAATGTCGTAGATGAGCTTGTTTGTCACCTGATAGGTGATGACGTGGGGCTTGAGTTGGCTTTCCTCCTTCTCGAGCTCGATGTCCTTGATTTCCTTCTCGACATTGATCTTGAACATGACCTTGACAATGATCATCGACAGGATAATGCCGATAACGCCTAAAGGATAGGCTGCGGCATAACCTAACGACATCGACTCGTTGAGATTACTGGCTCGGCTGCCGGCAGTCTCGATGAGCGCCTGCTGGGCGGCACCCAGTCCAGGTGTGTTGGTCACAGCTCCGCTCATCACGCCCACGAGATCGGTGATGGAGATGTTGCCCGCAATAAAGTAGATGGCCAGGGCGACAATGACGTTCAGGGCCACAATGAGCATGGCGATGCCGTTGAGCTGGATGCCCTCGTGCTTGAACGAGGAGAAGAAGCTGGGACCCACCTGCAAACCTATTGAGAAGATGAACAAGATGAGGCCGAACTCCTGGATGAACTTGAGGGTTGCTCCGTCAACAGTTACTCCCAGATGTCCCACCAGAATGCCGCAGAACAGCACAAAGGTGGCACCGAGCGAGATACCGAAGATTCTCACCTTGCCCAGGATGACGCCGATGGCAATCACCAGGGCGTAAACGAACAAAGTGTGTGCCACGCTGTTACCGATAAATAATTCAGTGAGCCAGTTCATGATTTAGTTTTTAGTTTTTTAGTTTTCAGTTGATTAGGATATGCGGATGCCGTTATCGACGACATCGAGGATATCAACGGGGTTGTTCACGATGATGTCGGCATGGTACTCGACGAGTTCCTTCTTGCTGCGGAAGCCCCAGGTCACACCCACCGAGTTGATGCAGGCGCGCCGTGCCGTCTCCATGTCCACGCCGCTATCTCCAACATAGAGGCAATCCGCTTTGGCCGTTCGTGTTCTGGCAAGGATCGAGAACACGACACTGGGATCGGGCTTGACGTTGACCCCCTCACGGTGCCCCTCGATGGCGACAAAGTTGATGTTAGGGAAGAAGTGGGGGATAATCTTGTCAACGGCCTTCTGGTACTTGTTGCTGGCAACGGCAATCGCTACACCCTTGTCTTGCAGGTCTTGCAGCAACTCGGGTATTCCGTTATAGGGCTTTGTGTAGTCGGTGCAGTGCTCGTCATAGTACTCGATGAAGTCGCTCAACACGCGATCCACCGTATCATCGTCGCGGGCATCCTCGGGTAGCACACGGGTCATCAAACGACGCACGCCGTTGCCCACAAAGTAAGGGTAGCTGGCCATGCTATGGGTCGCATAGCCGTTGCGCTCCAGCGCATAGTTGGCGGCTTGCCCCAGGTCCTCGATGGTGTAGAGCAGGGTGCCGTCCAAGTCAAATATCACGAGCTTCTTCATGTCGTTATCACTTTTACGGCTGCAAAGGTACGAATAAGTTTTCAGTTGTCAGTTTTCAGCCTTCAGTTTTTACCGACGATGGCATCACATAGGATGGCTTCATGGTCATCGGTAGTGTGCTTGAGCTCGTGCATCTCGGTAACGCAATCTGCTATTTCGATCAGCCATTGGGGAGCGTTAGCGCCAGTGATAATGAGTTCGGTGCCATCGGGCCTCTGTTCCAGCAGGTCAAGGATTTGTTCCCTGTCGATCAATCCGCAATGAATGGCGACACACAGTCCGTCCATGATCAACATGTCATACATGCCGCTGGACAATAGCGTCTTGCAGCGATCGAGGCCGGCAAGTGCAGCAGCTCGGTCATTCTCATCTGGCTCGCGGTTCTCCAGAGCGGAAAACCCTAACTGCTCGATCTGCAACTGGTCATATTCTTGGGCCATGTGGCTTTCGATATCAATCTTGTTCCTGGTGAACTGGCCGATATAGACCGACCTGCCTTCACTTAATGCTTTAACCGCCATGCCCCAGGCAGCAGTGGTCTTGCCCTGTCCGTTGCCAGTGTAGATGGTCGTCAAATTACGTTTTGTCATGTTCATTGTTCTGTTCCGTTGTTTGTCTTCGAGTTTTGCAGCCATGCCGCCTGATTGGCAGAAAACGTGTGTTTGTGTGAATGTGTGAGAACGGCATGGCTGCGCCACCGAAAAAACAAAAAGTTACTATAATTTTAAATTTAACTATATAATTGTATTGATGTAAACAAACATCACACAATCAAGTTGATAAGTAACTTTGACCGTGGCGTGGATGGAAAACAAAAACAGGCTATCTGTGGCTGTGCGAAATACAGACCAGGCATTATACTTTACCGCCAGTGGCGGCAACTGTATAAGCGTGTGTTGATTGTCCGACCCTATTCCACGAGAGTCAAAGCAATAATATGTCCAACTTGGCAGGTCTTCTGGCTCATCCCATTGCCATGCGGCCTTCCCATCCACGCGGGGTGGACAGTGACGCTAAATGATTGCATGACAACTTGGTGGGATATACAGCAGCGGGTCTGCTCAGGATTCTCACCTGATTCCCTTTTAATCCGCAACACGCCATGAAAGGGCGCTTGCGGCACCAAATTTTCGGCTGCAAAGATAGTCATTTTTTTGAATATGCGATAAGTATTCAGGAAAAATTCATGATATGCTTTCATTTTTTAGTTTGTGTGACCAGGCGGCATGGCCTTGGTCGATGCAATCGTTTGCGTGATTTTTTTGGATTGTATGGGACGGGAAGAAGGGGGGCAAAGGAGAATAATCGTTAATTTTGGAGGAAAATATGAAAAAACGGGTAGTGTGCCCTTTCCAGCCATCTGAATAACCAAAATCTACATTATAATTCTTAAAAACAAACAACAATGAAAAAAACGCTTACACTATTTCTTGCGCTCGTGGCGTCGTTGCTGACGCTGCAAGCCAGCGCCCAGATGTATATCGTGGGCGACGATCCGTTTGGCGGTTGGAATCCTGCTGACGGCGTTTTGATGACAGCTAAGGCTGACGGAACTTACAGTTACACGGCCACCATCAGCGGCAAGGTGTATTTTGTGTTCGGAGACGCCTTGGCCCCCACTAACAACGACGCTGGTTGGAACACGTTCAACAGCAACTACCGTTATGGCCCGATGAATAACACGGACCAGGAAGTGTCTGGTGACACGTGGATTACAACCCAGAAGACCTCTGCAGGTGCCTATGCCTTTACTGGTGACGGTTCGAGCTATGTTTTCACGTTTGACACGATCAACAAGCGCTTCAAGATTTCAGAAGAAAGCAGCGGTCCTGTAGGTTCAGACGATCTCTACATCCTGGGCGAGGTTAACGGCAATGGCTGGGATCCCAGCATTGGCGTGCCTATGGACTATAACCCCTCATCAGGTGTCTTCACGGCTACCGTGACCACTCAGGGCGAGAACGAGGGCTATAGCTACTTCTCGTTCACAACCCGACTCTCGGTCGCTTCTGGTGACTGGGACGCCATTGCCAACTATCGCTATGGCGCTACCGGCACCGAGGACTATCTGGTGACCGAGGATACCCAGATGCCGTTGCAGAAGGGTAGCACCGCCTTTAAGATTCCCGCTGGTACGTGGAAGTTCACCGCAAGCCTGGCTGGCGGTTACCTGATTGTTGAGAAAGAGGGTGACACCCCCGGTCCGCAGCCCAGTGAAGACCTGTATATCCTGGGTGAGGCCGAGGGCAACAGTTGGAATCCCAGCGTGGGCGTAGCGATGAATACCACCGATGGTAACATCTTTACTGCCCAGGTCACCTTCAATGGTGAGAACAGCGAGGAGGATGCCAACGTGAGCTACTTCTCGTTCACGACCAAGCTGGCCACCAGCAGCACCGACTGGGACGGCATTAAGCCCTATCGCATATCACCACTTGCCGACGAGGGCACCAACTTCTGGGTAACCTCATCGATGCTGGGACAGACCATCACCCTGAACGAGCCGGGTGTGAACACTGATGTGGCATTCCGCATTCCTGCCGGCACTTACACGCTGACGGTTAACGTGAGCGGTCGCACCTGTGTCATCACTCGCGATAGCGGTGGCAACCCCGTCGCTGGTAAAGGCTGGCCCGCCATGTATGGCGGTGTGATGCTTCAAGGTTTCTACTGGGACAGCTACAAGGCTACCAAGTGGAACAACTTGACCGATCAGGCCCAGGATTTATGCCAGTACTTTGATGTCGTGTGGGTTCCCAACTCGGGTAGCGTTGACGAGTTTGGCTCGGCCGAGAGTATGGGTTACATGCCTGTTTATTGGTTGAAACACAACACATGCTTCGGCACCGAGACGCAATTGCGCGACATGATTACCACTTTCCGCAACCACAATACCAGCGTAATCATGGATATGGTCATTAACCACAAGAGCGGTAAGAGCGGTTGGGTTGATTTCGCCAACGAGACCGTCACTGGTCCCGTCACTGGCGAGGACTACAGCATGACCTGGTCGCTGGCCGACATCTGCAAGACCGACGAGTGTGTCGGTGCCGGCTTTGCCGCCACTGGCGCCAACGACGAGGGCGAGGACTTTGACGGTAGCCGTGACCTTGACCACACCAGCGCCAATGTGCAGAAGAACGTCAAGACCTATCAGAAGTACCTCTTGGACGAACTGGGTTACGACGGCTTCCGCTACGACATGTGCAAGGGATATGCCGGTTACTATGTGGGTCTGTACAACCAGGCCAGTCAGCCCACCTTCTCGGTGGCCGAGTACTGGGACGGCAATGCCGAGACCCTGCGCTGGTACCTCAACAGCACCAAGCAGGACGACCGCATCCAGACAGCCGTGTTTGATTTTGCACTCAAGTATCCGTTGCAGAGCGCCTTCTCCAGTGGCAATTGGAGCGCCCTCAATGACAAGGGACTCGCTGCCGACAAGAGCTATCAGCGCTATTCGGTGACCTTCGTTGACAACCACGATACGGGTCAAAATACCAACTATGACTGCTTGAAGACCAATGTCATGCCCGCCAATGCCTTCATCCTGGCAATGCCCGGCACGCCTTGTATCTTCTACAAGCACTATCTGGTCTATGGTGAGGAAATCAACAACTGCATCAAGGCCCGCCGTGCAGCTGGCATCCACAACCAGAGCGATATTCTCACCCAGCAGGAGAACAACGGTGGCTACATCCTGGAGACCCAAGGCACCCGCGGCAATCTGTACCTGCAACTGGGTGGCGCCACGGCCAATGGTTGCCCCTACGGCTATGAACTTGTGCAGGAGGGTGATGGCTATGCGTTGTATATCACCTACGGAATCGACTGGCAGCATGTGGCCAAGGATGGTAGCATCCTGGGTTATCCTGTTGTAAGCAAGGCCGCTGGCAACTATGTGGGCAATGTGAGCCTCACGGTAGCTCCCAGCAAGAGCGGCACGACTCTCGTCTATACCACCGACGGCAGTGATCCCGTCGTGAGCAGCACTGCAATCACGGCCTCTACCTCGATGACCTTTACCGAGAACACCACCCTCAAGGTGGGCGTGCTCAACGGCAACCAGGTTGATAACGTCGAGACTTATGTTTACTCGATCACCGATGCCGCAACCACAGGCGTTAATGTCTATGTCAAGACTTCGGCTGCCAAGGCCTATATCTGGGCTTGGACCAGCGAGGGTAGTGTGACGGGTAGCAGTTGGCCTGGCAAGGCCATCAGCAGCCTGGACAAGGTGACTGTCAATGATATTGAGTGGTATTGCCTGCATGTCGATGCTCCCGAGGTGAACGTCATCTTCAACAATGGCGATGGTGGCTTTGAGAATCAGACGGCATCCATCGTTGTGAAACGCGACGCCTTCTTCATCTATCCCAACAGTGACTTGGAGACCTATTCCTACAAGGCTGCCGATACCTACCTCGACGTGACCGAGAAGTATGCGGGCGCTGGCGCTGCCAGCTTCGACAAGGTGTATGTGCTCGGTAACATCAACACGACTGGTTGGGCTCCCAACAACGGCTTTGAGATGACGACCACCAACGGCGAGAAATATACCGCCACCATTAACTTTGTTGACCCCTACGGTGGTTACAGCTACTTCAGCTTCACGACAGCCCTGGGTGCTACTTGGAACGACATCGCCAGTGACCGCATGGGCGCCACGAGCAATAACTTCCTGATCAACGAGGAACGTCTGGGTACCAATCTGAGTGTTGTGGCAGGCACCAACGCCTTCCGCATCCCCACGGGCAAGTACAACCTGACGCTCTACTTGAGCCAGGGCATCCTCGTGGTCGAGAAGTGGACCGAGCCCGTTCCCGTCGTGCGTGGTGACGTGGACAAGGATGGTAGCATCAACATCGCCGATGTGACCGCTCTTATCGATTACCTGCTCAGCGGTAATGCAGCAACTATCAGTGTGGATAATGCCGATTGTGATAACGACGGCGTCGTCAAGATCGATGACGTGACAACCCTCATCGATTACTTGCTGTCAGGCATCTGGTAATCATTGCACTTTTAACAAAAAACGCTCATCGGTTGACGATGGGCGTTTTTTTGTTGGTGGGGTGGGAGAAAAGCTTTACCTTTGCTGATGGAAATGGCG
Source organism: uncultured Prevotellaceae bacterium (assembly GCA_947165675.1). Classification (GTDB taxonomy): domain Bacteria; phylum Bacteroidota; class Bacteroidia; order Bacteroidales; family Muribaculaceae; genus Sodaliphilus. The sequence continues at coordinate 149,189 of CAMVBJ010000002.1, forward strand.
GAGAAGCAATATAAGAATATCATTATCGGCATCGACCCGGGCACCAATGTCATGGGCTATGCCCTGCTGGGCGTGAACGGCAAGAAACCCGAGCTCATCGTCATGGGGGTGTTGCAGCTCAACCGCATGGAGGATCATTACATGCGCCTGCGTCACATCTATGAGCGCGTGAGCGGCGTCATCAACGAGTACTTGCCCGACGAAATGGCCATCGAGGCTCCCTTCTACGGCAAGAATGTCCAGTCGATGCTCAAGTTAGGACGTGCCCAGGGGGTCGCCATGGTCGCCGCACTCAACCGTGAGATTCCCATCACCGAGTATGAGCCCCGCAAGATCAAGATGGCCATCACTGGCAACGGTGCAGCCAGCAAGGAACAGGTGGCGCTGATGCTGCAACGCACCTTAGGCATTGACCAGGCTCAGATGCCTCACTTGCTTGACGCGACCGATGCCCTGGCCGCTGCCCTGTGCCACTTTTACGAGCGCCAGAGGCCCATCCAGACTCACGGTAGCAAGTCCTGGAAATCGTTTATCGCCCAGCACCCTGACCGCATCAAGAAATAGAGGCGGCGATTAGGGAAAACGGTAATTTCTAAATGTGAAGAAAAATTTTTTAGATGTGATTGTTTGGTAAATTAATGGAAATGAGTACCTTTGTGGGCAAATTATAAGGAAATGAGTACCAATCACCCTAATGGCATAACCTGCTTGATGCCTTGTCACTCGTGTGTGACTGGGCGGTTACACATGCCGTCTGGGATTAATGATATTGACACTGGCTGCGCTGCATGAGACGGATAAGACCGCTGATGTGGCGCTAATTGTTTTATAGAATATTATGGTGACAGCTTCTTGCAGGCTGTTGCCCTGGCCGAGACTATAATCGACTATGTCAGGAAACTGTATAGTTATCGTTGTTGTAATTATTTTATTTTTTCTTAATTCATTATTATGTTATTCAAGACTAAGTTATTTGTGGTGTTAGCAGTGGCATGTTGCGCATTGTTAGCCAGTGGTCAGTCATTGTCTACGGGCAAGAGTTATGCTCCAGTCAAGGCTTCAGCGATCTTTGGGGATCTGAACGATGACGGAGAGGTTAATGTAGCCGATATCAACCTCTTGATCGATGTGGTCCTCTCGGGTGATATCGGGCCGGTGCCAGGCACTACCCCCAACATGACAATTGCCGAATTCAAGGCTAAACATTGGTATGATGATCGCAACTATGTCGATACGATTACCGAGGATGAGGTGATTCATGGCTGGGTGGTGTCGAGTGACCAGTCGGGCAACATCTACAAGACACTCTACATCATGGATGAGTCGGGGGCTGGCCTGGCCATCTCGATCAATCAGAATAACCTGTATCGGGATTACCCCATCGGCCAGGAAATCATCTTGCCGCTCAAGGGCTACTGGGTGGGGAAGTATAACGGAATGCAGGTGTTGGGCTATCCAGCATGGTATGAAGCTGGCAGCACATGGGAAACGACCTTCCTGCCCGTCGAGATATGGCAGCAGATGGTGAATCTCAATGGTGCCCCCGATCCGTCAAAGGTGAATCCCACGTCCATCAGCCTGGGAGAGATTGATGGAAAATCCGATGCCCAGACCATGCTGAAGTATCAAGGAATGCTCGTGAGCCTCAAGGACGTGACCTTTGTCGATGCCGATGGAGTGGTAACCTTTGCCGAGCCTAATGTTACCACCAGTCGCAAGCTCGTTGACGCCGAGGGGCACGAGTTGATCGTGCGTAACAGCAATTATGCCGATTTCAAGAACGACATCCTGCCTCGTGGCTTGGTTGACGTTGTGGGAGTGCTGGGTTGCTACGGCACCACCTGGCAACTTTACTTGCGCGACCGTGATGACGTGACGGGTGGAGATACAACTCCTCCTGATGATCCCGTAACCGATCCCGTACAAGCTCTCAACGAGGGCTTTGATACATCGTTGCCTCAAGGCTGGAAAAATGTGGCCATCAACGGTGACAAGAAGTGGTACCAGACGCAATATCAGCAGAACGGTTATGCCGCCGTAACAGGTTATAAGGGTACGCAGCCTCCGTTTGACTCCTGGTTGATTACTCCAGCTCTGGATATCAAGAATGCCACGGGCAAGAAACTGTCGTTCCGTACCGAGGTCGCTGGCTATGGTAGCACCACGAGCTTATTTGAGGTCTATCTTCTCAACTCGGCAAATCCATCTACAGCCACTGTCAAGGTGAAACTGAATCCCTCGCTTGCTACCCCCACCAGTGGTAGCCCCGTCTATAGCGACTGGGTGAACTCGGATGAACTCGACTTGAGTCAGTGGGATGATGGCTACTATTACATCGGTTTCCGCTACTATGCCACTCAGGATGTGAACTATGCCACCTGGTGCCTCGATGACGTGAAATTTGAGTAAAACTCAGGCTGATTAAACATCACGCAAAGTCGCCAAAACGCTAATGCCTAAATGTGGAGCCAAACATGTTGGCTCTATCTTGTAACGCCTTGTAAAATGTTTTGTGTTAAAGGTTTAGCGTCTTGGCGACTTTGTGTTGTTTCGAGGAAGATTGTTTGAGTTGATTGGCTGTATTTGGGATATTTTTGGTTAAATGTGTTAAAACGGCAGGCTGTTAAAAAAAACTTGACAAATGGTGATTGTCGGGCAGGAAAAATTGAGTAATTTTGCAGCCGTAATTGAAAACTAGTAAACAATAGAGTTTTGAAACCTGTATTTGGCATACCTTTCAGGATAACTTGTAGCGGTGAGGCATCAAGCCAGTTTTATCACCCGCTCCAAGTGAGGGTTGCCAGCGACAAACGCGCCAGATTAGACGGGATAACTACCGCTAATGTGGCGCGAATTCTTTTTCAAACTCTCATTAAAAGAATCAATTTTCTAATTATTTATAGTTATTCATCAATTAAATCCAGTTTATTTGTATGTTGAGAACAGTTAAGCTTTTGGCATTAGTTGCAATGTTCTTTGTGGCATTGGCATCGAGTGCCCAGGTGACGACCTCGGCGTTGTCCGGTGTTGTGACCGATGAAAATCATGAGGCGATGATCGGCGCAACGATTACCGCCTTGCACACGCCCTCGGGCACTCAGTACAACGCCGTCACCAACATTGACGGCCGCTACTCCATCAAGGGTATGCGTCCCGGTGGTCCTTACACCGTGACGGTGAGCTACATCGGTTATCAGACCCGCCAAGTCGAGGATGTTACCTTGCAACTGGCTGAGACCTATGACCTGAATGTGGACATGAGTGTTGACGCTAACACCCTGGGTGAGGTGGTTGTTACCAGCGAGGCTACCAAGTTCCGTGCCGAGAAGACTGGTGCTGCCACTAACATCAACAGCACCCAGATCACCAACCTGCCCACTGTTACCCGCAGCTTGACCGACGTTACCCGTCTGTCGCCCTTCGGTGGCAATGGCATGAGCTTTGGTGGTACCGATGGTCGTCTGGCCAACTTCACGGTCGATGGTGCAAACTTCAACAACAACTTTGGTCTGAGCGACAACCTGCCCGGTGGTGGTAACCCCATTAGCATCGAAGCCATCGAGGAGATGCAGGTGGTTGTTTCGCCCTATGATGTGCGTCAGACCAACTTCATCGGTGGTGGCGTGAACGCGATCACCAAGAGTGGTACCAACACCTTCCGCGGCAGTGCCTACATCTATCACCGCAACGAGAACCTGCGTGGTGACGCTGTTGACCGTTTCCAGATTGCAGGTGCCCGCGACAAGGATCAGGTGACTACCTATGGCTTCACCTTGGGTGGCCCGATCTGGAAGAACAAGATCTTCTTCTTTGTCAACGGTGAAATGACCAAGCAGCCCACCATCGTCAACCGCTATCGCGCCAGCGAGGACGGCGTGGGCGATGATGAGCGCTATATCTCTCGCACGACCCTTAGCGACCTGGCTCGCGTGAGCGATTTTGTGAAGAACAAGTATGGTTATGACACGGGTTCCTATACCAGCTTCCCTGCCGACGAGAACAACTACAAGTTGCTGGCCCGCTTGGACTGGAACATCACCAACGACCACCACTTGTCGCTGCGTTACAACTACACCAAGAACCGCTACTGGTCCAACCCCAACGGCACCTCGATGGACGGTGGAACACGTATGCCCAACTACCGTGTATCGGCCTACTCCTTCTCGTTTGCCAACTCGATGTATGGCATGGACAACCTGGTGCACTCGTTTGCCGCTAACTTGAACAGCCGCCTGGCCGACAACCTGTCTAATGAGTTCCTGGCCACTTACTCCAAGCTGGATGACATCCGCGCCACCAACTCGAGCGAGTTCCCCTTCATCGACATCACGATGACCGATGAGTATGGCAACAAGGACAACTACATGGCTCTGGGTTATGAGTTGTTTACCTGGAACAACGCCGTTCACAATACCATTTGGAACCTGCGTGACGATGTTACCTGGTACTATGGTAACCACAAGATCATGGGTGGTCTCACCTTTGAGCACCAGATGGCCGACAACCAGTACATGCGCAATGGTACCGGTTACTACCGTTACAACAGCGTGGATGACTTTATCAACGGCGCCGTTCCCGAGGTCGTTTGCTTGACCTACGGTTACGGCAGTGAGACCAAGCCTGCTGCCCGTGTGCAGTTCAACAAGGCTGGCCTGTATGTACAGGACGAGTGGAATGTGACCCGCAACTTCAAGTTGACCTATGGTCTGCGTCTCGACGGTCTGTTCTTCAACAACGGTGACCTGCTCACCAACAATGCCATCCTGGCTCTTGACTATTATGACAAGAACGGCGACGTTCGTCACATCGACACCGGTAAGTGGCCCAACAGCAACCTGATCGTTCAACCTCGCGTGGGCTTCAGCTGGGACGTATTGGGTAATAACACCCTCAAGCTGCGTGGAGGTTCGGGTCTGTTCTCGGGTCGTCTGCCTCTGGTATTCTTCACCAACATGCCCACCAACGGTGGTCTGGTACAGTATCAGGCACAGCTCAATGGCAACACCAAGATCGGTGGCCTCGACAAGGATGGTAATTATGTTCCCACCCGTGGCTATGAGAACTACAGTGGTGCTTACACTACCGATGCCAAGGGTAACCGCTATATCGACATGAGCCAGTTTGCTGGCGGTCTGGTGACCGACGCCAATGGCAATGCCTCGATCAACGCCCTGCGCGACAAGCTCATCGGCATGGGTTATCCCGAGAACGTGACCAGCGACATGGGTACCGTTCCCTCATCGATCTCGGCTGTAGATCCCAAGTTCAAGATGCCGATGGTGTGGAAGAGCTCACTGGCTGTTGACTACAACGTGCCCGTATCGTTCCCCCTGAGCGTGACTGTTGAGGGTATCTTTACCAAGAACATCAACGCTGCCAGCATCAGTGACTGGAGTATGCCTGGCGTGGGTGGTTATGCCCGCTTCAACGGTGCCGACAACCGTCCGATCTTCCCCGCCGGTTTCCGTCGTGGTACCAAGGCCTTCGTTCTTGAGAACACCAGCCGTGGTTATGGTTGGATTGCCAACGTGACCTTGAATGCCCGTCCTGTTGAGTGGTTGAGCCTGATGGCTGCCTATACCCACACCGTGAACAAGGAAGTGACTGGTATGCCCGGCAGTGCTGCCGAGAGTGCCTTCACCTATGTTCCCACCGTCGAGGGTCCCAACAACATCAAGCTGCACAACTCGCAGTATGTTACTCCTGACCGTTTTGTCTTCTCGGCAACTGGTCACGACAAGAGCGGTAACCACTATGGCCTGATCTATGAGACCTGGCGTGGCGGTTACAAGTATTCCTACATGATGAACAACGACATGAACGGTGACGGTTACAACTACGATGCCATGTACATTCCCACCGATGCACAGGTCGAGAACGGCGAGTTCCGCTTCATCAACACCGACAGCAAGAACCGCTTCATGGACTATGTTCACAACAACAAGAGCCTGAAGAACCACCAGGGCGAGTATGCCGAGCCTTACAGCCTGTACAGCCCCTGGGTTCACCGTGTTGACCTGAGTTACAAGCATGACTTCTCGCTGAACGTGTGTGGCGCAAAGCACACCCTGCAGCTGAGCTTCGATATCAAGAACCTGATGAACCTGTTCAACTCGAGCTGGGGCGTGAGCAAGTATCTCAACCCCGAGATTGGCAGTGATCCCCGCCTGCTTAGGTATGAGGGCGTTGATGCCGAGGGTTATGCCACCTTCTCGACCAATCCTGCCATCAACAGCGACGTCAAGACCTTTGTTCCCAACAAGACGCTCGGTCAGTGCTGGAATGCTTCGATCGGTATTAAGTACATCTTCAACTAATTCAAAGTCACAGAATACACATCATTATGAAACTTAAATATTTTCTTTCGTTTTTTGCACTGGTCGCCCTGCTGTCGAGCTGCTCGGACGACAATGCAATAACTCTGCTCGATGAAATCCAGGTTTCGTCCTCCTATGTGAGCATCGATGTTAACGGTGGATCCAACACGATTACCGTCAATGCCAAGGATGCTTGGTCATTTGATGCTGAGGAAGTTCCCGAGTGGCTTACCATCAGCCCCATGACGGGCACCGCTGGTGAGACCAAGGTGACCTTCAGTGCCCCCGCTGCCGCTGACGGCCGCAACACCGTGCTGCACATCGCATGTGCCGACAAGTCACAGACCGTCAACGTGATCCAAGGCCTTGCAGTGGTGCATAACGCCACCTGTGCCGAGGTCATTGCCGGCCCCGAGAGCAAGAACTACCGCGTTACCGGTGTCGTGGCTTCGATCGTGAACACCACCTACGGTAACTGGTACCTGCGTGACGAGACTGGCGAAATCTATATCTATGGTACGCTTGATGCCAAGGGTAATGAGAAGAACTTCCTGAGCCTGGGCCTTGAGGTGGGTGACATCGTAACCGTCGAGGGTCCCAAGACCGTCTATAACGGTACCGTTGAGCTCGTTAACGTGACCGTTGTCAAGATCCAGAAGTCTCTGGTCAAGGTCGAGGGTTATGACCCCGAGGATGCTACTATCCCCGTCGAGGGTGGTACGGTAGCCGTCAACCTGACCTGCAAGACCAACAATGGCGTATCGGTTGAGATTCCCGAGGCTGCTAAGGATTGGCTGGGTATCGTGTCGGTAGCTGGTGGCGCTGAGCCCGTGGTTACCTTCCGTGCCGGTGCCAACCCTGGTGGCGACCGCAGTGCTGTGGTAGTCTTCAAGACCACCGACGACAATGGTCAGGAATATACCGCCGAGGCAACCATCTATCAGAAGGGTTCCATCGTTGAGTGCTCGGTAGCCGACTTCCTGGAGGCCCCCGTGGGCGATACCCAGTATCGCATCACCGGTGTGATTGCCGAGGTAGCCAACCCAACCTATGGCAACATCTATCTCCGTGACTGGTCAGGTACGACCTACGTCTATGGTATCGGTGCCAAGGGTGACTTCGAGGCTGCTGGCCTCAAGGCTGGTGACATCGTTACCCTCGTGGGCAAACGTGGCGAGTACAAGGGCGTTGCCCAGATGACGGGTGCCCAACTCGAGGACGTCAAGCACGTGACTGCTGTGACCATCGACGAGTTCCTCGACAAGGAGGACAACCCCGATGTATATTACATGCTGACTGGTACGATCACCGAGATCGCTAACCCGACCTATGGTAACCTCTACCTCGATGATGGTACCAACGATGTTTATGTCTATGGCTGCTATCCCGGTTGGGGCGCAACTGGCGACAACCGCAAGAACCTGCTCGAGACCTTAGGTATCGGCGTGGGCGATGAGTTGAGCGTTATCGGTGTCAAGAGCACCTACAAGGACACTCCTCAATTGGCCAACGGTATCTACTTCTCGCACACCAAGGCCCAGTAATGGCGCTCAACAGAGAATAGAATTTTTCTGAGTCCTGTTACTAAGCACCATTACATTACACACTTATGAATTTTCAAGGGGGAGTCACCATGACAGGTATTCCCCCTTTTTCTTAAATCAAGAAAGAAATAATGCGTAGATTCCTTTTATCGCTATTACTATTGGCCGTGCTTCCTTGGCAGACTTGGGCCGCTGGACGCGACAACTACACGGTGATCATTTCGCTCGATGGCCTGCGCTGGGACTACCTGGATGCCTATGACGTGCCGTTCATGCAGCAACTGGCACGCGAGGGTGTCAAGGCGGTGATGCAGCCGTCATTCCCGAGCAAGACCTTCCCCAACCACTATACGCTGGCGACAGGCCTCACGCCCGACCATCACGGCATCATCGCCAACACCTTCTGGGACCGCGAGAAGGGCGTGGAGTTCTCCCTGGGCAACAAGGTGACGCGTGCCGACGGCAAGTATTATGGCGGTGACCCAGTGTGGCTCACGGCCAAGCATCAGGGCGTGAAGACGGCAACAGTCTTCTGGGTGGGCAGTGATGTGGCTATTCATGGCGAGCATCCCACCTACTGGCGCGATTACCAGACCCAGCAACTCGACTTCGAGGGCCGGGTTGATGAGATCCTGCGATTACTCAAGATGCCCGAGAAGGACCGTCCCCACCTGGTGATGGCCTACTTTGAGGAACCCGACCGCAGTGGTCACAATTATGGTCCCATGAACCGACTGACACGCCGTGCTATGGAAGACATGGACCGCCTGTTGAGCTTGATGTGGACCCGCATCCAGATGCTGCCCATTGCCTCCCAGGTGAACCTGATCATTACCGGCGACCACGGCATGACCAGTGTGGACCCCAAGCGCTTTGTCGATATCGATGACGTGCTGCCCAAGCACTGGTACACGCGCTTCTGCAATGATTACCCGACGCTCATCTATGCCAGTGCCCCGCAATACATCGACTCCATCTGTGAAGCCATGCAGCATGTTGACCATGTCCGCGCCTGGAAGGCTGCCGACATCCCGGCTTATCTGGCTTATGGTACCAACAAGAATATGGGTGACGTCATCGTCCTGCCCGACGTGGGCTGGCTCTTTGCCGATAAGCCCAGTGGAAAGCAGCGTGGCAGCCACGGCTTTGACCACATGGCAGCCGACATGCAGGTGGGGTTCCGCGCCATCGGTCCCGACTTCAAGGTGGGCTACGAGAAGCCCGACCGCTTCCGCAACGTGTGCCTCTATCCCTTATTGTGCTACCTGCTGGGTGTCACTCCGTCGCCCAACGATGGCAACCTGGACGAGGTGCGCGACATGCTCCGTTAAAAAAGCACGCTATCCTTACCCCGATAGACAAGATTTCCCTCAATGTGTTGTGGCATTGAGGGAAATTTTATACCTTTGCGATTTGATTATAAGAAAAATATCTACATAACAATACAACAAACTACTACAATGGCAAAACAGGAAGACGTTTTCAAGAAAATCGTGTCGCATGCCAAGGAATATGGCTTTGTGTTCCCCTCAAGTGAAATCTATGACGGACTGGGAGCAGTCTATGACTATGCCCAGAACGGCGTCGAACTCAAGAATAATATCAAGCGCTACTGGTGGGAGGCGATGACCCTGCTCCACGAGAACATCGTGGGCATCGACAGCGCCATCTTCATGCACCCCACCATCTGGAAGGCTTCGGGTCATGTTGACGCATTCAACGATCCCTTGATCGACAACCGTGACAGCAAGAAGCGCTATCGCGCCGACGTGCTCATTGAGGACGAGATCGCCAAGATCGAGGAGAAGATAAACAAGGAGTGTGAGAAAGCCGCCAAGCGTTTCGGCGACAAGTTCGACGAGGCCATGTTCCGCCAGACCAATCCGCGTGTGCTTGATAATCAGAAGAAGCGTGATGAACTGCATGCCCGCTACGAGAAGGCGATGAACGACAATGACCTGGCCGAGTTGAAGCAGATCATCGTTGACTATGAAATTGTGGACCCCGTGAGCGGAACCAAGAACTGGACCGATGTGCGTCAGTTTAACCTGATGTTCAAGACCCAGATGGGCAGCAGCGCCGACTCGACGATGGACGTCTATCTGCGCCCCGAGACCGCCCAGGGTATCTTTGTCAACTTCTTGAATGTCCAGAAGACCGGCCGCATGCGCATCCCCTTCGGCATCGCCCAGATCGGCAAGGCCTTCCGTAACGAGATCGTGGCACGTCAGTTCATCTTCCGTATGCGAGAGTTCGAACAGATGGAGATGCAATTCTTTGTGCGTCCTGGCGAGGAGTTGAAGTGGTTTGACTACTGGCGTGAGCAGCGCCTGCGCTGGCACAAAGCCCTCGGTCTGGGTGACGAGAAGTACCGCTTCCATGACCACGAGAAGCTGGCCCACTATGCCAACGCTGCTACTGATATCGAGTTCAAGATGCCCTTCGGCTTCAAGGAGGTCGAGGGTATCCACAGCCGCACCGACTTTGACTTGAGCCAGCATGCCAAGTTCTCGGGCAAGAAGATCCAGTACTTTGACGCCGAGCTCAACGAGAGCTACACTCCTTATGTCATCGAGACTTCGATCGGCGTGGACCGCATGTTCCTGTCGGTAATGTGCTCCAGCTACGAGGAGCAGCAGCTCGACGGCGGCGACACCCGAGTGGTGCTCCACCTGCCCAAGGCCCTGGCTCCCATCAAGTGTGCCATCCTGCCGCTCGTGCGCAAGGACGGCATGCCCGAGAAGGCTCATGAGATCATGAACCTGTTGAAGTTTGACTTCGCTTGCCACTACGAGGACAAGGATACCGTCGGCAAGCGCTATCGTCGCCAGGATGCCATCGGTACCCCCTATTGCATCACCGTCGATGGCCAGACGCTGGAGGACAACACCGTCACCCTGCGTGACCGTGACACCATGCAGCAGGAGCGCGTCGCTATCGCCGACCTGCCCGCTATCCTCGCCCGTGAGTGCAGCCTGAACAACGTCCTGCGCAAACTGATGTAGTTTTTTAAAGGCTTTAGGCTTTAGGTGTTAGGCATTAGTCCTCTCACCTAAAACCTTAAGCCTAAAAACCTAAGACCTAAAAAATGAAGAAGTTTTTCTATACCGTCATCATGGCAGTCGTGGCCATCACGATGCTTGATTCGTGCCTGGGTAAAAACGTGTATGACGAGTACAAGGACTGGCGCGAGAAGAATGAGGAATGGTACACCAACCAGGCCAATTCTGGTCAGTACAGCGCCTTCATCGCACCGTGGGACCCATCCGCCCAGGTGCTCATGCGCTGGCACAACGACACGATGCTCACGCGTGACAATCTCAAGCCGCTCATCTCATCCACGGTGGATGTTATCTACAAGCTAAGGCTGTACGACGGCACACTGGTTGATTCGTCCTACACGTCAAGTTCGGCCACCTTGTCGGACAGCATCTATCGCTCGGTAGTGAGTTCCAATGTAGAGGGCTGGATGATTGCCTTGACCCGTATGCACGTCGGTGACAGTTGCACCGTCATCATTCCTTATCCCCAGGGATACGGTTCGACCAAGAAGAGCGACAAGTTGCTGCCCTACAGCAACCTCATCTTTGACATGAAGCTGGTCAACATCTACAAGTACAAGGCCAACTGATCAGTTGAACCTATGTAACGAACAATCCCCTCAGGCGTCGCGCGCCCCAGGGGATTATTTTTTACCTAAAAGCCTAAAAGCCTAAAGCCTCACCTCAGCGACAGCTGATAGTTGTAGTACTTCTCGTTGCCGGTGATATCCTCAACGACCTGGATAAACGGCGGGAATTCCACCTCGTCGCCCTCCTTGATGCCTTCGAGCTCCAGAATCTGCATACCCAGCTTGGGCTCAATATAGGTGTCGATCTCGAAGTAGTGGTTTTTCCACACAAAGCACTTGCGCATCTTGCTGATGGGGTTGCGGTTGGGGTCGGCCAGTTGCAGCAGATCGACGTATTGCTGGGCAGTGATGCGGCGTTCGGTCTCGATGGTCTTGTCGCTGCTCACCGTCTTCTTGATGGTCTGGAAATAGACATAGCTGCCCTGCCAACCACGCTTGCGCACGCGCATCTCGGTGCCTGGCTCGCTCAGCAGGTAGGTCTGGGTGATCTCGCTCTCGGTGTAGTCGGGGATGTCGCCCGTCACCTTGACGATGTACTTGCGCTCCTGCTCGATGGGGCTGGGTACGCCCAGCACCGTCGAGATTTCGTTGAGCACCTGGCGCAGCTTGTCATCAAAGTCCATGTGGTTGCCGATCACGCGCAGGTGGGGGTGACCCGTCCAGGCGCTCAGCACCTTGCGGTCGAGCTCGCGGGCCAGCTCCACGTCCTCGCTGCGGAACTTGTTGTTCTCGTTGGTATAGAACTGCTCGGCACCGGCGGCAGCGGTCACCATGTGCAGGATGGCCTCGTAGCGGGCATCGCGCAGCTTCACGGTGTTGGTGCCCATCTCCTCGGTCAGCGCTTCCCAGATTTCGGGCGAGACGTATGCGCTGATGTCCATCGTGCCACGGTCACACACGATGAGCACGGGCTTGCTGCACTCGCTGGCCATCTTGGAGAAGTGGTCCTCCAGTGCCAGCTGGATGTTGAGCGTCGATTTCTCGGCTTCAAAGAACAGGGCCTTGTTCTGTGTCAGGTAGTTCACGCCCGCGCTGCTGAACATCGTGGGTACCTCGGGAATGGCAAACACCTGGAAACCCAGGCCGCTGAAGTGCTCGATGATCCTTGCCATAGCCGTCGTCTTGCCGGCGCAGGGGCCGCCGGTGAGCACGATCTTAGTGATTTTATTAGTGATTTTATCAGTCATTTTCTCGTTCGGTTTTACTTCACAAAAAGAAAGCCAAAGATACACACAATCTTCCACCTGCACAACCTTTCCATCCTAAAAGATGTGAAAAACCAGTGTGCGAACCTGCGCCTGTGCATGAAGAGGTATCTCAAGAATCACTTACAGCTTGAATGTGATGGGGAGGGTGAACCATACGCTCACGGGCTCACCATTCTGACGG
>CAMVBJ010000003.1 GCA_947165675.1 uncultured Prevotellaceae bacterium
TCGAAATTGCAAAATCTTAATTTGGGTGTCTCATTGCGGAAAACAGGAAAACTGACTCAGCAATCAAGCGCACCGGGAGGGTCCTTCAAGCGTGCCATTAGTGCCATCAAGCGTTGGCTGTCGGGGCTATCATTCCGCACGGGTGGCATTGTGCTTGCCCTGTGTGTGCCTTGCTATATTTTTTCCTTTGCACAGATGGCTTTACCCATCAGTGATGTGGCCAAAGGCGTGTTGTGGTTCATTTTCTTTGGGCTGGCCAAGACTTTTCAATATGCAGGACTCACCATTTTAGGTGTCGAGGGCTGGAAGCGCCTTAAGTCACGATTCAAGAAACGCATCCATTGAAATGTATTTTTTGAGCGGTTGCCTTGGAAAAACAATAGGTAATTATTGCCGTTTCATGATTTTTGTGTAAATTTGTGCCACAGAGGGAGCCGAAACGCTTGAAAGGGAGTAGGCATCATTACCAAATTACTGTACAAATCGACATGGATGATGAAATGAAGAATGCCGAACAGGCTGCAAATGAGATGAAGAATGAGACTGGTAGTATTTTTGACCAGTTGAAGGATATGATAGGTGATGCTGCTAACGACAGTGCGGGCATGTTTGACAAGCTCAAAGGCATGTTCGAGTCTAAGGAGGGTGAACCTGGTTTCTTTGACAAGGCCAAGGAAATGCTTGATGGCAAGGAAGGCGAACCTGGTGTTCTCGATCAACTCAAGGAAATCCTTGATAAGGGAACAACTGCTGCTGGCGAAATGAGTGACGACTTTCTCGAAAAAGCCAAGGTGATTTTTGAGACCAAAGAAGGCGAACCCAGTCTGCTGGACAAGGCCAAGGATTTTGTTGAGCAGGGATCAGCCGCTGCGGCAGAGGTTGCACAAGACTTGAGCCAAAGGGCCAAGGACGCTTTTGAGCCCAAGGAGGGAGAGGAAAATGTCCTTGACAAGGCCAAGGGCGCACTTGATGATGCTGGAAAAGCCGCCGAGGGCATGATGAACAAGGTTGAGGACTTCTTGAAAAGCACTTTCGGTCCTAAGGGCGAAGACCAGGCCTGATCCATTCTATAGCAAACTACGAATTACGCAAATTATACGAGTGGCATTTGCCAAGTTCGTGCAATTTGCGTAATTCGTTGTTTGTCTTTGTTTTAGTCGAGGAAGCGCTTGTTGATGTCGCTGTAAAAGTCGATGCGCCTGTCGCGCAAGAATGGCCACCAGCGTCTCACCTGCTCGCTGCGTTTCATGTCGATGTCAATGACTTGACAATCTTCACGGTCTGTGGGAGCACGGTAAATGAGTTCACCTTGAGGACCTGCAACAAAACTGCTGCCCCAGAACTGGATGCCGTTGGTTTGACCCGAAGGGTCTGGCTCGTGACCCACGCGGTTGACGGTAATCACGTGCAGCCCGTTGGCCACGGCATGGCCGCGCTGCACGGTAGTCCAAGCCTCGCGTTGTCGTTCTTGCTCTTCGGGCGTGTCGCTGCTCTCATAACCGATGGCGGTGGGGTAGATGAGCAACTCGGCGCCACGCATAGCCATCAGTCGCGCACCCTCAGGATACCACTGATCCCAGCACACCATGACACCTAATTTGCCGAGTGACGTCTGGATTGGATGAAAGCCCATGTCGCCAGGAGTGAAATAGAATTTCTCATAGTAGGCGGGATCATCAGGAATGTGCATCTTGCGGTACTTGCCAGCAATGCTGCCATCGGTGTCATAGACCACCGCCGTGTTATGGTAGAGCCCAGTTGCGCGTTTCTCAAACATGGATGTCACGAGTACGATTCCGCATTCACGGGCCACATCTGCATATTCGGCGGTTTCCTTGCCTGGAATTTCGACTGCGAGGTCGAAGTTATTCACGCTCTCCACTTGACAGAAGTAGAGTGAATCATGGAGTTCTTGCAGGACTATGAGTTGTGCGCCTTGGTTTGCAAGGTTCTTTATCTTATTGATGAGCGACTGGCGGTTACTGGCGATGTCGCTCGTGTTGCTTTGCTGAATGATTCCGATTTTCATAATGAGTTCTCAGTAGTTATTAATGAGCCTTTGGGCAGTTGCATGGTTGCACAGTGCAATGAGCCGTGTTGCCTGATGAGGGGGCGGCAGTCAATGGCGACAATCTTGCGTCCAGGAAAAGCCTCTCCGATGAGTTGGCACGCTTTGACGTCTTTCTCGGGTTGCCCATACACTGGCACCAGCACCTGGTGATTCATGATTAGGAAGTTGGCATAGGTGGCGGGCAGGCGGGATATTTCGTCATAGGTCGCGTCGGGCAGAGGCAGCCTTATCAAGTGATAGGGGTTGCCGTTAATATCGGTCATGGCTCTGAGTTCCTGTTCCATTTTCATCAGTGGCTCAAAATGCTCGTCCTCAGGGTCGTCGCATCCGTTATACAGGATGATGCCATCAGGAGCGAAACGAGCTAATGTGTCAATGTGTCCGTCAGTATCATCGCCCACGAGTGAGCCGTTATTGAGCCACAGCATCTTGATGCACCCCAATCGTTCCAACAGTTCTTGCTCTAACTGTTCCTTCGAGAGCGCGTCATTGCGGTTGGGTGATGTCAGGCAGCAAGTAGTTGTCAACACAGCACCGTTGCCGTCGGTCTCAATTGAGCCACCCTCGAGAATCAGATCCCTGCAGTTGACAACAGGTATCTTGAATAGGCCTTGTTCATTGAGCCGTGAAGTGACCAGATTATCGCAGTCTGCTGCAAACTTCATGCCCCAAGCGTTAAATGTGAAGTCTGTGAGTATCATTTGGCCGTTCTTGTGGGCGGTAATGGGACCATAGTCCCGCACCCAGGTGTCGTTGGTTGCCATTTCGATAATCTCGATGCGCTGCCAATCAACGTCCTGACCTATCGCCATGCGTACTTCGTCACTGTCGGGGGCGACGATGACCAGACGTTCATCGTCATTGAGGATTGCATGGATCATTTCAACATAACAAGCCGTCACCTCGTCGAGCATGTATGCCCAGTCAGTGCCGGCGTGTGGCCATGCGATGAGAATGCCGTCCTGGCAGTCCCACTCGGCAGCAAAGCTGCTTTTTCGTTCGGTAGGGATCATCTATTTCTCAAGTGATAACTTTCTTTTTTCTATAAAGGGTAGATATGTTATTAACGAAATTAATAGGTTAAATATTGTTGCCGAACTCTTGATAATTGTCCCAATAGGAATCTTGAGATTCTACAATCTCGTTGACAAAATCAAGGTATCCGTCTTTGACATTATAGCCATTATCCTCACACCAAGAGACGTAGTCATTCTCAAAATTATCTACCTCTCGACGCATTCGTTCAAATTCCTGGTCGAGTTCTGGTGTGTTACTGTAACGGTCTAAGAGCTCTCTCAAAATTTCAGAAATATCATTCATATTCTTCTCCCTTTTTTATTCTGTTGCCACGATGAACAACCGTTAATGAATTATACTTGTCTTGATGGTTTTAGTGTCCAAATGTAATACTATTTTCTGGAACTATAGTCAAAGTTTAGTTAATTAATATAAATACTACTGAATATAGTTGAATATAGTGTCTCGGGCAACTGAGTTTTGCACATGTCGTCACAATCGGATGGATTGGCCTGATGGCTACATTGTGGATTAATCGAAAGAAAAAAGTGAAAATGTTGACTATTTATTGCTTGCAGTCAGTTAACTTGTAGTAACTTTGTGGCTTGGTTAATGGCATTTTGCCATTGTTGAAAAGAATAACAGCATAAGAAAACATGTAATCTTTGGCGGTCTCAAGAAATGATGAAGATGAGATGGTTGAAAATGTTGTCACTGGTGCTTTCCATCCTTGTTTTCACAGGGTGTACCGATGACAGTCTTGAGAAAATGGTGCCTGCCGATGCGACGGGTGTAGTGAGCTTTGATATGCCCGATATCCTCAATAATGCGGGCATGGTTGACGATGACAAAATTATACTGCCACCGGCACTGCAGCAGGCGATAGATGATAATGACACCTCCCCGCTGTGTGTGCTGCTCAGTGACTTGCCACAGTTGGGCTTGAACACCGACAGCAAGGCTTATGTGTTCTTTACGGTTAAGACCTTTGGCCGCGTGATCTTGGCCTCGCTCGATGACCCCGACAAGACGCACAAGACTCTGGCCATGCGAACAGGTGGTGATTTTAAAAAAGTTGAGGGACTTGACTGCATGTATGTGGGTGATAACTTGTATGCCATCGACGGCAAGGTCCTGCTTGTGGGAACGGTTAACAAGGCCATGGATGTTGCCCGCGCTGCCAAAGCTGCAAAGTCAATCTTGAACCACACTGCTACCAGCATTGCCGAGAACAAGCAGGCCAAGGACGTGTTGCGCAACAGCGATTGTGAAATCAATGCATGGCTTCAAGGCAAGGGGCTCAAGGCGATTCTTAACAAGAGCGAGGTGTATCGTGAGTTGTCTCAGAAGATGCCCCTTATCGGCATTTTCACTGAGAGCGACATTGATGCGGTGACTTGTAACATTGATCTCGAAGGCGATAATGTCGAGATGAAGACCAGCATCCTGGCTGCCGAGGATAGCGAGTATGCCCAGTTGCTTAATTCCACTCTTGCTAAACCCAGTGATGATGTGCTCAAGGCTATCCCTAACTCGATGGACTATATCTTCACGATGTGTGTCAAGGGTGACAGCTTTGTCAAGCTTAAACAGATTCAGCAGTTGCTCAAGATGTTTGGCAAGTTGCCTTATATTGGTCAGATTGATTTGGCGAGCATTCTCTCGACAGTTGACGGTCCGTTCACTATCGGGCTGGCTCGTGATCCTCATCTCGAAGGCGAGTGGAACATGGTGCTGGCAACACGATCGACCGATCCTGATGGCGTGGTGAGCAAGATCAGTTCATTTGCCAATGCGATGGGTCAAGCTCCTGAGGTCTATGAGGGGGAGTACATCTACCAGTATGACAACAAGATGATACGCATCGGCGTCATCGACGGTATCCTGTACATGAAGATGCTCGACTATGAGCAGACCGAGGGTTATGCCTATGAAATGCAACCCGTGAGGGATTTCTTTGGTGGGGCTTTGATAGGACTGTTTGCCCAGACTCACAATCAGGAGAATAATGGCTATTTTGACTTCGGTTTGCAGGATATCTTTAACGGCAAAGGTCATTTCTATACCAGCGATTCCAAGGCCAACGCTGTCCAGCAACTGTTGTGTTCTCTGTGCTCTATCAAGGCTGGAGATGCTTTTGGCAATGAGGACAGTGATGCGGACAACGGTGTTTCTTCATTTGTCTCAGGAGCTATCGATAAGTTACAACCCATCAATTGATAGCAAGAGTGAGTTGCCCATTAGGGACAAGATAAGCAATCAGGGTCCACCAGCCGATAAGGCGATGGACCCTGATTGCTTATCTTGTCCTCACTGTGCCTTGTGATGATTCAAGGCATATTTTATATTAGAACTTGTAGTTGATACCGGCGCCGATGACACCTTGATCAACCTTGCGGATGATAGTGTGGCGGTACTCGAGATTGACACCGAAGTGGTCATTTAGTTCATATTCCAGGCCTGCACCCACGTTGAGGCCAATGTGGTTGCTCTCGCCCTTGCCCTTGGGATGGTCTTCGGTTGGCCTCTTGTCATTTGTCATCGTGTAGTTGATGCCAGCAATGGGGTAGAAGTAGAACTGATGGTTCGACACGTTGAGCAGGTAGTGGGCATTGAGGTTGATGTCCCAGCATGATTTATGCTTTCTCGCAAAGTAGTGGTTAAACCCTATTTCGGCGCGTAGATGCTCAATTACTCCATATTGGAAACGGGCACCAATGCCAAGGCTCTCGTTCCAGCTACCATACAGTAGGTTGGCACCTACGGCAGTCTCGCCCGGTGATACTTGTGCGTGGGCAAAGCCCAACCCCAGCATCAGGGCACAAACTAAAGTCAAAATCTTTTTCATCTTTTAGTCCTTTAAAATTGTTTATTGATGATAATTTAATTGCCGCTAATATAAAGAATGGTGTAAAATTACAATCTTTTTTTAATACTGGCAATAATTTGAATGGTTTTCATCTTTTATCATAAGGTTTTTCCAATTTGAACCATCAAAAAAGCTGCCCTTGTGAGGCAGCCTGATTCGCTTTTCTAACATGATAAGTCTTCTTAACCCAAATAGGCCTTGAGCAATTTGCTCTTTTGACCCTTTAGGCGACGGATGGCTTTTTCCTTGATCTGGCGTACGCGCTCGCGCGTCAGATCAAACTTGGCGCCAATCTCCTCAAGCGTCATTTCCTGGCAACCGATTCCGAAGAACATCTTGAGGATGTCCTTCTCGCGCGGATTGAGCTGGTCAAGCGCGCGATTGACTTCTTTGGCCAGCGACTCCTGGTTCAAGGTCGAGTCGGCCATGGGGGAGTCGTTGTTGGGGAGGACGTCCAGCAGACTATTGTCCTCGCCCTCAACAAAGGGGGCGTCAACCGACACGTGGCGACCCGACACCTTCATCGTGTCACTGATCTTGTCAACAGGGATGTCGAGGCGTTCGGCAAGTTCCTCGGCCGAAGGACGACGCTCGTGCTCCTGCTCAAACCGTGATTGGGCCTTGCTGATCTTGTTGATCGAACCGACTTGGTTGAGTGGTAGCCTAACAATGCGGGATTGCTCTGCAAGGGCTTGCAGGATCGATTGACGGATCCACCAAACTGCATAGGAGATGAACTTGAAGCCACGCGTCTCGTCGAATTTCTGCGCTGCCTTGATGAGGCCCAGATTGCCCTCGTCGATCAAGTCGGGAAGACTTAATCCCTGGTTCTGATACTGCTTTGCGACAGAAACAACAAAGCGCAAGTTGGCATTGACAAGTTTGTCAAGTGCAGCTTGATCGCCCTGGCGGATGCGCTGTGCCAACTCGACTTCCTCATCGACCGTAATGAGTTCCTTACGGCCAATTTCCTGAAGATATTTGTCGAGGGACGCGCTCTCGCGGTTAGTAATGGATTTTGTAATTTTAAGTTGTCTCATCTAACTTGTGTAGAGTTTAAGCGTGCAAAGGTATGATATTTTTCTGATTCCTCCAAATATTTTGTTGAAAAATAAATGAAAATTGTTTTACCCTCCTTGTTCGGTGTGGGAATGATAATATTATGAAGCAAATTCCGTGCCAGTTTTTTCAATTGTTGACACATAACAATTGCTGTCACTAAACAATATAGTGACATGATTGGGAAAAACTCAATGACAAGGGTAGTCTTGTGGTCAATAAAACGTCAGTCGTGTGGGTTCTCTTGAATCATCGTGTGAGCATCTTCATAGATTGATTGGAGTCCTGCAATCGTTCCAGAGCTTGTTTCAAAAGATACTTGCTGATGTTTCATGATGATTCCGTGAGACTGGCATGTTCATTGATGATGAGTCGTTCGACAATGCAGGCTAAGGGCTTGTCGCATACTTCGGCAAGTTCCTTGAGCTTAGCTTTTGTTTCCTCTGAAATCAGAATTGACAACTGCACGCGTTTCCCGTAAATTCTGGGCCTTCCGGCTCCTGGTCTTGATCCTCCTCTCATATAGTTTTCTTTTGTTTTAGGGATTGTTATCTGCTTTATAGCAATTTTTTTGCAAATATAATACTTTTTTTTGAAAAACCATACTATTGTTGATTATTTTTGGTGAAAAAAATATGAGGTGATTTCGGTGACCATGGTTCATCGTTGATCTATAACATGAAAAACAAAGGCGACCCTAAATGGAATCCGGGCCGCCGTTGCATTGTGATTATGATGAAGTGCTTAGTCCTCGTCGCTCAGGTCAACAGCATAGTAAACCTTCTTGCCAGTGGGGTAGAAGCCGGTGATGAACATCACCTTGTCGCTGTCGCTGCTGCGCATGATCTGGTTGTAGATGTTCTCAACGTCGTCGCGTGAATCAACAGGGATGTTATTGATGTCGGTGATGATAAAGCCGTCGCGAATGCCGGCGTTCTTGAATTTGCCAGCCTTAACGCCCATGACTTTCAGACCCTTGCTGATGGCCAGGTCTTCCTTCTCCTCGGTGCTCAGTTCGTTGAAGGCACAGCCCAGCGACATCACGTCACTATGCTTGGTCATCTTGGTGTTGCCCTGGTCATTCTTGAAGGTAACTGTGGTGTGCCTCAACTTGTTGTCGCGGTAATATTCCACTTCAGCCTTGTCGCCAGGACGCAGCTTGTTCATCTCTTCCTGCATCTCGCCACTATCCTTGACGCGTGCACCATTGAGCTTGATGATGACGTCACCCTCTTGGATGCCGGCTTCCTTGGCGGCGCCACGGTCGGTGACTTTAGCGACATAGATACCCTCGTTGGTGGCGGTGATCTTCTCTTCCTTAGCCTTCTCGGCAGTCAGCTCGGTGTACTGGATGCCCAGGACAGCGCGCTGCACGGTGCCGTATTGCTTGATGTCGGTGATGACCTTCTTGACGGTGTTGCTGGGAACGGCAAATGAGCATCCGCTGTAGTTGCCCGTCTGGGAATAGATCATCGTGTTGATGCCGATGAGTTCGCCAGCGGTGTTCACCAGAGCGCCTCCCGAGTTGCCGGGGTTGACGGCGGCGTCATGCTGGATAAAGGCCTTGATGCCACTATTGTCGCTCGTGTTCATGCCACGGGCCTTGGCGCTGATGATACCTGCGGTGACCGTCGAGTTGAAGCCGAAGGGGTTGCCCACGGCGACACACCACTGGCCCACCTTGACAGCGTCACTGTTGCCGAAGGTGATGGCGTGCAGGTCCTTGGCATTGATCTTGATCAGAGCGATGTCGGTCTTCTCGTCGGTACCCACGACTGTTGCATTGAACTGGCGGTTGTCGTTGAGGGTGACCTCAAGTTTCTCGGCGCCGTCAATCACGTGGTTGTTGGTGACGATGTAACCGTCGGGGCTGATGATCACACCCGATCCCATGCCGCGGGGCTGGGGCTCGCTCTTCTGTTGCTGTTGCTGCTGCTTGCGCTGCCCTTGTCCGAAGCCGGGGCCAAAGAAGAACTCAAACGGGTCAATGAAGCCGCCTTGATACATGTTTTGTTGTGGTGTGGCGTAACTCTTGATGCTGACCACAGTGTTGATGGTGTTCTCGGCAACATCGGTGAAGTCTCGACTCATGTCAACGGTGCGGGTCGAGGTCTGTACAAATCCGTCATTGGTAGCCGTCTTGCTTTCCTTATTCAATACATAGGTGTCGGTAATCACACCTTTCTTCTGCAACTCGCTTGTCGCCATCATGGTTGCTGCCGAACCCATCATCGAGGCGGCCACGAGCATAATCGCTAATTTCAAGTTTTTGTTCATGTGTTTGACGTTTTTGTTAATTTATTGTTGATTTTAATTTTTCAAAGTGTTAATTTTAACTTTTCAAATCTTGTGCCAAAAGTACAACTAAAAATGACAAAAACAATACTTTGACACTTTATTTTAAGCTAAATTAATAGCAGGGGCGCATCTTTTTAAATTGTTTTACACTACAGCCTTGCCGTGTAACAAATAATGACATTTTGTCACCTGCCACTAATTTGCGAAACCGCCCAACCATGGAGAGTCATGGCTGGGCGGTGATGAGGCAGTGAGTGTAGCATTAGCTCTCTAACTTATCATCATAGCCTATCGCTGTTAGCAGTTCGGCAAGGACATACATGCTGCCACCGATGTAGATCACGTCGCGGGGTAACGCTGCCTTGCGGGCGGCTTCCAGGGCATCCGACACATTGTTATATATAGTGCCTTTAAGCCCGTGCTGGGTGGCAAGGTCATGCAGCGTGTTGACGGGTAGGGCACGCTTGGTCTGAGCCTGGGTGAAGTAGTAAGTGGCCTGCTTGGGCAGCAGTGGCAGGATGCCGTTGATGTCCTTGTCGGCCATGAATCCGATGACCATGTGTAATCTGTCATAGGTTTCCTTCTTCAACTGTTTCATGGCTTGGGTCATGCTTGCCACGTTGTGGGCCGAGTCGCAGATGATCAACGGATCGGTTGCGATTTTCATCCAGCGGCCCATCAGGCCTGTCGTTTCCACCACTGTGGCAAATCCCTCTCGGATGGCGTCTTCCTTGACGCGATACTTCAATCGTTTCAATATGTTGAAGGCGGTGAGCACAGTGTTGGCGTTTTCAATCTGGAAATCTCCAGTCAATTCACAATCGATAGTGCCATAGTTGACGGTCTTCAGGCGCAGAATGCCATCCACGTGTTTTGCGCTGATGACTTCGGGCTTGTCCTGGGCGAAACGGATGTCGGAATACAGTTGCTTGGCACGATCTTCTATTACCTTCCTGACGTTGTCTTCGGCTCGTCCCACCACCACGGGCTGCCCGTGCTTGATGATACCTGCTTTTTCGCTGGCGATTTCCTCGATGGTGTTGCCCAGGAATTGTTGGTGCTCAAGCCCGATATTGGTGATGATGCTCAAGTCGGGTGTGACAATGTTGGTGCTGTCGAGTCTGCCTCCCAGGCCAGTCTCAATCACGGCGACATTGACGTTGCGCCATGCAAAGTAGTCAAACGCCATTGTCGAGGTCAGTTCAAAGAAGGATGGCTCAAAACCGTTAAGCTTCTTCAGCCTGTACTCGGCAACCCATTGCATGACATAATTGCGGCTGATTTTACGGCCATTAACCCTGATGCGTTCCCTGAAGTCTATGAAGTGTGGTGAGGTGAACAGTCCCACACGATAACCGCATTGTTGCAGGCAAGAGGCAAGTAGGTGGGCTGTGGAGCCCTTGCCGTTGGTTCCCGCGATGTGAATGATGCGGTAACGGCGATGTGGCTCATTGTACAATTTGTCAAGGGCCAGACTTGTATCCAACCCCGGCTTGTAACCGGCGCCACCATCGCGTTCAAAGGCTGGTCGCTGATTGAACAAGTATTCAAGCGTACGGTCCCACATGCGGGCTAATTCTTCTTTACGTGCCATTATGATTGTCTTTTCTATATCTAAAGGT
The DNA here is from genome assembly GCA_947165675.1 of uncultured Prevotellaceae bacterium. Lineage (GTDB taxonomy): Bacteria > Bacteroidota > Bacteroidia > Bacteroidales > Muribaculaceae > Sodaliphilus. The sequence goes on from CAMVBJ010000003.1 coordinate 10,937, forward strand.
GGTCACTCACTTGTCCAACTATCTATATTGTTATTATAATTCACTGAAACAATATAAAAACATGAGGGGGCGATACATGGTGGTTAGGATTGTCAATCTTTACCATGATTAGAACCCCATTGAACTGTTGTGGAATGCTGAAATTCAGTATGGCTGTAAGCCGGGTTATGTGCCTGCCGTGGCAGGTGCCTGTCATTTATCTGTCCTGTGCATTGCTGCACCGGTATAGCGTTCTACCCCCCGGCAATGGACGAGCAGCCCTTAGATGCCGGTATACATGAACTTGCAACTCACAGGTGGTGCGGCGCACTGTGTCACCACAATGCCCGGTGGGCTCTTACCCCGCCTTTTCACCCTTGCCAGTCCTGTTGAGGGCTGGCGGTAATTCTCTGTCACCTTGACCCTACGGTCGCCCGTAGCTTCCCGTTAGGAAATGTGATGCTCTGCGTTGCCCGGACTTTCCTCTCGCAACCAATTTGTTAACGAGCGACAAGCCGCCATACTGATTAAGCATTCTGAGCACAAAATTATAACAATAATTCAAATCTGTGCAAATTTTTTGACACTTTAACATTAGATTACTATTTTATGGATTCAATTTTTAGTAGGAGCAGGTGTAGTGGACGCCTTATGGCTGATAGCCTTTAAGCCCTGCGAGGGAGCTAACACTTTTTGTTTAAGGATGATACAATTTTGGCGACATGTTCACGTTATACAATTATACGGAATAATGTATTAGTATGCAGATCTTTTACTTGTGAAACTTAAATATTATTAGAGAGATGAGTTTTCTGAAGCGTTTTTCCTTTGCGGACTGGCTCAAGCAGGTGGGAGGCGCATGTCGCCGCTTTCCGGTAGCAGTATTGTTGCTCGTGTTTCTCACTGGGTACATCGTGCTCCTGATCCAGCACAATGGAACCCCCACGGATGGTAAATGGAATTTCTTTTTCATTTTTTATCCAGCCACGGGTTCATTGCTTGCCATTTCGCTCCAGTTGCTCACCGAGGACTTCAAGCACCGTGCTGTGGCTATCGCAACCCAGGTTGTCGTCCATGCTCTGTGGCTGGGTGTGTCGCTCTACCTGACACAGTTTGAGCGTTTCTCCATGCAGCAGATGGTGGGCGTGAGCGCCACTGTGGTGTCGATGGTGCTCTCGTTGTTCCTGCTGTGCTTCTACCGCAAGGACGATGACGTGCCCTTTTGGAACTTTGCCCAGCGGCTCTTTGTCGCGCTGGTGGCTGGCATCATGGTCGGTGGCATTCTCACGTTGGGCATCGTCCTGTTTGTCCAGTCATTAGATTGGCTCTTCGGCATCAACGTTGATGGCTGGTTCCCCTATATCCCCACCTTCTGTTTGGTGCTGCTGGCTCCCTTGTTGGCCATGAGTCAGATTCCGGCGGGCAAGCAGAAGCGCATTCGCCATGTCGCACCCTACACTGGCTTCAGCAAGGGTGTGGTGCAATACCTGTTTATCCCTCTGTTGCTGCTCTACATGGGCACGCTCTACGTCTATGCCTCCAAGATCCTGCTCACTTGGCAACTGCCCGTGGGGTGGGTGTGCTACTTGGTGTCGGCGAGCATGCTGGGCATGGTGATCTTGATATTTGTTACCTATCCTATCCAGCATGAGCAGGGAAATTCCATCTTCAAGCGCTTGACCCGCTGGCTGCCGCTGGCGATGGTTCCGCTGCTGGTGCTCATGTCGATCGCCATCGGTCGCCGCTTGAGTGACTACGGCATCACGGTGAGCCGCTTCTATGTGGTGGTGTTCAACGTGTGGTGCTATGCGGTGTGCATCGGCTTGCTGTTGTGCCGCAATCGCCGCATCTGGTGGGTGCCCGCCTCATTTGCCACCCTGTTGATGCTCATTTCGGTGGGCCCCTGGAGCATCCCTAACGTGACCGAGCATCGCCTGCTGGACCAGGCGCGCGAGGCTTTCGCGGCATCGGGCTTGAAGCAACTGCCCCTCAGTGGCGAGCAGTATGAAAAATGGCTCCAGTCGGTTGATGAAAAGGTCGCCAAGTCGATCGACGCCAAACTGGCCTATCTGGAGCGCGATTATGGCTATGACAGCACCCTTGGCCTACTGGAGAAAGATGCGGTTGTCGGAATCTTCTCCACCGGCATTGATCAAGTCGTCGAGGTATCAGAATCATTACAGTACTATAATAGAGGCGAAAACCTGCTGAGAAACGTTGGCATACCACAAGGATATTCACACGTGAGCGCTGCGGGGACTGTGAATCTCGTTGATCAACAGGACAACCGCCTCGTGCTGGAAGTGCACGCCTGGATTGGTAAATCGATGAGTACTTATCGCTTTGAGGCCAAGCTCAACCAGTTTGCCGAGCGGGACATCGAGCGCAGTCGCCACAATACCGTTGAGCCCCTCATCCTTGACAATGGCAGTGCGGCGCTGGTCGTGGATAATTACAGTCTGACGCTCAATGGCGCTTCGGTGGTCCATGCCAGCATTTCGGGCATCTTGTTCACTCCGTAGCCCCGTCAGTGATATTTTACTTGCCAGGCCCGGAAAAAGTTACCCATGTTGATAACTTTTTTCGGGCCTTTTTTGTGCCTGTTTCGAGGCTTGATTGTAATTTTGTAGCATCAAATTATTAATGTGCTAATGAACCGTATTTTCTCGATTTTCTTGATGGCCGTTTTGGCCTTTTCTGCATCAATGGCAGCCAGTGTTGTCACCTTTGACTTCTCGACTGCCGAGGGTATTACCGCCATGGGCTATGACGTGCCCGAACCGAGTGCGGGCACCAATCTCACCCAGGCCGGCCCCGTGACCGTGGGCGGCGTGACGCTGTCGGCGACCGACGGAGCCACTGCCACGCGCATCTGGAACTCCCAGGGCAGTTACACGCTGCGCATCTATGTTGATGGCTCAATCACCCTGTCGGTGGGCGAGGGTAGCATTACGGGCATCACCGTCAATGCCGCCAACACGTCCAACTTTGACCTCATTGCCGACGTTGGCGACTACAGTGCCGATGGTGCAGTGGGCGCCTGGACAGGCAGTGCCACTGCCGTTACCCTGACCCACGTGGGCAGCAAGAACGCCCAGGTGGCAAGCCTTGTGGTCACGACCAGTGGCGACGGCCCCGAGGTGGACCCCGAGGACCCCATCGACCCCAATATCTGCAAGCTCGACTCGCTGCAGAACCTGGCCTCGCTCGAGGATGGCACGCCATTCCAGTTCATGAGCGACGTCTATGTCAACTACCAGTGGCATGAAAACCTGTGGGTGATGCAGCTCGATGCCGAGGGCAACGCCATCGCGGGAATCATCTACGGTGACACGGGCAAGGAGTACCGTCTGGGCTCGGTCATCCCCGCAGGATGGACGGCCGTCAAGAGCACCTTCAGGAGCCTGGTCGAGGCCACCGAGCCTGCCCATTTTGCCAATGCCAAGGACATCCTGTCCGAGGACATGTATTCGGCGTTCGACTGCACGGGTTATGTCAATGAAGTGGCTGACCCCGAGGAGGGCTGGACCAACTACAAGGTGAGCTTCGACGGCGTTCGCCTGAGCGAAATCGACAACCGTGGCATGTTCACCATCTACAGCGATGAGACCGATATCGACGGAACCCCCATCGAGGCGACGATGACGGGCTTCAACAAGTTTGGCATCGAATATCCCGAGGTTGACGACACCGAGCGCTATAGCATCGAGGGCATGATGTCGATCTATAACGGCACGATGGAGCTGTTCCCCATCAGCATCACCAGCGACCCGGGCACCCGCTTGTGGAAGGTGCTCTACGCTGGCGAGGATGGTGCCCAGTACAAGCTCAACGACACGTTGCTGGTCGTGGCTGCATCTGATGCTGCCGACGGCAAGCTCATCTATGTGACCGATAATGTCGAACAGGTCTATTATGACTTGTATGCCGACTGGGGCTACGCCGAGTGGATGGCGTGGTACCCCGACTGGATTGCACTCGATTGCTCGGGCGATGAGGAGCTGTTTGCCGCCTTGACGGCTCAGCAGGCGCTCGCCCCTGGCACCATCAAGGGCAAGTTGCAGGACCGCTTGACCAATCCGCGTCTGGTGCTCAACGGCACGCCCCAGCCTCTTGCCATGGAGGAATATCCCATGGTCACCCTGTTTGACTACGACTTGAGCCAGGACCACCTGGCGGCCTTGGGGCACGAGGTGGGCCGCATCGAGGGCTACTTCTACTACAAGGACGGTGTGCCCTGCCTGTGCAGCGAGCAGGACACCGTGGTTGTGAAGCTCAACTTTGACTACGCACCCGAACTTGAGGCGCAGATGGCCTCCAAGCAGGGCTATCAGTTCGCCCTGTTGTCGGTCTTCAAGCTCGACGAGGTGTGGGACGAGAACGCCCAGTCAGCACCCGCCCGCCGTATCAGTGCCGTTGCCGACGACTACTTCACCAACTATACCGTCTATCCGTTGCAGATCCTGTCCAGCTCATCGGTCAGTGAGGTGGCGTCAGGCAGGAAGCCCATCGGCGTGAAGTATGTCAGTCCCTCGGGCGTGTCGAGTTCAGCGCCCCACGATGGCGTGAACATCGTTGTCACCACCTACGGCGACGGCTCCACCACCACCGTCAAGCGCGTCGTCAAGTGATAGTGAACAGTTACAGTTAATAGTTAACAGTTAACAGTGAACAGATATGGCATCCGCTTTCCGCAGCCGAAGGAGAGCGGATGCCTCAGATATTTCAGACCATTCAGTTGTTTATAAAAAAATGGCAATGATATAGAAGTTGGCCCATTGGTGGTATTTCCCGCCCGACAGGGCGGGAAATTAATCAAATTAATTTTAAAATTTAATTTTCTTTTAATTTCTCGAAACTTGGCTGCACCTCAGCCATATAAGTAAACTTAATGGCGTTCGATTTGCACAAGTTTTCCCGTGCGTTAGCACGGTTTGATGCAGAGACGTTTCAGCGCAGGGTCATCTGCTATACCGTTTCCAAAAAAATTAAATTAAGTTTGAATGATTTTGAGTTGGAATTTGCTGATTTCATCGACCCATTCGGGCATTTTTAGTAGATAGAGAAGTAGCCCTCAAATGAAATGTTCACGGGAGGGTCAAGGGTGGATAACGTAATTGTCATCGGGGAGCGAGGAGACCAGGCTGTCGGCAGCCACGAGGCGGGCGTCATAGCGGGGCGAACCGCCACATCCCGTGACCACCGCCACAAGCCCCACCAACGTGATGAATAGGATGACTGGTAGCCTGCTCATTACCGATGAGGGTGTTACTTGAGGGCGATGCGTTGCAGCACGATGACGATGGCACCCTTGTTGTCGAGCAACGCCATCTCGTTCTGGTTGATGCGTTTGCAGGACTCGGTGCGCTCCAGTGCCAGCAACAGTGCAGTCTCGATGTCGATGTTCTGGCAGTTGTGCCCTGTCGAGTGCAGATCCTCGAACTGGATGGCCATGTCCTTGGCGGGATCCAGGGTAATGATGCCGTTGATGATGTTGCACCCCGTGTCGCCGTGGATGGTCTGCTCGATGGCGTCGATGACGACGCGCATCCCCTTGTCGCTGACGTTCTCGCTGTCGATCTCCTTGATGAGCCAGGCTCCGTTCATGGCGTCGAGGTTGTGGCGCTTGAGTACCATGATGACGGCCCCCTTGGAGTTCATCAGGTTCAGGTACTGGGCGTTGTATTGGGTCTCAAGGGTGAAGCGGCGCACGTCGGCCAGGGCGTGCATGATGGTCTTCTCGCTTGTCACGTTGTGACATTGCCTGCTGGTTGAGATGAACTCGCCGAATTGCAGGTTGTTGCCACTCAACTGGAAGGTGCCGTTGATGGTGTTGCAGCCATTGCTGCCATACACCTTGTTGCCACCGGCAAAGTCAAGGTAGAGGTAGGCACGGTCGATGGTATAGACTTTCTTCTTGCGCATCGACACGATGTCCCACTCGCCATAGAGTTGTTTGGCGGGATCGGTGACCCTGACCTCGCGCATGGGCTGCTCCACGTTGGCTGTTGCATTCTCGACGTTCACGGCCTTCTTCTGGTACTTCTTGTCTTTCTTCTTGTCGGCGTGCATCGTGGCGGGTGCCATCAGCACAGCCATCAAGAGCGTCATGACGATATATTTTCTCATGTTGTTCAAGTCTTTTTTTGGGTTTCAAACTTCAAAATTACTCCTTTTTCTCCATTCTGCCCAATCCTTTAGCGGTTTTTAAGATTTCGTGCCATAAAATGTGAAAATTTGCCCATCAGGAACGGGTTTTTTGGAGGTCGGGTAATTTTGCGTTACCTTTGCCGTTATATTATAGCAATAATGAAGACGGAACAGATCACATATCAGCGCTTGACGTTGCTGCTGGCGGCGCTTGTGGCGGCACTTGCCATGCAGGGGCAGATCAACACCGACCAGGTGGTGAACATCGGGCGCAATGCGCTTTACTTTGAGGACTATATCCTTGCAATCCAGTACTTCAACCAGGCGATCAAGGCCAAGCCCTTCCTGGCCGACCCCTATTTCTACCGCTCGGTGGCCAAAATCAACCTGGAGGACTACAGTGGAGCCGAGCAGGATGCCAGCATGGCGATAGAGCGCAACCCGTTTATCGTCGATGCCTATCAGGTGCGTGGCGTGGCTCGCCAGAACCAGGGGAACTTTGAGGAGGCAGTCAAGGACTATGACGCGGGCTTGAACCTCATGCCCGAGGACAAGAACATGCTCATGAACCGTGCCGTGTGCGAGACCGAATTGAAGAACTACAGCGAGGCCCAGGAGACCTTTGAGCGCCTGCTGCGACTCGACCGCCGCAACGACCGTGCCTACATCGGTCTGGCCCAGATGAACCTCGCCCAGCATGACACCACCGCCGCCCTCGATAACTTGAACAGGAGTATTGCCTTGAGCAAGAACAATGCGGCTGCCTATGTGCTGCGCGCCGAGATTGCCACCCGCTCGCGTCACGACTTCGAGAGCGCTGTGGCCGACATGGACAGTGCCATCGTGCTCGAACCTCGCTATGCGGGTTACTTTATCAATCGCGCCTTCATGAAGTACAACATCGATGACTACTTCGGCGCCATGGCCGACTATGACTATGCCTTGAGCCTTGATCCCACCAGCACCGAGGCTCACTTCAACCGAGGACTGTTGCGTGCCGAGGTGGGGGATAACAATAAGGCTATCAGTGACTTTGACTATGTGCTCAAGAAGAATCCCGCTAATTTCATGGCGCTCTACAACCGCGCTCTGTTACACATGCGCACGGGACAGTTCCGCAATGCGGTGCAGGATTTCACCGCCATCTTGAAAAAGTATCCCAACTTTGAAGCGGGCTACATGGCTCGTGGTGAGGCCAAGCGCCGCATGGGGGACAACAAGGGCAGTGAGGCCGACATGGAGCGGGCAATGACCATCTTTCGCCGTAACAAGACTCACGTCTCCAACTTCAACCCCGCTGAGATTGAGGCTACTGCCGCTGTCAAGAAGGCCGAGCAGCGAGCCCTGAGTGGCGGTAAGGATGAACCCGAGACTGCCGAGGAAATCATGGAGCGCTTCAACACCCTGCTCACGGTCAACGACAGGGATCCCGTCAAACCCGAGTATGCCAACCGCCAGCGTGGTCACATCCAGAACGACAACATCGAGGTGGAGCCCATGCCCATGTTCGTGCTGAGCTATTATGCCAAGGATAACAAACTCAATGGCAACACCTACTACATCCGTGAGATAGACGAGATCAATGAAACGCGACTGTTGCCTGGCACGTTGACGCTGGTCAACGGTGAACCCCAGCTGGGCGAGGAGGAAATCCAGCGCCATTTCTCTAATATCGAGTATTACAACTCGCTGCTTGCCGGTGCCAAGCCCCGCGGCATCGACCATTTTGCCCGCGGTGTGGACTATCTGCTGGTCAAGAATCCCGAGGCGGCGATAAGCGATGCTGATGCAGCCATAGCCCAGAACCCGCAGTTCATGTTGGCTTACTTCTTGCGTGCCGATGCCCACTACATGCAGTTCCGCATGACCCAGGCGCGTGATGCGGGAACCAGTGAGCTGTTCGGTGGGGCTCCCGACGCCAGGTCCCAGGCCATGTTGCGCCAGCGCCAGGATGTAACCACGCTCGACCTGATGATGGCCGACCTGGACCAAGTGCTCAAACTCTCTCCCAAGAATGTCTATGCCCACTATAACAAGGGCAACGTGTATATGCTGCAAGGCGATTTCACCAGCGCCATCAGTTGCTTCACCACGGCCATCGAACTCAAGCCCGACCTGGGCGAGGCCTACTATAACCGTGGCTTGATGTACCTGCGCATGGGTAACAAGAACATGGGTGTGGCCGACCTAAGCAAAGCTGGAGAACTCGGTGTGCTCCCCAGCTATAATGTCCTCAAGCGCATGACGCGCTAAATCGACGCTATTTTACCCTCCATCCATTCATCTATTTGTCCAAATGCATGTGGACAGATAGACGAATAGATGCAATTAGTTGGCGGCGTTCAGCTTCTTGAGCGTTGCCTCGACCTTGTTGAGGCTTCCCTCGTTCTTGATGAGCACCTTGTAGCCCTTGTCCAGCAGGTAGAAGCATGGCAGGGTGGGCAGGTCGTAGAGCTCGCCGAACTCGATGGTCTGGCTCTGGTTCCAGCCGTTGATCATCATCTTGGGGTACTTGGCCTTCTTCCACAGCTTGTTGTCATTGTAGGGGTAGATGGCAAGCACGATGAGCTTCTTCTCGTTGACCAGCTTGTTGATGAGTTCGCTCTCGGCCAGGCGTTGCTTCACGGTCTCGCAGGACTCACAGTCGGGGTTGTTGAAATAGACCAGGATGTGGTCGGCCTGGAGCTCCTTGAGACGATGAGCGGTCTTGTCGCCCGGGGTGATGTAGTCAAAGTCGGCAGCCACGGTGCCAATCATGTTCTTCTTGGCACCCTCGAGCAGCAGGCGCTGCTTCTCCTTCTCGGTATTGCTCAAGATGTAGTTCTCGGTGGCATGCTTGAGTACGACCAGGTACAGGCCCTCGTTGTGGATGGGATCGGCAGCGTCACTGAAGCGGCGCTCGGCCAGTTCCATCATTTGGCGGTAGGCTTTGGGATCCTTGGCGAGCGTTTCCATTGTGGCGTTCATCAGAAACTCGGCCTTGGGCTGTTCCAGCAGGACGGTTTGCTCCAGTAATTGGTTGTACTTCTCGGGTGCAGGCACCGACTGTGCCTGGGCTGTCATCCATCCGGCGATGGCGATAATTGCTGCAACAATGAGTTTTTTCATTTTTGTTGTTATGCTTAATTTATTGGTGTTAATGTATCTAATTTTTCGGCAAATATAGCTAACTTTGCCGAATAATGTCATAAAACGATGAAAAAAATCGCAAAAACCAATGCGGCGCGTCTGCTGGATGCGGCCGAGATAGAGTATGAGCTCATCCCCTACGAGGTGGATGAGACCGACTTGGGTGCCCAGCACATTGCCGATCAGTTAGGCGAGAATATTGAGCAAGTGTTCAAGACCCTGGTGTTGCAGGGCGACAAGACGGGACATCTGGTCTGTGTCATTCCTGGTGCCGAGGAGGTGGACTTGAAAAAGGCCGCCAAGGTGTCGGGTAACAAGAAGGTGGACCTCATTCCCATGAAGGAATTGTTACCCACCACAGGTTACATCCGTGGCGGGTGTTCACCAGTGGGCATGAAAAAGCCTTTCCCGACCTATATCGACGAGACGTGCATCCTGTATGACTATATCTATGTGAGCGCGGGAGTCCGCGGCCTCCAGTTCAAGATTAATCCCGAAACGCTGGTCGAGTTTGTCGGAGCTCAAGCTGTTGACCTGATTGCCGAGAAAACCGAGTGATGATGAATACCATAGGCAAAATATTGACCCTGACCACATTTGGAGAATCGCACGGACCCGCAATGGGCGGAGTGCTTGACGGAGTGCCTGCTGGAGCGGAAATCGATCTGGACGCATTACAACGCTATGTGGACCGTCGCCGGACGGGACAGAGCGCAGGCAGCAGCACCCGCGACGAGCGTGATAGGGTGGAGGTGCTCTCGGGCATCTGGCAGGGTAAGACTTTGGGCACTCCCATTGGTTTTATCGTCCGCAACACCGACGCCCGCAGTGCCGACTATGACGAGATGGCCCGTTGTTACCGTCCCAATCACGCCGATTTCACCTGGCAGGCCAAGTACGGCATCCGTGATCATCGAGGCGGAGGACGTGCATCGGCGCGTGAGACGGTCTGCCGAGTGGTCGCCGGCGGTATCGCCATGCAGCTGTTGAATCAATTGGGGATCACCATCGAGTCCAGCATTACACAGGTGGGGTCATGCCATGGCGTGACCACCGAGGACATCGCACGCCTGATAGCCGATGCCGCCAGCAGCGGTGACACCCTGGGAGGTGTCATAGCCTGCACGGTTCATGGGGTCCCTGCTGGTTTGGGAGAACCTGTTTATGGCAAGCTGCAAGCCCAATTGGCGGCAGCGATGATGAGCATCCCGTCGGTCCACGGTTTTGACTACGGTGATGGCTTTGAGATGGCGGGCAAGCGTGGTAGCGAAGTGATGGACGTGTTCGTGAAGCGTGACGATGGCTCCATAGGCACGATGTCAAATCATTCGGGCGGCATCCAGGGCGGCATCAGCAATAGCGAGGACATTACCATGCGCGTTGCCTTCAAGCCGGTGCCCACGCTGATGCGTGACGTCCCCACCGTGGATCACGAGGGGCATTCGGTGACACTGCATCCCCGTGGCCGTCATGACGCTTGTGTGCTGCCACGGGCCTTGCCTGTAGTCGAGTCGATGGCAGCGCTGGTGATGTTAGACAATTATTTGATGAGTAAAAACTATGTGCACAGATAAAAAAAACGGAAAAAAAGAGTTTTCCATAAATTACTACCTCGCTGCTGGCGAGTGCAATCCTCAGGGCGAGATGCCCTTAACGCTGTTGATGAGACGTATCATCGAGGTGGCTACCTATCATGCCAACTCATGGGGCGTGGGATATTCCCGCCTCATTCAAGATAACCATGTGTGGGTGCTCTCCCGTGTGACCGTCGAGGTGTCGCGTTTCCCAAGAGTTAACGAGAACTACCGCCTCACCACGTGGATTGAGGACTACAACCGTCACTTCTCGCAGCGCAACATGCGGCTGGACGATGGCGATGGCAACACGCTGGGATATGTGCGCACTATCTGGATGGTCATCGACCTCAGCACCCGTGCGAGCGTGGACATTTCACAGTTGAGCTACATCCGCGAGAATATTTCCGACAGGGCTTGTCCCATCGAGCCGATGAGCCGCCTGCGACCCATTGAACAGGGCCATTCAGTCGATTACACCTTCGGCTACATGGATTGTGACTTCAACCGCCATGTTAACACTGTGCGCTACCTCTCGCACTTGATGAACTTGTTTGACATGGACTGCTATGACCATTACTTCATCCGTCGCATGGAGATTTCCTTTGTCAAGGAAACTCATTATGGCGAGACCTGTCAGTTTATTATTGATGATAATGATCCAATGGACTCCCGCATGAGTGTCACCGATGCCGACGGCAATGACAACGTGCGTGCCCGTTTCCAGTGGCAAGAACGCTGAAACAAAACTACGAATTACGCGAATTAAACGAAGGCTCCGCTGCAGAAGCCAAAATTAGTTTAATTCGAGTAATTTGTAGTTTTTTATAGTTGCCCCATTGTTTTTCATCGGATAATTTGTAATTTTGTGGTGTCTTTATGCTGGAATCTACCCGCTTGGGCTGCAACTGGTTACGACGACCCCTGGCCGCACCGCATACGTGTCGTTAACCGTCCGCTTCAAACAAGGAAAGAATCTTTCAAATAAGTATAAGTCTAACTTTAAACCCAAACAACAAAACTATGATGAAGATTAAATCTTTATTGATTGCCATGATTGCCATTTGCTTGACCATGGGCTTCACTTCGTGTAGCGATGATGAACCCGTCGATGAGCCCGTCGATGGTGAAGTGTTCACCTATAACGTGAACTCGGTACCGTTCAATATGGTATATGTCAAGGGAGGCACCTTCTGGATGGGTGCTACCGATGAGCAGGCAGAGGACTACCAAAGCAATGAGACCCCTGTGAACCGCGTTCATCTGTCGAGCTATTTCATCGGCCAGACTGAGGTGACGCAAGCGCTGTGGCTCGAAGTGATGGGTGCCAATCCCAGCCGCTTTTTAGGAAATCTCCAGCGTCCTGTGGAGCAGGTGAGCTGGAATGACTGCCAGACGTTTCTCGCTCGCCTGAACGAGCTGACGGGCAAGAATTTCCGTCTGTTGACCGAGGCGGAGTGGGAATTCGCTGCTCGTGGCGGCAACAAGAGCCTAGGTTACAAATATGCTGGCAGCGACACGATTTGGAATGTTGCTTGGTACAATGACAATGCCTACAGAACACCCCATCCAGTGGCCACCAAGGCTCCTAACGAGCTGGGCTTGTATGACATGAGCGGTAACGTCTGTGAGTGGTGTCAAGACTGGTTCGACAGCTATACCAGTGAAGAGAAGACCAATCCGACAGGTCCTGCTACCGCCTCTTACCGCGTGTTTCGTGGTGGCGGCTGGTACCCCGGTGCCTCATGCTGCCGCGTATCGTGGCGGAACCGCAACACGCCGGTGTTCACTGACGCCGACCTGGGGTTGCGCCTTGCCCTTTAACTTGGCGTAGCCAATAGCACAAATTTCACAGACTAGCTGATGTAGCGAGACCGTCGTTTAATTTGTGAAATTCGTTGTTATGATATGATGCTGGTGCCGTCGATGGCGGCAAACTGCTCGCGCAGCCCTGGCACCTTGTCGGCATCGGCCTCAATGGTCATGGAGCACACGTTGTCAAAGGCCTGCTCGATGACTTTCAAGTCGTTCTTTTTCACGACTTTCATGACATCGTTCATGCTCAGGTAGGGGAAGGTGAACGACAGCCGTGCCTGCTCGTGGCACTCGAGGATTTCACCCGCCTCGATGGCGAGCTTGGCCGCCTCGCGATAGGCAACAATCAGTCCTGACGTGCCCAGCTTGATGCCGCCAAAGTAGCGGATGACCACAATCACAATGTTGGTCAATTCAAAAGAGTTGATCTGTCCCAGAATAGGCTTACCGGCAGTTCCACTGGGCTCGCCATTGTCGCTGCTCAGGTACTCATTGCGTTCGGTGCCAATCATGTAGGCCCAGCAGCAGTGGCGTGCGTCATGGTACTCGTTGGCATAGCGCTTGATTACGGCACGTGCCTCCTCGGCGCTTGACACGGGTTCGGCAAACGCTAAGAATCGTGACATCTTCTCGCGGTAGATGCCTTGGGACACGCCCTTTACTGTCTTATAGAAATCACTCATAGAAGAAAAAATAGGTCACAAATGTAGATGTTTTTCTCGAATTATACCTATTGCCCCGCAGGGTTCGGCTGGGCATCTATATCATCGCCTGTATAGACTTGCTACAACGAATCGTCGCTAACGTCAATCTCACACTGGCACATCTCGCGGTATTCCTCCCAGTTGGGATCTTCCTCGGCATGGAACTGCAGGGGCAGGGTCTCGAAGGGGGATAGCGCCTCGTTGAACTTGCGCTGGAAGATGTGCAGACTGCGTGTGTAAAACACCCAGTTGCGTTGTCCGTCACCGGTGTAGATGCCCGTGAGAATGGCGACAGGATCGCGGTCAAAGCATGTCATCAGGGCATCGGTGACTTCCTCCATCAGTTTAGAGTCAGCATAGTTTGGCAATGCTTTCTCGTCGCCCACATACTGCCAGGTGACCTCGACGCGGAACCGATACACGCCTGTCTCGATGACGGGCTCCATCGCGCGGCGCCCAGTCACCAGGATAAGGTTGTTATTGTCTCCCTCGGCGGGAGCTGTCCACCACTCGTTACTTATCTTCATCTGTGCCATAGACTTGTCTTGTTGTTCTGGTCGCTAAATATGGTTTTTTTCTTAATCGCTAATAAATAAGCGCAACCATCATCGTGGGGCTGCGCTTGTTTATCAGTTCCTGGTGTGCCGTTTATCAAGGGTAAACGAGCTCGATGGTCTCGCTCTTGAGGTTACCACCCTGTCCCTGGGTGCGGGCAACGAATACATAGAATGTTCCGTGCACACTATTCACGTCACTGCCATATACCTTAGAGTTCAGTTTGCCTTTCACCTCCTCGAAGTAAGCCTTCACCTTGGGAACAAACTCTTCATACTTCTGGACAGCCTCGGCATCGGTCTTGGCAAACTCTGAAGGTGAGCCAGACGAATAGTTGGCTGGGGTGTCATAACGCATCTCGTTGTTCTTTACCCAGGTGTTGATGTCAGTCAACAGTTGTTCAGGACCGCTGAATGCGGTGTTGCCTACCGAGATGGTGTAGGTGACGTATGTTGGGTAATCAGGCTCGGGACTTGTGTCAAATTCACAGGCTGTGAGCGATACAATCATGAGGGTGAGACATAGAGTCTTCAGGGTTAATGAATAAAACTTTTTCATTTCTTGATATGGAATAGGTTTATTGATTCTGCAAAATTAATTTCTTTTTCAAGAATGACCAAATTATGAGCGCTTTTTTAGCCAACGAATCCAAATTGTAACAACTTCATCTTGCCTTTATTCGGATTCATCCACTGCTAAGTCATGGGGTAAATGAGCCTAAAATAATGTAAAAAAGCGCAAAATATACCGAAAAATGCTTGTTAATAACTTTTTTTGACTACTTTTGCAGACCCTAATGATTACTGTAATTCATTATTGGGGGTATGTCGAGAATCGACAGAGGCATCTAAAACATGCCTTTTCAGTGTAACTATAAAAAACAATTAATGAACAAGACATTACTGGGCATTGCTATCCTGGGATTGCTGACCCTGTTTTCATCGGCCTACTATTCGGCTCCTGCCGATAGTCGCATCGGTTATAAGGCACCAGCATTGGTTTTGGATAATAGCAATGGTCTATCGCCCTTGCAACAACATCAAGGTGAAACTGTGCTGCTCACCTTCTGGTCGTCGGCCGATGTGGAGTCACGACTGAGCAACAAGCATTATGATTCCCTGTCTCGCATTGAGGGGGCTGGATTCATTCATGTGTCAGTAAATCTGGATCGTAGCGAGAGTGTGTTCAGTGCTATCGTGACACTTGATAACCTGAACCATTCGACACAGTTCGGCACTCTTCAGAAGGCTCAGGAGAAGATCATCAAGAACTGGCGTCTTGACGAGGGCTATCACTCTTTCCTGCTTGATGAAAGTGGAAAGATTGTTGCCATTGACCCCGATGACCAGCAACTGGCAAAACTCAAGTGAACAATAGATTAAGGAGAAATCAATAGGAGTAAAAAAGGATTGAGGCATTCATCATAGCGATGGTGCCTCATCTTTTTTTACGATTGAACCCTGGTCTTGCCAACCATCGCAATGGCTTGAACCGGTGCATCAGCACTAATAGGACCATGATCAGAGTGGAGTAGAGCAAGATGAAGGGTTGGCTTCGGGGCAGAGAGAAGTGCTCTACGGCAGGCTCAATGAGGGAGATGAGCAGGATGTAGTGATACAGGTAATAGAACAGGCTGTCCTTGCCGATGGCGTGCAACATTTTCACATCAGGCATGAAGTTGTACACGAGCAATGACATGGCTGTCGAACACATCAGAATCATGGCCTTCTGTGGTAACTCGATGATCGGATAATGATCGGCTCCATTCAGAATGTACCCGCACTTGGGGAAGAGCAGGAAGATGGTAGGTAGCAGTACTACCACAGTCAAGATGTGCAGGGTGTTGTTTTTCCACCACTTGGAGCTGATGAGCCCTTGTCTGTAGTAGTAACCCATCAGGAAGAATGGAAAGAAATTGAGTGTGCGCTGGATGGATAGTAAATTTCCTAAATTGGTCAGCCCGATAAGCAGTGAGACGAGAAATGCAAGACCGATGTACACAGCAGGCCGCTGTAACAGTGGCCGTGGCGTGTAATAGATCATGATGCGCCAGTAAATCAGGCTCATGATGTACCACAAGATGCCGTATGGGAACTCTAACAGGATATCAATCGGGTCATCACCTTTGAGACAGTACCTCAATAGAACCCATATCAGGTGGAAGATGACGATGGTCACCATCAATTTGCCGACAGATTGCCATAGCCTGTGACCGTCCTGCTGTTCAACAGGGCGAGTGAAGTAACCTGAAATCAAGATGAATAAGGGCATGTGGAACACATAGATGAGTCCCATGACGGCATGATTGATGATGTTGTTGTTGTCAAGGGCGATGATGACATGCCCTATAACAACCAGCAAGATCAGGAATCCTTTTAAAGAGTCTATTCTCCAATCACGTTCCATACAATCCCTTAAAAAACCATTTGCATCAAAGTGGCGTCATGATAGGTCGCACCACGCTTCACCCATGCTTGTAGCAGGCCTGCATGACGATAACCGAAACGCTCAAACAGATTGATACATACCTTGTTGTCTGTCAAAATATAGACATAGAGCTGTCGCAGCCCGATGTGGTCGCGGGCATACACCGTGAGCAACTCCAACGCTTGCCGACCCAATCCCTTGCCACGATATTCCTTGGCCACAAGCAATCCCAACTCGGCACGGTTGTTGAACGGATCAAAATTCAGGAAATCGATGGTGCCGACAGGCGTTCCGCCATCGGCAAGAGTAATCATCAAGCGTAGTTGCCGCTGGCTGTAGATGTCACCGTTATTAGTCTCTAAATAGTCCCACAGGGCTTTGCGGGAGTAGGGGGCGGGTGTGTCGCTTACAGTCCACAACTCGCTGTCGTTCTCCCAGCGGTACAATATGTCAAGGTCGGTAGGCTCCAGTGGGCGAAGCGCTATGATATCATTGCTCAATAGCCTGTTCATTATTGTGACATTTTGGGTGAGATGATGACGCCATGACGGTTGGCATAAATGTGGAATGCGATGCGCTCGGGGTCGCTGTGCTGCTTGATGTAATCCACGATCTGGGCATAACTGTGGCAACCATCGTCGATGAGCACATTGTGGCAACCTCTTGATGGAATCGTCGTCTCATACTTCTTTATACCACATTTCTCGGCCACGGCAGCAGCATGATCGCTAATGATGGTCCATGGCAAGGTCTCACGCACTGATTTGGCCTTTACGGTGAGCAACCGTTTAAACAGCCGCTTGGCAATGGATAAACTCGCACGCACGAGTACTCCCAACTTGATGATCGGGTAGAAAATAACGCTGAATCGTGGGAAATGCTTGCGGTAGAAGATGAGCATGGCATCATAGAAGATTCTCACATAACGTATTGAGTCCTTGTGGGTGCTCTCGCCTTTGTAATGTATCATGGGCGTTGGGAGGAACCAGTTCTCGTAACCAGCTTTTACGATCCGGTAGCTCAGATCGATGTCCTCACCGTACATGAAAAAGTCCTCGTCAAATCCGCCTAACTGTTGCAACAACTGGGTGCGGCACAGCATGTAAGCTCCTGACAAAATATCAATGTGCTGGGGCTCCTGGTCGCTTAAGTAGCGCAGGTGGTACTTGGCAAACCATCGTGAGCGCGGAAACAACTTGGACAAGCCGAATATCTTGCAGAAGGACACCCACGGGGTGGGAAAGGCACGCTTGCTCTCGGGCAAGAAGACACCGTTACCGTCCATCATCCTGGCACCGATGGCACCACACTTGGGATGGGATTTCATCCATGCGATGCCTTCTTGCAGGCATTGCGGAGTGATGATGGTGTCGGGGTTCAGAATTAGAGTATATTCACCATGCGCTTGCATGATGGCTTGATTGTTGGCGCGGGCGAAGCCCACATTCTCTTGATTCTCGATAAAGGTAACACCAGGGTGCCTTTCTCGTGAGAAGGCAATGCTGTCATCGCCCGACAGGTTGTCCACGACAATGACTTCACCGGTCATTCCTTGCATGGCTTGTTCCACCGAGCATAATGTCTGTTCAAGAAGATACTTAACGCGGTAGTTAATGATGACAACAGTCAATTCCATGATCTATTCTGTGATTAGGGCATTAGACGTAAATGGAATGTTGGGTATATGACAATGCGGCGCCAAGTGCTGTGCAGTAGCGAGCATGGCTGGGAATGTGGAAGCGCACGTTATAGAGGTTTTCCATCATCGGAAAGATGATCTGACATTCCGGTAATTGTGTCAGGTTGCCGATGAGTACAAAGTCTTTAAATCCATCGTTAACCTGTGAGAGCACTGCGCATGACCCGATGGTTTCCAGCACCATGCAGATCAGACCCTTGGCAATGTCATTGTCGGTAGCGTTGCTGTCAACTGCTTTGCCGAATAGCGAGGCCGTGGCATGCATGGGCAGGCCCTCGATGTCTTCCTTACTGATGTCTTTAATCTGCAGGTTGATGTTGGAAATGTCACCCTTTGACGCCATGGAGACGACTTCATTGATATGGCTGGTATTGAGCATCAAGCGGGACAGACCTTGCAAGGTGCCACCACCCATTGATATGCCACCAATGTGACTGATGTCATCACCATCGACGCGCACCAGAGTTGTGCCAGTGCCCATCGACACGACAATCAGTTGGTTCAAGCCACTGTCAAAGCGTGCTCCGAGTCCGTCGGCCTGAAATTCATCGACGTGGCTTGTGGGTAAGCCATAGATGGGTGTCGTGACACCGCTTGCTCCGACGCCAGTGAGCATGACATGCTCCACGTCTTTGAGTGAGATATTGTTGTCATACAAGTATCTGCCAAAGGCTCCAAACAACGAGGTGATGGGGTCGTTGGCCTTGATGTTCATGGGTGATTTGATGGTGCTGCCATTGTCGATGCCCACTATCTTGGTTGTGCTGCCACCCACGTCTATGCCTATTACTAAACTCATGTATAACTGATTCCTTATTTCTAATTACATGCAGGGTCATTGGGCATGTTAAGCCACAGGCGGTAACGGTCACCGAAGCGTGTCACTGCGTCTCTCCACTGGTCATCATCACCTTCGCCCATGAGCAGGTCATGGCTGCCGTTATCGAGCACGGCCCAATCGTGGCGGGCGATTTCGCTGGAGAGCTGGTCTTTTTCCCAACCACTATAACCCACAATGAACTTGATGCGGCCCTCGATAGGTGCACCCAATTCCACATAGCGCTTAACGGCGTCAAACTGTCCGCCAAAGTAAACCCCGTCGCCCACTTCGATAGATTCGGGAATAACATTGGGTCCTAACGTGTGCATGTAGAATAGCATCTGTGTGCCTACTGGACCGCCCAGATACAGCGGTATCTCCTCAACACTTTCGATTTCAGGCATGATGTCGCGCAAGTTGTAACCCATGTAATGGTTAACAATTACCCCCATTGACCCTTCACCCTCGTCAGGATCGACAATAAGCACCAGCGACCGCTTGAAGAAGAAGTCGCCCACGGTGGGCTTGGCCACAAGCAACGATCCTCGCTGTGGTTGCGGTTGCTCATCGTTCAGGTGGTATATGTCCTGATCCCAATCATTCATGTTGCAAATTTAGTAAAAAATGCTTTACTGCGTCGTTTTTCTGCAAAATTTAAACAAACAATGACGCTAAATGTTCGATGTGGCGCGATATTTGCATCTCAAGTCCAATAAATCACGTCATTTCTCGTTCTATAATAAAGAAACAATACTGATAGCAATGAAAGTTATGAAATTTGGAGGCACCTCGGTCGGTTCGGTCGAGAGTCTGCTCAACCTTAAGGATATCGTCAATGCCCAGGATAAGCCCGCGCTCGTTGTGGTTTCGGCAATGGGTGGTTTCACCAATCAGTTGCTCGCCATGTGCGAGCAGGCTCATCAACGTGACATCTCTTGCCTGGACACACTCGAGGCAGCACGCAAGCGTCACCATGAGGCGATTGACGGTGTTGTCATCGAGTCGATGCGCGACCAGGTGCACGCCACAATCGATCGCTTTATAGATGAGAGCCTTAAGCCTTACTACCTTGCGCTTGCCACCAATCCCCACATGCCTGTCGATGAGGTGGAGCGGCTGTGTGACGCTATTGTGGCCCATGGTGAGATACTGTCTTCGGCGATTGTAGCAGGAATGTTCGAGGATGGGGTTCCTCATCTGTCCCTCAATTATATGCGGACAGTTCCTGACGGCAACGGACGTGTCCTGGATTGGGAGGAAACAGGTAGGTTGGTCGAGGCCGATTTCGCCTCAATGAGCGAGGGTGGCGTTCATGTCGCTCAAGGTTTCATCTCCCGTGACAAGGAGTCGGGTGCTGTTACCAACCTGGGGCGTGGCGGAAGCGACTACACTGCTGCGATTCTTGCGACGTTGCTTGGTGCCGAGGCTCTCGAGATCTGGACCGACGTTGATGGCTTTATGACAGCTGACCCGCGTACCCATCCCGATGCCACGGTCATCCCTAAGATGACTTATGCTCAAGCTCAGGAAATGTGTGACGCTGGAGCCAAGGTTATCTACCCGCCCACCATCGCACCCGTGGCGATGAAGCATATCCCTGTCTGGGTGAAGAACACGTTCAATCCCAGTGCCGCTGGTACCGTCATCATCGATTAAATAAGGCTTACCAATGCTATACCACAGTACATCTAACCATCAAAACACTGCCCGTCTCGAACAGGTAGTCATCAAGGGGCTTGCCCCCGACGGTGGCTTGTATGTTCCTGACTCCTTGCCACACTTGCCTAAGGCTTTCCTGCGCAACATGAGCGCTATGACCTTACAGGAAATGGCCTATGCGATAGCGGCTTACACACTCAATAGCGATGTCCCCGCCGATGTGCTGCACGACATTGTATTCGACACATTTAATTTCCCGATCCCGTTGATTAGTACTTCCAGGGGTAATTATGTTCTTGAGTTATTCCATGGTCCGACCATGGCCTTTAAGGACGTGGGGACGCGCTTCATGGCTCGCTTGCTTGACTATTATCGTACTCGCCACCCCGAGTGGCCCACGCTCAACGTGTTGGTGCCTACAAGTGGCGATACGGGTAGTGCTGTGGCCAACAGTTTCTTGGGATTGCCAGGTGTACATGTCTATGTGCTCTATCCTCGTGACACCATTAACCGCATCCAGCGGGCGCAATTCGCTACCCTGGGTCATAACGTGACGGCTGTCGAGGTCAATGGTACGTTTGATGATTGCAAGAATCTTGTCGAGAGGGCTTTTAAGGATGACGAACTCAATAGCGTCATGCGCCTCACCAGTGCCACGTCAATCAATTACGCTCGCCTGGTGCCGCAGATGCTATACTACTTCTGGGCCTATATCCAATTAGAGAAAATGCATGTGGATGCCCGTAACCTGGTTTTTGCCGTGCCTTGTTCCAATTTAGGTAATCTCACCAGTGGTTTAATGGCTCAACGCATGGGGTTGCCGGTTAAGCGCTTCATTAGTGTCGAGAACCAGAACAACATTTTCTACAACTACGTCAAGACAGGGCTGTTCACGCCCAAGCCCACTCAGTACAGCATAGCGCCAGCCCTGGATGCTGGGTGCCCCACTAACTTTGACCGCATTATCGAGTTGTTGGGTTCTCACGATAATGTGTGCCGTCACATCCATGCTTATAGCTATAATGATGACCAGATTATCGAGACCATCCAGCACACCTATCACGATGAACGCTACTTGCTTGACCCGCACACGGCGGTGGCCTATCGTGCATTGGGCGAGGACTTGCAGCCAGGCGAAACGGGCATAGTCCTTGCCACGGCTCATCCCGCTAAGCTCAAGAACTTGATGGAGGACATTATCGGCGAGTCTATAGCCTTGCCCGATCAACTGGCCTTGTTCCTGGACGGTAAGATCAACGTTACCAAGATGAGTAACGGCTTCACCGCTTTCAAGCGGCTATTGCTTGATAATGCTTAATGCTTGATGGCTTGAATGATGGCTGTCTTCCTTGGCAAATATGGTTATCCTCGACTAATCCTTCTATTGATGGCTTGTGCTGTGGTGATATCGGCCATCAATGTGCAGGATACCATGTTGACCTGGCTGCTCGAGGCTTTCCCTGTTCTGGTCGCTATAGTGCTGTTAGTGTTGACAATGAGACGGTTTCGTCTAACTGATCTGCTCTATACACTGATATTGATTCATGCCTGTGTTCTGCTTTATGGCGCTCATTATTCCTATGCTGGCACACCCTTGGGCGACTGGCTCGGTGAAGTCATGGGGTGGCAACGCAACAATTATGATAAATTGGGGCATTTCATGCAGGGATTCTGTCCGGTGATGTGTGCCCGCGAGGTGATTGCCTGCTGCACACCCATCCGTCGTGGAGGTTGGCTTGCCACGTTGAGTTTTACTGTCGCGATGACGGTTTCGGCACTCTACGAGATCGTGGAGTGGTTGGCCTCTCTGTCAGCACCCGATGATACCGAGGCTTTCCTGGGTACACAAGGATACATCTGGGACACTCAGACCGACATGGCTATGTGCCTTGTGGGAGCAGTCGTGGCACTCGTGCTACTCTCACATCTTCATAATCGTCAATTGGACCAATTCAAGTGATTGCGCATCAGAGCAGGAAAAAGAGTGACACGCCGATGACTGAAATCAAGGCGCCCAGCAGGCTCTTCATGGTTATGGGCTGCTTGAAAATCCAGTAGGCGGGCAGGATGATGATGATGGGGGTCAATGCCATCAGTGTGCTGGCGATGCCGGCTGCGGTATATTGCACGGCGAGCAACGATGCACCCACGCCGACAAACGGGCCAAAGATCGTCGTCGCCACCGCGGCAACCATGCCCTTGTGGTCATGAAGGCCCTTGCGCAGAGGACCGAACCCTTCACGCAGCGCCATCAGCACGGCAAAGCCGATGGTGCCCGCCACGCAGCGGAAGAAGTTGGCATGGAACGGCAATAGCCATCCTTGCAGATCGCTCGTAAGCGATGCCTCGTAGTGATCCATGCCTATCTTGCTCAATACCAGCCCCACGCCCTGACACACTGCAGCCCCGATGGCAAACAGCACACCGGCCAGCGGCAACTTGAGCGACAGCTTGTGGTGCTCGCCGCGCCCCAGGACGCTGATGGCGATACCCGTGAGCGTGACAAGCATCGCCAGCATGGCTGTGGGCTTGAGTTCCTGACCCAGTGTGAACCAGGCCATGATGGCTGCGGTGATGGGTGCCAGCGTCATGAATAGTTGGCCGAACTTCGAGCCGATGATGATGTAGCACTGGAACAGGCAGAAGTCCCCGATGACGTAGCCCACCAGTCCCGACAGCATCATCCACAGGTAGGCCTCGGTGCTGGCCTGAGCGGGCAGGGGAGAACCTCCCATCACCCAGAACAGGATGCCCGAGAAAATGAGTGTGATCAACATGCGCGTGATGTTGAGCGTGAGATTGCCCATCCGCTTGCTGCCAAACTCGCTCAGCAGCGCTGTTGCCGTCCATGAGAATGCAACTCCGATCGATATCAGTTCACCAACGTACTGCATACGTCTGCAAAGGTAGCAATTAATGAATAGTTAACAGCGAATTAATAACATTTTTTGAGTTTCATTACGATTTTCACGTTTTTCTTTACCGCTTTTTGTCAAAAACTGAAAACTGACAACTGTAAACTGAAAACTTTTGCTTAAATTTGCAGGTTATTAAGTGCCATTAATACCGTTGATTTTCTGTTAACGGTTTGATAGGTAATGAATTAATGTAAACAACGATACCAAGATATGAGCGAAAAGACTACTGGAAAGAGAAAGAACAAGAGCCGTAGCATCACCCGCAAGATGTGGACATGGTTTGCCATTTTTGTGGGACTGCTGGTGTTGATGTTTGTGTTGATCTACAACGGCGTGATCGGCTATATGCCGCCCATCGACCAACTGAAGAACCCCACAGACAAGTTTGCTTCGACCATCTACAGCGCCGATGGCGTGGAGATGGGTCGTTACTATCGCAGCCGCAGCAATCGCATCTATGTGGACTTTGATGAGATGTCACCTCACCTGACTGATGCCCTCATCGCTACCGAGGACTCCCGCTTTGACGAGCACTCGGGCATCGATGTCAAGGCAATCGGCCGTGCGATTATCAAGCGTATCATCATGGGGCAAAAGAGTGCAGGTGGTGGCAGTACCATCACCCAACAGCTTGCCAAGCAGTTGTATTCGCCTGAGTCGCACAACATCTTTGAACGAGCCCTCAAGAAACCTGTGGAATGGGTTATCGCAGTGAAGCTGGAGCGTTATTATACTAAGGATGAGATCATCAAGATGTACTTCAACCAGTTTGACTTCCTGAACAACGCCGTGGGTATCAAGATGGCCAGCCGTGTCTATTTTGACAAGGAGCCCAAGGACTTGAATATCCAGGAGGCAGCCACACTGGTGGGTATGTGCAAGAATCCGTCCTATTACAACCCTGTGCGTTACACCGAGCGCACCCGCCAGCGTCGCAATGTTGTCTTTGAGCAGATGGTTAAAGCCGGTTACTTGAGCGAGGCCGAGTGCGAGCAGCTCAAGACTTTGCCTCTCGTTTGTAAGTTCCAGAAACTCGACCATAATGATGGTCCTGCTCCCTACTTCCGCGAGGAGTTGCGACGTGTGATGAGTGCCAAGAAGCCCAACCGCAAGGATTACCCGTCCTGGAATCAGCAGGCCTTTATCGATGACTCGGTGGCATGGGCTGTGAATCCGCTTTTCGGCTGGTGTAACAAGAATACCAAGCCCGACGGTACACATTATGATATATATACCGATGGCTTGAAGATCTACACCACGATTGATTCACGTATGCAGGAGTATGCCGAGAAGGCCGTACACAAGCACATGAGCAAGACATTGCAACCAGCATTCCTGCGTGAGCGTGGTGGTACAAAGAATCCGTACACTAACAACAAGTCAGAGCTCTCCAGCGCTGGTAAGCAGGCGCTCATCAATGCAGCTATCCGTCACAGCGAGCGCTATCGCGTCCTCAAGAATGAGGGCTTGAGCGATGCTCAGATCATGGAGAACTTCAAGAAGCCTGTCCAGATGCACCTGTTTAACTACGAGGGAGGATTTGACGCACAGATGTCACCGCTTGACTCGTTGTTGTACACCAAGTCGTTCCTGCGTTGCGCCATGATGTCGATGGATCCCGTCACAGGTTTTGTTAAGGCCTATGTGGGCGGTCCCAACTTCCGCTTCTTCAAGTATGACATGGTATCGACTGGTCGTCGCCAGATTGGTTCGACGGTTAAGCCCTTTGTCTATTCCCAGGCTATCGAGTTCGGTGGCTTGACTCCTTGTTCGACCCGCCCTGGCGGTCCTCCCCACATTATCTGGAACAATGAGGTGTACAACCCTGCTAACGAGGGCAGTGGAGGCGGAATGGATCTGCGAAATGCATTGAAGTATTCCAAGAACTGGATTTCGGCTGGTTTCATGCGTGGTACGCGTGAGAATTGGATAGAACGCAATGGCTACTACACGATGACTCCCGCCGAACTGGCTAAGTGGATGCATAGTTTCGGTATTACCAGTTATCTGGATCCCGTGCCTGCATTGAGCTTGGGCTCTTGTGAGGTTACCCTGCGTGAGATGGTCGCTGCCTATTCGGCCTTTGCTAACGGTGGTATGCGCGTGGAGCCTGTTTATGTTTCACGCATCACCGATAACCATGGTAACGTGCTTGCCGAGTTCACAGGCAGCCAGACCGAGATCATGAGTGAAGACACTTACTTGAAGATGCTCTCGATGCTCACCGAGGTCGTGGATGGCGGTACAGGTGCTCGCCTGCGTTACGCCTATGGCATTACGGCCGAAATGGGTGGTAAGACGGGTACAACCAACTTCCACAGTGATGGTTGGTTCATGGGTTTCACTCCTGAGTTGGTGACTGGTGTTTGGGTCGGTGGCGAGGAACGCTACATTCATTTCAACAGCATGGCGATGGGTCAGGGTGCCGAGGCTGCACTTCCCATCTTAGGCTACTTCATGAAGTGGATTTACGACGATAAGAGCCTGCCCTACAAGCAGAGTACCAAGTTTGAATTCCCCAAGGACTTTAATGCTTGTGGTGACGAGCTTGGCGGCTACTATGGTAGTGGTGGTGGCAGTAGTCGGCACAGCCATGGCGGTGGCGGAGGCGGAGACGCTGGTGAAGGCGGCGGAGGCGGCCAAGACGACGCCACCGAAGGACTCTTCGATTAACGAAAAAGGTCAAGCCCCGCTGGCTTGACCTTTTTCGTTAATCAGATAAGAAATATTTTTAGGCGATGATATAGTAGTTGGCCCAAACCCTGGGACAAACGCGAACCTTTAGTCCGGTGAAGCCAAATGTTTTATTATATTATTAACTTCGTGTAATTAGCTTAATTAGCGAAATTAGCATTAAGAAACATTACAGTGTCAACTGCGATATCATTTACCTATTTTTTAAAAGCTTTTTGCTCAAAAAAAGCTTTTTTGTGCTGCTGCGAGGGTATTCTTCATCAATGAGCAGATGGTCATGGGGCCGACGCCGCCGGGGACTGGGGTGATGTAGGAGCACTTGGGCGCTACCTCGTCAAACTTCACGTCGCCGTTCAGGCGATAGCCGGTCTTGCTGTTGGGGTCCTCCACACGGGTGGTGCCCACATCAATGACAACGGCACCTTCTTTCACCATGTCAGCGGTGACAAAGTTGGGACGGCCGATGGCGGCGATGATGATGTCGGCCTGGCGGCATTCTTCCTTCAACGTCTTAGAATGGCTGTGACAGATGGTTACCGTGGCATCGCCATGCTCCTTTTGCAGCATGAGCTGAGCCATGGGCTTGCCCACGATGTTACTGCGGCCCAGCACCACGCACTTCTTGCCCGACGTCGGGATATTGTAGCGCTGCAGCAGGGTGATGATACCCAGCGGAGTTGCCGAGATGAAACTGGGCAGACCCAACGTCATGCGACCAGCATTCATCGGGTGGATGCCGTCAACGTCCTTGCGGTAGTCGATGGCGTTGATGACGTGCTGCTCGTTAATGTGCTTGGGCAGCGGCAGTTGCACGATAAAGCCGTCAACGTCGTTGTCTTCATTCAACTTCTTAATGCAGTCCAGAAGTTGCTCCTCGGTCGTGTCCTCTTCCATGCGGATGAGCGAGGACTTGAAGCCACACTTCTCACAAGCAATGACTTTATTCTTCACGTATGCCTCTGACCCGCCGTCGTGTCCCACGAGCACAGCAGCCAGATGCGGGCGCTTCATGCCCGCGGCTATCATCTGATCCACCTCGGCCTTGATCTCTTCCTTGATGGCCGCAGCGGTTGCTTTTCCGTCTATCAGTTTCATAATGATGTAGTTATCTGTCGTTATCGTTGTTATTGTCCAAAATCAAGCCACAAAATTACTCAAAAAATCTCAATAAGCCCCCTCATGACATCAACTTTTAGAGTAACCGTACCAATTTTTCAGCTTGCGCTCTTTAATTCAGCATTGCCCATTGCGTCATCAATCAATCTTTCCTCCTCTTCTCCGTTGTTCTTCGTCTTAATTTTGATTGGAGTGCGTTATAAAAATGTCACATCACACGGGATCGACGTCGTAGTAGAGTTTCAGCGTCTTCATGCGGGCATCGGCGGCAATCATCTGCTCGTAGAGGTCGCGCAGGATTTTTTTGACCTTGCTCATCGAGGCGGCAGTCTCCATCTTGAGGGTGATCTGGCGGATGTACATGTTTTGAACACGGGCTACAAATGGCGCCATCGGTCCCAACACACGGTTGCCGAACACATGGTGCAGCAGCCCGACGTAACGTACTGCAAGCTCGCCCACGGTAGCATCGTCACGGTGCTTGAGGTAGATGTTGATGACCTTGGTGAACGGGGGGTAGCCAAATTTCTGCCTGTCGGCCAGTTCGTGCTGATAGAACCCCTCATAATCATGGGCTTGGACAAACTTGATGACGTCGTGATCGGGGTTGCTGGTCTGGATGATGACTTTGCCCTGCTTGTGGGCTCGGCCTGCTCGACCCGACACCTGTTCCAGCATGTCGAAGGCGCGCTCATGGCTGCGGAAGTCAGGGAAATTGATCATCGTGTCGGCATTGAGGATGCCCACGATGCTCACCGCGTCAAAGTCCAGTCCCTTGGTCACCATCTGGGTGCCCACCAGGATGTTGGTGCGGTGCTGCGAGAACTCGTCAATGATGCGGTCATAGCTATTCTTGCTGCGTGTGGTGTCCAGGTCCATGCGGGAAATCTTCTCGCCGGGGAAGACGGCGTCGATATCGTCCTCGATGCGCTCGGTGCCATAGCCCACGATCTCTATGCCGGGCAACTGACAGGCGGGGCACAGGTCGGGCAGCGGAATGGTGTAGCCGCAGTAGTGGCACACCAGGCTGTGGTTGTGCTTGTGATAGGTGAGCGACACGTCGCAGTTCTCGCACTTGGGAACCCAGCCACATTCCTTGCAGCGCACCATGGGCGAGTAGCCGCGGCGATTCTGGAACAGGATAACCTGTTCATTGTCTTTCAACGCCTTGCGGCAGTCGGTAAGGAGTTCGTTGCTGAATAGCCCATTCATCTCGCGGCGCTTGCGGGCGTCGATGGTGTCGATGACCTTGACCGCGGGCATCTTGATGTCGCCATATCGGGTCATTAACTTGACCAGGCCGTATTTGCCCTCAAGGGCCAGGTGATAGACCTCGATGGCAGGAGTAGCCGATCCCAGAACAGTCTTTGCACCGTGCATCTGAGCCAGGACGAGAGCTGCGTTACGTCCGTTATAACGAGGAGATGGATCTTGCTGTTTGTAGCTGCTATCATGTTCCTCATCGACGATGACCAGGCCCAGGTTGGCGTAGGGGAGAAATACCGATGAACGCACGCCGATGACAACGCACGGCTCGTTGCTGCTCAGAAGCCGTTTCCAGATGTCAACACGCTCGTTGTCACTGAACTTAGAATGGTAAATCAGCAACTTGTCACCGAATACCCGTCTCAATCGTCGTGTCAGTTGTGTTGTCAATGCAATCTCGGGGACGAGATAAAGCACTTGCTTGCCCAGCCGCAGGGCGTCGGCAATGAGGTGCATATAGACCGACGTCTTGCCGCTGCTGGTCACACCGTGTAACAAGGTGATGGCGTGCTGGCGCATCGACTGGTGTATTTCATTATAGGCGCGCTGTTGCTCGGCGCTCAGTGTGGGCGGCTCCTCGAGAACGCTGCCCAGGTCGGCAAAGCGGTTGATTTCCTTCTTGTAGATTTCAAACAACCCTCGTTTCACTGCTTCATGGAGCACGGCGCTGCTCACGCCGGCACGCTTGAGCAGGTTTTCTTTGCTCACCTCTTTTATTTCACCATTCTGGAGCCATCGTGACATATCCAAGTAGGCCAGTAGCAGGGATTCTTGCTTAGGCGCCCTCTTTAGCTGGTCAAAGAATTGATGCAGTTTTTCCTCGTCTTCTCGGGTCACGGTCAGGCGCACACATGCCTCTGTTTTAGGGCGATAGTTATCCACGACACGCTCACTCACATGCAGTGCATCCAGGTCTAACAAGTGGCTGACATTTCGTTCTACGGTTTTAAAACCTGTAGCCTTGGCAATTTCGGCAATCTGAACGCGTCCACGCTGGGCTGTGAAGTCCAGAATGACGCGCTCACGGTCGGTCAACTGACCGGGCTGGCTTTCTTCAAAGTCGGGATTCACGCTGATTGTCGTCTCGCTCTCGACTTTGAGTCCCGATGGTATCGCTGCTTTATAGACCTCACCCATTGAGCACAGGTAGTAATCGGCGATCCATTGCCAGAATTCCAGTTGCGGGTGGCGGACGATGGGCTTGTCGTCCAGCGTGCCTAATATCTCTTTCACGTCATACCCCTTGGGCTCCTTGTCATGCAGTGAGGTGATGATGGCTGTGAAGATTTTCTTGCGCCCGAAAGGTACCAAAACACGCATACCAATCGACAACCGCATCCCCTCGGGAACACGATAAGTATAGGTGCCGGGAATGGCAAGTGGAAGCAATGTTTCGGCAAATCTGGGCATATTTTCTATATTATTAAATTTTTACTTTAAAATTACAATTTATTTTAAGTGGTAATCAAGTGATTGATTATTCAATAACGCAAAATATCACTAAATTGATGATAATTTGTTATACATTAAATTATTGCTTTAAATTTATGTAGCTAAACTATTAAATGAATTGATTTTACAGATTGTATTAAATGTATTTGTGATAAATGCTGTTTTCCTTAATGGCCGTAGCGTTCCAGCTCACCTCGGGTGGCAATTTTTGCTCGATGTCGCCTTGCAATAACTGCACGGCACGGTCGGTAAACCGGTCCACAAAATTTTCACCCAAGTCGATGGCGTTTTCACGGCCAACGGCCTCGGCGGTACCAATGACATTGGTCGCTACAACATGGGCTCCACATGACAGGGCTTCGATGACAACCAGTGGCAAACCCTCCAGGCTGCTGGGCAGCACGAGCAGGTCCACACAGTTGAGCAGGTCGGGAATCTCCTCAGGCGGCACCTTGCCTGTAAAGTGGCAAGTCACTCCCTTTTCAACCATCAATTGACGAGTTTCGTTAAGTTGAACACCGTCTCCTATTGCCCAGAATGTCAGTTGCTTGCCGTACTTCTTCTCAATCTCTTTATAGATATCAGGGAGCATGAGCACGTTCTTGACGGGTTCAAAACGTCCCACGAAGGCAACGACTTTTTTCCCGTCATTCACTCGATACTTATCGCGCAGCTTTGTGCGGGTGCTGTTGTCATATATCCTGAACTGCTCGCTGGCGCCATTGAGCAGGATCTCGGCAGGGAAGCCGTCGGTCAGTTCGGCATGGGCTTTGTCCAGCAGACCCTGGCTGACAAAGAAGTTGCATGTGGCGCTGTGCAACAACTTGATAGTCATTTCTTTAATCATCGGGTCACGGGGTGGGTCGGTGTAGATGCTCGCTCCGTGCCAGGTGATGAAGCTGGGGATGTGCAATTTTTTGCCCGCAAACACGGCTGCATGCCCCACGATGCGGTCATGGGCGCTCACCAAGTCGTGTCCACGCATCTCCCATCCCAGTCGTTTGAGGCGCTTGAGCAGCGCGTGCGGTGGCTTGTGGAACAGGCGGTGCATCAGGGCGTCGGTCCAGCGGCGGCGGAACCAGGTGATGTGGATTCTCACGCCGTCGGCGGTGATTTCGTCGGGACGCGCACTGATCTTCTTGCTGTGGCGGATGCGTCTCATCAGCCAGCCGTCATAGACTTGGAACATATACACATCAATCTTGTAATCAGCGACTTGTTGCAAGTGTTTCACGCGGTTGATGACCGCATTAAACACCCCTAATCGTCGGTTGATGTCGCCTTCAAAGAGTACCGCAATCTGTTTCATAGCCTGATGGTTTTTTAGGTTGGACTTTAATCAAGCAAATTTACGCAATTTTCTGTTCATGTGCAACCCTATGGCCGTTTTTCGTCATAAATGGATGCAAAAAAAGAGGTCAAACACTCGTGCTTGACCTCTTACTGAGTAGCGGGAGCCAGACTCGAACTGACGACCTTTGGGTTATGAGCCCAACGAGCTGCCACTGCTCCATCCCGCAATTTGCGAGTGCAAAGGTAATGCTTTTTTTTGACGTGTCAAGTGTTTCGGTGCTGAAAAGTGTGTTATTTAACATATTTTTACCAAAAACAATAGGTTTGTGGATAGGTTTGGCCAAAGAAATGCCGCGTGACTCGACTTGAATCGGTCACGCGGCACCTGTTACGAATCACCGAAAATGAGCGGTGTGGTCTTCTTTACAGGCCGATTTTCTTGAAGAAATCGTTGCCCTTGTTGTCCACGAGGATAAAGGCGGGGAAGTCCACGACGCGGATTTTCCAGACAGCCTCCATGCCGAGTTCGGGATACTCAACGCACTCGATGCTCTTGATACTCTCCTGCGACAGGATGGCGGCGGGACCGCCGATGCTGCCCAGGTAGAAGCCACCGTGCTTCTTGCAGGCGTCAGTCACCTCCTGGCTGCGGTTGCCCTTGGCAATCATTACCATGCTGCCACCCAGGCTCTGGAACAGGTCAACATAGGGGTCCATGCGGTTAGCGGTCGTCGGGCCCATCGAGCCGCAAGGCATACCCTTGGGCGTCTTGGCAGGGCCTGCATATAGCACGGGATGGTCCTTGATGTACTGGGGGATTCCCTCGCCTCGATCATAACGCTCTTTCCACTTGGCGTGGGCGATGTCGCGGCCAACGATGATCGTGCCACTCAACGAAACGCGGGTCGATACGGGATACTTGTCGAGGATGGCCAACGTCTCGCTCATGGGGCGGTCCAGGTCGATCTTGATGCCGTCGCCCTCGCCAGCTTGGCGCAACTCCTCGGGAATCAGTTCAGTGGGCTTGTCATCGAGCTTCTCGATCCAAACACCATCCTTGTTGATTTTGGCCTTTATATTGCGGTCGGCACTACAGCTCACGCCCAAGCCGATTGGGCATGATGCGCCATGGCGGGGCAGGCGTACAATGCGCACGTCGTGGGCCATATACTTGCCTCCGAACTGGGCGCCCAGGCCGATCTTGTGGGCCTCTTCGAGTACCTGTTTCTCCAGCTCGATGTCGCGGAATGCGCGGCCGGTCTCGTCACCGGTGGTGGGCAGGTTGTCATAGTAGTGGGTCGATGCCAGCTTGACGGTGAGCAGGTTCTTCTCGGCGCTGGTGCCACCAATGACGAATGCGATGTGGTAAGGCGGGCAAGCTGCGGTGCCCAGGGTTCGCATCTTTTCAACCAGGAAGGGAACCAGTGTGCCGGGGTTGAGCACGGCTTTGGTCATCTGGTACAAGTAGGTCTTGTTGGCGCTGCCACCACCCTTGGTGACGCACAGGAAGCGGTACTCCATGCCCTCGGTGCACTCCAGATCAATCTGTGCAGGCAGGTTGCAGCGGGTGTTCACTTCCTCATACATGCTCAGCGGGGCATTCTGTGAGTAGCGCAGGTTCTCCTGGGTGTAGGTGTTATACACGCCACGTGCCAGGGCTTCCTCGTCACAGAATCCGGTCCACACCTGCTGACCTTTCTCGCCGTGGATGATGGCGGTGCCGGTGTCCTGGCACAAGGGCAATTGCCCCTTGGCGGCAACCTCGGCATTGCGCAGGAAGGTGAGTGCCACATACTTGTCGTTGTCACTGGCCTCGGGGTCGCGCAAGATCTTGGCTACCTGCTCGTTGTGGGAACGGCGCAGCAAGAAGTTCACGTCGCGGAAGGCCTGTTGGGCAAGCATGGTCAATGCCTCGGGCTCGATTTTCAGGATGGGTTTACCCTCAAACTCGCCTACTGACACATAGTCGCTGGTGAGCTTGTAGTATTCAGTGTCGTCTTTGCCCAGTTGGAACATGGGCGCATAGCGGAATTCAGGATTGTTTGCCATAAAATTCGTTTTAGTGATTGTTTTGTTTTATATGATGATTTAACATGATTCTTCACGTTTGCTGCTGCAAAGGTAGCCATAATTCTTTATAAAAACAAAAACCGACAGGCGTCACTCGTCGGTAATGTTGTCGAAGCCCAGGCGCTTGAATTCCTCGGGCAATGGGGCGGTGATGTCGATTTCGTTGCCGCTAACGGGGTGGGTGAAGCGGATGCGGTGGGCCTGTAGCGAGATTCCTCCGTCGGGGTTGCTGCGGGGGGCGCCATACTTCAGGTCGCCCTTGATGGGGCACCCGATAGCGGATAACTGGGCACGTATCTGATGTTTGCGCCCTGTAATCAGGTCAACTTCGAGCAGCCAGTACCTCTGGCTGGCGGCGATGACACGGTAGTGAAGCACCGAGCGCTGGTGCCCCTCGCGTGGCACGATGCTCACGCGGGTCTTGTTGCCTTGTTCCACGCTTTTCAGGTAATGGGTCAGTGTGGCCTCTGGCTCGGGTGGCTGCTTCCCGACCACGGCCCAGTAGGTCTTGTGGACCTCGCCTTTGCGGAACAGCTCGTTCATCCTCGACAATCCCTTGCTGGTCTTGGCCATGACCACCAGCCCGCAGGTGGGTCTGTCAATGCGATGGGTCACGCCCAGGAACACATTGCCGGGTTTGTTGTATTTTTCCTTGATCCACGCCTTCACCGAGTCAATAAGAGTGGGGTCACCGGTGCGGTCGCCCTGGACAAGCTCGCCAGCGCTCTTGTTGACAATGATGATGTGGTTGTCGTCATATACGATTTCCATAATGATGCTCTGCCTTGATTGCGGCTGTGCAAAGTTACTTCATTTCTCCCGAATATCGATGCTGGTAAGCAAAAATGTGCCTGATTATGGCAAAACTCTCATGAGGTTGTTGCCACGGGAATTACTGCTTGTCGGCTCCCGATGACTGTTAAAAACGGCTTTTCCCTATCGAAAACTGCGTCTAATTTACTGAAAAACAGTAGGCTAAAAAGGGTGTGTTATTGTAATTTGCTGATTTGTAATTATTTACCGTGTTTTTTTAGCAAAAAGAGAAAAAAAGCTAAAAAAGTTTATCACATATTTACATTATTCTAAAAAAAAACACTAATTTTGCAAGCCTATCTTTATAAAGATGTGGAGTTAAGAAACTGATGCGAAGTTGGTCTATCCATCTGTCGTAGTGAATGGAAACTTGAAGATTGCCTGGATTCATCTGATTCAGGGCATGTGTTAGTGAAGTTTTGAAGCCGTACATGTGGAAAAAGGATAGGTAATAGAATGTAAACTTATAAAACATTAATAATTAATTAATTAAACTTAAATTTATGAGTCTTAAACATTTACTCTTGTTTCTTGTCATGGCACTTGCCACGCTTGGTGTTTCGGCCCAGGTGAGTGGTACGGTCTTTGACGAGAACAACGAACCTGTCATCGGTGCGTCGGTTGTTCAGCAGAGCAATCCCAAGAACGGCGTGGCGACCGATTTTGACGGTCATTTTACCTTAAATGTGCCAGTGGGCACTAAGATTAAAGTCACTTACGTAGGTTATGAAGATGCGATTGTTGCTGCCAAGGCCGGCATGACCATCACTCTGAAACCTAAAGGTGAGATGCTTAACGAGGTCGTTGTTACCGGTTATCAGAAGGTGGACAAACGACTCTTTACCGGTGCTACCCAGAGCGTCGATGCCGAGAAGACCAAACTCTCGGGTGTCGCTGACGTCAGCCGTGGTCTGGAAGGCCGCGTGTCGGGTGTGCAGGTGCAGAACGTGTCAGGTACCTTCGGTACCGCTCCCAAGATCCGCGTGCGTGGTGCTACCTCGATCTACGGTAGCTCCAAGCCCCTGTGGGTTGTGGACGGTGTGATCCTGGAGGACAACGTGGACATCAGCGCCGATGACCTCTCGTCTGGTGATGCTACCACGCTGATTGCCTCGGCTGTCGCTGGTCTTAATGCCGACGATATCGAGAGCTTCCAGATCCTGAAGGATGGTTCAGCAACCTCAATCTACGGTGCCAAGGCCAACGCAGGTGTGATCGTTATCACTACCAAGACTGGTCGCAAGGGCTCTACCTCGATTAACTACACAGGTGAGTTCACCTATCGCTTGAAGCCCAACTACCGCGACTTCAATATCTGCAACTCTCAGGAGCAGATGAGTATCCTCCGCGAGATGGAGCAGAAGGGTTGGCTCGAGTATGCTAACCTGGTCAACAGCACTACCTCGGGTATCTATGGCCAGATGTACACCCTGATGGACTCTTATGATCCCGAAACTGGTACCTATGGCCTGCCTAACACCCAGAATGCTCGCAACCAGTATCTGCGTGAGGCCGAGATGCGTAACACCAACTGGTTCGACCTGTTGTTTAACAACAACGTGATGCAGAACCATGCCGTCAGCATCTCTGGTGGTACCGACAAGGGCTCGTTCTATACTTCGGCATCGGTAATGACCGACCCGGGATGGTACAAGAGCAGCCGCGTTGAGCGCTACACCTTCAATGCCAACGCTATCTATAACATTACTGACAAAATCAAGATCAAGATTCTGAACAGCAACAGCTACCGTGACCAGAAGGCTCCCGGTACCCTGAGCCAGAATGTGGACGTCGTTTACGGTGAAGTAAGGCGTGACTTCGATATCAACCCCTACAGCTTCGCCTTGAACACTGCCCGTACCCTTGATCCCAACAGGCGTTATGTCCGCAACTACACCAACTTCAACATCTTTGACGAGTTGGAGTCCAACTTTATTAATGTAGATGTTACCGACCTCAAGTTCCAGGGCGAGTTGAACATCAAGCCCATCCTCAAGCAGGACCAGAGCCTTGAGTTCAACATCCTGGGTTCGATGCGTTCGGTGAACTCCGAGCAGAACCACTACGTTCTCGAAACCAGTAACCAGGCCAATGCTTATCGTGCTGGTATCATTCCCGAGAACGCCATCATCCGTTCGTCCAACTCCTACCTCTACACCGACATCGACGTGCCCAACGCACTTCCCGAGAGTGTCATGGAGGAGGGTGGTATGTTGTTCTTCTCCAAGAACAGCCTCAAGACCTTTGACTTCCGTGTCACTGGTCAGTACATGAAGGACTTCAACAATGGCAAGCACCTCCTCAACCTCTATGCAGGTATGGAGGCCAGCCGCGTTGACCGCTTCTACCAGAACTTCGAGGCATGGGGTGTTGTTTATGACAACGGTAACCTGCCTTCATTGAACTCCAAGCTCTTCAAGCAGATGCAGGAAGAGAATGGTAGCTACTACAGCCTGGGTAACACCCATCGTCGCAACATGGCTTACTTCGCTAACGCCAACTACGCGCTCCTGGGCCGCTATGTGCTCAATGGAACTATCCGTTATGAGGGTTCTAACCTGATGGGTCAGACCGACCAGAGCCGCTGGCTTCCCACCTGGAACATCTCGGCAGCATGGAACATCTATGATGAGCCGTTCTTCCAGAACATGGCCTTGAGCAAGAAGGCCCTGACCTATGCTAAGCTGCGTCTGAGCTACTCGCTGACTGGTGAGAGTGGTCCTTCGGGCTACGCCAACGCCGAGGCTCTCTATTATCCCACTCGCCCCTGGCGTCAGGAAGTTGATGCTATGGAGATGGGTCTCTACCTGGCAGGTCTGGGTAACAGTGAGTTGACCTATGAGAAGAAGCACGAGTTCGACCTCGGTGTTGACCTTGGTTTCCTCTACAACCGCATCAACCTTGTGTTTGACTGGTACTTCCGTAACAACTTCGACCTGATTGGTCTGATCCGTACCCAGGGTATCGGTGGTATGACTACCAAGTATGGTAACGTGGCCGAGATGAAGTCCCATGGTGTTGAGTTCACCATCTCGTCGCGCAACATCGAGCCCCGCACTCCCGGCGGCTTCGGTTGGAATACCGACTTGACATTCTCTTATGCTGTAACCGAGATCAGCAAGCTGCAATCTCGTTCACGTGTCATCGACCTCGTTCGTGGTAGCGGTTTCCCCTTGCAGGGTTATCCCCACCGTGCCATCTTCTCGATCC
The DNA here is from genome assembly GCA_947165675.1 of uncultured Prevotellaceae bacterium. GTDB lineage: Bacteria > Bacteroidota > Bacteroidia > Bacteroidales > Muribaculaceae > Sodaliphilus. The sequence continues at coordinate 48,280 of CAMVBJ010000003.1, forward strand.
CCTTCGAGGGTCTTGACGACCACGGTCTGCCCCTGGTAACTGACGAGAACGGTCAGATTTCTAACGTCGGTGTGAACTTCCAGGAGTATGAGAAGTTGGGCTTCCTCAAGTATGAGGGTCCCGTTGATCCCACCTTCACTGGCGGTTTCGGCAACAACTTCGACTTCAAGGGCTTCCACCTGAATGTCTTCATGACCTATGCCTTCGGTAACAAGCTGCGTCTGGATCCTGTCTTCTCTGCAAGCTATAGCGACCTGACCTCCTTTACCAAGGACTTCAAGAACCGTTGGGTACTCCCCGGTGATGAGCTGATTGATGGTGTAATGCCCGCTATCGCTTCACGTCGTCAGGTTTACTCCAACAATGAGCTGAGCATGGCTTACAATGCTTACAACTACAGTACTGCACGTGTGGCCAACGGTGGCTTCATCCGTCTGAAAGAGGTTTCTCTTACCTACGATGTTCCCCGCTCTGTGATTTCTCACTTGCGTCTCAACACTGCTTCCATCAAGCTCGCCGCCACCAACATCTGTCTGCTCTATGCCGACAAGAAGCTCAATGGTCAGGATCCCGAGTTCTTCAACAGTGGTGGTGTTGCATCGCCCAACCCCAAGCAGTTCACCTTGACTGTCCGTCTGGGCATGTAATCCTTGAAGTTCCACATTATATATAATAATATACACGACTATGAAATTAAGATATAAAATATTATTCATTGCAGTGGCACTCGTTGGTTTGAGCTCTTGTAAGGACTTCCTGGACAAGGTGCCCGATACCCGCGTCTATCTGGTGAACCTGGACCAGCTTCAGCAGCTGCTTGTCACTGGTTACATGGATTCCAATTACGCCCTCGTGGGTGAACTCTCGAGCGACAACGTGATTGACAATAACTCCCCCAGTTCCATGAAGGGTTCCGAGGGTGTGCGTTATCACCTGTCCTACTACGATCAGTTCGACGAGCAGGTTTATGCTTGGGAGGACGTTGACCTCAATATTACCGACAGCGATTCACCCTCGGGTGTATGGAACTCTTGCTATGGCGCCATCGCTGTTGCCAATGCCGTTATCGAGAAGGGCCTTCTCTTTGAGTCAACAGGTATGATCGAGGATGAGCCCATGACTGCTGCTCAGAAGGATCGCCTCAACGCCATCATGGGCGAGGCTTACATGATCCGTGCTTATCACCACTTCATCCTGGCCCAGATCTTCTGTATGCCCTGGCGTGGTGATGCCATCAGTGCTACGCTCCCCGGCATCCCCTATTCGACGGAGCCCGAGACCACCCTCGATCCCAAGTACGATCGTGGTACCCTCAAGCAGACCTACGACATGATCGAGGCTGACCTCCAGAAGGGTCTTGCTCTCATCACCGATGAATATTACCAGTCACCCAAGTACCACTTCAATGTGGCTTCGTCCAACTCGTTCGCTGCACGCTTCTATCTGATCAAGCGTGACTACGAGAAGGTGGTGGACTATGCTACCAAGGCCTTCAAGGGTAATGACCCCAAGACCATGTTGAACGATGGTTGGTGGCAGGATGACTTCTACTACATCAGCGACATCGGCCGCTACTTCACCAGCGTTGATCGTCCCAGCAACTTCCAGCTGTTCACCAACTACAGCACCTGGTGGCGTCGCTTCCTGGGTTATCGCTTCACCTGTAACCGTGAAGCCAAGCGCGGTACTGTTCAGGGTCCTGGTCCGTCCTGGTCACGTTGCCAGTACCAGAACTCCAAGACCAAGGAGAAATTTGCGATGATGCCTTGCTTCAATGGTGTCTGCGGTAGTGCCGGTGGTCAGGAGTATGGTTCTTACTTCGCTGGTACTTGCTTCGAGCAGTTTGAGTACACCGACAAGATTTCGGGTATCGGCTATTGCCACGAGATTCGTCCTGAGTTCACCAGCGAGGAGACCCTGCTGATGCGTGCCGAGGCTAACCTCTTCCTGGGCAATATCGATGCTTGCTTTGATGACCTCTTCATCTGGAACAGCGAGCACCTCTCCTATGATGAGTCACGCGACTACAACATGGTTGACCTGACCAAGGAGCAGATCTTGAGCTTCTACAGCTACTATGATGATCCTGATCGCGCCGATCCCGGTTACGGCATCGTGATGAAGTTCAACATCGATGAGGTTTGTCCCAGCGACAAGTATCATCTGACCAACGAGATCGAGCCTTACCTGCAGTGCATCCAGCACTTCCGTCGCATCCAGACCGTTCACATGGGTAACCGTTGGTTTGATATCAAGCGTTTCGGTTTCAGCATCCAGCACAAGATGGGCATCAGTGATGTCTACACTCTCAAGGTTCTGGATCCCCGCTATGCTATCCAGATTCCGAGTGAGGTAATCGGTGCAGGTCTCGAACCCAACCCCCGTTCGACTAACACTGTTGTCAATGCACCTGTTATTGGCTCCAGCGAGAATGTTCGTATTTCTGATTAAAGCTCATCCTAAACAATCATGAAAAAGATTAAATTTTATATTTCAGCATTGCTGCTTGTAGCGGTTAGCGCCATGTCGCTTTCCTCATGTAGTGAAGACAAGCTGGGCGATACGATTTTCCCCGATGTCGATGAGTCGCTTGATCCCACTTCCTACACCTACAAGCTTGATAAGTTCCTCAAGGAAAACTATCTCGAAAAGTATAACTTGACGTTCCTCTACAAGATGCCGGACGTCAGCACCAACATGAACTACAACCTGGTGCCCGCTACCTATGAGAACTCCATCGACCTGGCAGTTCTGTGCAAGCACTTGTGGTTCGACGTTTATGACAAGGTGGCTGGTCCCGACTTCCTCAAGACCTATGGTCCCCGCATCATCCTGTTGATTGGCTCGCCTGCCTACAACCCGACCTCTGGTACCGAGATCGTCGGTCTTGCCGAGGGTGGTATCAAGATCTCATTGTTCAAGGTCAATGCCATGCGCATCAGTGACTTCTACATGATGAATGAGTACTACTTCAAGACCATGCACCACGAGTTTGCTCACATCCTGCACCAGACCAAGACCTATCCCAATGAGTTCAACACCATTTCGATTGGTCACTACGACAGCAACAACTGGCAGGATCGCAGCGAGGGTCAGGTGGCTTCGTTAGGCTTCGTGACCACCTACGCTTCGAGTGAGTTCCGTGAGGACTTCGCCGAGACCATTGCCAACTACATCGTCCAGACCGATGATCAGTGGAATCGCATCCTCGATCTGGCCAGCCGTGGCTGGACCTCTGGTAACGAGGACGACGTGACCAGCGAGTTCTTCTGCTACTATTATTATCCCAACAACGATGCTACCAAGGATCCCGTTTACGTTTACGAGTTCAATGTCTGGACCGAGGTGGACGAAGATGGTACAATTCACAAGTACTGGCGCAACAACACCGACCCGGATGGTAACCGCATCGTGGTCTATGATGTAGAGGACAAGGACGGCATCGATGGCCGTGAAGCTATCCTCCACAAGGTGGACATTGCACGTGAGTGGCTCAAGACCTCTTGGAATGTTGACCTGGATGAGCTCCGTAACGAGGTGCAGACCCGTCAGGCCACCTACAACATTAACGAGTTGCGTAAGTTGGTTACTGAGATTCAGTAATGAGTTTCACCCATTTTAATCATGATAAAGAAAATGAAAAAGTATTTTAATATCTTTTTATTGTCGCTCGTTGCGCTCACGTCGATGACGATGATGTCTTGTAAAAACGAGACCGATGAGATCTTTGACGATGATGCTGTTACGCGTCTCGAGAATGCTAAGGATAACTTTATCAATATCCTTACCGACAAGGGTGGCAAGTGGCAGATGCAGTATTATTCCAATAGCAATGAGCCCGGCTACGTCTATGTGATGACGTTCCGCACCGACGGCTCGGTGACCATTTCGGGTAAGAATATCTGGATTGGCAAGGTTGAGGGCGAGTCCCTGGACGTTCCCACCTACGGCAGCCAGACCTCGCTCTGGGATGTGATTACCGACAACGGCCCCGTGCTCTCCTTCAACAGCTTCAACAAGTATTTCCACGTGTTTGCTGACCCCGAGGATATCCCCAGCATGAGTGATGAGGACACCGACGAGACCGGTTACGGCCACGAGGGTGACTATGAGTTTGACCTGATGAAGTACTCGGGTGACACGCTCTACATTACTGGTAAGAAATATGGTATCGACATGATCATGACCCGTCTCGATGCAGGCATCGACGACCATGTTTACATGGACGAGGTTGTCGCTATGGCCGATTCCTTCTTCAATGCCAAGATTCCTCAGGTCTATATGAACCTGCCTAATGGCACCCGCTGGATCATCAAGAATGGTGCAACCAGCATCTTGAAGATGTTCCGCGAGGGCGACGATGAGATTTCGACCTCTGTTAACCACAACGTGATTATCACTCATGACGGTCTGTCGTTCATGAACCCCCTCACTGTTGATGGCTACACTGTACAGAACTTTATCCGTCAGGCCGACGGTTCGTTGCTGTGCCGTGATGACAACGAGACTACCATTACAGCCGATGACCTGAACATGGTATTCACCACCCCGACCTTCAAGTGGAAGTTCGATTTGACTCAGATGGGTGGCGTTCTTGCTGATCAGCTCGAACTGTTAAGGACCGATTTGAATAATTATGGCAAGCGCAAGCTCTCAGCGATTGATATTTCTTATAATACCGACCTGGGTTGCTACTTGCTCGACTTCAGCTGCGTGTATCAGAAGAAAACTTTGCATGCCTCTTTCTACTTCAATGCTGAACTTGTTGGTGAGAACCAGATTAAGTTTAACTTCACCGGTGAGGGTAATGACGTGAGTGTTGTTTACGCCGAGAAGTGTCCGGCGTTCAACTCGTTTATCGCCGCAATGAATGGTGTGACTTATACGTTGACGACCAGCTCGCTGCTTGCTCCAGTAGATATGAAGGTTACCGACAGCAGCAACGGTGCTAATTACTTCCAGTGCTGGTTGTAATCATCCGTTTCATGATATGGAACCGGGGTGTCTGCCCCCAATTGGTAATGATACCCCGGTTTTTTAATACTAAACAATGGATAAATACATTTTTTTATTTATATAACTTAATTAATTGATTTTTTATGAAAAAGGTTTTACTTTTAGCAGCAGCCGCACTCATGGTGACGTCTGCAAATGCACAACTCACGAAGTCTGAGACCCACAAGGTTCCCGCTTGTCCTCAGACACAGTTGTTCAAACCCCAGCCCCTGCTGAAGGAGGCGCAGATGCGCACTCCGGGCTCTCCCGTTGTTAAGGCTCCCAAGAAGGCTGGTGCCGTTGACGTTTGGTATCGTCGTCCTGCTGGTGCATTCCCCGCAAGTCTTGTAGTACAGGATGGTGCATACGCTGGTCTGTATTATGCTCCTTTTATCTCTGTTAAGCCCTATGTTGACTATACCTTTAATGGTTATGCTGAGGGTCAGAGTGCTGATGCTACCTATGAGTGGGATGTTCAGTACTATACAACCGATGAAGCAGGAAACTCTCAGCAGGTCTGGGAAACCGTTCCTGGAATGGATCTGACCATGCAATACGAATATGAAACCGACTCAGTTCCCTTCTTCTATGTGACTGAGCCCAGTGGTAAGTTCTACTTCTGGAACATTCGTGGCTTTGAGATGGGCGGCACTGCAGACAAGCCCATTATCAACGCTGAGCACTGCGCTACCATCATGGGTGTTCCCAACACGATGGAGGTTTGGGACCGTGACATCCTCAAGTCCAGTAAGTCTTTCTGCTACGGTGGCCGCAATGGTGACCAGCGCTATCCCATGTCCTACTACAGTGGTGCTAAGCCCTATGACCCCAGAGGTGAAGAAGGTTCAGGCTACTGGTTCGGTAAGAACGGTGGCACCAACGGTGGTAGCCGTATTGACGGTATCGCTCAGGTCTTTGAGAAGCCGACCGCTCCCTATCTGCTCAACCAGGTGGTTGTTGACTGCGCTGTCCTCGAGGTTACTGCTCCTGTCGAGATGACTTGTAAGATTTACAAGCTCGATGAAATTCCTGCTTACAACGATTCCAATTCGGTTGCTCTGCCTGAGGAGCCCGGCGAACTCATCGCTATGGGTCGCGCTACCCTGACTCCCGAGACCGCAACCGAGACTGGTGACCTGATTTTCTTCACCCTCTACGGTGAGGAGGACGGTCTGCAGTATGACATCACCCCGACTATCGATTGCGCTATCCTCGTGGTTATTGATGGTTACAACGAGCCCGAAATGGCTAATCTGAAGGACTTCTCTGCTATGATCAGCAGTGACATGTATGTCGATGAGGGTTATGGTGAGCTTGCTTACCTCAAACTTGGTCTCACTGATGAGGATGGTAACCTTGACCATTATGTATGGGCTGGACTCAATCGTTTCTTCGGTGGTGACGATAATGAGATGAAGACTGGTCTGACCATCTTCTTGAGCACCGAGAACCCCTATCTGACCTTCAACTACAATGCTGAGGATGGTGAGTACCTGTTCCCCGCCCAGGGTGGTGTCATGGAGAAGAAGTTCGGTGACCACACCTGCCGCAGCATCGAGTTCTGGTCATGGACTCCCAGTGCTGATGACGCTTGGTTCATTTCCTGCAACGATGAGGACGTTCCCGAATGGCTGAACATTGAGCTCACCGACAAGATGCAGAATGAGGAGTTCACTGGCCTGGTTAACGCTGTGGTTACTGCTGAACCCCTGCCCGCTGGCGTAGCTTATCGCGAGGCTGTTGTTCGCTTTGAGTTCCCCGGTGCTTATATTGACTATAAGTTCATGCAGGGTGAGCCTGGTGGCATTGGTGAGGTTATCACCAGTGGCGAGGCTGTTCCCGTTGGCTACTATGACATGATGGGTCGTCAGTACAACGACTTGCAGAATGGCGTGAACATCGTGAAGATGAGCGATGGCAGTGCCAAGAAGGTTCTCAAGAAGTAATACAACCCTAAGGACTCAAGCATTGATGCCACAGTGACATCAATGCTCACCCCGAGTGGGGTGTCTCGAAATGAAGTGAATCCCAAAAGTTTGATTGCAAACTTTTGGGGTTTACTTCTTTTTTATATACCCTCTATTTGAGTATCAGCGCTTTGTTTTGCTCAACATGCGTGTTTTTTTACGGGAATTTGATTACCTTTGCACTATGAACGACATCAATGACAATCCCTCCATGAGGCACGTGCGCATCACGGCTGTGCGGCAGACGGTCTATCGTGACCTCATGGAACGCTTCGAGAACCCGATGGAGCACGCGTGTGACATCAGGGTGGGGCAGACCTTCATCTCTGAGGGTGGGCTTCGTCCGCCTGGCCTGTGCGGGAGTGCCTGGGAGTCGATGCGCCCATTTGTCGAGGCTCTCGCCCGTGGCGAGGGCAACTTCTATGATGGGTGGATGCGGAATCCTCACTCAGCCATGATCTCCTGCAATGACGGTTTCCGTCCCGTGTCCTTCTACTTGGAGGCCCTATAGATACTATAGACTTGCTATAACAACTTAAAAAACAAATAATATTATGATCATCAAGTCCGCCGAATATCAGATCAGCAACAGTGATTACCGCAAGTGCCCCGCCACCCAGTTGCCCGAGTATGCCTTCATCGGGCGCAGCAACGTGGGCAAGTCATCGCTCATCAACATGCTCACTGGCAGAAAAGCGCTGGCCAAGACCAGTGCGACGCCAGGCAAGACCATGCTCATCAACCACTTCCTTATCAATGGCGAGTGGTATATCGTCGATCTGCCAGGCTACGGCTTTGCCAAGCGCAGCAAGGAGGACCGTGACAAGCTGTGGCGCATGATTCAGGGCTATGTCCTCGGGCGTGAACAGATGACCAACCTGTTTGTCCTCGTGGACAGCCGCCTCAAGCCCCAGAAGATTGACCTCGAGTTCATGCAATGGCTGGGAGAGCATGGCGTCCCGTTCTCCATCGTGTTCACCAAGATGGACAAGCTCGGCAAGGTCGCCGGACCTGCTGCCGTTGCCGACTACAAGCGCGAGTTGCTCAAGACCTGGGAGGAATTGCCCCCCGTCTTCATGACATCGAGCGAGGATGCCCGCGGCCGCGATGAGTTGTTGAGCTATATCGATTCAATTAACCTACAACTGAAACAACAATAGTATTTTATAACCAAGATGAGAGTCAATTTATTACTCATGGCAGTTCTGCTGGCAATCCCAGCGCTGGCACAGAACCATCGCGAGACCTTCCTGAATGAGGGTTGGCAATTCTCGCGCGACAAGGCTACGTGGCAAGAAGTCACTGTGCCTCACGACTGGGCCATCGGCGGCCCCTTTGACAAGAAGTGGGACCTGCAGGTCGTCGCCATCAAGGAGAATGGCGAGGACGTTGCCACCGAGAAGTCTGGCCGCTCGGGTGCCCTGCCCTGGATAGGCAAGGGATACTACAAGACCACGTTTGCCGTGCCTCATGACTATGAGCGGGCTCAGCTCGTGTTTGACGGTGCCATGGCCGACCCCCACGTCTATGTCAACGGCCAGTTGGCGGGCCACTGGGCCTATGGTTACAACGCCTTTATCGTCGATGTAACCCCCTACATCCACCACGACGGCACGCCCAATGCACTCGAGGTGCATCTCGAGAACCTGGAGGAGAGTAACCGTTGGTATCCCGGTGGCGGCATCTACCGCCCTGTGAAACTGGTGATGACGCGCGAGAAGGATGCGTCGCTCGACACGTGGGGCATGTATGTGCGCACCCTATCGATTGAGGGCGAAAAGGCTACTCTGCAGTTCGAGCATCAACTGGATGCTGAGACCGTCATCGATAATGACCTTGAACTGGAGTTTTCACTCAGCGATGCCCGTGGAGTACAAGTGCTCAGCCACAAGAGCCGTCCCGACGGCTTGGGACATTTTGCCACGCGTCTTGACGTGTATGCGCCCTCGTTGTGGTCGCCCGAGAAGCCTTATCTCTACACCGTCACGGCCACACTGCGCCACAAGGGCATAGAGGTGGACCGTCAGAGCACCAAGGTGGGCATCCGCACCGTCTCGTTTAGCAAGGAGGGCGGATTCCAGCTCAACGGCGAGCGCCGCAAGATCAAGGGCGTGTGCCTGCATCATGACCTGGGTCCGCTGGGCGCCGCTATCAACAAGACAGCCCTCATCCGCCAGATCGAGATGATGAAGGCCATGGGCGCCGATGCCATCCGCACCGCCCACAACATGCCCTCCACCTGGCAGATGGAAATCTGCGACAGCCTGGGCATGATGGTCATGGCCGAGAGTTTTGACGGCTGGCGTGAGCCCAAGGTGCGCAACGGCTACGGCCGCTACTGGGACGAGTGGTGGCAGCAGGACGTCCGCAACCTGGTGCTCAACCACCGCAACCATCCCAGCATCATCATGTGGAGTGTGGGCAACGAGATCCCCGAGCAGTGGAAGCCCGAGGGCGTGCGCCGCTACAAGGACCTCATCGCCCTGTGCCACCAGTATGATCCCTCGCGCATGGTCACCTGTGGCATGGACCAGGCCGACGGCGCCATCTGGTGTGGCTTTGCCCAGATGGCCGACGTGCCAGGCTACAACTACCGTTTGCACAAGTATGACGAGATGATCGAGCGCTTGCCCCAGGGTTTCATCCTGGGCAGCGAGACGGCATCGACCGTGAGCTCCCGTGGTCACTACTGCTTCCCCGACACCGTGGCTACCAATAAGGCATGGCCTGACGGCCAGTGCTCGGGCTATGATGTGGAGTACTGCTGGTGGAGCAATCTGCCCGATGACGACTGGAAGATGCAGGAAGACCGCGAATGGACGGTGGGCGAGTTTGTGTGGACAGGCTATGACTACCTGGGCGAGCCGACCCCCTACGACGAATACTGGCCCTCGCGCAGCAGCTACTTCGGCATCTGCGACTTGGCAGGCCTGCCCAAGGACCGCTACTACCTGTACCGTAGCCACTGGAACAAGACCGATCACACCATCCACCTGTTGCCCCACTGGACGTGGCCCGGTCGCGAGGGCAAGGTGACCCCGGTATATTGCTACACCGACTATCCCAGTGCCGAGCTCTTTGTCAACGGCAAGAGCCAGGGACGCATCACCAAGAACGATACCACTCGCCTGGACCGTTACCGCCTGCGCTGGCGTGATGTCGTCTATCAGCCCGGCGAAATCAAGGTGGTCGTCTATGACGCCCAGGGCAACAAAGCTGGTCAGCAGGTGGTCAAGACCGCTGGCAAACCTAAAAAGTTGTTGCTCGAACCCGAGCGCAAGACCATCAAGGCCGACGGTAACGACTTGGCTTACGTCACCGTGAGCCTCGTTGACAAGAACGGCACCCTGTGCCCTGACGCCGCCAACCGATTGCAGTTCAGCGTCACGGGAGCGGGAACCTACAAGGCTGCGTGCAACGGTGACGCCACCTCGCTGGAGCCGTTCACTGAGCCCCAGATGAGCCTCTTCCACGGCCAGCTGGTAGTAGTCTGTCAGGCAGGGAAAACTCCAGGCGTGATGACCCTCACCGTCAAGGACCCCGCCACCGGCATGAAATCCAGCGTAAAGATCAATGTAAAATAACATCCATTTCTCAAGAGGGCACTGATAAACAAGTGCTCTCTTTTTTCAGTGATCATAATGATGATGGAAAAGAACGAATATCAGCGGTTGAAAAACCTTGCCGACTCGGGCATCAAGGACCACACCAGGGCGCGCGAGGCATTTGAGGCTCTTTATCCGGTGTGGAAGGAGGGCAATCTGCCCGATCGGTTGCACAATTCCTTTGCATGGATCATCTACTATCATGTGCGTCATGAGCAAGCGACGATGCCCTCGTTAGAGATGCGACAGGCATTGGCTGCCTATCTGGCGCTCGACAATGAGCGCCCGTCACGGTTGCATTCCCGCATCCTGTTGATGGCGACACGTCTCAAGGCGCGTGACGCAGAATTCAAGTTCGGCAAGTTCTTTGAAATGTGGGGCATGAACAACCTCACCGATGAGGACTGGCAGCAAGACAAGAAAGAGGGTAGAGACGGGACCGTGACATTCATCTCGGTTGCCGAGCACGCCATCCGACTCTACGCTAAGGAATTGCATGAAGCCAGGACAAAGGAATTCAATCCCGATTTTGAACCGTTGCTGGTCAAAGCCATCAAGCAGTATCCCTCCCAGGGGCTATACAAGTATTACCTGGCCCGATTGTATGCCGCCTTGGGCCAAAAGTCCAAGGCTGTCAGAGCCTACAAGAAACTGGCGCTCATCACGGGCCAGTCCTACATCTGGAGCGACCTCGCCGCCCTCTTGATTGACCCCGTCCAGCGCAAGGCCGCCCTCTGCAAGGCTTTGCTGCTGCAACGTGATGTTAACAAGACGGGAAGACTGCACCTGGGCCTGGCCCAATTGCTCATCAAGGAGAAAAAGTTTCCCGAGGCCGCTTGTGAACTGCGTCAGTATCGTGACATCTACACCCGCAACGGTTGGCACTTGAGCGACTATTACCAGCGCCTGCGTCAGGGAGTTCCAGCCGACACGCAACCCCTGCTCGACAACCGCGCTCTGTATCAGCAGTCGTTGGCAGTGCTGGATGAATTTCTCTACAATGACCTTCCCGAAGTCGCACTGACACTCACCACCGAGTTCAAGGACAGGCGCGGCAACATGACCGCTCGATTGGTAATGGATAGCGGCAAGGCCGTGTTCCTGCCTGCCATGCGCCTGGCAAGTGATACCCAAGGTGTTCGCGTCCGTCACTACATGGCTCGCATCGTCAATCCCGATGACCGCCCACGGGTCGTCACCCTGCGACCCAAAGAATAAACAACTGAATCTTCTGAAAAATCTGAATTAAAAACTACGAATTACGCTAATGATGCAATTATTAATAGCCATTAGCGTAATTCGTAGTTCTTTACGGTTATTTCCCCTTACTCTTACCGTTGATGATGTCCATCAGATAGAGGAGGATGGCGTTGTCGTCAAAGTTGTAGCGCTTGAAGTCCTCGTAGGTGGGCGCGAGGTCGGGCGTGAACATTTTGGCGCGCGGGTCGTCATCGGGGAAGAACTGCTGGGTGCCACGGTCAATCTCGCCGACCAGTCCTGTGCGTGGCAGGGTGTAGTAGGCCTGTCCGCCCATGAAGGTGTTGGGAGCCTGACTGCTGGTCACGCCCACAACCGTGGCGCCCATGCGCCACAGGTAGTAGCTGAAGTGGAATGCGGCACTGAAGGTCAATGCGTCGGTCACGACATACACATGCTCGGGCTGATAGACGGGCACGCCATTGAGGGCGCGCAGCTTGTCCTTGATGCTGCACATGCTGCCGTCGATGAACTCGTTGCGCATTTCCTCGTCGCTGGAAAAACTCCGGCTGAATTCTGAATACTTGAAGAAGTCGCCATATTCCAGCTTTTCTTTACTCTTGGCATTGATTTGGTCGAGTGTTGACTGGCTCACTGTCCAGGGCGCGACTTCCATCATCCCTTCCTCCTCATCGGAGAAATGAAAGTTGAGATACTTGTCGCCATAGAGCATATAGACCAGCGGACGGCAAATTGGAGTCGTGCCACCGCCGTTGCCGCGCATGTCGATGATCAGATTCTTGCTGCCATGCTGCTTCATGAGTTGCAGCGCCTTCTCAAACTCCTCGCTCAGCGATGGAACCATGGCGATGGCCATCTGCCTGTCGGGTGGCACGGGCATGCCCACAGCGTTGTAGATGCCCTGTAGCCAACTGTCCACGTCGTTGGTGTTCTCCAGCAGGTCGCGGGCAATCATGTGCTTGGCGCCAAAGTACATCGTGCTGCACGCGTCATCGACAAATCCATAGACGAGCTGGTCCATGAAGTTGTAGCTCATCTGTCGGCCAGGGAAAGCGCTGGGTAGCGCCGCCTGCTGCGCCTGCCATTGCTGCACCTGGGCGAATGGCACGACGGGCAAAGTCACTTGGGCCTCCTGCCCACTGGGTGACAGTAACTGATAGGTGATGGTGGTGGCGCCGTTAAGGTTGGGAAGGACCTTCTTCAGGGCCCTGGGCTGCATGGCATAGTGGGCCAGGTTGAGCATTTGCCCGGATTCGTTCTCGGCAATGAAATAGTGTGCCATCGCCGTCCACACGTCCTTGACGGGCATGCCTTCGATGGCGACAAGGCGGCTGCCCACGAGGTCCTTGAATTCGTCGGGCAGAGCCTTGACGATGATGCCGTCGTTAATGGGCTCCAGCATGATGAGCGTTGCGGGGTCGGTATATTTGACGGGGAAATGGCCGGGGACAAAGTGGCCGTCGGGCATGGCAACGGTGTGACCGTCCTTGAGCGGGGCCAAGAACTCGTTGATGCGATAGGCAAACTCGCGGACATCGGTCACCTGGTCATTGATCAGGGCTTGACGTGCGTCCCTTGCCGCGAGTCGAAAGTAAGGCTTGCCACCGTAGCCGCTATAGGGGTCAGGATGGATTTCTTCGAGCTTAGAGATGAAGTCCCTGAAGTCGGCGACAATGGAGTCGGTGGGCACTTGGGCCCGGCAGTTGCCTGATGTCAGCATGGCGAGCATGGCACTGAATAAGGTAAGCTTAAAAGTATGCATTTGACGTGAATGTTAAATAATTTGATTAGATTATGGTTGCAAATGTAACTGTTTTTAGTAGTAGCTGCAAACTGTTTGACTTAAAAAATGGCCGTCAGTCCCGTTTTTTTCAAAAAAGTGCCTAAAAATTTGACACATGGGTGAAAAATGATGGTTACCTTTGTACCGTATGGTTGACGTTTATCTTTTCAATCCCGAGCATGACCTGGCGCTGGCTCATGGGGCGCACAACTACACGGCGCCACCGTTTGCCCGCCAGTTGCGGCATGACCTGCGGCTGCTGCCCGCGTGGCTGGCACCTGCGGGCTCCTATATCGCTATACCTGACGACTGCCCGATTAACGAGGACCGGCGCTGGCTGCAAGGTCTGGGCCTGGATGTAGAGCCCATTGCCATGAGCCGTATTGCCGATCTGGGCCCGTGTCGCCTCCATCCGTGGGGCTGGGATGCCACCGTGCGTCACCAGTTGCTGTCTCACGGGGTGTTAGGCAAATACCTGCCCACCGATGAAGAGTTGAACTGGATGCGTCGCCTGTCCCATCGTCGCATGACCATTGCCATTCATCAGGCTATGGGAGCAGCCTTTTCGCCTTGTCCAGTGGAATTGGATCGCTATGATGCTGTGGTGGATTTCATGCAAGCCCATCCTGGCTGTTACCTCAAGATGCCGTGGTCGGGCAGCGGTAAGGGCATCTACCGCGTTCTTGACCCTGAGGGCGATCGCCATGTTCATCACTGGATAGAGGGCGCATTGCGGCGGCAAGGGTCTCTGCTGTGTGAGGTGGGGCTGGACCGTGTGCAGGACTTCGCCATCGAGCTGCTGTGCCGCGACGGCGTTACTATGCTGATGGGTTACTCGGTGTTTGACAACGACTTCCATAGCCAGTTCGGAACGGGTAGGGTAGCCCCGAGAGAAGAACTGCACGAGATGTTGCAGTGCTTGTATCCCGATCTTGACCCGGTGATAGGTCAAGTCATTATGGCGATGAATGAGCACATAGCCCCGCACTACAATGGACCGTTGGGTATCGACATGATGCTCTATTGGAATCAAAACGTCAGCATCGCCATCAACCCCTGTGTAGAGATCAACCTGCGCATGACCATGGGCATGGTGACCGCCGCGATGGGCGACAGGCATGGCCTGAGGGGGAATTTCAAGATTGCCAGCGATGCATCATCAGGTCATTATCAAGCCCTGTTGCAATAGCATCTTTTATTTCTTATCTAAATAAAAGGCGTAGTACTCGTCAAAGGTGATGTCCTCGTCGTGGATGCGGCGGGCGACCTCGGGCCCTACGTAGCGCAGGTGCCAAGGCTCATAGGTGAAACCAAAGATGAGGGACTGCCTCTTGGGGTAGCGCAGGATGAAACCATACTCGTGGCAGTGGGCGTGCATCCACGCGCATTCCTCTGATTTGTCAAAGGGCCACCTCATGGGATGCTCCCGCGATGTGACGTCGATGGCGAGGCCCGTTTGGTGCTCACTGTAGCCAGCATGGGCGGCATAACCCTTGGCGCTGCGCTTGTGCATGGATATCTGTTGCTGATAGGAGCGATGGGCCGAGTTGACCATCAACTGAGCACTGGTCTGCTCTTTGCATGCCTGTTGCATCGCCATGAAGGCATCTACCACGACCGGTAGTGCCCTCTGCTCCTCATAGCAATAAGTCTTATTGAACGTCGCCAGACTGTCAGGCTGATAGTTCTCATCCAGATAATGGCGGCCGTTGACCAGCATCAGTTGGCCCTTGCTGGTGTCGCATGGTACCGAAGATGTCTCTCGGTCCTGGTCGGCTCCGATGTTGACCAGGGCGATGATGTTGCTGAGCGGTGCACTCGTTGTGTCCTGCTTGTGATAGGCGAGGTAGCGGTCAAAATTGTCCGCAATGAAGTAGCGGGCATGGATGAGCGGAATCGCAATCGTGTCATGCTCTTGACGAGCAATGAGCGAGTCCACTTGACTATCGCTCAATGTCTTTACGAGCAGTTGAGCTTGCTCGATGGGGTAGCCCAGCCGATGGATCTTGCACTCATCGCTGTGATAATAGATAATACCCTGGTAACTCTTGACCAGTACCAGAATGACAAATACTGCGGCAATCGTCACGGGGCGGATCACCCACAGGTTGTCGCGGTCGAAGCATTTATTTAAAAAATCTTTGGCGTCCTTCAAATCGATCATGAGGGGTTATCGGTTGGCACGTTTGGCCATCTCAAACAGTTCCAGTGGCAGGTGGCAGTAACCATCAGGATTCTTGTCGAGGTAGTCCTGGTGGTATTCCTCGGCGGTGTAGAAATTCTTTAACGGCAGCAATTCGACGGCAAGTCTCAAGCGCACTTGAGCCTGCACACGGTTATAGACGGCTTGTAAAGTCGGCACGTCGGCCTCGTCGGTATAGTAGATGCCAGTGCGGTACTGAGTTCCCTTGTCGTGACCTTGCTGGTTGACGCTGGTTGGGTCGATGGCCTTAAAGTACATTTCGGTCAGAAATTCCAGTGAGATGACTTCTGGGTCATAGACGATGTGCACAGTCTCGGCAAAGCCCGTCTTGTCGGTACACACATCCTGATAGGTCGGATTCTCGGTATGCCCGTTGGCATAGCCCACCTCGGTCTCTACGACTCCATTCACCAATTTAAAGTAATGCTCTGTTCCCCAGAAGCATCCTCCAGCAAAATAAATCTCCTTCATAACTTCTTGTGTAAATTCTGTTGCAAAGGTAACAAATCTCCCGATAATTTCTCGAAAAAGGGATACACTTTTTAGAGCCTCCGGTTGATGGTCGGGGCCTGTATCTTCGAGATCAACGGCTTGAAAACAGTTGAGCCCACTTCAAGAAAAAAGTGGACTCAATGACATGGTTCCCGTAGTAGCTGCAAATAATGTGTAGCAATAAAGGCAACACTCTCTACTACATGGCCCAAACCAGTAGGCCGGCGCATATAATGACACCGGTGATGAGTAGATCGATGAGGCAGTAGCCCATGATGTCTTTCGCATCAAGGCGAGCTATAGCCAAGGCAGGGAGCGCCCAGAAGGGTTGTATGAGATTGGTCCACGCGTCGCCCCATGAAATGGCCATGCCCGTCAAGCCGGGATCTACACCGAGGTTGGCGCCAGCGGTGAACATAATCGGTGCTTGCACAGCCCAATGACCGCCACCACTTGGCACAAACATGTTGAGCACTGCGGCACAAAGGAAGGTGAGCAGCGGATAGGTGACGGGATTGCTGATGCGGATGCATGCTTCGGCCATAACACCACCAAGGCTGATGCCGCTGGCACCGATGCCAGTAATGATGCCCATGATGCCAGCATAGAATGGAAATTGCAATATGATGCCAGCAGCGCCAGTGGTCGCTTTCCCGAATGCACGCACATAATCGACTGGCGTGGAGTGCAGCAAGAGTCCCAGCGCAAGGAATATCATGATGACTCCGCCAAGGTCTACACCCGCACCACGCACGGCGAGATGAATCACGAGATAGGTCAAGAGCATCAACGCCACGAGCCACGAGAGTAATTTGCTTTGTTCGAGCCGTTGAGCCGGGGTCTTGTCAGAGGACGAAACGTTTGTCGCAGTATTATTATCATCGTCTCTCAAGAGTGCAGGATCGATGGTGAGGACGCCTTGCTTGGGGTGCATCAAGGTGTTAGCGACAGTGATACCGATGATCACAAGCAGCACAGTTACCAGGTTGTGCCAGTTAAGGATGGTCTGTGCCAATGGAACGGGGGAGGTCAGTGCCCCATCGGTAGCCATTGCGAGTGCCTCGCCAGGTGTGGCCATTGTCAGAGGGATGGAGCCAGAGATGCCAGCATGCCACACAACGAAGCCACTGTATGCCGATGCAATAAGAAGGCGGTAATCGACATCAGAACGCTGGCGTGCTATAGCCTTAGCGAACACGACACCCACGATAAGGCCAAAACCCCAGTTGAGCCAGCAGGATAATGCCGACACTATGGTCACAAGAGCTATTGCAGCGGGGGCACTCTGGGGTACTCGTGCCATTGCATCGATGGCTCGTTTGACAACTGGTGCTGCTGCCAAGGTTGACCCACACACAAGGACCAGAGCCATCTGCATGGCAAACGCTAAAAGATTCCATACACCGCCGCCCCAGTGCTCAACCACTTCGAGTGGAGTCTGGTGACATAATGGCATCGCTACCAACGCGGCCACAAAGGTGAGCAGAATAGCGAATATAAACGGTTCAGGCAACCAACGTTGCACTAATCGCACGCAGAATTTAATCATTTGTCTTCTTTATAGTTGAGTTTAGCAAGTAGTTAAGTTGATCATTAAATCTTTAGATTTATGCCGCAAAAGTAACACTTATTTTCCAAATCTCATCCAGCTTAACTACGGATTTCCCCCTAAAAATGTGTCAAAGTCGTGTTAGCCCCAGTTGAGTGACAATTCAGCGAATCCACACAATACTATAGCCTCACGCCACGGCGCAGACAAGTCAATCAAGTCCCAGTTATTGGCACGTTCGGCATAATGCAGGTACATCCTCACGATGTCGTTAGCCTGCACAGCCTCACCTCGTGCCAGCGCGACCTAAGCAGTTCGGGCACCTCGCTCAGTGGTAGCTCATTCACTGTTTAGACGCAAAAATACATCGAAACCCTTGCACAATACCTTAGAGAGCAAAATTATTAATTAAAAAAAATGTTGTCGTGCTTGAATTTTATATAATTTTTGGCAATGATATAGAAGTTGGCCCATCAGTGGTATTAACCGCCCTTCGGGCGGAAAATTAAACATAAAATTTAATTTTCTTTTAATTTCCCGTGCTTTAGCACGGTTTAATGCATAGACGTTTCAACGCAGGGTCAACTGCTATATCGTTCCTTTTTTAAATGACAATTACCTATATATTAGGCGAAATAAAGCGCCAAAATCAAGTATTATCCACTTGATATTTAGCGCTTTTACTTTATTGAGCGGTAGACGGGACTCGGACCCGCGACCCTCGGCTTGGGAAGCCGATGCTCTACCAACTGAGCTACTACCGCATTGGCAGTTTTTTTCAGTGCCTATGCTCTAACTATGCGTCGGCGTGGTTGATAACTTGGGTGACGCTGTCCCCACTCTCGGTGGCATAGTATCTCACAGTCAGCGTATCGTTAATCTCCCATGTGGCTCGTCTGTCAGCATCAAGATCAGGATATGAGAACTCGATAGTGTCCTCACCCACCTTGAGGTAAACACTGTTCATGGCTCCGTCAATGGCCACACCAGTCACCTCGGTGAGTGAATCAGCCGTCTCGGTTACGACTTCAACCGAGTCGGTCGTGTCCTCTTGATTGTCAGTCTGCACATTATCAGTACAAGACCACGCTGACACGACAAATAAGGTGCCGATTGCTATAACTAATTTTTTCATATCAACAATACAACTATATATTGTGCTTGTTATTACGGCAGCAAATTTACTACAATTTTATAGAATAGGACAAAAATCTTTCTGCTTTTTTGAGCCCTCACAACTTGACGCAAGATATAAGCTCGATTAGAACTTGTAATTATCTGAATCAAGGTTGTCGAGCTCCTCAAAGTCAGAGATCTCGTCATCGTTGTACTCCTGATCACCGTAGAACTCGCTCTCGTCTATCGCCTCAATATTGCTGGCATCGGGAATCTTGGGAATAGTAATGAAGTCGGCAATGTCAACACTCTCGGCAGGCGGGTTGCCTATCTTGCTCTCACACAAGGGGTCATGAAGTGACTTACCAGGGACGATTTCCTTGAGCTTGACTTTGAAGAAGCGTTCAGTCATGTAGTCGAAGACAAATTTCATCCTCTGACCCTCGTCTTCGAGCAACTCGTCGAGTTGAGTGTCATCCATGATCCAGATGTCCTCATCGCTGTCGCTGCCCATGTCCATACAGGTTACCTCCTTCTCCTTGTTCCACTCGTCATCACAGAGGTAGAATGAATCCATCTGTTCCTTGCTGTATCCCGTGGAATCAAGGATGATGTTGCGCAACTGCATGAAAGTTGCCGTTGAATCAATGGCAATCTGTAACTTGAAGTTATCGACCTCGTCCGAGATAATGACAAATTTGTAAATCATATCAGTAATATCTTTGAGTTTTGATGTTGCGAAATTACTAATACATTTTTATCAAACAAGTGATTTTTGATTTTTTTTTCGAGAATCCCTATAAAAAGGGCTCCTTTTGTCATATGTGGGCATAATAAAACGTGAAGCCGTGCTCGATGCACAGCTTCACATATATCATATAGTAAGTACAATACTCTCGTGATCAGGGTACCAAACCGTAGGAACGGAACACCTTCTGAATCTTCTCGAGGGCAAAAGCCACCTGTTCGTGGGTGTGGGTTGCCATGAGGCTGAAGCGGATGAGAGTGTCGTTGGGTGCTACAGCGGGTGAAACAACAGGATTTACAAAAATGCCCTCGTTCAAGAGGTCGCGTGTGATGGCGAACGTCTTGTTGTTGTCACGGATAAACAAGGGGATAATGGGGGTCTCGGTGTGACCGATCTCGCAACCCATCTCGCGAAATCCCTGCAGAGCTTCGTGGGTAAGTGCCCAGAGGTGCTCTTGTCGCTCGGGCTCGGAAATGAGGATGTCGATTGCCTTCATCGCAGCTGCTGTCGATGCCGGTGTAATGCTGGCTGTGAAGATGTAGCTGCGGGAATGGTGGCGCAGGTAGTTAGTGATAATCTTGTCCGTGGCAATGAAACCGCCCAGCGAAGCAAATGACTTGGAGAAAGTGCCCATGATGAGGTCAACCTCGTCACGCAGGCCGAAGTGATCACACACGCCACGACCGCCCTCGCCAAACACTCCGATGCCGTGAGCTTCATCAACCATGATGCTGGCATTGTATTTATGCGCGAGATCAACAATGTCAGGGAGCTTGCAGACGTCTCCCTCCATCGAGAAGACTCCATCGGTTACAATGAGTTTAACGCGATCGGGCTCACACTTCTTGAGCTGGGCTTCGAGCGAAGCCATGTCATTATGCTTGTACTTCAGGGAATTGGAGAACGAGAGACGACGTCCCTCGATAATCGAGGCGTGGTCCTGCTCGTCCCAGAGAATATAGTCCTCGCGGCCCGTGAGTGTCGAGATGACACCCAGATTCACACCAAAACCGGTGCTATAAATCATCGCATCCTCCTTGCCCTCGTAGTCAGCGAGCTTGCGCTCCAACTCCTTGTGCAAGTCGAGGGTACCGTTCAAGAAAGGGGAACCGGCACATCCGGTACCATATTTTTCGGTGGCCTCGATAGCGGCGCGCTTGATGCGCTCATCGTTTACCAAGCCTGAGTAGCAGTTTGAACCGAACATGAGCACTTTCTTGCCATTCATGATGACCTCGGTGTCCTGTTCGCTTGAGATGGCGCGAAAATAGGGATAGATACCGGCAGCCTTTGCTTTCTGCGGCTCGTCATATCGCGCTAACTTGCTCTGTAATAGATTCATATAATTTTGTATAAATTCTTGTTTTGCCAGCATTGGCGATTGTCAATGATGACATTACTCTATATTTGGCTGCAAATATATAAAAATAATCTTTAAGCAAATGTTAAAAAAACAACAAAAAGCGACAATATGGACAATTGTGCTTTCTATAAGATGTTATTGTACAGGTATTCACGTCTTTTAATAATTTTTAAAAAACCTAAAAACATTAATTGCGGTCCATGTCATCCATATCAAGCTCGGCATTCTGCATGAGGTCATAATCAGAGAACTCAATGCCATCAAAGTCGCCATCCTCAAACATGTAATTCTGGCGTAAACAACTTGTTGACAACAAGGTGAATACCAGTACAACGGTAATCATTATTAAACGCGTTACAATCTTTCTCATATATACCTTCAGGTTATTTTTACCGTGCAAATATAGCAAAAAATAAGATGTCAGCAGGCTTTCTCGAAAAAAAACAGTAATTTAGCGCACCAAAAAAGGAAATAATCATTGAACCGATGGATTTATTTGAACAACGAATCAAGGAACTGCGGGAGATAATCAACCGCCACAACCATAATTATTACGTCCTGAACGAGCCCACGGTGAGCGATCAGGAATTTGACGCTTTATTGCGAGAGCTCCAGGACCTGGAACGGGATTATCCTCAATACCAGGATCCGTTATCCCCAACCCAACGTGTGGGCAGCGACATCAGCAAGGGGTTTACCCAAGTGCGCCACGAGCGTCCGATGATGTCGCTCTCCAACAGTTACAATATAGACGAAGTGCAAGACTTCTTGCGCCGCGCCCAGGACGGTCTGGGTGGGGAAGCGAGCGAGATTGTTGGTGAGATGAAGTATGACGGTACATCAATCTCGATCAGCTATGAACATGGTCGACTGGTGCGTGCCGTGACTCGTGGTGATGGCGTTCAAGGCGATGATGTAACCGCCAATGTCATCACAATCAAGTCCTTGCCTCTGGAAATCACTGGGGTGGATGACTTGCCTGAGAAATTTGAGGTCCGAGGTGAAATCCTGTTGCCATGGAAAAACTTTGAAAAATTGAACGAAGAGCGCCAGTTCAACGAGGAGCCGTTGTTTGCCAATCCCCGTAATGCTGCTGCCGGCACCTTGAAACTGCAAAATAGCGCCGAGGTATCGCGCCGTGGGTTGGATGCTATCTTCTATTTCCTGTTAGGCGATCATCTGCCGTTTGAGACTCACTACGATAGTATCATGGCTCTCAAGCGCTGGGGATTCAAGACAGGCGAAATGTCGATATTACCCAGTATCGATGCCGTGAAAGATTTCATCGGCTACTGGGACCTGGAGAGGAAAAAACTTCCAGTTGCCACCGACGGTCTTGTGTTCAAGATCAACTCCCTGCGTCAGCAACTCAATTTGGGCTCGACTGCTAAATCACCTCGCTGGGCCATTGCCTACAAGTTTGCCCCTGAACGCGAATGCACACGTCTGCGGTTCGTGTCGTTTGAGGTGGGCCGAACAGGTGTCATCACCCCCGTCGCTAACCTTGACCCGGTACTGTTGAGTGGTACCATTGTCAAACGAGCGTCGTTGCATAATGCCGACATCATTGAGCAACTTGATATTCACGATGGTGATATGCTATATGTTGAGAAAGGTGGTGAAATCATTCCCAAGATTGTTGGGGTTGATGAGAAACAGCGCCAGCCAGGCAGTTTGCCCATCAAGTTTGTGACTCATTGCCCATCATGTGGCACACCACTGAAGCGTGTCGAGGGTGAAGCTGCATGGGTGTGCTCCAACAAGTGGGGCTGCGGGCCACAGATATGTGGCCGCATTGAGCACTTTGTAGGGCGACACGCGATGGATATTGATGGCATCGGTGAAGAAGTTGTCATTATTCTCAATAAGAGCGGACTGGTCAATGATGTGGCCGATCTGTATGACCTAACCCAGGAAAAACTCGTTGCCCTTGATCGGTTCCAGGAACGTAGTGCCCAGCGCATCTTGCGTGGCATAGAAGCCAGCCGTGAGGTGCCATACGCCAGGGTTATCTATGCCTTGTCGATCCCCTTTGTGGGCGAGACGACAGGCAAGGTGCTTGCACGTCACACCCGTGATATTGACACCTTGATGAAGCTGCCGGCCGAGGAATTGGCCGCCATTCCCGAGATTGGACCCAAAATCGCTCAGTCAATTGTCGATTTCTTTGCCGAAGAGCGCAACCGTATCATTGTTGAACGGCTGCGTGCCGCTGGCTTGCAGATGTCGCTCACCGAGGAAGAAACAGCGGGGCAGACCGATAAATTGATGGGTAAAAAGGTCGTCATCAGCGGTGTGTTTGCCAAGCACTCACGCGAGGAGTACAAGGCAATGATTGAACTGAACGGCGGCAAAAACGTGAGCAGCATCTCGGGTGCGACCAGTTTTATTCTCGCCGGCTCGAACATGGGCCCTGCAAAACTGGAGAAAGCCCGCAAATTAGGCATCCAGATTCTTAATGAGGATGAGTTTTTAGAAATGATACAATAAAACAAGGAATGAAAAGATTGATGAGCATCATATTGGTGGCTGCTTGCTGCACTGCTGTCGGATGGTGCCAGGATGTGGAGGACTGGGTGACAAGAACACTTGCTCAATATCCAAGGGCGCGTCTGCTGGACATCTACAAATCCTGTTTTCAGGATTACATGGGCGCTGAGCATTTGGTCAATGACCTGGCAGCAGCCAGAGCCTATCTTGAACAAGAATATACTACTACCGCTGTAGAAGACCTGCTGCCGTGGTACTATGAGCCCTGTGGCATCAACGGCAACTATGTGCGCGTCAGCCTGCGTGCTGTCTTTGATGGTAAAATCAAGAGAGAAGAACTGCTTGATGCCTTTGTGTGCAGTGCCAGTGACCCCGAGCGTCCATCAGTTGAGGCTTGGGCCGACCGGTGGCATGAGATCGTTGCCATCATCGACAAGATGGACCTCAACCTGCCACACCAGCAGGAGGACAGGGACTTTATTGAGCAGGTACTCGACCAGGGTAAGTATGCTATTAGTCACTCGTCTGATTACCGTGAGGCCTATTCGCCGCACTATCGCATTATCAGGCGGGACATTTTTGACCGTAGGTTCAAGTCCTTGTTAGATGCTTCCTGCGGTTGCTGCCCGTGAAAACTGCACCCCGCCAAGTTGCTGGTCAACTGGAGGGGTGCCTTGCAATCGTTTATAGAATTCATCTTGATTGTCGTTAAATCTACCGGTGATCGGCATCACGGTATGGCCGAATCTCACCATGCATCGTGATGGGCCTACCGCCATAGATGTGAGCCACAGCATGCTTGCTGTTGTGGAATAAGGTGATATCAATGTCGGCATTGATCTGTCCACTGACCATCCTGAACGTCATGAACACATCTCCATTGTCCTTGTACTCGATTTTCTTGTTACGGACAGTTCCCTTGCCGGTCCAACCGCCCAAGCCATTGATACCAGGATTACCCATGTTTAAGGCATACTGGACGATGCCATCCTCGTCTTGCACCAGTATGAAGTTGGAATTGGGGCTGATGTCGTAGTGTCGGTATCCAGTGTTGCCAATCTGGATGTTCTCGGCCAAGAAGACAAAGTAGCCACGGCGCATCGAGTTGGAAGCCTTGGCAAAGGCGACATCGTCGTTCAGCTCACGCAAGCGTTTCTCGCGTTCCTTGATCTGCTGCTTGGTTTCCTTGACAGGCTCGGCGGGAGTGATGATCTCCAGTTTCACGTTATCGTTGGTCTCTATATCAACCTCGTTGGTGTTAGATTGTGCTGTAGCACACAATCCCATCGTCATCGATATGGCTAATGTTAATATTATCTTTTTCATGTCAAGAGGGTTTAAATCATTAATATTTCTGTCTATTAGACCGATCAAGTGAAAAAATGTTTAATTTTGCAAAACAAAAAAACAGAAATTAATATGGAAAGAAGAACAAATATGAAATTGAGTACGCGCATGATTGTGCTATTATGCTTCATGGGCGCAGGGTTGATTGTGGCATCAGTTACAGCCATTGTCCTCCCGCATCTGGGGCAAGGAATGTTGACAATGCTCACCCTGCAAGACATTCTGGCCTTTATCATTCCTGCCATTGCCGCCATGGCTGTTTTCTATCGACGTCCGTGGCACACCATGTGCCTTGACAGAGCACCAAGTGCACTGTCATTGCTGGTTGTGGTCATTTTCTTTTTTATCTCTATCCCAGCGATGAACTGGCTTGTACACGCCAATGAGTCGATGTCGTTACCGTCTTGGTTGAGCGGCGTTGAACAATGGATGCGCTTAGCTGAGGATCAAGCCGCTGATAAAACCGAGCAGCTGCTTGATATTCACACGATTGGGGAATTGCTGCTCGTGGTTCTCGTTGTGGGATTTATGGCAGGATTGAGCGAGGAAATCTTGTTTCGCGGAGCAATGTTACGCACGATGCAGGACAGTCGTCTGGGCACTCATGCCACTGTGTGGATTGTTGCCATCATCTTCAGTGCTATTCATTTGCAATTCTACGGCTTCATTCCTCGTGTGGTGTTAGGCCTCTGGTTAGGCTATCTGGTGGTGTGGACCCATAGCCTGTGGGTTCCCATCATCGCTCACACTCTGAACAACAGCACGGTTGTCGTTTTTAGTTACCTGTCCAATAAGGGGATTGTCCCCGAGCACTATGGTGATAACATCGGACTCCCGGCCGACGGATCCCTGCCCTGGCTCGCGATGCTCAGCTTTGTCGCTTGCATTGCTCTCGCCGTGTGGGCTCATCGACACTTCACCCACTGCGATGCAACTCGTGACGATTAGGTGATTCAAGTTTATAGTAAAATGGTTTTGCCACATTAAGAACCTGAAAGAACCTGATTTGTCTATATTCAATTCTATGATTGTATTCCGTTTGTTTTAATGAACGGATGAATTATTTTTGTGTGGAAATTGCTTGTTTGTCGGGAAAATACGTTACCTTTGTAAGTTAGTGTAATCCGCGCGGGCAAAACTGCTGCGCACTGATTGTGGCAAAAGTTTGATATTAAATAAGTTAGAATCAAAGGACCAAAAACTATACAGTTATGATGAAGAAATTTATCCTTATCGTGTGTGGCTCATTTGTGGGCGCATTCTTAGCTTTCATGTTCTTCATGATCGCTGCTATGATGATGAGTTTTGCTATCATGGGCTCCATGGGCAGCATGGCTGGCGGCAAGAAGTCGGTGAGTGTTTCCAAGCATTCCATTCTCAAGTTTGACTTGGGCACGACCATCAGTGAGCGTGGCGGTAATGATGCACTCGACATGATGTCGTTGCTTCAAGGTGATGGTATGCCCAGTTCGTTGGGTCTGAACACCATTGTGTCGGCTATCGAGAATGCGGCCAGCAACGACAAGGTGGACGGCATCTACATCGAGTGTAACGGCGTGATCGCCGCACCCGCTACGTTGAAGACCATTCGCCGAGCCTTGAAGGAGTTCAAGAAGAGCGGCAAGTGGATTGCAGCCTACGGCCATGAGGGTATCAATCAGGCAGATTACTACCTGGCCAGCACCGCCGACAGCATCTTCATCAATCCTGTGGGCGCTGTGGATCTGCACGGTATGGCCTCGGTAACCCCTTACTTGAAAAAATTGCTCGATAAGGTGGGTGTCGAGATGCAAGTTGTGCGCGTTGGCACTTTCAAGAGTGCCGTCGAGCCATACATGCTTGAGGACATGAGTGACGCCAATCGTCTGCAACAAGAGCAATATTTAGGCACCATCTGGAAAGAAATGCTCGACAGCATCGCTGCCGACCGCAAGGTGCAATATAATGCTTTGAACTCGTTGTGCGACAGCGTCATCTTGACCATGGCACCCAATGATCTCATCAAGAACAAGCTGGTGGATAAGCTGGTTTATAAGAATGAAATGGAAAACATCCTCAGAGCCCGCACCCAGGTGGACAAGAAGGATGACTTGAATTTTGTCTCTCCCGATGACCTGGCATCCTCGCTCGAGGACATCGCCACTGGTGACCACATCGCAGTGGTGTACGCCGTGGGTGAAATTGACGGTTCGGGCAGTATCGGCAGTACCGAGGAGGGCATCAACAGCGAGAAGTTGAGCAAGACCATCCACGAACTCATGGATGACGACAAAGTTAAGGGTATGGTGCTCAGGGTGAATTCGCCGGGCGGTAGCGCATTTGGCAGCGAACAGATCTGGAAGGCTGTCATGGACTTCAAGGCTGCGGGCAAACCTGTGGCCGTGTCGATGGGTGACTATGCTGCATCAGGCGGTTACTATATCTCGTGTTGTGCCGACCGCATTTTTGCCGAACGCACGACCATTACTGGCTCAATTGGTATCTTCGGTGTCATCCCGTGCCCTCATGACTTGATTGAGAATAAGTTGGGTGTGCACATGGCTTCGGTCAAGACCAACGAGAACGCCGACATGGGCGCCATGGGTTTCAAGTTAACAGATACTCAGCGCGCAGCTTTGCAGAATATGGTCAACCAGGGATACGAGTTGTTCACCAAGCGCTGTGCTGACGGCCGCCACGTTTCCCAAGACTCCATCAAGACGATTGCCGAAGGTCGCGTGTGGGACGCCATCACTGCCAAGAAAATCGGTCTGGTGGACGACTTTGGCGGTATTCGTGAGGCCGTGGCATGGGTAGCCAACAAAGCCAAGATGGGCAAGGATTACAAGACTCAGAATTATCCTGCCCTCGAGGATCCCTTCATGTCGATGCTCGACAAGTACATGGTGAGCCGCTACGAGTCCCGCTTGCAAGGCGAGATGGGTCTGCTCTACGACTGGCACAAGCAGTTGCAACGCATCATGGGCCGTGACCACATCCTGTGCCTGATGCCCGAAGTGGAGATCAAGTACTAACCCGTTAATATTGAAAGGTCAAAGGTCTAATATCTATAATCATTAAATCAATAAATGGACCTGTCCAAATTACTCAATAAGGATCAACGCAAGTCCATCATGGATGCCCTGCTGACACCATTCTCATGGGGATATGGTGCCGGTGTGTGGTTGCGCAACACGGCGTTCAACATGGGGTTGCTGCCACAGGAAGAGTTTGACGTGCCGGTAGTGTCGGTGGGCAACATCACCGTGGGCGGTACGGGCAAGACTCCACATGTGGAATATATCATCGAGAAACTTTACAGTCGCTACCATATTGCGGTGCTCAGCCGTGGCTACAAGCGCAAGACCCGTGGGTTTATCTTGGCCAGCAACAACATGACGCCCCGCGACATCGGTGACGAGCCTTACCAGATTTACCGCAAGTATGGTGGTCTGATCACCCTGGCTGTGTGTGAGAAGCGCCGCAAGGGCATTCGCGAATTGCTGCGTATCGACCCTAACATTAACCTTATCCTGCTGGATGACGGTTTCCAGCATCGTTATGTGAAACCTAAGGTGAATGTAGTGCTGGTTGACTTCAATCGCCCCCCTTACGACGACAAGTTGATGCCGCTGGGCACGCTGCGTGAGCCAGCTGAGCGCTTGCTGCGTTGTGAGATGGTTGTCGTCACTAAGTGTCCTACCGATCTCACGGCCATGGACATCAGGATGATGAAGAAAAACCTGGACCTGTTCCCATCCCAGCAGCTTTACTTCAGTAATATCCGCTATGCCGACCCGATTCCTGTTTTCCCGGTGCAATCACCACAGCTCACATCCCTGCAATGGCTACGTGAGGATGATGCCATCTTGTGCTTGACAGGCATCGCCACCCCCAAGCCATTAGTGCGCTACCTGCGCCAGTACTCGACGCGCATCAAGGTGATGCACTTCGACGATCACCACTTTTTCACGCGCCGTGACTTCGCCGACATCTTCAAGGTGTACAACACCGAGCTTGAAGGCAAGCGCAAATTCATCATCACGACCGAGAAGGACGCTGTGCGCATCCTCAACAACCCCTACTATCCACCCACGATGCGCAACTGCATCTTCTATATCCCCATGAAGGTGGGCTTCTTGGAGATGGAAGGGCCCAACTTTATCGAGAATCTGGTCGAAAAGATTGAAGAACAGGAAGAGTGATCTGACCGAGAATAAAATAATAACACGTCAACAAACATTAAAAAGAAAATAAGAAAGGACTGCTATATGGCACAAGAAATCAACTGGCTGGACAAGATACAAGAAACCAGCGAATTTATCAAGAAACGTGTGAACAATAAGTTACCCAAGACTGCCATCATCCTGGGTACGGGCCTGGGTGCAGTGGTTGATCACATCAATATCGAGGTAGAGATCCCTTATGGCGAGGTTCCCAACTTTCCCGTCTCGACTGTCGAGGGCCACAAGGGGCGCTTGATCTTTGGTACCTTAGGCAAAAAATACATCATGGCCATGCAGGGCCGTTTCCATTATTATGAAGGATACTCCATGCAGGAGGTGACATTCCCCGTGAGGGTGATGAAAGCCATCGGCATCAAGACGCTGTTTGTCTCTAATGCCTCCGGTGGCATGAACCCTGAATTCAAGGTGGGCGACTTGATGGTCATTACCGACCACATCAATGTTTTTCCCGAGCATCCGCTGCATGGCAAGAATATTAACGAGCTTGGTCCTCGTTTCCCAGCTATGGTTGATGCCTATAGCCCTCGTCTTGTCCAGATGGCACGTGATATCGCCAAGGAGAAAGGCATCCGCCTGATGGAAGGCGTCTATGTCGGCACCCAGGGCCCGACATTTGAGACCCCGGCCGAGTACCGCTACTTCTGGCGCATCGGTGGTGATGCCGTCGGCATGAGCACGGTTCCCGAGGTGATTGTGGCTCGTCATGGCGACATTGAGGTCTTCGGCATCTCAATCATCACCGACCTGGGTGTCGAGGGAGCTGTCGAGAAGGCTTCCCACGAGGAGGTACAGAAAGCAGCTGCTGCAGCCCAGCCCATCATGGCGATGCTGGTACAAGAAATGATTGATCGCTTTGAGGAGCTGTAATTAAATGAGGAACTGAGGCTGTGTCATCATTCAATTCTGCAATAATAACCGCCCTACGGGCGGGAAATTTATCAAATTTTTAAATTATAATTAATAATTGATTGATATTAATGATAATTTTAAATATAATTTGAATAATTTCCCGTGCGATAGCACGGTTATATTACCGAGTCACAATGATGACACACCCTCCCACATGAACACTGACGACCAAATCATGAAAGAGACTGAGATTTCAACACTGGGCGAGTTTGGGCTGATTGAGCACCTCACCCGCTCTTTTCCTGTGCGCAACGAGTCCACCCGCCGTGGCGTGGGCGACGACTGCGCTGTCATCAACTACGGTAAGGACCGCGAGACGCTGGTTACGACCGACTTGCTGCTCGAGGGCATCCACTTCGACCTGACCTATGTGCCGCTGATGCACCTGGGTTATAAGGCTATCGTGGTGAACCTGAGCGACGTGTATGCCATGAATGGTACTCCACGCCAGGTCACCGTCTCGTTAGGCATCAGCAAGCGCTTCACGCTGGAGCATATTGAGCAGCTGTATGAGGGCATGCGCATCGCATGTGAGCACTATGGCGTGGATCTGGTGGGCGGTGACACGAGCGCGTCGGTCACGGGGCTGATCATCAGTGTGACTTGCTTGGGCGAGGCTGCCAAGGACGACATCGTTTATCGCACGGGGGCGCGGGACACCGACTTGATCTGCGTAAGTGGCAACTTGGGTGCGGCTTATATGGGGTTGCAACTGCTGGAGCGCGAGCGTCAAGTGAGCGCCCAGATCAAGGACAAGGACTTCGAGCCCGATTTCTCAGGCAAGGAATACATCATCGAGCGTCAACTCAAGCCCGAAGCACGCCGCGACGTGATTGCCGAGATGCGTGAGCTGGGCATCCACCCCACGGCGATGATGGATGTGAGCGACGGTCTGTCAAGCGAACTGTTACACATCTGTAAAGATTCGGGTGTGGGCTGCCGCGTGTACGAGGACCGCATCCCCATTGACTACCAGACGGCATTGATGGCCGAGGAATTGAACATGAACCTTGTCACAGCTGCCATGAACGGTGGTGAAGATTATGAGCTGCTGTTTACTGTTCCTCTGGCCGATCATGACAAGGTGGCGCGCATGAAGACGGCCCGCCTCATCGGGCGTATCACCAAGCCCGAGATGGGAGCTTATATGGTGACCCGCGATGACCAGGAAATGGAAATCCGTGCCCAGGGCTGGAATGCCTTCACTGCCGCCGACGATAAGTAACCTTGTTATAATATAAGTCAACTGAACATTCTGAATTCTCTGAGCTACTCCGCATGGTGAGTCATCAGAGGCTTTCAGAATGTTCAGCTTGTTTTTTCTCCTGGGTGCTTCGTTTCATGAGCAGTTCTGTTAATGGGGCTTTCAGTTAGTAGTTTTTCTATGGGTTTTTATGTTATTTCGATGTTTTTTTGTGGTTTTCTGCTAATTTGTGTTAAAAACAGGTATTTTTTTATCAAAAAATTAGGTAGTAAAAAACAATTGGCTTTATATTTGCATCGGTTTTCATGGTATTAGTTTTTAAGATTGAGAAAACAGATTTGTCGAGAGACAGTACAGCTTTCTACAAGTTTAAGGTTTATGTTAATGGTATTAGAAGGTTAATTAGTTAAAACAAGTCCTTGACGTCGAGTCAAGGACTTGCTTTTTTGGGGTGTCCGGCAATCATCGTCACATCGCCAGTCGCAGGCCGATGTTGAAGTAGGCGCTCTCGGGTGTTGCATTGTTGCGCAGTGACACACGGCTACTGCGTCCATAGCGATTTCAGCTACCGCCACGGTTCACGCGATAATGGCATCCCTCGTCATCACCAGGTCCAGTCGGGTTGATTTGAGCCTCGGCAGGATAGGCGTCAAACCAGTCGCTGCACCACTCATACACATTACCGCTCATGTCATACAGGCCCAACTCGTTGGGAGCCTTTTGGGCGACAGGCTGAGTGCCGTAGCCCTCGGTATTGGGCTGCTGCGAGGGAATATTGCTAATGACCCATGCCACTTCGTCCAAGTTATTGCTGCCTGCATACATATAGTCGTGACTCAGGTTGCCACCTCGGGCGGCAAATTCCCATTCTGCCTCGGTGGGAAGGCGGAACGATTTTCCTGTCATCTGGTTCAGCTTCGCGATAAAGGTCTGGCAATCGTTCCATGACACCGTCTCCACGGGGCGGCTCAGATTTCCCGTCAAACCGCTGGGATTAGAGTACATCACAGCTTGCCACAGTGCCTGAGTAACCTCGGTCTCTCCGATGCTGTAACTCGACAGGGTCACCTCATGAACGGGGTACTCGTCATCGTAGGCTTGATCTCCTTGCCCATCAGTTGCGCCCATTAGGAATGTGCCACCCTTCACTTTCATCATCTTGAACGATAGCCCATTGACCGTAATAATCTCGCTGTCCTTGCCAGGTAAGGTAGCACCGCCTAATAATGCGTCAATCAAGGCTGTGACATCCGATATGGTCACATTGCCATCATTATTGCAATCGGAATTCTCCACACTATATGCAATATCGCTACTCAACAGCGCATCAATCAAAACCGTAACATCACTGATATTGACAAAACCATCACAATTTACATCACCCCGCTCAGTATAGACCTCAACAAGACAGGAGTCCGAGAAAGCATATCCATCAGCTGAGTTAACGCAAATTGTTGTTGTGCCCTCGGTAATGCCAACAACTTGAATCTTGTCGCCCGCCAGACGTGCCGCTGCCACAGCGGGATCGCTCGATGTCACCACAAGGTCTGCTGCCACGGGAGTAACCGTAGGTGTGAGCGTAATGATATGGTTAGGCATGATCGAAACATTGTGCTGGTCAAGTGTAATATATATTAGTTTTTTTATCACATTAATATGGCAGACAGCTTGAATTTCACCACATGAGGCAAAAATTTCACAATCCCCAATGCCACGTGCGGTCACAACGCCAGAATTATCTACTGTAGCAACTTCATTATTTGAAGAACGCCATATAATAGTCTTATCCGTGACATTTTCGGGTTGAACAATAGCTGTCATTGTTAATTGGTTCCCAATCTCAATTTCTGCGTTTTCATGGCTTAAGATAATTGCAATTGGCAATACATTTGTAACAATAATATGGCACATGGCTTTTTTCCCACAACAAGAAGCGATTATATCACATTCTCCACACATCAATGCTGTAATGGTGCCATTGTATACAGTGGCAACACTTCCATCTGTTGATGACCACCTAATTCTTTTGTCTGGGTCCTCATCTGGTAGTACTTTAGCGATAAGGTTCAAGTGCTCTCCAACTTCCATTTTTGCGCTATCCAGACTTAATGTCAAACCGTTAGTGAGTACACTTGAAACGAAAAGATGACAAACAACTTGCTTTTCTTGGCAAATTGCAATAATATCACATTCACCTTTATTTAGCGCAGTAATCACTCCATTTTCTACTGTTGCAACATGATTATCACTGGATATCCAACTAATTGAATTAGGAATAGCATTTGCAGGAGCTATAACACAATTTAGAACTGTTTGACTACCAATCAGCACTTCAATACTATCCTTGTTCAATGACAAATCCGTGACTTCAATGGCATCACCGATAATGTTATTAAAATTACACCAGTAAGGAGCTGTAAAATATGCCGCTAAAGATGCTGCAGGCACATGTAATTCACCGTCATAACCAGCAAATGAGAAGGCGTTACATATTGGCGGAGTTGTAGCATATGAATAAATAACCTTTGGATTTAGTTTTACAGATGGATATGCGTCATCATAAAACATATTTTCGATGCTTGTAACCCCACTACCAACATATAACTCTTTCACGCTATTAGGAAATATGCCACGCCAATTGCCATCGCCTGTAAGATAAACTGTTTCCGCACTGCAGTTATTAAAATGCGCATAACAATTTGCTGATACTGGGTAATTCAGTTTCTTTATTTTAGATCCTTGAAAAGCAGTATAATCAATATGTGTAATGGTATTTGGCAACTTTAAACTTTCTAAATCACAATCAGCGAATGCTTGATATGTAATACCTGTAACGGTGTAATCATTAACTGAATTTGGAATAAGTATATTACCTGAATAATCAACACCACGCTCCCAATCATTGAAACCACATGGATCTTTGTGAAAACCTCCTGATATAGATGCTGATTGATTATGAACTGTGTAGTATACCCCAGATTCATAAAAACTATCATCAACATAATTGTCGTACATGAGATATGGGGCATTGAGGTAACCATAGTCACATGATATTAATTCACTTGGTAATTTGCCTTCAGCGATTGCAAAACACGATATAGAATAAAATGTACTGTTACAAGTACCTTTACTATATACGTTAACTTCATTTCCTCCATACCAGTTATCCTCATGATCATCTAACCCCCACATTACAGTGCGGTAATAATAAATATCACATTCTTCATTTGGTGTAAGAGACACATGCACAGCGGTTTGTCGATCAAATGATTTCGTGTAATCAACGGAATAAGAGGGGGCAGCTGTTATTTCACTATCTAAACAAAAAATCCAACTAAAGAACCCTAAATTTTCATTCTCAGCTTTATAGTTCTGATATGCATCAGTTAAGACAAAAAGCGCTAAATATGGATAATTATATGACGGCTCTATTTCTGCTGGGAAAAATATCAAGAACGGGAATCGATGTTCATGTTCATCAAAAGCACCTTCCATTGTAGGTGGCGTCATTGGCAAACATGTTATTCTTAATGATTCTTTATTATTCTTAAACGCCGCTTTTCCGATAGTTGTTACAGTTTCAGGTATGGTGATTTTATTAACATGAAGAAGGTTATTATTAAATGCCCCCCAAAATGCGCTATCACCGATAGCTGTGACAGAGTATAACAATGAATTGTATGTGACTGCGCTTGGAATGACTATAGAGTCGCTATAAGATGATATGTCAATTGCTTTATAGGTTACTTCGACAGTGTTTGCCGAGGTAATGTTGTAATAGATGCCGTCGACCTCGAAGTCGTAGGCACCTACGGTTGCTGGCAAGAGAAGGACCAGCAGAAGGAGAATTGATTTGAAGAGATGTTTCATAGTTGTTTAAGTTTTAGTTAGTATTGTTTTTTGTTGGTTGGTATGAATGTAAAAAAGGAGCGTGGGCCGCTTTTTATGCCACGCTTTGTCAATTGACGGTCGTGAGAAAACCTTGAACACCAAAGGGGATAAAGAAAGACAGTCCACGCCGTAACGTGGAAGCCGTCGTGCCTTTCTCTTGTGTTCGATCTGAAAATTTCTCACGTTTTCAATTGACAAGAATGAGCATAACGCTTCTTAATTGCAAAATGTCACAGATTGCATGGCAATCCACTGGCAAAGTTAGTGATACTTTTTCAATATTCCAAGTGATATTGCTGGAAATTTGTATCTTATTTCACGTGCTATTAGATTGCTATAGCACATACACAAAAACCACTACAGGCTTTGTGGCCTATAGTGGTTCATTGGGGTTTATCTAATAATATTTCTCGCGCAGAGCGTGAAGTGGTTCGGATTAATCCTCGGGAGCCTCGTCGATGAGTTCGAGGAACTGGTCGAGCTTGGGCGTGATGATGATCTGGGTGCGGCGGTTGCGCTGCTTGCCCACGGCGGTGTCGTTGCTCGTCAAGGGATTGTACTCACCACGACCACCGGCGGTCAAGCGCTTGGGATTCACGCCATACTTGTTCTGCAGGGCTTGAACCACCGAGCTGGCGCGCAGGCAGGAGAGATCCCAGTTGTTGCGGATGTTCTCACGGCTGATGGGCACATTGTCGGTATTGCCCTCGATGAGCACGTCATAGTCCTCATAGTCGTTGATGATCTTGGCAATCTTGGACAGGGTCTCGGCGGCGCGGTCATTGATTTCATAGGAGCCGCTCTTGTAGAGCATATTGTCGGCCAGCGAGATGTAAACTACACCCTTCAACACCTGGACATCAACGTCCTTCAATTCCTCACGAGACAGCGAGCGGGTCAACTTGTTGGTCAACGCCATGTTGAGCGAGTCGCTCTTGGTCTTCAAGTCGGTCAAGTGACGGATGTACTGGTTGCTCTCGTTGATCTGGTCCACCAGCTTCTCGATCGAGACATTGCTCTGAGAGGAGTTCACCAGGCTCTTGTCGAGCGACTGTTGCAGTGACTTGTAGTCAGCCTTGGCTTGGGCCAGTTGCTCTTCAAGCGAAGCCACGCGTGCATTGGCGGCGGCCAACTGCTCCTTGGACTGCTGGTAGTTGATGATCATTTCCTTGCCACTCTCCATCAACTTGAGGTTCTGTTGGCGGCAATCTTCCAAGTCCTTCTTACTGGCACAACTGCTCACGAGCATCAGACCTGCCAGTGCGGTCATTATTAACAAATTCTTTCTCATATTCATTTCAATTTAATTGAAGTTTTAATATCTACTTAAATCGTGATACTATCATTAGACGTAGAAAAGGCGCGTTTGTTGCATTGGTTTTATAAGATTTAACTAAAACGCCATACTGTTATTGAATTTTCACAATCCACAAGGGCTGATTTGACCGATGGGTGATGGGGGACAGGAGCAAATATGAAAATTTAGCACTATTTTACCGAGAAACATGGTTGTAATTATGAAATGAAATGAAAAAACACTAATTTTGCAGATTCAAATAAAAAGTAATGGACGCTCGCGAGAAAAAACAGATGCTGCTCGACTCACGATACCTGCGCATGACGCAGATCTGGGCCGAAAATTCCTATTGCCGCCGCCGCCAAGTGGGGGCGCTGCTGGTCAAGGACAAAATGATCATCAGCGACGGCTACAACGGCACGCCGGCGGGGTTTGAGAATGTGTGTGAGGAAGACGACCACACCAAGCCCTATGTCCTGCATGCCGAGGCTAACGCCATCACCAAGGTGGCCCGCAGCAACAACAGCAGCGACGGGGCCACGTTGTATATCACCACGTCGCCCTGCATGGAGTGCAGCAAGCTTATCATTCAGGCAGGTATTGCCCGAGTGGTGTTTGGTGAGTATTACCGCATGCATGACGGAGTGGACCTGCTGTGCCGCGCTGGCATCGAGGTGATTCACCTGTGGGAGCGTGACGGTGAGTACCAGCCTATCGCACTCACCAGCGACAACAGTGAGTCACACTATCAAGAAGTGGAAAAATTCCTGAGATCACAACGTTAACTATATCCACCGTTCCCATTAGTCACAAATGAAGCAACAGTCCACACGTCAACCTATCTGGTTACCCCTCGCCATTGCTGTGGCGGTGGTGGTGGGTCTGTTTATCGGTAACCGTATTTCTCCCAACAGCTATGCCGTTGACAGCGACCGCAAGGTGAACGCCATCTTGACTCTCATCAGCCAGGACTATGTTGACTCGACCAATCTCAATGACCTGGTGGAGATGAGCATCCCAGAGATATTGAGGAATCTGGATCCGCACACGAGTTACATCAGCGCCGAGGAGCTCCGCTCCGCGACCGAGAACATGAATGGTCAGACCAGCGACATCGGCATCCAGTTTGAGATGATGAACGATACCGTCGGCATCGTCGAGGTCATCCCAGGAGGCCCCAGCGCTCGTGTGGGGCTAATGGCTGGTGACCGCATCGTGTCGATTAACGACTCAACCATCGTGGGTGACAAGTACTCCAAGGGGACGATTGCAAAGCGCCTGCGGGGTCCCAAGGGCAGCAAGGTGAAGTTGGGCATCAAGCGCCATAACAGCGCCAAGACCTTCTCCTTCACCGTCACGCGTGGCAGCATTCCTGTCAACACGGTTGATGCCCACTACATGCTCGACAAGAACACCGGCTACGTCAAGGTGAACCAATTTGGCCGTAACACCTATCGCGAATTCATGCAGGCCATGCTCAAGCTCAAGGGCGAGGGAGCCAAGCGCTACATGATTGACCTGCGTGGCAACGGTGGCGGTTTCATGGAGATGGCAGTGCGCATGGTCAACGAATTCATGCCTGCTGACGAGCTGATTATCTATACCCACGGGCGCTACAAGCGTGACGACCGCGAGTGGTGGAGTGACGGCAAGGGTCAGTTCCAGGATGCTGAAGTGGCTGTGCTCATCGATGAGTTCAGTGCCAGTGCCAGCGAAATTTTTGCTGGGGCGCTGCAAGACAATGACCGTGGCTTGATCGTCGGCTGCCGATCTTATGGCAAGGCACTGGTGCAGAAGGAGTTCATCTTGCCTGACAGCAGCGCTATCCGCCTGACGACAGCTCGCTATTACACGCCCAGCGGACGCTGTATCCAGAAAGGGTTCAAGCGTGGAGCCAACAAGGAATATGATAACGAGTTGCTGGAACGCTTCATGCGCGGCGAGATGGACAACAGTGACAGCATCAAGGTGGACAAGAGTCAGATGTTCACCACTGCCAACGGGCGTACCGTCTATGGTGGCGGAGGCATTGTGCCTGACATCTTTGTGTCCCGCGACACCAGCGGAGTGACTGGTTACCTGATTGAGGTGGAGAACGCTGGACTGCTGCAGCGGTTCACATTTGACTACTGTAACAATAACCGCAGCTCATTGAGCAAGATGAGTGACTACAAGCAGTTCTTGCGCATGGCACCCAGTGATGACAACTTGATCGACATGTTTGCGGACTATGCCGAGGCCAACGGTGTCGCTCCGCGGTGGTACTACATCAATGTGTCACGCGACAGGATTGTCACCAAGCTCAAGGCTCTGATTGCACGTGACATATTTGGCAGCCAGGCCTATTATCCGATACTCAACCGCAACGATAAGACTGTGCAGCAGGCTCTCAAGGCATTGAACAAGCACAAGGCTGTGTTCCCCATTACCGAGAGCTTGGATCTCAAGTCTATCTCGCAACACCGTCGTGGGCTGTTGAGCGAAATCAAGAAGCGCTGGCAATGGCTATAAATCATATTTCATTTAATACAATAACAAGACAATATTCACCGTCAACACCGACATGAAACAACAGTCCACACGTCAACCCATCTGGTTACCCCTCGCCCTTGCCTTGGCGGTGGTGGTGGGCGTCTTCTTGGGCAGCCGTTTCTCGAGCAACAACAAAGTGGCAGAGAACGACCGCAAGCTCAATGCTATCCTTAACCTGATAGCTCAGGACTATGTGGACACTACCAACCTCAAGGATCTCATCGAGATGAGCATCCCTGAGATACTGAGCAACCTCGACCCGCACACCAGCTACTTCAGCGCTGAGGAGTTAAAAGCTGCCACCGATGACCTGAACGGTTCATTCAGTGGTATCGGCATCTCGTTTGTGATGATGGATGATACCATTGGGGTGGTCGAGGTCATTCCTGGAGGTCCCAGCGAGAAAGTTGGCCTGCTGGCAGGAGACCGCATCGTGATGATTGACGACTCCACTGCCACGGGCGAGACAATGACCAATGGCGCCGTGATGAAACGCCTGCGCGGTCCCAAGGGTAGCAAGGTCAAGTTGGGTATCAAGCGGCAGAACAGCAAGAAACTGCTCTCCTTCACCATTATCCGCGGTGACATCCCCGTCAACAGTGTTGATGCCTATTACATGATCGATGACATCACGGGATATGTCAAGGTCAACCAGTTCGGTCGGCACACCTATGACGAATTCATCACCGCCATGGCAAGCCTGCAAGATGATGGAGCCGAGCGTTACATCCTTGACTTGCGTGGCAACGGCGGTGGCTTCATGGAGATGGCGGTGCTCATGGTCAATGAGTTCCTGCCGGCCAATCAGCCCATCGTGTTCACTCGTGGTCGCTACGAACGGGATGACAGCGAGGTGTGGAGCGATGGCAACGGCTCGTTCCAGGATGCTGAGGTTGCTGTACTCATCGATGAATTCAGTGCAAGTGCCAGTGAGATCATGGCTGGTGCCTTGCAAGACAATGACCGAGGTCTGATTGTGGGCTGTCGCTCGTTTGGCAAGGGACTGGTGCAGAAGGAGTTTGACCTGCCTGACAGTAGTGCCATCCGCCTGACCACTGCACGCTACTATACGCCCAGCGGACGCTGCATCCAGAAGGACTACAAGCAGGGCATGTTCAACTACGAGAAAGAATTGATTGACCGCTACATCAACGGCGAACTCTACAGTCGCGACAGCATGAAGATTGACAAGGATCAAGTGTTCACCACCGCATTTGGCCGCACTGTGTATGGCGGTGGCGGTATTGTGCCCGACATCTTTGTGGCGCGTGACACCAGCGGTGTGACAAGCTACTATATCGAAGTGGCTAATGCCGGCCTGTTACAACGCTATGCATTCAATTACTGCGATCAGCACCGCACCGCCCTCAGCAAGTTAGACGATTATCATCAGTTCCTTGCCACGGCACCCAGCGACGAGGAGATGCTGACCGATTTTGCCGATTATGCACAGCGCAATGGCATCACCCCACGATGGTACTACATCAACCAGTCGCGTGACGTGATTGTCACCAACCTCAAGGCGCTCATCGCCCGGAACACCTATGGCAACATGGCATTCTATCCCATCATTAACCACACCGACAAGACGGTGCAGGCCGCACTCAATGCATTGAACCAGCACAAAGCGGCTTTCCCCATTACCGAGTAGCTTTTTTCATGGCAATTTAATAGACGATCAGGACGAGGCAGAGGTAATCTGTCCCGTCCTGATCATTTCTTCAAGAACTACAACCGTCGAGGGTTGTAATTCAATTAGCTTCTACTTCTTCTTGCGAATGGTGACTGCACCGTTGCGGAAGTTATACTTGTCACCTCGCGGAGTGAGAAAATCGATGCGCTTGCGCAGGCGCTTGCCCATCTTGTCCTTAACCACCCACTCGCCATTGATGGCAGGGTTGGACTCACTCTCCACAATAATCACGTCGCCCAGCCTGAATCCATGTTGGTTAAACATGTCATGCGAGAGAGCGACCCATCGAATCTGATAGTTTTTCAACTTATCATAATTGATTCGGTCTCCGCTTGCTGTTACCCAACCAGCACCGCCCTGTCCAGGGTGATATTTGGTGGCGTGCAATTTAAAATCCTGCCCAGTGGCAGACACAGCAATCACAACAGCAAGCGCTAAAAAAAATCGTCTTAGCATAAGTTGTTAGTAATTGGTTTGCAATGCAAAGGTAAGCAAAACAATTGAACTGACCAAATTTTAAGACGATAAAGTGCTCAGAAGGAATAGTCAAGTATTTGATTATTAAAGTGTATCGACTTGTTGAGGAATAGACGGTCCATGGCGCCAGATTCCACTAATTGGGCAGTGCTGCCGGTGAGCACTTGACGGTCGGTGGTGATGAGCCAGAGTTCATCGGCGAGCAATAGGGATTGTGAAATATCGTGACTGGAGAGGAGGACGGCCTTGCCACGGTCATGGGCGAGAGTTTGCAGCAGGCGCATGGTCTCGATGCGGCTGGCAACGTCAAGGAAAGCCGTGGGCTCGTCGAGGATGATGATAGGGGTCTGCTGAGCCAGTGCCCGCGCAATCATGGCCTTCTGGCGCTCACCATCACTGAGCGATGCGACATAATCGCTTGCCTTGTCAATGATACCGGCATCGGTCATGGCTTGGCGAACGATCTTGTGATCCTCGTCGTCGAGGCGCCCCAGAAAACCTGTGTGAGGTTGACGACCCAATCCCACCAGTTCCTCAACAGTGAGGGCGCCGGCTTGAATACGCTCGGTCGAGACAAGGCCGATGAGGCGGGAACGTTCCTTTTGACTCATCTCCAACAGGTTCTTGCCGTCAGCCTGGATGTAACCGCTCAACGGGCGCTCATCGCAGGTGAGGGCACGTAGCAGGGTGGATTTTCCAGCACCGTTACGCCCTAACAGCGCGACCAGTTTGCCCTTCTCGAGTGTAAGGTTCAAGTCACTGAGGAGTGTCACTTCTTTTTTACCGTTGCGGTAGCCGACAGCGAGGTCATGAGTTGTGTATATTGCGTTGTTATCTTTCATTAGTTGTCAGTTGTCAGTTTTCAGTTGTAGCCTAATTAAAATATTGAATGCGGCGTCTGTTGATGATAATGTACAGAATAATGGGCACACCGATGATGGGGGTGATGGCATTGATGGGAATGATACCATGAGGATTGCTCACACTGGCCAGTGCGCACAGCAAGGCAATGTCGGCTCCCGCAAGGATGGTGGCCGGTACCAGACGGGCATGGTTGCTCGTGCCGAGTGACATGCGGGCAATGTGTGGCACGACGAGCCCGATGAAGCCGATGGGGCCACAGAAGGCAGTTACCACGGCTGTCAGGATACCCGTGATCAATAAGAGGATATTACGGGTCATTGACACATTGATTCCCAAGTTGCGGGCATAACGGGTGCCTAATAAAAGTGCATTCAACGGCTTGACCATGAGGGCTGAGCCTATTAGTGCCAAGATGATGATGCCGGCATAGATTGGCATCTGAGCCACACTCACGCCCGAAAAATTGCCGAAGCCCCAAGAAACGTAGTTGTGCACTCCCTCCTCGGTAGCCACCGAGTTGAGCAGCTGCACCACGCTGGAAGTGAGATAGCTGACGAGGATACCGATGATAAGCAACATGGTGTTGCTGCGCACGATGGCCGAGAACGCGATGAGCACCGCCAGCACCACGCCTGCTCCCATTAGGGCACCCACGAGGATGGCCATGTAACTACCCACGTTCTCGCCCAGCAGACCGCCTAACGAACCACCAAGGGCCAGAATGACGATGGCGACACCCAGACCTGCGCCCGATGACACACCGAGGATAGATGGCCCGGCAAGAGGGTTGTTGAAGGTCGTTTGCAGCAACAGACCTGAAATAGATA
Organism: uncultured Prevotellaceae bacterium; assembly: GCA_947165675.1. Taxonomy (GTDB): domain Bacteria; phylum Bacteroidota; class Bacteroidia; order Bacteroidales; family Muribaculaceae; genus Sodaliphilus. Next base: position 91,076 of record CAMVBJ010000003.1, read on the forward strand.
GTGCCGCCCCGGCCAGTGCTGCCGTGGCAATCATGGGGATGCGTGATTGCAGGATGATGATGTCCCATGCCTTGTTGCCGCTACCCTTACCTGTGAAGATGTCAACGATTCTATCCACAGGGATGTCAACCGAGCCAAACACGAGGCAAGCCACTGCCAGTAGCACGAGAGCGACCGTCAATACCATGAGCGTAACGGCAAAGCGGCGATATGTCATCGGGGTGTCAGTCAATGTGATGATACATTTGGTTCTTGAAATCGGGTAATAACTCGGGATGCATGATGGCGGCAAACTCACACAACAAGACCTCGGGATGGAACGGGATGCGGTCAAAGAAGCGAGTCTTATCCGTATCGCAGACATAGACACGCTTGTTCTTGAACGCCGCCATTTCTTTATTCAGATCGTATGCTCCCTGCAAGTCCTTGAGTGAATTGATGTTGGTCCACTTAATGAACCAGTAGTCGGCATCTTGGGCGACACTGAGCACCTGGTTGAAGTCTAATGCCAGGGATCCCGTGTTCTCGTCATCGGCCCAGAGATATTTGCCACCGGCATCGGTGAGGATACGTGCCATGTAACTCTGTCCACCAGGAACGTTCCACACGCCACTGATGACCATCTCGGTAACGACCGTGGGATGGGTCTCGGCGTTCGCGGCTTTCTGTTTCATTTCGTTATAGGCGGTCACGACGGCTTGGTAGAGGCTATCGGCCTCGGCGCGCTTGCCTACCAGTTCGCCATAGAACTTCACCCACTCGGCACGGCCCAGTGGGTCATATTCCAGATAATCAGCACACTCAATCAACGGGATATCCAGCTTGGCTATCTGGCCATAGCTGGCATCCTGATAGGGTGAGAGCAGAATGGCGTCGGGCTGCATGTCGATGACCCGTTCGACAGTGGGATTCATCGAATTGCCACAGTCGGCAATAGTACCCGCCCGCAATCCTGCGGTAATAATAGAGTCATTGAAGTATTGACTATCCACAACGCCTCGAACCGCACTGATAGCGCCCAGCTCATTCATTAAACTGGTGTGAACCGATGAATAGACAAGGGCGTTCTTGATGGGAGTGCGAACAACAGTGCCATCGGGCAGGTTATCGGGCAACAATGAGTCGCGAGGCACCAGCACATAGCGGTGAAGCACCCCTCCCTTCCAGGGATCGCCCACAGTGACAACAGTGTAGCCAGGAGCACGTTGTATCGACAGCAGGCGTGCAGTGGTAATGACCGAGTCCTGGGTATCGAGCGCCATGCCTGCACTATTACCGCTCCTGAAGCATGACGTCATCATGATCAATGACGTCACGAGAAAACAAATACTGTATTTCAATCGATTGATGTTCATAATACTCTCTCTTTCTTATTCATCGTCATCCACAAGGTCAAGTATATCGGGGCGCATGACATCCTGGGATGCGCGATCAATGTACTTGTAGAAATAATCCTGAATAATTTCCTTATTCTTGTAATCCTTGAAACTCTCGTAACGCATCAGCAGGTCGTGATAATCACCGAGCAGTTCTGTTAATGACTTATGATCAACCTTGACAATACGGTGATTCAGAAAATCGATATAGTAAAAATTGGTTTTGTAGTTGCTCTTTGTGCCTTGATTGGCAGCAATAAAAGCCACTTTTTCATTAAAGAACACGGGAACATAACCTGTCAACCTGGTAACATCTCCATTGAATCTGTCGGCAAGAAATTTAGGGTTGACAAACCAGACGCTGTCGCCCACTGTTGCCGCAAGGAACTCACGATTGACCAGATAATCAACTTTCTCGTCCTCAAAATAGAAATCAATAGCACAAGAATTGGGGGAAACTTCGGTATCTGAGACATACATTGATACGGGCTCAGAGTTAAGCATCTGGGCCCATGTCTGGTAGAAATAGACCGTGTCCTGCGTTTCCTCGGCAGCCATCATGTGAGTCGAAGCCAGCATGATCACGGCAACGATAACACAACGCAGATGTTTAGTCCTTTCCATGGTGTTATGGTATTTAAAAAATGATATCATTCCACATAATCAAGGATGTAAGGATGCATGATGTCATCTGTTGCCCGCTCGATGTATTTCGAGAAATAGTCATCCATGATTTCGGGTTTCTTGTAATCCTTCATGCCCTCGTATCGCATCTGCAAGTCATGATAATCTTCAAGCAGGTTGCACAGCACTTGGGGAGTGAGTTTCTTCACCATGAGGTTCTTGAAATCGATGTAATAGATATCGGGGATATAATTGGTTGATTCCCCGTCAAATTCTTTTTCCCCAAACAGAATATCGATGATGGATACATTCCAGGAATTGAGATTCAAGAAATTGAAGTATGCCAACTTGTCATTGAACTTCAATGGCATGAATCCGTAGAGTTTTTTCACATCTCCTTTAAAATGATGCTTGACGTAACCGCTGCTGATGAGCCAGATGCTGTCACCTAATGTGGCGGCAAGATAATCTTCACTCATCGATTTGTTAAGATCCTCGTCTATAGTCTTGATATAAATTTCATAGGGTGTATAGACCTCAATCCAGGGGTCGATGATGACGGCCTCGGGAGTCTTATTGAGCATTTGACCCCATGTCTTGTAAAAGAAGACGGTGTCCCTGGGCTCGGTCTGGGCCCATAGTTGCATCGTAACCATCAATAGAGCTGCAACCATGATGTGTCGGAGATACTGTTTCATCTTGATGCTGATGTTTAGAATGTTTTTAGCAACTGATAGAGTTTGCGGGTGGGTAACCCCATTACATTATAAAAATCACCATTGATACCCGAGATGCCGATATTGCCAATCCACTCCTGTATGCCATAAGCTCCCGCCTTGTCCAGCGGTCGGTAGTGCTCAATGTAGTAATTGATCTCGTCATCGGTGAGCTCGGCAAAATGGACGATACTTGTGTCGGCAAATGACTCCACGCGATCCATGGTCGAGACGCACACGCCACTGATGACACGATGGGCGCGTCCTGAGAGTGAACGCAGCATGTGGCGGGCATCGGCTTCACCTGTGGGTTTGCCTAAAACTGTCTCGTCAAGTACGACTACTGTATCGGCAGTAATGAGTAATTCGTTGGGCAATAAGGGATGACCCTCGGCCTTGATGCGGGCAAGATAAACGGGAATATCCTCGACAGGCAGACTGGCAGGGTAACTCTCATCTATACCCTTGATGGCCTCGACACGGAATTTCACGCCCATGTCGTTGAGCAATTCGCGTCGGCGCGGAGAGTTGCTGCCTAACACTACATCATATTTTACTAAATTATTGAGCATGATCGTCAAGTGGATAATGGTTCATGATAGACTGGGAAATCAAGCGGTATAGTTCGCGCTTGTCTCCATGGAGTGTCGCCAAGTGGCTGTCGATAACCCTGTTATCATGACGAATGGCAGGTCCGGTTTGGGATTGGGCTGGTGACAATCGGTCAAGCTTATCGACCGTGGTACGGATGAGAGGCAGCAGGGCTTCGAAGGGTAACTCCGCTTCGTCAAGCACCTCATTGGCAAGCGTCCACATGTGATTGGCAAAGTTGCACGAGAACACCGAGGCGATATGCAACTGGCGACGCTTGTTGCTGTCGGCCTCGACAACGTGGCGAGACATCAGGTGCCCCAAGGCCATGAGATCGGCAAGAGTGGCGTCATCACTGGCTTCGGCAAAGAAATGAACCTCATCCAGCGGCACGATCATCTCACGCGAGAATGATTGCATGGGCCACAACACGCCGTAACGTGAGCGATGATTAGCAAACAGGTCAATCGGCTTGCTGCCTGACGTGTGTAGCCACAAGGCACCATTATCGGGTGTCGTGGCAATGACATCGGCGATGGCATCATCACGTACGGCGATAATATATGCATCGGCATCGGGGATAAGTGCTTTCAGCTCATCTGTCGCGTTGGGGCAACCGATGTCGTGGGCTAACGCTTGGGCATGATTCAGCGTGCGACTATAGATTTGAGCCACCTGACAATGTGCCACCAAGCCATGCGCTAAGCTGGTCGCAACATTACCCGAACCGATAATTACAACTCGTTTCATTTCTCATGCAAAATTACATTTAAGACTCGACATAGACAAGAAAGTTTAAGTATTTTGGCATAAACCCCATGTCCAATAGCACCACTTCATGTGGTCATGAACCAAGGATACCCAGCCTGAATGATCATAATTGACAATCTGCACACACGATAAAAGATGATTTTATAGTTTGTTGTGATTTGGGTGCCAGAATTTGGCACTGTGTCGCTGTACCTTTGCAGCAAATTAGAAAATATAAGGAGGAATGAATATGAACAAGAACATCACCAACATCGTGAATCTGGGCGACCGCGTCTGTGCTACGCTGGCGTGCAATGGTCGCTGTCTTGCCAGTGTGAATGGATCTGACTTTGCAAGTCTTGAGGCCGTGAAACGAGCCTTGTTGGAAATAGCTGGCCACTATATGGGCATGGCAGTACTCACCGTACGCAATTGCACCCAGGGATGGCGTGATGTGACTGCTCTTGCCACGATGAATCGCCCTGCTGTTGAATCCCAGCCCGTTCATGCTGCACCACCCCGAGTGGGCGCCCAATATCTCATCCCATGGGCTTCTTGATAAATTATTGTGCCCTGATATGTTTCATCATTTGCGAATAAGTTGTAAATTTGTAATCTCAAAAATATGATAGTACTATGAAAGGAATTATAGGAGCCATAGCCGGTGATGTTATCGGTTCGGCCTACGAGTTTAACCCTACGCGTGACTACGATTTCAAGTTGTTCACATCCGAGAGCACGTTTACTGACGACACGGTGCTCACAATGGCCAATGCCCAGTGGTTGCTTGATGATGAGCAGCACACCCACGAGCGATTAGTTGCTATCATGCAGGATCTGTGTAGCCGTTACGAGGATCGTGGCTATGGTGGTCGGTTTGCTCGATGGATAGGCGACAGTAAACCACAGCCTTATAACTCCTATGGCAACGGATCGGCAATGCGTGTGAGTCCCGTGGGTTATTATTCACAGTCGATAGAGGAGGCATTGACCTTAGCCAAGATTTCGGCCGAGGTGACCCACAACCATCCCGAGGGCATCAAGGGTGCACAGGCCACGGCAGCAGCCATTTTCATGGCGCGTAATGGCCGGACCAAACAGGAAATCCGTGAGTTCGTTGAGCAGGAAATCGGTTATGACCTGAGTCGTTCATTAGAAGAAATCAGACCGACCTACACCTTCAACGAACTTTGTCAAACGACTGTCCCCGAGGCTCTCACCTGTTATCTCGAGGGCAAGGACTATGAAGATGTCATCCGTCTGGCGGTTTCGCTTGCTGCCGATGCTGACACTCTTGCTGCCATCGCTGGACCTATCGCGTCGGCTGTATGGGATGTCCCCAACGAGATATCTCAACCTGCCATCGCGTTGTTGAGCGAAGAGTTCTGCACAACCCTGTTACGTTTTAATGAGCTTGTGGCTCAGCGAGAGATGATCTAATAACACTTCAAAAACTGAAATGCCAATGATGGACATGAATAATGGCATCCTCAAGGTCGTTAAGAGCTTGGCTGCCAAGAAATATCGAGATGATGAAGGCTTGTTTGTTGCCGAGGGCACCAAGTGCGTGCGTGACACGTGGCAGCACTTTAACTGTCGCTGGCTCATTGCCAAGCGCTCCTGGTATGACCAGTGTGGAACAGCCGAGCACTATGACAAGATAGTGTTTGCCAATGGTCAACAGATGGCGCGTATCTCACAGTTTGACAACCCCAGCGATGTTATCGCTGTCTATGAGAAACCTGCTGACACCATCGACAGTGACCGTGTCTCAGCCAGCTTGAATGTCGTGCTTGACAATATCCAGGATCCGGGTAACTTGGGAACCATTATCCGCCTTGCTGACTGGTTTGGTGTGCGCGACATTTTTGCCAGCCCCACGACTGTTGATGTGTATAACCACAAGGTGGTGCAGGCAACAATGGGCGCGATTGCCCGCGTCAAGGTTCATTATGGAGATCTGGAAGCACTCTTTGAGGAATATCCCGATTTGCCCATCTATGGTACATTCCTCGATGGTAAGGACATCTACAAGAGTGAGTTGGGTAAGAAGGGCTTTGTAGTGTTCGGCAATGAGGGACAGGGCATCAGTGCCAAGGTCGCGAAGCATGTGGATAGCCGTTTGCTCATCCCCAAGGCCAAGACCGCCGGTAGCGAGTCGCTTAATGTGGGCGTGGCAGTGGCCATCACCATCAGTGAATTTTTCCGTCGATAACCCATCCCATCCCGTTTAACCAACAACTATAGTTCATCCAGTCAATCCAGTATGGCCAAACAGCAAGTCAAGACAACCTTCTTCTGCAAGAACTGCGGTAACGAGTCACCCAAGTGGCTTGGTAAATGCCCCGCCTGTGGCGAGTGGAATACCTATATCGAGGAGCCCAAAGAAGCCAAGTCGGTGCGTTATGCCAGGGCAGGGGAGGGTAGTCACAATGTTCTTGAACCTGTCAAGATATCCGAAATCCATGCCGAGGATCAACCCCGCATCAATCTGCCCAGCAATGAACTTAATCGTGTGCTGGGAGGTGGTTTGGTGCCGGGTAGTATAGTGTTGCTTGGCGGTGAACCAGGCATCGGCAAGTCCACATTGGTTTTGCAGAATGTGCTCCGCATCCGTTCGCGTCGTGTTCTCTACGTCTCGGGTGAGGAGAGTCCACAGCAGTTGCGCATGCGTGCCGATCGCATCGCTGGTGGACACATGGATTGTGAGTGTTACTTGTTGTGTGAGACTTCATTGGACAATATCTTCAATAGCATCCGTTCCTTCCAGCCTGGACTGATTATTGTGGATTCAATACAGACGATAGCCAGCGAGCAACTCGAGAGCGCTCCTGGTAGCGTGACACAGGTGAGAGAATGTGCCGCGGCCTTCCAGCGTTATGCCAAGGAAACTTACACGCCTGTCATCCTCATTGGTCACATTAACAAGGAAGGCAGTATAGCTGGTCCCAAGGTGCTTGAGCACATCGTCGATGCTGTTATACAGTTTGAGGGTGACCGCAACTATCTGTACCGCATCCTGCGACCTATCAAGAACCGTTTCGGCAACACGAGTGAAATCGGTATCTATGAGATGAAAGAAGATGGACTGCGCGAGGTGACCAATCCCAGCGAGCTGTTGTTGAGTGACCGTGATGCTGAACTGTCGGGTACCACCATCGGCGTGACCATCGATGGTATGAGGCCTTTCCTCATCGAGGTGCAAGCCCTTGTCAGCACCGCTGCCTATGGCACTGCGCAGCGTTCGGTTACGGGCTTTGACCAGCGGCGAATGAATATGCTCCTGGCGGTGTTGGAAAAACGGCTTGGCTTCAAGTTGGCTCAGAAGGACGTTTTCTTGAACATCGTGGGTGGAATCAAGGTCAATGACCCTGCCCTTGACCTTGCAGTGATCAGTGCTATCCTGTCGTCAAACGTGGATATGGCCATTAATAATAATGTGTGCTTTGCCGGCGAGGTGGGGCTCTCGGGCGAGATACGTCAAGTCACACGATGTGAGCAACGCGTCACCGAAGCCCAAAAACTTGGTTTCGAGACCATTATTATCCCCAAGAACAACCTCAAGGGCGTTAAGCGTGACGCATGGACCATCCGTGTCGTCGAGGTTGCCCGTGTCGAGGACGCCTTCCGTCATCTCTTCGGTTAGAACTCTTTACCAGGTCTGTTCTTGCACTGGCAGTCTTTTCCGCAGCCACAACCACAGTCGTTACCCTTGCCGCGTGTCATCTTGATGACGCGCTTGAGCACATATACCAGGGCCACGGCAACGATGCCCAGCACTACAATCGTCTGTATGATAGCAGATGTAGTCATATTGATCAATGAAAAACTTAAATCATTCTTGCCACCTGATAGAAGATGAACGACACGAGCCAGGCAACCCCGGTGGTGTAGAAAATCTCAAAGATCATCCACTTGGTGCCCGCCTCGCGCTTGATGGCGGCTAATGCAGCTATACAAGGGAAGTACAGCAGGATAAACAGCATGAATGAGTAGGCCACTATCGGGTCAAACACGTGCTCTCCGTTAGGCTTGGTTGCGGTTTGCAGTTTCTCCTTGAGCGATGCGCTCTCCTCGGTAGCATCGGACTCGCCAGTGTAGAGCACGCCCATGGTTGAAACGACAATTTCCTTGGCAGCGGCGCCAGTGAGAACACTCACACCCATCTGCCAGTTGAAGCCTAATGGGGCAACAGCGGGTTCGATGGCCTTGCCCATCTGTCCCATGTAGGAATTCTCAATCTGTTCTTGGGGCGTCTGTCCCTCATGACGGGGGAAGTAGCCCAGCGCCCATACGATAATCGAAGCTGCAAGGATGATGGTCGCCATCTTCTGCAGGTATTGCTTGCCCTTGCTCCACATGTGGATGGTAGCATTGCGGGCGGTCGGCTTGCGGTAAGGGGGCAGCTCCATGACAAACTGCGTCTTGTCATGCTTCAAAAACGTCTTGCTCATGATGATGGCGGTGATGGCAGCCACCAGGATGCCGATGAGGTAAATACTCATCAAGATCAGGCCCTGGTTGGCCGTGAAGAATGCTGCCACGAGCAGCAGGTAAGCCGGAAGGCGCGCCGAGCATGACATGAATGGCACGGTCAGGATGGTCACCAGACGGTCGCGTCGGTTCTCGAGCGTGCGGGTCGCCATGATGGCAGGCACACCGCAGCCGAAGCCGATCAAGTAGGGGATAAACGACTTGCCGTGCAGGCCCACACGGTGCATGATGCGGTCCACGATAAATGCGGCACGAGCCATGTAACCGCTATCCTCAAGCAGCGAGATGAAGAAGAACAAAATCAGGATCTGGGGTAGGAACACAAGCACGCCACCCACGCCACCGATGATGCCGTCAACAATCAAGTCGCGAAGGATGCCGTCGGGCAATGCTTTGCCAATCCACTCGCCAATCCATCCAATGCCACTCTCGATCCATCCTTGTGGATAGGCTCCAAGCGTAAAGGTGGCTTCAAACATCAGCCACATCAGCACCAGCAGAATGGGGAGCGCCAGCCAGCGGTTGGTCATCAGGCGGTCGAGTGAATAACCTGGCTTTGTCTCACCGGTGTTGCGGTCGGGATTGGGCTTCATCACCTCGGCGAGGGCACCGCGCACAAATCCGTACTTCAAGTCGGTGATGATGCTCACGATATCGTCGTTAAAGTCGCGCTCGATGCGACCTCTCATCTCCATGGCTGTCTTTTTCACTTGCTGGGCATTGTCCTGGCTGTCCAGCAGATCGATGGCGTGCTGGTCGTTCTCGATGATCTTGAGCACAGTGTAGCGGTCCAGCGTGGGGCACATGGCTCCTAATTCTTTCAGACAGTCCTCGATGAGTGTGCCGTAGTTCACGTTGTGGTGGCGTGTCTCCTGCTCGCTCTCGTCGATAGCTTCCATGGTGGCTTGCAGCACTTCTTTGACTCCTCGTCCATTATAGGCCGTGAGGGGTACCATGCGGGCACCAAGCAGACGGCTCAACATCTCGACGTCGAGCTTGTCGCCACTTTTCTCCAGCTCGTCCCACATGTTCAAGGCGATGACCATCGGGATGTTCATGTCCATGACCTGGGTTGTCAGGTACAGGTTGCGCTCCAGGTTGCCGGCATCCACGATGTTGAGGATGGCGTCGGGATGGTTGTCACGGATGTAGGTGCGCACATACATCTCCTCGGGAGAGTACTCGGTCAGCGAGTAGGTGCCGGGCAGGTCCACCAGTTGCACCCGTCGGCCGCCGATGCTGAACCAGCCTTCCTTGCTGTCAACGGTCACGCCGCCGTAGTTGCCCACTTTCTCCTTGGCTCCTGTCACCTGATTGAACAGCGAGGTCTTGCCGCAGTTGGGGTTGCCGATGAGCACCACGCGCAGCACGTCGTCGGCCAGCGGGTTGGCACCTGCTACCTCGGTCTCGACAATGCCGTTATAGGCGTCCTCCATGTCACAGATGTCGGCGTCCTTGTCTGTCACCTCGATCTGTGCAGCCTCGCTGTGGCGCAGCGAGATGTGTGCCCCCATGATCATGTATTCCACGGGGTCTTGCAGTGGCGCGTTCTTGAGCACGGTCACACGGGCACCCCGCACAAAGCCCATCTCGAGCAGTCGCTGGCGAAAGGCTCCGTCGCCCATCACCCTCACCACTTGCACGGTCTTGCCCACAGCCTCGTCGTCGAGCAGACGTGCCGGTGGGGTCGTATGATTATTTTGATCTGTATTCATATCTCGTGTATGTATTATATTCCAATTTGCAAAATTACTCCCCTTTGACTGATGGCACAATCACATGATTTAGTGTTTTTCTTGTGATGTGTCCCCATTAATGGGGATATGGTATTGCTGCTGTCAGTTGTGGGCGGATTGGCTTCGCCGCAATGGTTCGCATTCAATTAGTCAAATCAGGACCTGATGAAAAAACAAAAGTCCCGAGACTGTTGAGCGTCAATCGGGACCTATATGTTCTGTGTCGAGTGATGCTTCGTCAGCAGTTTTTTGACACAAGGTTGAATTGTTTTATTATTAAGAAAAAGTCAGTTTTATTTCGTTTGAAGCGTCTATTACTTCATCAAAGTCGATATATTGACTATCGTAGTTCAATAAGGTTTAATCACCTCTCTGTATTTTAACACACGTTAACAATTATCGCCCTTTTTAGTGACTATTCAGCCAATCCTCCGTACATCAAACAACTTGAACAACGATGAACAACTCAAACAACATATTTAAAAAAGAGTTGTCAAAGTTGTTTATTGTTGTTCAAGTTGTTTGAAAAAAAAAGGGTAGTCTGATGGACCATCAACCTCGCGCTAAACTGTCAAGTCGCTAAGTTTTTTATACTCAGCATGATAATTCTTGAGTTTTCAGTTTTCAGCGAATCCGCTTTCTGACAACTGTAAAAAGAAATTGATGCTTCGTATGAAATAAGTATCGTTTTCATCTGTCCACAACTGTCCACTGAATAATATGCAGTTGCTGGTTTACATTTTCAAGTAGAAATCACGGGTGAGCGTGACATACTCGCGGGTAAATGAACCATCACTGTTGGCAATGGTAAGGGTGTCTTCTTGATATGGGATATTGTGTTTGGAAAGCTGCCACAGAGTGCGTTTGGGGGCAGCCCCTGTGGTGGAAATGACCTGTGTGCAATGTCCAATGGATAATGAGGCGAAGGTTGCCGCTTGAATGATGTCGCCCCGGGCATCGGTGGGCGAGATGAGTGCCAGCGTGCCGTCTGGGGTCAGCAGGCGGGTCGCGCCCTCGATGAGATCGCGATAGGTGAGGGAGCGGGTGTGGCGTGCGGTGGTGCGTGCCTCACCTGTGGGCAACACTCCGCTGGTGAAGTAGGGTGGGTTAGAGACAATCAAGTCATAGCGGTTTTCCGTTTCCATGCTGTTGAAATCACCTTCCATGGCAGTGAGCCGGTCGTTCCATGGCGAATTGGTGAAATTGAGGGTAGCTTCTTCGATAGCAGCACTATCAATATCGATAGCCTCGATGATGGCCTCGCTGTTGCGCTGGGCAATCATCAAGGCGATGACGCCGCAACCCGTGCCCACGTCAAGCACACGCCTTGCCCCCTGGACGGGGCACCAGGCACCGAGCAGGACACCGTCGGTGCCCACCTTCATCGCCGTGCGGTCGTTGAGCACGGCAAATCGCTTGAATCTAAAAACTTTTTCACGTCCCATATCCGCTGCAAAGATAGCACTTTTAGGAGTCACTCACATCATACTTGATTCCTTAAATCGTGAATCAGTTGTTCGCTTATGAAGGTGAGTGGATGCCAAAACAACCTACAACTGGGTACATTTAGCATTTTTTCACTGAAAAAAGAGCCGTTCATATCATTTTACTTTATAACTTGCGACGCATTTTTTAAAGAGGCGATGATATAGATGTTGGCCCAACCCCTGCGGGGGGTAATGCGAACCTATAGCTCGGCGAAGCCAATTCAACTGAATGAATGCGAGATATTTAATTATTTTCGCGTGATTGGCTCTATCAGCGGATTTCGCAATAAAAAACTTTTCAGTGGCAACAGCTATATCGTTTCCTTAAAAAGATTTAATATCCATCTTAAACTTTTATAAAAGATTCTTGTCTAATCAGCAAAACGAGATCATTAATGAATTTTTAAAACGTAATATTATGAAGTATCGATTTTTAGCATTGTTTGGCCTATTGGCTTTAGGAGCTGGCCCGTTGATTCAAGCTCAAGACTACGATGACATTTATTATGATGCATCCAAGTCGAGCAAAGTGAAGGTTGTCAGTGTCGAGCAGCCTGTCAAGACCATTGCGGTCTATGGCGAGGTTCCCGAGAAGTATAAAGTTGCTGTACAGAGCAATTACCGTGTTGAGCGTGACGTGGACGAGTATAATCGTCACGGCATCACTCAGCCTGAGTTTGAAGTGGATATCAATGGAGACACTATCTACTTCAATAACGACTCTATTTATTATGAAGAAGAGGCGTTTGCCAACACCCGTCGCATCGAGCGCTTCTACAATCCCGACATTGTCATCCTGAGCGATGATGACGATCTGGTGGAACTCTATTATGATGAGTCGCCTTCTATTAATCTGATTATCGGTAGCGACTGGAGTTACTACTCCTATGGCTGGGGCTATGACTCGTTCTATCCCTGGTACACTGGCTTGTACCGCCCCTGGTATTCGACTTGGTATGATCCTTGGTATTATCCCTATTATGGTTTTTACGGCTGGCGCTGGCATGGTCCCACGTTGTGGCACTGGTCCTATTATCACCCCTGGGGTTACTGGGGTCCTCACGGATGGGATACTCACTGGGCATGGACAAGTTGGGATCGACCTATCCACGGTGGTCATCACCATGCTGGTTACAGCGGATGGCGTGACAGAGGTGGACGTGTATCACCTGCCGGCAACCGCAATGGCCGTGTGCCTGTCACCATGGCAGGAGGTGGACGCAATGGTATCTCCACAAAGGGCGCCAGCGGTAACCGTGGCGGATCGAATGTGGGCACTGGCCGGACGGGACGCAATGGCTATGCCGGCAATCGCAGAGGCGGCAACATGAGCGACAGGAGTTCTGGCGGTGTTGGTGGCAGTGGCGTGACCACACGCAGTAATGGCGTGACCACACGCGGCACAACATCCTCCTATGGTGGCAGCCGTTCATCAGGTTACAGTGGTGGCAGCCGTTCATCGGGCTATAGTGGTGGCCGTTCCTACAGTGGCGGCAGCAGTGGTAGCCGTTCCTACAGCAGTGGCAGCAGCTCGTCCTATGGTGGATCGCGCAGCAGCAGTGGCGGATCCTACAGCAGTGGCAGCAGCTCACGCAGTGGTGGCTCGTCAGGTGGTGGCAGCCATGGTGGATCATCGGGTGGTGGCGGTCGCCGTCGCTGATGACCAGAACCCAAGTGTGGAAAGATGTTATTGAGTGTTACAACTATAAACCAAATACTTTGAAAAAATGAAGAAGAAAGTTTTTGCCCTCTTGTTGTGCGGACTTCCTCTGATGATAAACGCTCAGGACGCATTTGATGTCCTGCAGATGTCTCAAACCGAACTGCGGGGCACCTCACGCTTCCAGTCGATGGCAGGGGCCTTCGGAGCCCTCGGAGGCGACATGTCGGTGCTCACCCAGAATCCTGGTGGTATCGGTGTCTATCGCAACTCTGATGTGGGCATTACGCTCAGTCTGGACTGCAACAGCACCAAAGCCGGTCTGGACAAGATGAACCAGACCAAGTTCAATGTCAATAATGTGGGTTATGTGGGCGCAATTAGGCTCGATAGTGAGGCTGTTCCCAACCTCAACTTCGGATTCACATACAATCGCTTGCAGTCCTATAACCGTCACTATGTGGGAGCCGTGTCCAATATCCCGACGTCGATGAGTAACTTTATCGCCAACGAGTTTGTCAACGTGTTGGGTATTGATTCCGAAGAGTTGCTCTTTGGCGAGGACTACAATCCTTACTTCGACGGCAATGCTCCCTGGTCTGCCATTACGACCTTTGACATGCCTACCAAGACCAAAGGCTATGTGGGTATTATCAACGACGTTGGTGACGGCTCGATGCAGGGCCTCTTTGGAGAACGAACCACGGGCGAAGCTTATTATGAGGTAGATGAGCGCGGACATGCCGATGAGTATAATATCGCCTTCGGTGGCAACTTTGCCAACAAGGTCTATTGGGGTCTGGACTTCGGCATCCTGGATCTGGATTATACAAGTTATCAGACCTACCAAGAGGATCTGTTGAACCCTTGGGTCATGGTTGATGACAAGGACTTGTTTCTCAGTGACATGACCGATGATCAAACCGCAGCCAATTGGGGACTGTATAACTACCTGCACACCAAGGGTACTGGTGTGAACTTCAAGTTAGGTCTCATCTGGCGTCCGACTCAGGCTTTGCGTATTGGTGCAGCATTCCACACGCCCACGTTCTATGACATGCGCGATACCTATTGCGTGTCTGCCGACCTCAGGGCCTACCAGTACAATAACTTGCTCTATAATGCCAGCAAGGAGAGTAACGACGGATATGACTATAGTGGTTCTTACACCATCAGCACTCCGTGGCGCTTCATGGGCAGTGTAGCCGGTGTGATTGGTACCAAGGGTATTGTCAGCCTCGACTATGAGTATGTGGCCAACCAGACCATGCGTGTCGGCGACGATCGTGGCAACAACTATCCTGACGTGACCAATAATGTCAAGAACTACTTCAAGCCTTCACACATCATCCGCTTGGGTGCTGAGTACCGCGTTAATCCCAACTGGAGCTTGCGTGCTGGTTACAGTTTCAAGTCTTCACAGGTCAAGAAAGGCCTGGATGACTACACCTTCAATGGCATTGACCCGCTCTTTGTTGATGGCGGTGAGAGCAATTATGAAGTGGTTACCGTGGGTACCAATCCCACTTTCCAGTACGACAACATTGTACATCACATCACTTGTGGCGTGGGTTACCATTACAAGTCGTTCTATACTGACCTGGCCTATGTGCACAAGATCCGTAACAGCGTTTACAATGCCTTCTCGGATGTGATGGTTAAAGATGCCCGTGGCAATATCGTTTACGAGATGCCCAACGTCGCAGCCGACGTCAAGGATAATAACAATCGCATCTCGCTCACATTGGGCGTAAGGTTTTAATGAGAATGAGATTTTAATCCCAGAAAAATTGCGTTTATAAAATTCATTTTGATGTCTGGCGATGCGCAGTGACGGTGCGTCGCCAGACTTGATTTTTCCCCTTGTTCATGCTGAATTAGATGTTGACCCGAGTCAGATTAGGCCTCGGATTTTCAAAAATCAGAGACCACTGAGAAACAGGAAAGAAGACATGTGTGATATTCAGCGAATGAGCGAATTAAGCTTTGCAAAATTCGGTGTCTTGCATGAACTCTTGAGTAATACTGGATTCTTGACTATCTTGAGGGGTCAATATCGGGGAATACCTCGTCGAGAGTGTTCTGGAAACCCACCAGTTGCTCGCGGATGTTCTTGAGCTGCTCGATGGCATCAAAACGCTTGTCCACGCCTTCACGGTTATGGCGTATCTGGGCTTGGGCTGCATCCAGCTTCAAGCCTTTCTCTTTCACCAGATAATATACCTTGCTGATGATTTCTATATCATTGGGGGTATAGTAACGGATGTTTTTCTTGTTGCGCTTGGGCTTGATGATGGTGAATTGCGTTTCCCAGTAGCGCAAGGTGGATTCAGGGATACCCAGTATCTCTGAAACATCACCGATTTTGTAGAATTTTTTATCCAGTTCACGCATGGTCTTGCACAGATTGATAGAATTAATTAACTTTGCAAGTTGATTACGACCCTGCAAAGGTAAACAAAAAGTTTAGACTTTGCAACAAAAAACGAACATTAATAGTAAATTAAGATAAAAAGATTATGCTTACTGCAAAAGAAATCCGCGAGACCTTCAAGCGTTATTTCGAGGAGCATGGACACCACATCGTGCCGTCAGCTCCCATGGTGATTAAGGACGATCCAACCCTCATGTTTACCAATGCCGGAATGAATCAGTTCAAGGACATTATACTCGGCAACAAGGAAGCCCAGTGGCGCCGCGTGGCCGATTCCCAGAAGTGCCTGCGCGTGAGCGGTAAGCACAATGATTTGGAGGAAGTGGGCCACGATACCTACCACCACACCATGTTTGAGATGCTGGGCAACTGGTCATTTGGTGATTACTTCAAGCACGAGGCCATCGACTGGGCTTGGGACCTGCTCGTTAATGTATATAAGCTCGATCCAAAGAACTTGTATGCTACGGTGTTTGAGGGTGACGACAGCATTGGCGTCAGCCGTGATGATGAGGCTGCCAAGTTCTGGGAAACTCATTTGCCTCAGGATCACATCATCAATGGCAATGCCCATGACAACTTCTGGGAAATGGGCGATACCGGTCCCTGCGGTCCCTGCAGTGAGATTCACATCGACTTGCGCAGCGAGGATGAAAAAGCCGTTATACCTGGTGTGGAACTGGTCAATAAGGACCATCCCCTCGTGATTGAAATCTGGAACCTCGTGTTCATGCAGTATAACCGCAAGGTGGACGGTTCGCTGGAGCCACTGCCCAATAAGGTCATCGACACTGGTATGGGTCTGGAACGCCTCTGCATGGCGCTGCAAGGCAAGAAATCCAACTACGATACCGATGTCTTCCAGCCCCTCATCGGCAAGTTAGGCGAGATGTGCGGCAAGAAATATGGTGATAACAAGGATGTGGACATTGCCATGCGTGTTGTTGCCGACCACGTGCGCACCATCGCATTCTCGATTGCCGATGGCCAGTTGCCCAGCAATGCCAAGGCTGGTTACGTTATCCGCCGCATCCTGCGACGCGCCGTGCGTTACGGTTACACGTTCCTCGGTTTCAAGGAAGCCTTTATGTACCGTCTCATTGACACCCTCATCGAGAACATGGGTGAAGCTTATCCCGAGATCAAGGCTCAAGCCGACCTCATCAAGCATGTGACTAAGGAAGAAGAAGATGCCTTCTTGCGCACCCTTGAGACTGGTATGAAGCTCATTGAGAAAGTCATTGACGACACCAAGAAGGCTGGCAAGACTGTAGTTGATGGCAAGGAAGCGTTTACACTCTACGACACCTTTGGCTTCCCGCTTGACTTGACTGAACTCATCCTGCGCGAGAACGGAATGTCCGTCAATGAGGAGGAATTCAATGTTGAGATGCAGAAACAGAAACAGCGTGCACGCAATGCTGCCGCTGTCGAGGCGACCGACTGGGTGGAACTCAAGGACGGTGTGACAGAGTTTGTTGGATATGACCTCACCGAGTGTGACGTGAACATCCTGCGCTACCGTAAGGTGACCCAGAAGAATAAGTCATTCTATCAGATTGTGCTCGACCGCACTCCATTCTATGCCGAGATGGGTGGTCAGGTGGGTGACCGTGGCACCCTCACCTTAGGTGACGAGGTCATTGCGGTGACCGATACCAAGCGCGAGAACAACCTGCCAGTCCACATCACAACCAAGTTGCCCACGGATGTGAACGCTACGTTACATGCTGCAATCGACATTGATGCCCGCCACGCTACCGAGTGCAACCACACGGCAACCCACTTGTTGCATGCCGCATTGCGTCAAGTCTTGGGCACCCATGTAGAGCAGAAGGGTTCCTATGTCGATCCCATCTCACTGCGTTTTGACTTCTCTCACTTCCGCAAAGTTACGCCCGAAGAAATCCGTCAAGTGGAGCACCTCGCCAACCAGATGATTCGCAACGCTATTCCGCGTGAGGAGCATCGTGAAATGCCCATCGACGAGGCTCGACAGATGGGTGCAATGGCACTCTTCGGCGAGAAGTACGGTGACCGAGTGCGCGTCATCAAGTATGGCGACTCGGTGGAACTGTGTGGCGGTACCCACGTCTGCAACACTGGTAACATAGGCATGGTCCGTATCGTCAGTGAGAGCAGTATTGCTGCCGGCATTCGTCGCATCGAAGCCGTCACAGGAGCTCGTGTCGAGGAAATGCTCGACACGGTTCAGGATACCTTGGGACACATCAAGGAGATGCTCAACAACGCGCCTGATGCTGTCGCCGCCTTACAGAAGTCTCTGGCCGAGAATGCTGACCTCAAGAAGCAAGTCGAGGACTTCATGAAACAGCGCATTGCCATACTCACCCAACAGCTCATAGCCGAAGCTAAAACAGAGAATGACATCAATGTGATCACTCTCACTGGACAACGCTTGCCCGACGTCGTTAAGGGCGTCGCTCTTGCCATCAAGGCCGAGTGTCCGGTATCAACCGCATTCCTGGCGGCTACCGAGCATGAGGGAAAACCCATGTTGACCGTGATGATCAGCGAGGATATTGTCAAGAGTGGTAAGAATGCTGGCAATATCGTGCGTGGCGCCGCCAAGTGCATCCAGGGCGGCGGTGGCGGACAGCCCCATTTTGCCCAGGCAGGTGGCCGCAACCCCCAGGGCCTTGAGGATGCCATGTCTGCCATGCGTGAGGCATTGTTAAATCATTAATGCACTAATAATCTCTACCGCATCCCTGTTATGGGGTGCGGTAGTCTTCTTGTAATATCTATATGGATTATATTCTCTTGTTTGTCGGCTTGGGCTTGTTACTGCTTGCCGCTAATTATCTGGTTGACTCGTCGGTGGCAATCGCTCAGCGAGCCAAGATTTCTAACTTTATTATTGGACTTACCATTGTGGGGATCGGCACCAGTGCACCCGAACTGTTTGTGTCGGTTTCATCAGCTCTGAAAAATAGTGGTGACATTGCAATGGGTAATGTTATTGGTTCCAATATTGCCAATATTCTGCTCATTCTGGGTGTTACTGCAATGATTTACCCGTTTGACATCGAGCGTTTGCAACGACATCGCGACATCCCGTTCCTGATTATCGCGACCCTGTTTGTCACCTTGATAGCTAATGACACCATTTTGCCGGGATTCATATCCAATTCACTGAACCGTCTTGATGGCATCGTGTTACTCGTTTGCTTCATCGCTTATATGGGATGGGTGATCGTGCAGAAGGGCAAGGATCCCAAGAAGGCGCTTGAAGATGCCGATGAGGAAGCCTCATCATCGCTGACCGGCAAGAATCCTTGGCTCTTGTGGGGCATTGCTGTCGTATCGCTGGTTGCACTCATCTATGGCGGCAACTTGTTCCTTGACAGCGCCAAGAACCTGGCGCGTGCTTGGGGCATGAGTGAGGCTGTCATTGCCATTACTATTGTTGCCGTGGGAACCTCTTTGCCTGAGTTGGTGACTGCAGTCATCGCCGCGACCAAGAAGAATCCCCAATTGGCTCTGGGTAATGTCATCGGTAGCAATCTGTTCAACCTGATGTTTATATTGGGAACCGCTTCGACAGTCAAGCCCCTCGCGTTGGTAGATATCAACATCTGGGATTATGCCGTGATGTTTGTTGCTGCTGTGATGCTCTATGTGGTTGTGCTCACTTTCAAGAAGGATAAGTTTGACCGCGTTGAAGGTGTCATCTTCTTTTCGGCCTATGTCGCTTATACCATCTATTTGCTTTTGCGTTAAACCTCATTGAGGATTCTCAGTCTTATTGTAGAATAATGGACAACTCGCTATGAATAAATGGAATAGAACATTAATTGCAACCGTGTGCATGTGTCTGACAGTTATCACAGCCATGGCGCAGCGTGAAGTGGATACCCGTGTCCATATCTTTGATAATAATGTACGCTCACTCAAGGTCTGCTTGGCTAATAACATGTACATACCTCCCATCTTGATGATGGGCAGTGATACTCGCTTGATAGTTAACTTTGACTATCTGGACTATGATGTGCATTACTTGCGATATAGCGTGACCCACTGCAATGCAGACTGGCAACCCTCTCAACTGGTTGAGAGTGAGTATGTGTCAGGTTTCAACTATGCTGATATCGATGACTATGCGCCGAGCGAGGCAACCTATGTGCACTATTATAATTACCAGTTTGTTTTGCCCAATGCCGACATGGAGTTTCTTGTCAGTGGCAACTACATGCTGTCGGTCTATGAGCAGGATGACCCCGACGATATTCTGTTCCAGACGAGGTTCTCGGTATGTGAGGGAACGGTGAGTGTGTTCCCAGACGTGACTTCTCGTACTGATGTCGAGTACAATAACCGCTTCCAGCAGGTATCGTTTGACGTGCGGTATAAACCCAACCAGATCAAGGATCCTTACAGCGAGTTCATCTGTGAGGTTATTCAGAATTCACGGCAAGACAATGCGGTGGTGGTGAGGCGCCCCATGATGGTAGGGGTGGATTATGTGACCTATGACCACAATCGTGACCTTATCTTTCCTGCTGGCAATGAGTTCCGTCGCTTTGAAACCGTCAGCGCCCATAACTTGAATATGGGTGTGCAGAACATTCGCTACTATGAACCCATGTACCACGCTACGCTCATGGTGGATGAACCACGCAACGAGATGCAGTACCTTTATGATCAGACTCAGTTTGGTCGTTTCACGATTCGCAATGCCGAGGCCTATGGCGAGAACGCGTTACAAGCCGACTACATGATTACCCACTTCACACTCAATACTTCAGGCAAACTCAATGGTGGTAATATTTGGCTTTATGGCGAGTTCAACGAGGGTTACCCTGCATCACAGTCTATCATGAGGTATGATGCCAGCACTGGTTGCTACACTGCCGACCTGCTCCTCAAGCAAGGTGCTTATAATTATATGTACCTATGGGTTCCCGATGGCACCACTGTTGGTCAGACCGCTCGCATCGAGGGCGACCACTTCGAGACCGTCAACGAGTACCTGGTCAAGGTCTATGACCGTCCCATCGGCGAGCGATATGATCACTTCGTCGGTTATGGCGTTGCCCATTCAGGCAAGTAATCATAATAGACTATCTGGATAAATTTAGAGAATCTAACTCATGCGGGTCTTGTAATCGAGGTAATCAAATTCCCGTAAGACTTCAATAGTGCCGTCCATGCGCTTGAACAGTATGGACGGGTGCTGGATGCCGTTAAACATGTTGGTCTTGACAGTAGTGTAATGGTTCATGTCTTCAAACGTGATTCTGTCACCTCGTTTTAATGGCTTTTCAAAGCTCCAGTCACCAACAAAGTCGCCGCTCAGACATGAATTGCCTCCCATGCGGTATGTCGGTTTGGATGTGTCCACGTCCTCGAGTGCCTGGCTGATGCGGGGCTTATAAGGCATCTCCAAGCAGTCAGGCATGTGGCAGGCAAATGACACATCAACAATCGCTGTGCTGATGCCACTGTTAGTCACCACATCGACAACCGTGGCTTCGAGGTCTCCTGTCTGCCAGCACCAGGCGCTGCCAGGTTCGAGTATTAGTTGCAGGTTGGGGTAGGCGCCCTGGAAAGCGCCGAGCACTTGCTCCAGGTGACCAATATTGT
Organism: uncultured Prevotellaceae bacterium; assembly: GCA_947165675.1. Classification (GTDB taxonomy): domain Bacteria; phylum Bacteroidota; class Bacteroidia; order Bacteroidales; family Muribaculaceae; genus Sodaliphilus. The sequence continues at coordinate 112,551 of CAMVBJ010000003.1, forward strand.
ATCCCTTGCGTGTCATCAAGTGTCCACCGCCCATGTTGAGCCACTTGAGGTGGGGCAGGAAGTTGCCAAACTGTTGTTTCAATGCCAGTAGCACCTTTTCCAAGTCAAAACTCGTGCTCTCACACAGGGCATGGAAGTGAAAGCCCTCAATTCCCTCTGGCAATTCCTTGAGGTCGCTTGCCAGCACACCAAAGCGTGACCCGGGGCAACAAGGATTGTAAATGTCTGTCTCAATAACCGAACACATGGGATTGACGCGTAATCCACAACTCACCTGTTCTCCAGGCCAGTCGGCATTATGCTGCTTCACCTTGTCGGCAAAACGCTGGTACTGCTCGATGGAATTAAATGTAATGTGTGAGCTGCCAGCGATATAGGTATCGATAGTGTCATCGGTATAGGCGGGGCAATAGGTGTGAGTGCGGCACTTGAGCTCATCGTTGGCCAGCAACATCTCGTTAACAGAGCTGGCTGTAGATTCGATGCCATGCTCCCTGAACACGTCAAAGGTTCGCCATAATGCGTTGGCCTTGAAGGCCATGATGATATCCACGCCAGTGCGTTGCGAAACTCCGGTTATCAGCTCGATGTTGTGACGCAGCTTCTCTTCATATACGATATAATAAGGTGTCTTGTACTGTTCCTTGATCATAAAATCTCAAATTTTGCAAATTTCAACAATAGTTTACGGGTTACACCGTCGGCAAACGTCACGTCAATCTTGGCGTCACTGCCACTGGTATCAATAGCACAGACATTGCCTCGCCCGAACCGTTGATGCAGAATTTCACGCCCCAAGCTCAACTCGTCGGCCGTATGAATGGTAAAGTTGCCGATTGTGGCGGGGGGTGGGGCTGGATTGGATGTAGCGGGATGTGAGGATGGAGTGGATCGCAGGGGGCTGTGAGTTGTCTTGGCAGGCTTGGAGCTGCGTTCTCGCTGTGTGTTGCCGTTCCAGCGGTTGCGCATCTCGTCGATATCATCGTCGTCATCCCATCGGCTCCGCTTGCGGGTAGGCATCGGTGCAGAGTTGGTGCTGCCCATGAGTAGATACTCGGGTGCAATGTCGCGCAGGAAGCGGCTCATAACACATGTCTTGGTCTGGCCGTTATGGTACCGGGAGGTGGCAAATGTGATGACACAATTCACTTCGGCACGGGTAATGGCGACATAGAGCAGTCGTCTTTCTTCCTCAATCTGGTAAATGGAGTCCATGCTCATCGCGCTGGGGAACAGGTCTTCCTCAACGCCCACGATAATGACGTTCTTGAACTCAAGTCCCTTGGCTGCATGCACGGTCATCAGGGTGACTTTCTCGCCGTCAGGATCATTCATGTCTTGATCGGTGAGTAGTGAGGTTTCAGCAAGAAAGTCGCCTATCTGACAACGCTCATCGCCACTTTCCTCCTTGCCCTGTTGGAAATCGCTCACGGCGTTGACGAGCTCATCAAGGTTCTCGATGCGGCTGATGTTTTCAGGGGTGTTATCGCCCATGAGCACGCTCTTGAGCTTTGTCCTGCGAATGGTTTCTTGGGCCATCGACAGGGCATCGGTGCCACCTTGATTGAGCTCAATGAGTTCTGTCATCAAGCTGGTAAAGCCTGCAAGTTTGTTGAGAGTGCCACGGTTCACATTCAGGTCATATTTATCGGCATGGTTCATTACTTCCCACATGCTCACGCCGTTCTGGTTGGCGCAATGGTTGATCTTGCCCACGGTAGTGTCTCCGATTCCACGCGCGGGATTATTCACCACGCGTCTCAGAGCCTCGTCATCATCGGGGTTAATAACGAGCCTGAAGTAGCAAATGGCATCCTTGACTTCCTTGCGCTGATAGAACGACAGCCCACCATAGATGCGATAGGGGATGGCGCTGCGCATGTTGCCGTGCTTGTCGCGGCGACCGCCGTTGCTCAAGGCCTCCTCAAGCAAGCGCGATTGGGCATTGGTGCGGTATAGAATCGCGTAATCCTCGTAGCTGTCGCCTTGACGGGCTTTCAATGCAGCGATCTGGTTGGCGACAACATAGGCTTCCTCGTAGTCGCTGTAGCACTGGATGACCGGGATGCGGTCACCCACTTGGTTCTTGCTGAACAGGTGTTTGGCTATCTGTCCCTTGTTCTTCTCGATGAGGCTGTTTGCGGCATCGGTGATGGTCTGGGTTGAGCGGTAGTTGCGTTCCAGCTTGAAGGTCTTGATGTCGGGATAGAAACGTTGCAGGCGCAGGATGTTTTCGATGTTTGCGCCACGAAAGCTGTAAATGCTCTGGGCGTCATCTCCCACCACACACAGGCGGTTGTATTTCTTACTCAACTGATGTACTATCAAGTGCTGAGAGAAATTGGTGTCCTGATACTCATCCACGAGAATATAGCGGAAAAACTCTTGATAACGTTCCAGCACGTCCTCGTTGTCGCGCAGCAGGATGTTGGTGTAGAGCAGCAGGTCGTCAAAGTCCATTGCTCCAGCTATGCGGCATCGGTTCCAGTAGTGTTTATAGATGGTCACTGTCTCGGGACGTTGGGCATTGCGATCGGCATCGATCAGACCTTGGTTGCGGGCATAATCCTCAGGTGTGATGAGGGCATTCTTGGCATTGCTGATCTGGTTCTGTATCGTTGCTGGTTTATAAACCTTGTCATCAAGTCCCATATCCTTGACGATGAGCTTGATCAGTGAGCGGGAATCGCTCTGGTCATAGATGGTGAAGTCTGGCTTGAAGCCGATGCGCTCGGCATTGCGGCGCAGCAATCGTGAGAAGATTGAGTGAAACGTGCCCATCCATAACTGGGCCGCTACGTCTGGACCGGCAAGTGGCTCGATGCGTTCACGCATCTCGCGGGCGGCCTTGTTGGTGAACGTGAGCGCCATGATGCGCCACGGCTCGTACCCCTGGTTCAGCAGGTGCACGATTTTATAGGTGAGCACGCGTGTTTTGCCCGAGCCGGCTCCAGCAATCACCAGTTGTGGCCCGTCGCAGTACTCGACCGCGGCGCGTTGCTGGTCATTCAATTTCTCCAGGTAATTCTCGTTCATGGTCACAAAAATACTACTTTTTCAATTATTGTCCAAGTAGATCAAGTTGTCGTCGTTAAAATGAATTGTTACAAGTCGTTGTAGTTGGGTATTTCCTCCAGGAAGCGGTAGGAGTTGTTATCGTAGTCAATCTGGCAGCAATAGTGCTCCAGACCGTTGCTCACGATCAGGTAGCGCGCCTTGAGTACCATGTTGTAGCGCACAATCTGGTCAAACGTCTTCTGGGTGATCCGTATGCTCGGAGCCTTGTATTCCACGATGATCAGGGGATTGCCTGTGCGGTCGGCCACGACGGTGTCACATCGTCGTGCGATGCCGTTTTGGGTCAACGACACCTCGTTGCCCATCAGGGCGGCGGGAAAGGCTTTGTCGGTAATAAGCATCTCGACAAAGTGCTGGCGCACCCATTCTTCGGGCGTCAACGCCACCCATCGGTCACGCAGCCGGTCCCAGATGGCCCATGAGCCATCCTCCCGCTTCTTTACCTTGTACTCATATTCCGGTAAATTCAATTCCACCATGACCGTCTTCTGTTATATAATAAGACAAAATTACTTTATTTTCCAGAAAGTATCGTAAGCATTATCTTTTTTTAACTGATATAATGAGTAAAATCGGGATGGTTCTTTTCATGTGATTTTCCGTATATCCGTAATGGAGATTCTGACTCTGGGTCACAATGGCAAATTAATCTTGATATTTCTCGCTTGCGATGGCTGGCAAAATGAGAAAAATGATGTATATTTGTGCCTTTAATATATTTAGGTAGATGCTGGTCCTAATGGAGTTTTGCTAATGTGACGAATTGAATTTCATGAAAGGATTTTAAACTATTCGCTATATGAGGTTAATTCGCGCTATTAACATTAGCTCCGCAGGGTCAGGACTGGCTGCTATATGATTGTACACTTAATAATTAGCGATAGCTATGAAACAGATGATTTTGATAATTGCCGCTTTACTTGTGTCGATGACGGTAGTGGCCCAGCAGTTTGACACTTACTTTGTGGATCGCACTTTGCGTCTTGACTATATCTTTGCCGGCAATAACCGTGACCAGCAGATCTATTTTGAGCAGGCTTATTCCACCCCTCGATGGGCGGGACGCAGGAGCCGCCTGGCAGATGTTCCGCTCAAGGGCAATGGCCAGATAACTGTCAAGGATCACGCCACGGGCAAGACTCTGTTTGTGCACACCTTCTCGACTCTCTTCCAGGAGTGGCAAGCTACCGAGGAAGCAACACGGGTCAATCGTGCCTTTGACGCCAGCTACAATGTGCCCATGCCCAAGCTGCCCGTTGACATTACTGTCTCGCTCACAGACTTTCACGGCAAAGTCGTCGGGTCGATGACTCATACCATCGATCCCACTGATATCTTGATCCGCCAGTTGGGCAACAACGGCATTCCTTATCATTACATCTGGAAAGGTCAAACGCTTCCCACTGATGCAAAGTCAAGCGACCAGCCTGGTATGCGTGATTACACGCCGACCGAAGGACCGCTTGACGGTGACCCCGATATTACTAACTGCATTGATCTTGCCATTGTCGCCGAGGGCTATACCCACGCCCAGATGGGCAAGTTCTATACCGATTGCCAGCGAGTTGTTGATGCCCTGTTTGCCCACGAGCCGTTCACCTCACTCAAGAATCGCTTCAATGTCGTTGCGGTGGCAGCAGAGTCATTGACCAGCGGTCCCAGTGTGCCTCATCTGGGACGATGGAGCGCCACACCCGTTGGAACCCACTACGATACCTTCTATAGTGATCGATACCTGATGACCCAGGACATCCATCGTCTGTATGATGCTCTGTCGGGTGTCCCCTTTGAGCACATTATTGTGCTGGTCAACAGTGATACCTATGGCGGTGGTGGCATCTATAACCAGTTGACGGTCACCACGAGCGACCATCCTACATTTCATCAGGTGCTCGTTCACGAGTTCGGCCACGCTTATGCCGGCCTGGGCGACGAGTACTTCTATGACGACGGATATGAGACGATGTATCCCGATGACACTGAGCCATGGGAACCCAACCTCACCACGCTTGTTGATTTCCAGAGCAAGTGGGCCGATATGATGCCCAAAGGCACCCCGATACCCACTCCCGCAGACCCGAAGGTGCCTAACTATCGCAAGATCACTAATGACAAAGAACAACGATTGCTCGACGCATCAACTCAGCGAGTAGGCGTTTTTGAGGGCGGGGGATATCAGTCCAAAGGGGTTTACCGCCCTGCTCAGGAGTGCCGCATGAAGGTGAACGAGGTGTCCCTGTTCTGTCCCGTTTGCTCCCGTGCCATCATGCGCATCACTGACTTCTACACCTCTCACTAATTAAAAAACAGCTAACATATTATTATGGCAGTAAAACGAGAAACGGTTACCTTCACTACCTTGAGCAAGGAAATCAAGGGTGGCAAGTTCAGGAATATCTATGTCTTGCAAGGCGAGGAACCCTACTATATCGACCGCTTGCAGCAGCTCGTCATCGACACAGCGTTGACCGAGGATCAGCGCGACTTCAACCTGTCGCTCTTCTACGGCAACACCGCCAACGTGCGTGAGGTAATCAGCGCTTGCCAGCAATATCCGGCTTTTTCCCAATACAAGGTGGTAGTCGTGCGAGAGGCACAACTCATCCCCAAACAGCCAGGTCACAAGAACGACATGGACCTGTTTTCCTCTTATGCCGAGAAACCCTTGCCATCGACGATCCTGGTGATCTGTAACAAGGGCGAGACACTCAAGAGTAAACCCTTCCTGGATGCACTCAAGGCCAATAAGGTGGGGGTTGTCTTTGACTCCAACAAGGTGCGCGAGGGGCGTGATCTCGAAGCTCTCATTGTCAATTATGCCAACTCACTGAACTGCAATATAGACAACAAGGCTACCAGTATGCTCGCCGACCACATCGGCACTGATATAGCACGTCTTTTTAGCGAGCTTGACAAACTGGCGATGCTGACCCATGATAATAATATCACCCCATTGCTCATTGAGCAGAACATCGGCATCAGTAAGGATTTCAATAATTTTGAACTTGAGGATGCGCTGGCCCGTCGTGACGCTGCCAAGGCATTCCGCATTGTGGACTACTTTGAGCGTAACCCCAAGAACAACCCATCGGTCATCAGTATTGCGATGCTGTTCTCTTTCTTCTCCAGTGTCCTGCTTGCTGCGACCTCACGTGACAAGTCTCCCGAGGGTATCATGGCCATTGTGGGAACCCGCAGCCAGTGGCGCGCTCGCAAGTTTCTCGACGCTACTCGCATGTACAACACTCGCTCTCTGATCAACATTATCGGCTTCTTGCGTGAATGTGATACCCGCAGCAAGGGCATCGGATCACGGCAGGACCAGTATGCGTTGCTCAAGGAGCTGATCTATAAGATACTACACGCCTGACGATAATACGATAATCATCTCTCAATCATTCCTAATAATTATTACGACGATGAAAAAAATATTATTTGTGTTAATTAGCGCGTTACTGGCGATTGCTGCTGGTAATGCCATGTCGAAGTATGTCGGCGGTGACATCTCCTTGCTTACCAAGTATGAGGAGCACGGTGCCATCTATTATAATGAGAATGGTGCCCGCATCACCAATATGCTCAACTACTTGAAGTCAACCGGATTGAATGCTATGCGCGTCCGCTTGTTTGTTGATCCATCCAAGGCTGGTGCCGAGGATCAGGGCGAAGGCGTCTGCCAGGATCTTCCTTACGTATTGGCACTCAGCCAGCGTATCAAGGCTGCTGGCTTCAACTTGTTGCTTGATATCCACTATAGCGATACATGGACTGACCCTGGTCAGCATTCCACACCTTCATCGTGGACTGTGACCAGTGCGCTTGGCGACAGCGTCTATAGTTACACCAAGCGCGTGCTCACTGCAATGATAGCTGCCAACGCACGTCCTGACTTCATTCAGGTGGGCAACGAGGTGACCTATGGCATGCTGTGGCCCACGGGCCATTGCTATCCCAGTGGCGCCAACCATGGCAGTGGCACTTTTGATAACTTTGTCAATTACCTTAAGCAAGGTATCAAAGCTTGCCGTGAAGTGTGTCCAGCTGCTCAGATTGTAGTACACACTGAAATGAGCCGTGCCAGTAATGTAACCTCGTTCTATGCGGCGCTCAATAACTATAATCCTGATTTTGATATTATTGGCTTGAGCTATTATCCTTATTGGCATGGAGCATTAAACGTCCTTGATGACTTGCTGACCAATCTTGAGACCACTTACCCTAACAAGCTGATCCAGATAGTCGAGACAGGCTATCCTCACGCTTATTATCCAAGTGGAGCTTCCTATGACTTGCAGACCACGTGGCCTGCTACCGAAGCCGGACAGAAGGCCTTTGCTGCTGCACTTGTATCAGTTCTCAATGTCCACAGCAGGGTGAACGGTTTGTACTGGTGGTTTCCTGAAGCCAACGAGTATGGAATCAACTACACGAACAGTGTCACAACCGACTGGTATAACTGTGGCTGGTGGGACAACCAGAATGGTCAGGTCATGGATGCCCTGTTTGAAATGCCCGCCTTCCTGGATGGCAGTGGCGATGACCCTATTGAGCCTGACGATAGCGTCAGTATGTATATTGTGGGTGGTGAAGGGGCTTGGAGCCTAACAGAGCCCATGAGCATGATGACTAACCAGGGCCATGGAATCTATGTTGACACGATAACTGTCAATGCGCCTGTTTACTTTGTGTTTGCCGATGGTGGGCCAGACGCCTGGAATAATGACTGGACTGCCTTTAACGGTACTTATCGCTATGGACCCACTGCCACGACAACCATCACAACAGACGTCACTTATAGCACCGCAAAGCGCAATAACGATTATTCCTATTACTTCACTGGTGACGGCAGCGATTATTTGTTCACATTTGATGCCGATAATCTCACGTTCTCCATCAGTGTCATCGAGCCTGAACCCACAATCATGCTCGGTGATGTGAATGATGACGGCAATGTGGCTATCAATGATGTGACCACGCTGATTGATTATCTCTTAGGGGGCCAGTTGGAACATTTCAATGTCTTGAATGCCGACGTCAATCAGGATGGGCGAATCGCGATAAATGATGTCACATCTCTCATTGACTTGCTTTTGACAAATTGATGAAAAGTTCTCGGAATGATGTTGTTTGACAAGAACTTTTGGATTCAGTGTTTCAACTGACTTGTCATTCGTGAATTGTTTTACGTTAGCAGATATTAACCCAAGGTATATGACTTATGAACAGATTATTAGTTGGAATAATAGCATTCCTGTCATTGGCTATAGGGTATGCACAACTCAATGACGAACTTGCCCACGGTAATGTTTCGCAATTTCTGGAAGAGCAAGAAATCCTGAAAAACTCAAATAAGACGGCTGCTCTCACGTCGTCGACGATGATAGAACCACGCTTTGTCGCTCCTCACATGATAGACGGCACGATGATGGTTGAAGCTTTTATCGGGATGGATAACAGTGGTGTGATTAATGCCTTGCGAGCCATGGGCGTGAAGGTGCAGTGCGTCTTTGACGACTTTGTGACCGCACGCATCCCCGTGGATTTGCTGTCTCGCGTGTCTGAGCTGAAAGGAGTGAACGATGTGCATATCAGTGGCTTCATGGATCAATGTACCGACAGCACACTGCGGGCCACTCATGCAGGACAGGTGCTGTCTGGACCGTCAGCAGGTCTTCCTCAGGCCTACAATGGTAATGGTGTGATTATAGGCATTATAGATGATGGCTTTGATTATCAGCACGAGGCATTCAGGACCAATGATGACGAGAATCGCTCTCGCATCGTACGGGTATATGATCCAAAAAATAATACGGGTCATGATGTCATGATTGACAGTGTGAAATTAAATGGTTCTGTTTTCATGGGTGCGCAGATAGATACCTTAACCATGGATACGTCGGGCTCTCATGGTACCCACACAGCAAGTATTGCTGCTGGCACACATGTAAATGGTTACGGAGGAATGGCTCCTGGGGCCGATATCGTCATGTGCTCGTCACGTTCGCTGAATTCGGGTCTCAATGAGGTAGAGGTTGCTGAGTGTATCAAGTATATCTATGCCTATGCCGACAGTGTTGGCAAGCCATGTGTGATCAGTATCAGCTTGAGCACCAATAGTGGAGCTCATGATGGCAAGGATTATTTGTCAAAGGCTATTGAGAGTATGACAGGCCCGGGGCGCATTCTTGTCATGTCGGCAGGTAATAATGCCACCAATCCCCTGTATCTACATGGTACCGCGTCTAAGGACAAACCCTTGAACTTCTTGATTGACAATAATGTTACATTGACCGACAATAATTATTTTTATGCTCGTGATAATGTGAAGGCTTGGTGTCGTGATCAGTCTCGTCTCAGATTGAAGTTTCATATCCTTGACAAGCGGACAAACCGCATCGTGTGGGAATCAGAGCCCGTAATCTTGTCTTCAAAATTTGATGATTCACAATTTAGTGAATTCTTTGAGCATGATCCGGCTGTAGCCAGTACGGGTTATATGCAGGCTCAGGTGAAGCTGAATGTTAATTCGGTCAAGTTCAATGTGCTTGCAACAGTGTATAACTTGAAATCTAAATCCTACACGATAGCAAGTAATGGCCGTTATATCAGCGATTATCGGATTGGGGTCAGTGTCTTTCCCAGTACCAACGACACTTGTGAAGTGGATGTGTGGACCGAGACGAGTGATTGTCGCTTGGGTTCGATGACCTCACCAGTATATATCGACTCTATTGCTGAAGATAGCAGCATTGTCACTGTGCCTTATGCTGATTTCTATGCTAAACCAGAGAAAAGTGCATCCATTAACTCCTATGCTGTAAGTGATTCAGTCATCTCGGCTGGCGCCTATGTTGCAAGAAATTCTTTTTACTCATTGAACAGGGATTCTGTCGTGCTTGAAAACGCAATAATCGGCAGCATCTATTTCGCTTCCAGTTATGAGCAAGCGGGTTGTGGTCCCACAGGTAAGGCTTTACCCACAGTGACCGCACCTGGCTATGACGTCGTTGCCGCCGGTAGCCGTTATTCCTATTTTAAGACCAATGTTATCCATCGTGACTTAGTCATGAGGTCTGATAATGGTAGCTTGTGGGGCGTGATGACAGGCACTTCGATGGCGTCGCCTACCGTAGCGGGCATCATTGCCCAGTGGTTGCAGATTCAGCCCGATTTGTCTGTGAGCCAGATCAAAGATTTGATTGCCCAGACGGCCATTAAGGATTCATATACGAGCATCTCACACCAGTTTGGGCCTAATGGCAAGATTGATGCCCTCGCTGGTGCCGTCCACTTGATTAACAACAATCCGAATTATGTATTGGGTGACGCTAATGGCGATGGAGAACTGACCATTAAAGACGTTACTTATCTGATCGACTATCTACTTGGTGGTGAGCCATTGGTGTTCGTTAGTCCGGCTGGAGATGTCAGTCAGGATGGCTATATCACCATTAAGGATGTCACGGCTATGATAGATTTGTTATTAAGTTCACCTGTCAGTGATGAATGTCTGTGGTGACATGAACCTGCAAAGTGTAGTATTAGAAACAGTTAAATGTATCTATGATTTAGCAAATGAAAAAAATAGTTCTATTATTAATGTTGTTCTCTTTGTTCTGTGTTGGCGATACATTGGCGCAGAAGGTGGTGCCTGTCTCAGTCCGACAGTTCATGGAGGAGCAGACTTGGAGTGGCAATTCAGATATAGCGAGGTATTCACGTTATGTGTCACCGCGCATGGTGGATGGCATCGAGATGGTTGATGCGTTTATTGCCATTGATAATACCAGCATTCTCGATGCCCTGCAGCGTCAGGGTGTACTTGTCAATTGTGTCTTTGACGGCTTTGTCACGGCCCAAATACCCCTTGAACGTCTTTATCAGATCTCGACAATGAAAGGTGTTAACGATGTGGAGGTCAGTACAAAAGTGCAACTTTGTACCGATTCCACAATGAGCGTGACCCACGCTGGTCAGCTTATCTATGGCACCCAGTATGATTTGCCCCGTAATTTTGATGGTACCGGGGTCATTGTAGGAATCATAGATAAGGGCTTTGATTTCCAGCATCGGGCTTTCAGGTCAAACGATAACGTGAACCGCACTCGCATCGTCAGGGTTTATAACACACAGGACAATACGGGACACCCGGTCTATTACAAAAAATCCAAGTTGCCAGGATCGGTGTTCATGGGAAATGAGATCTACTCGTTGACCACTGATGATAATGGTGGAACCCATGGTACTCATACCAGTAGTATCGCTGCTGGGTCACACGTCAATGGATATGGTGGTATGGCTCCTGGAGCTGATATTGTACTATGTGCGGTCTCCAGAACTGATGGGGGATTATCGGTCATTGAGTTGGCTAATAGCGCTCGATACATCGCCGCCTATGCCGATAGTGTAGGCAAACCATGCGTGATCAGCTTGAGCATCAGTGTGCCAGGCGGCCAGCATGATGGAAATGATTATTTCTCTAAGGCCATTGCCCAGATTACTGGTCCTGGACACATCTTTGTCATCGCTGCAGGCAACACCGCTGGCAATGACTCCTACGCCTACAAGCAGATCACATTAGATGATCCCATGAATCTGCTGTTTTACTACAACATTTCCAATGATGTTGATTCAACCTATGAATATCGTCTTTTCCAGTCCTCAATCTGGATGCGTAATTATTGGAAGCGGTTTAATTTCAAGTTCCACATCCTTGATAAGGTCACGAATACCATCGCATGGGAGTCTGACCTCTATGATGATGATGTTCAACTCAATGCTTATGACCTGAGAACTTATTATAACTATAGTTCTTCGACCGATACCGTTGGCTATATCAGAGTAACCCGTAAAGTCTCTTCAGATGGTAAGAAGTCAGAACTCAGTGTCTCGATACGCAACCTTTCCAGCCAAGTCTATACCGTGTCCAATGGGGTGAAAATGAGCCGCTATGCGATAGGAATGACCCTCTATCCCCAGGCTGAAGGCACCTTTGATGTGGATGCCTGGGCCAATAATTCTTATAGTGTCTTTGGCACCTATGACTCACCCGTGACTTCTATTGACGGGACGTCCACGCAGTCGGGGTACTATACTCATGGCAGTGATGTCTGCTCAATCGGGACCTATGCTGTTAATGACTCTATCATCTCGGCTGGCGCTTTTGTGGGTCGCAATAGCTATTATTCTTATTTTCAGAATAATGTTATTACCGACAAAACGGTGACCATAGGTGATATTACCTCGTTCTCGTCCTATCAAGCCGCTGGTTGTGGACCCACTGGCGTTGCCTTGCCTACGATCTGTGCTCCGGGTCATACGGTAGTAGCGGCAGCGAGTCGCTACTCCTATTTTGCCAATAATCACATTGCTACTGTGATGAGGACTGATGATGGTAGCTATTGGGGGGTGATGACTGGCACCTCGATGGCGGCACCGACGGTTGCTGGCATAATCGCATTGTGGTTGCAGGTTAACCCCAAGTTGTGTGTACGTCAAGTTAAGAATATCCTGGCTCAGACGGCGATTCATGATGGCTTCACAACAGGCTCACATGCTGCTCGTTTTGGTCCAAACGGTAAAATCGATGCTTTGGCAGGTATGGAGCTTGTTATGAGTCAGGTGGGTTACTTGTTTGGAGATGTTAACGGTGATGGCAATGTCAATATCAGTGATGTAACAACTTTGATTGACTATCTGCTCTCTGGTAATTCAACTGTTATCAATACTGTCAATGCCGACATGGATGGTGACGGAATTGTCAATATTGCTGATGTGACAGAGTTGATTGATGTATTATTAAGGGGCTAATATGATTAAAGGGCTAAAGAGTGCTTGTGCTCTCTCTTGCCCCTTAATCTATATTCTTGTTGAGCCGATTGGCGAGAAGATTACTTAGTTACGTCAATGAGGCCGTGACCGGTCATCTCCTTGGGTTGAGGTAACCCCATGATTTGTAGAATCGAGGGCGCCACGTCGGCCAGGCGGCCAGTGTTGATGATGAGTTCGGGATTCTCGTTGACATAGATGATGGGCACCGGGTTGAGTGAGTGGGCTGTGTTGGCAGTGCCGTCGCTGTTGATGGCATGGTCAGCATTGCCATGATCGGCAATGATGATAACCTCATAGCCCGTGGCACGAGCGGCTTCGACGGTGTCGTGTACACAGCGGTCAACAGCCTTGACGGCCTTAGTGATTGCGTCATACACGCCTGTGTGACCTACCATATCGCCATTGGCATAGTTCACCACAATAAAGTCATACTTGTCCTCACGTATGGCAGCAACCAACTTGTCACGTACTTCATAAGCGCTCATCTCGGGCTTAAGATCATAAGTGGCCACATCGGGCGAGGGCACCAAGATGCGGTCCTCATTGTCGAAGGGTTGCTCACGCCCGCCGCTGAAGAAGAACGTCACGTGGGCATACTTCTCGGTCTCGGCAATGTGGAGCTGGCGCTTGCCTTGGTTGGACAGGTACTCCGAGAGGGTGTTGTCAACATTCTCCTTGGGGAAGAGGATGTGCATGTTCTTGAATGTGGGATCGTATGGTGTCATGCAGTAGTATTGCAGGCCAGGGATGACCTTCATGCCATCTTGAGGCTTGTCCTCTTGTGTCAGGGCAATGGTGATCTGCTTGGCACGGTCGTTGCGGAAGTTGAAGAAAATCACTACGTCACCCTCCTGGATGCGGCCATCAACAGTCGAGTTGACGATGGGCTTGATGAATTCGTCGGTCACGCCTTCGTCATAAGATTCCTGAATGGCTCTGATCATGTCGTCGCTCTTCTTGCCTTCACCTGCCGTGAGCATGTCATAGGCAACCTTGATGCGGTCCCAGTTATTGTTGCGGTCCATAGCATAGTAGCGACCAATGACGGTGGCTACTGTGCCTGCACTCTGCTGGCAGTGTTCAATCACTGTGCTCACAAAGCCCTTGCCACTCTCGGGGTCGGTGTCACGACCGTCCATGAAGCAGTGCACAAAGACTTTTTCCAGGCCATATTGCTTGGCGATGTCGCACAGTGCCATGAGGTGATCCTGTGAACTGTGTACACCACCCGTGCTCGTCAGGCCCATAATATGCAACGACTTGCCATGTTCCTTGGCATAGGTGTAGGCGTTAATAATCTCGGGGTTCTTCAGGATAGAACCATCCTGGATGCTCTTGTTGATCTTGACAAGGTCCTGATAGACAACACGACCACCTCCAATATTCAAGTGGCCAACTTCGCTGTTACCCATCTGGCCATCGGGTAGACCTACATCTTCGCCACATGCCTTGAGCGTGCTGTGAGGATAGGCGGCGCGCAAGAAGTCCAGATAGGGCGTCGGTGTGCTGTAAATAGCGTTGCTGTGACCCTTGGGACCCTCGCCCCAGCCATCCAATATAATCAATAATGCTTTCTTTGCCATAATAGTAATTTTACCTTAATTGATTGTTAAACCTGATTTTGGGCTGCAAAGATAGCGATTTTTTGGTTAATAGTGAACTGTTGTTTGTGAATAGTTGTTGAAAGAGGCATTTCATGAGTTCATGTGGATCGTGAACCACCCTAAGCTTGGTCGTCATTGTTGTACAATACATCATTTTTTATTAATTTTGCACCTTGAAAATCATTTATTCATTAACCGAAACATCATGCCGAAGAATAGCAGAGAGAAGAAATTGGAGTCCTTTGGTCGATTGCTCGACATCCTTGACGAGCTGCGTGTGAAGTGTCCCTGGGATCGCAAACAGACCAATGAGAGCCTGCGTCCCAACACGATTGAAGAGACCATGGAACTTGCCGATGCCATTATGGACGAGGACAATGATAAAATCCGTAAGGAGTTGGGTGACGTCTTGTTGCACATTGTCTTTTATGCCAAGATTGGTGACGAGAAGGGTAAGTTTGACATTGCAGATGTGTGCGATGCACTGTGTGAGAAGTTGGTTTTTCGTCATCCGCATGTCTTCGGTGAAGAAAAGGCCGATACGGCTGCCCAGGTACTCCAGAATTGGGAAGTGCTCAAGATGAAAGAAAAAGATGGGAACAAGATGGTGCTCAGCGGTGTTCCACGCAGTCTGCCATCCCTGATAAAAGCCGAGCGCGTCCAGGAGAAAGCTGCTAACGTGGGCTTTGACTGGGAGCAGAAGGAAGATGTCTGGGACAAAGTCCGTGAGGAATTTAATGAAGTCGAGGCTGAATTAAAAGGTGAAAGCGAGGTGGACCGTGAAAAAGAATTTGGTGATCTTTTCTTTTCGCTGGTTAATGCGGCGCGCCTCTATGACGTCCGCCCTGATAATGCGCTGGAGCGCACTAACCGCAAATTTATTGCTCGCTTCAACTACATTGAGCAAAAGGCCAATGAACAAGGACGTCATGTCAATGAATTATCCCTGGCCGAGATGGATGAACTCTGGAATGAAGCCAAGTCACAGCATCTTGGAGAATAAATAGCTATATATTAAAGTAATACTTTAAGAGTTAAAAACATCTTTGTAAATTATTCACTGAAATGAAGGTCTGTGTAACCGAGAAACCCAGTGTGGCGCGAGACATTGCCCGATTGCTTGGTGCCAGTGACAGGCACGAAGGCTACTTCGAAGGCAATGGCTATCAGGTGACATGGACTTTCGGACATCTGTGCGAACTCAAGGCGCCTAACGACTATACCGACCAGTGGAAGTGGTGGAGTCTTGGACAATTGCCGATGATTCCGCAACGCTTTGGTATTAAGCTGAAAGATGATGAAGGTATCAAGAAACAGTTTAATGTGATCAAGAGCCTGATTGCTGGTGCAGAACAGGTGATTAACTGTGGTGATGCAGGGCAAGAAGGCGAGCTCATCCAGCGTTGGGTATATCAGAAGGCCGAGTGCGACAAGCCTGTAAAACGTCTGTGGATCTCCTCGTTGACGGATGAGAGCATCCGCAAAGGGTTCCAGCAGTTGAAGGATTCCAAAGACTTTGATAACCTGTATTTTGCAGGATTGTCGCGTGCGATAGGCGACTGGATTTTGGGCATGAATGCCACGCGCCTTTACACATTAAAGTATTCGCGGTCGCGCGACGTGCTCTCGGTTGGTCGAGTGCAGACCCCCACGCTTGCCATGATCGTCGCTCGTCAGCGTGAGATTGACAACTTCGTCCCTGAGAACTACTGGGAATTGAAGACTAAATACCGTGGTGTGACATTCAATAGCACACATGGCCGTTTTAAGACCGAAGGTGAGGCTAATGATGTTGTCAACCAGATTAAGCTATTACCACTCACTGTGACCTCTGTCGAGACGAAGAAGGGCCGTGAGGCGCCACCACGTTTATTCGACCTCACGAGCCTTCAAGTGGAGTGTAACAAAAAGTTTGGCATGTCGGCCGACGAAGCACTAAAGACCATCCAGGCTCTCTACGAGAAAAAGGTAACGACTTATCCCCGTGTCGATACCACCTACCTGAGTGATGACATCTATCCACAAGTGCCTGGCATCATGCAGGCCATGGCACCTTATGCCAACTTGACTGCTCCCGTTCTGGCGCTTAGCAAGCTGCCCAAGAGCAAGAAGGTGTTCGACAACAGTAAGGTGACTGATCATCATGCGATTATCCCCACCAATGTCAATCCTGCAACCGTGGTGATGTCGCAAGAGGAGAAGCGCGTTTATCACCTGGTGGCAATTCGTTTTATAGCTGCTTTTTATCCTGACTGTGAGTTTAATACGACAACCGTTACGGCTCAAGTGGGAGAGTGCGGTTTCAAGGCTACTGGCAAGGAAATCCTCAAGCCTGGCTGGCGAGACCTCTACAACAAGTCTGAAGAAAAGAATAACGATGAGGATGGCAAGGAAAAAACTGATGACGAGGTCAATGGCGTGATGCCGCACTTCGAGAAAGGGGAGAGCGGGCCGCATGAGCCATCGGTGCTTAAGCGCACTACTCAACCACCTAAGCTTTATACCGAGGGAACCCTGCTTCGTGCCATGGAAACTGCGGGTAAGACAGTTGATGATGATGAGCTGCGCGATGTTATGAAGGAGAATGGCATCGGTCGACCCTCGACGCGTGCTGCAATCATCGAGACGTTGTTCAAGCGCCGGTACATCCGCAAGGAGCGCAAGAGCCTTGTTCCCACATTGGCGGGCATTCAGCTTATCGACACAATACATGAACCTTTACTTAAAAGTGCTGCACTCACTGGATTATGGGAGAAGAAATTACGTGAGATTGAGCGGGGAGAGTACAGTGCTGCTCAATTCATTAATGAGTTGAAGCAGATGATTGGCGAGATTGTGTTGAATGTGCTCAAGGATAATAATAGTGGCAGTATCGCTGTGGAACAGGGTAAGCCCGGCAAACCCAAGTCTCCATCGATGCAGGGTGGGGAAGAAAAGCCTAAGAAGCCTCGTGCTCCACGCCTGAAGAGCATTGAGGAAATACCCTGTCCCGTATGCGGCAAGGGCCATTTGATTAAGGGTCACACGGCTTACGGTTGCAGCGAGTATAAGAACGGCTGCCACACGGTGCTGCCGTTCGCTGAATTTCCAGCTGATCTCACGCCTGCCAAACTTGCCCGACTTGTAAAGAAGGTTTTTAAATCGCCGAAATAAAGTAGTTGTTAAATAATGAGTGATGTGGTTCAATACCTGCTGGTGGGTCTCATCGTAATGGCTGCTGTCGTTGCCGTCGTGCGATCTATAGTGCGTACTGTCCGCAACAAGTCGAAATCGCTAACTGCCTGTGCCGGATGCAAGTTACAGGATATTTGCCAGAAAACCGAGAAAAATTCTGCAAAAAAATGTGCCGATAAAGTTGCACAGGTCAAAAAGTCGCAGTAAATTTGCACCGCAAATCACAAAAGGTCGCTTGGATGAGTGGTTTAGTCACCGGTCTGCAAAACCGGGTACAGCGGTTCGAATCCGCTAGTGACCTCAACGATTGAGTCGTTAACTGTCATTCAGTTAGCGATTTTTTTTCGCTATGATGAATCCTTAATGCCGATCGGTAGCGCAATAATTTCACTTTGTTTGATCGGTTGCCTCTACCGTGAGTCTGCTATTGGCGGCATGTGTCCAGATGATTGTTTTTGTGCATCACGGATGTTTCCTCGTTTCGCATTTGTGTTCTGGCTTTACTTGTGTTCACGGATGGAATCGGTGCTGCTGGCAATAACGACCTTGATCGCGATTCCTATTGTGAATGAATTAGTTATATTTTATGTTAAATGATTGTTTATTAATGTATTGATATGTGTATTCTAATGTTTCGCTTTAGGGATTCCATTTAAATGTCCTGCTGCGGTTGAAATTTGTCTGGAGTGCGCATACCGTTGTTAAATATCTTTAATAACAACTAAAATTGATGAATTTCGGGTTTACCTTATTGGAAAAGTGGAGCCAAATGAGTACTTTTGTGCACCATAAATTGGGAATACTATAACCCTGGTGGCATCCTGTTGAGGCGGCTTGTTAAAAATCGGGAGTTAATGACTTGGTTCCCAGGTAAATATATCTTTCTCCACCTGCTCATTGCTGTGCTGCTTTGAGCCCCTGTAACGCACATAAAAAAGAATAACATAAATGATAAGTAAATGGAATTACTTACCTCTAACATCCGACGAACGCATTGCCCAGGAGCAGTTGGCGGCCCAGTTCCCCAATTGCCCCTCCATCGCTCGGTTGTTGGTGCTCAGGGGCTTGAAAGACGCGGATGCGGTCCACGACTTCCTCTATCCCTCACTCCAGCAGCTGCACGATCCGTTCTTGATGAAGAACATGGACAAGGCAGTGGCAAGGCTGAACAAGGCGTTAGGGGCCAAAGAGAAGATCATGGTGTACGGCGATTACGACGTGGATGGTACCACGGCAGTAGCGCTCGTCTATAAGTATCTTCAAAACATTTACTCCAATCTGGTGTACTATATCCCGACACGTGACGACGACGGGTATGGTATTTCGTTGCAAAGCATCGATTATGCCGAGCAGATTGGGGTGAAATTAATTATTGTGCTTGACTGTGGTATCAAAGCGGTCGAGGAGATTGCCTATGCTAAGCAGAAGGGCATTGACTTCATTGTGTGCGACCACCATGTCCCAGACGATGAGTTACCTGACGCGGCTGCAATTCTAAATCCCAAACTCGTTGACGACACCTATCCCTTCAAGGGGTTGTCGGGTTGTGGCGTGGGCTTCAAGTTCATGCAAGCGTTCTCTATGAGTAACGGCTTGGGCACTATGTATAATCTTGAGGCGATGCTCGACCTTGTGGCCGTGAGCATAGCGGCTGATATTGTGCCCCTGACGGGAGAAAACAGGGTGATGATGTTCTACGGCCTTCGCCGCTTGAACAATAATCCTAACGTCGGTCTGCGCAGCATTATTCGCACCTGTGGCTTACAGCGTCACGAGTTAACCATCAATGATATTATCTTTAAGATAGGTCCGCGCATCAATGCATCGGGCCGCATGGAGTCGGGGCAGGAATCTGTCGAGCTGTTGGTGACCCGTAACAGCCAGACCGCAATGGAAATCTCCAAGCGCATTGACCAGTATAACAGCAATCGCAAGGAACTTGACAGTCAAGTCACTGTTGAGGCTAATGAGATTATTGACCGTCATGCTCAGGTGCTCGATGGCAAGAAGCCTATCGTCATCTATGACCGCAACTGGCATAAGGGTGTAATCGGCATTGTGGCAGCCCGTCTGGCTGAGCTATACTTCCGTCCATCTGTGGTGCTCACCTATTATGCTGACGGCATCGCAACGGGTTCATCACGGTCGGTGCGTGGTTTTGACGTGTACACTGCCATCAAGTCGTGCCGTGACCTGCTGGAAACATTCGGCGGACACACTAATGCTGTGGGCTTATCGATTAAGGAGGAGAACATTCCCGAGTTCCGGCGTCGCCTCACCGAGTATGTCGAGGAGCACATCCAGGACGAACAGGTGACCCCGGCTATGGATATCGACTGTGAACTCAAGTTGCCCGAAATCAATGGCGCCTTCCTGCGTTACCTGCGCATGCTCAACCCCTATGGTCCAGGCAATAGCAAGCCTGTGTTCATCACCCGCAAGCTTTATGATCTGGGCACGAGCAAGGTGGTGGGCAAGAAGTCGGAGCACATCAAGCTTGACCTCGTTGATGAGGATGGCAACAAGGTGTTTAACGCCATCGCTTTTGGCATGGCTGGCTATAACGATGCCCTCAAGGCTGGCAAGCCTGTGGACATCTGCTACACGATCGAGGAGACTCGCCATCGCATGAGCACTACTGTGCAACTCATGGTCAAGGCTATAAAACTGCACGACGATGCCGAGTCAACCCAGTTCAATTCTTGACATACTCAAGAAGTACTGGGGTTATGATGCCTTCAGGCCGTTACAGCAGGATATCATCAATTCGGTTCTTGCTGGTCGCGACACATTGGGCCTGATGCCCACGGGTGGCGGCAAGTCTATCACATTTCAAGTCCCAACGATGGCCATGGATGGTATAGCTCTCGTTGTTACGCCCATTATCTCGCTGATGAAGGATCAGGTGGATCGCCTGCGCTCGTTGCACATCAAGGCGACCTACCTCTATGCCGGCTTGACGCGTGCTGAGGTGAACCGCACCTATGACAAGTGCCTCTATGGTAATTACAAGTTCCTGTATGTGTCCCCAGAGCGATTGCAGTCCCAGTCGTTCATGGAACGCTTGCGTCAGATGAACGTTTCTCTCATCGTTGTTGATGAGGCCCATTGCATCTCGCAGTGGGGCTATGACTTCAGGCCATCTTTCCTGCGCATTGCCCAGGTGCGGAAACTGTTTCCAAATGTTCCCGTGCTCGCCTTGACGGCCACTGCCACGCCCGTTGTTGTTGAGGACATCCAGCGCCGCTTGGCTTTCAGGCAGCCCAATGTGTTCTCGATGAGTTTTGCGCGAGACAACTTGTCCTATGTCGTACGCCCTACCGAGGAGAAGGTGGCCGAACTCATTCACATCCTGCGCGCTGTGCCAGGCACTGCTATCGTCTATGCTCGTTCTCGGCTGCGCACCAAGCAGATCTGTGACGAACTCAATCGTGCTGGTATTCATGCTGACTTTTACCATGCAGGTCTCTATGTCGAGGATAAGGAGGACAAGCAGAACAAGTGGACCAGTAACGAGTGCCGGGTAATGGTGGCGACTAATGCCTTCGGTATGGGCATTGACAAGCCAGACGTGCGCCTCGTTGTCCATGTTGATATGCCCAATTCGCTGGAGGAGTACTATCAGGAGGCGGGTAGGGCAGGACGCGACGGCAAGCGTTCCTATGCCGTATTGCTGGTCAAGCACACCGACCAGCGCATCCTGCGCCGCCACATCACCGAGGCTTTCCCCGACAAGGATTTCATCCGCAGCGTCTATGAGCGTGTGGGCAACTTCCTGGGTGTGAGTTTGGGTGAGGGCTTCCAGCAGATGTATGATTTCAATTTCAATCTCTTCTGTCGCACGTTTGACCTGCCCGTGCTGCCCACCCACAATGCCCTGAAGATTTTGACCCAGGCTGGTTACATCGAGTTTGTCGAGGAAATCGAGACCCAGTCCCGTGTGATGATCCATGCCCGCAAGGATGAACTCTATGATTTGGAGACGACCACTCCAGGGGCTGACCTGGTGTTACAGGCCATCCTGCGCATCTACACGGGGTTGTTTTCCGACTATGTGTTTATCAACGAGAATGTCATCGCTTTCCGCACGGGGCTTGACCAGGAAACCATCTATAGATCCCTGCTCGAACTTACACGAATGCACATCCTTCACTACGTGCCACGCAAGCGTACACCTTATATAATATACACCACCTCGCGTGAGGAACCCAAGCACGTCCTGATTCCTAAGGCCGTATATGAAGAACTGCGTGACCGCATGACAAGTCGCATCGAGGCGACCATCAACTATGCTTACAGTGACACGGGTTGCCGTGAGTTGATGTTGTTAAGTTACTTTGGTGAAAGCAAAGACTGTGAGTGTGGCCATTGTGACTTGTGCATCGATCGTCGCAAGCGTGGTGACCATGAGCCTGCCGATGTCCAGCAGGGTATCCTTTACATGGCAGGTTTGCGTCCTCGCCGTCTCGATGAATTTCTTGACACACTGTCTTTTCCCAAGGATGAAATCCTATCGATGCTCTCCTTCCTTGTCGATGAGGGCTTTATCGAACACCTTGAGGACGACACTTACCAGAAACGCGTTTAATGATAACAAAATAATAGAGCGGCTCCCACTATGGAAGCCGCTCCTCTTCGTACGACGGGCATGTCATACATCTGTGGTGAAAGTCCACACGGGGCGTAGT
>CAMVBJ010000004.1 GCA_947165675.1 uncultured Prevotellaceae bacterium
CCAAGTATGAGGGCATCATCCCGCGCATGTACCGCAGCATCATCAACAGCGAGGAGGGTCTGCTGCACGCTGCCGTGCTCAACCCCATGCTCAACATGGGCATCTGCCCCGACTGCCACGGCACGCGGCTGAGCCCCCGTGTGCTCTCGTGCAAGATCGAGGGTATCAACATCGCCGATGCCTGCGCCATGTCCATCACCCGCCTCAACCAGTGGATCAAGGCGCTCACGTCACCACTCGCCGTTGACTTGAAGCAGGCCATCAGTGCCCGCCTCACGGCGCTCGAGGAAATCGGCTTGGGATACCTGAGCCTGGATCGCGCCGTGGGAACCCTCTCGGGTGGCGAGGCACAGCGCTGCAAGATTGCCAAGTACATCAACTCGTCGCTGGCCGATGTCTTGTACATCCTGGACGAGCCCAGCACGGGCCTCCACGACCACGACATCGAGAAGATGAAGCACTCGGTGCACCGCCTGCGCGACGCGGGCAACACGGTGTTGCTCGTCGAGCACCACCGCGAGATGATTGGCCTGGCCGACCACATCGTTGATCTGGGACCCGGACCGGGCAGCGAGGGCGGACGCATCATCTTCGAGGGCAACTACCAGCAACTGCTGCACAGCGGCACCAGCACGGGACAGATGCTGAGCCAGCATGGCGACTTCAAGGCACAGCCGCGCCAGGCCACCGAGACCTTCGCCCTGCGCCACGCGTCGCTGCACAACCTCAAGGACATCTCCATCGACCTGCCCATGGGCATCTTTGCCGCCGTGGCAGGTGTGGCAGGCTCGGGCAAGAGCTCGCTGATGGAATGCTTCCGCCGCGAGCATGGCGATGTGGTCTATATCAGCCAGCGTAACATCGGCGTGAGCCTGCGCTCCACGCCAGCCACCTATATGGACGTTGCACCCGACATACGCAAGCGTTTTGCCCGTGCCCACAAGATCAAGGAGCAATACTTCACCTTCAACGGCAAGGGAGGCTGCCCCGTATGTGGCGGCAAGGGCGTGGTCATCGCCGAGATGGCCTTCATGGACAACATCGAGACCACCTGCGAGGCATGTCACGGCCTGCGCTACAGCCCCGAAGCACTCAATTATACCATCGACGGCATGAACATTGCCCAGGTGATGGACATGTCGGTGAGACGTGCCAGCGAGTTCTTCAAGGGCACCGTCATCGAGGAGAAATTAAAACCCATGATGGATGTCGGCCTGCACTACCTGCACCTGAACCAGGCGCTGAGCACCCTGTCGGGCGGCGAGTTGCAGCGATTGAAGATGGCCTCCTGCCTCAAGCAATACACCATGCCCCTCGACCAGGGCGGACAGCGCGGCACCTTTGTCATCGATGAGCCCACCGACGGCCTGCACCTCAAGGACGTGCGACACCTCATCGACCTGTTCGAGCAGATGGTGGACATGGGCAACACGGTCTATGTCATCGAGCATAACACCGACGTCATCAAGGCTGCCGACCACGTCATCGAGCTCGGCCCCGGCGCTGGCGACCTGGGCGGCACCGTCATCTACCAGGGCACCCCCCGTGGCATGCTCGACTGCCCCCGCAGCGTCACCGCCCGCTACCTCTAATCAAACAACAACTGAAATTTTCAGAGGGCATCCGCTTCCCTTTCTTTCAAACAACCATAACAACCTGGACGACAACAAGAACAACTTTCATTTATAGCATCCACGTTTTTTTTTTGGGGGGGTGACAACAAGAAAGACAATTGTTATTAGATGGGCTTCTTTTTAGGCAATTAGAAGGGTAGATCTTTGGTGGCTAAATCTTCACAAACTGTACTAAGCTGTTCTATAGCTTCGCTCAATTTGATGTCTTTTATTTTGTTGCGATAGGTAATACGGGTTGGATAATTATCCAGTTCCAAACGCCTATTCCTGCTCATTTCCACAAAATCCAACTCCCGCTCAATTCCCAAGAAACGACGATCCAGCAAGTTGGCAGCAATACCAGTAGTTGATGAACCCGCAAACGGATCTAGAATCCAAGCCCCAGGATTGGTCGAAGCGAGGATGACACGAGCCATGATTGCCAAAGGCTTTTGTGTTGGGTGTTTTCCACAAGACTTTTCCCAAGGAGCAATCGATGGAAGACGCCAGACATCTGTCATCTGTTTTCCTCCATTCAAATGCTTCATCATTTCATAATTATAATAATGAGGCTTTTTGGACGATTTGCGAGCCCAAATGATAAATTCAGTGCTATAAGTGAAATAGCGGCAAGAAATGTTTGGCGGTGGATTTGTTTTTGCCCAAGTGATTACATTTAGGATTTTGAAACCAAGATCGGTCAAACCGTTAGCTACTGCAAAGATATTGTGATAGGTGCCACTGATCCATATTGTCCCATTATCTTTCAATTTCTCACGGCACAGTGCTATCCATTGACGGTTAAATTCCCTGATCTGCTCTGGAGAACCGCCCTTATCCCAATCACCTTTATTCACACTCACGATTTTACCAGCTTGATAACTGATTCCATCATTAGAAAGGAAATAAGGCGGGTCAGCAAATATCATGTCAAACTTGAAATCGAATTGCGGTAGCAACTCGAAACAATCGCCATGCAGCAAAGTGAAAGCACGGTCAAGTGATTTGTAGAAAGGCTTTATCATACCTCACCTTTTCAGCAACTCGATAAAATCCTTGATTGTTGTAAGATTGTAGACACTGGGGATTTCTTTATATGCTTCTTCCAGTTTATTGCGCGCAGAACGCCAACCAATGCCATCGGTAATCCACACGAATTCAAACCCATCAACAGAATTTACTCTTGGCGCCAATTCAGTATAGGCACGAGCGACTTCATTAAGTTTTGACCCGCCTCCACTATAGAAGTTCACCTCGACGAGGTACTTCTTATTGCTTGTTTCGATATAGAAATCGAAGCGCTTTTTATCTGTCCCGAGAACTGTTAGTTCAGAAAACTCAGTAGAATAGACCTCTTGTCGAAATGTAATATTATTATCTCTAAATATTTTAGCAACAGCGTTTTCCATAAGGTACCCGCTCCTATTTTTACGTGCATTTGTATCAAGACCTGTTTCAATACCGAAAACATAGTCCACAAGATTTTTGATTCGACGCGACGAAAAAAGTTCAGCAAGTCCTGTTCCCTCAAGGAACTCAACGACTTTTGAAGCACTTTTAAAGTAACTTTTTAATAAAACAACATTCCCTTGATTATCAACAACGGGTTTCTTTCCGTCATCTCTAACAGCAATTAAGATGCCCAGCACTTCAAATACTTTAGGGTCTCGTTGCCATATTTCTGCTACCCCCTGCTGCAAATCATCTTTACCAATAAGGTAATTAAGTGTATTTAAACTCATCTCAACCTCTGCAACATTAGCTGAGATTTTATCAAAGTCACAAAAGAAATCCAACGTTTGGTTGGTCTTTTGAAGTTGCGACATAAACAGGTTAAAATCTTTATTCATAGTTCTTGATGAGTAATTCGGTTAGTTTTCCTCGTTTATTTGGGTTTGCATTGATTGCACGAGAGGCATAAACACGGTTGATGGAAAAATCAGCATAGATTTTTTCAAAAAATGTGTCATCAGGATTCTTGGCCGAGCAGTCTGCGTTGCTGAGCATCCATTTCACATTGGGATTCTCATTGAGAAAAGCACAGTAGTCACGTAGTCTTATTTGTTCATCATCATTAAAATCCTCCTTTGAATAGGAGTTAAAACTTGATGTAGCATTGAGAGGGCGATAGGGCGGGTCAAAGTAAAAGAAATTATAGCCATTGCCCATGTAATTCTGGGTCATCCCAAAATCGCCATTTAAAATCACCATCTCCACACGATTTAGCACCTGGCTATCAGCTTTGATGACCTCGGCATTGCAGATTGTTGGGTGAAGGTGACGTCCAAAGGGAACATTAAACAGCCCCTTGGCATTGACTCGATAAAGCCCGTTGAAGCACGTTCTATTTAGGAATATCAGATACTTGGAACGGTCGATGCCATCCAATTTCTCATTGTTGAATATATCCCTTACTTGAAGATAGAATTTTTTCTTCTCCACCTCTTCCACTAATGAGAAATATTGCTCCTCCAAATCGGCCAACCTTTCTATTAAATCATCAGGGGTGTTCTTGATAACTTGATAAGCGGTAATCAAGTAAGTATTAACGTCATTGATAACAGCCCGTTTGATATTGGGAAAATGCTGGAGCATGTAGAATAACAATGCTCCACCACCCACAAACGGCTCAATATAGGTGAATTCTTGCTCTTTAAGGTCAAGGGGCAAGTGGTGCTCCAGTTGTGATATGAGTTGTCCTTTACCTCCAGCCCATTTTAAGAATGGCTTAGCCTCTGTACTCATCATCGTTATTTTGTCCTCCTTTGCCGTGGACAAAAAGAAAGCGCACCGCCTTCACATTTCAACCCCTAACGAAGGCTGTCCGCCACAGATGCCTTTACACAGAGTTGAAAGGAAGGGGTACGCCTATACAGCATAGGCGTATCCTCATTCCTCGAGACTCTGTGTAACAATTATTAGTTTGGCGGACTATTCTCGTTAGAAGTCTCTTTGAATTTAGATACTGCTATCTAATTTTCCCACGATGTCTATTGCGTCTTGATGAGTATCAAAGACAAGTGCAAAGTTAGCGATTAATTCTTGAAAACCTCGCAGTAGTCATTGATTATTCATCTTTAACGCTGAATTCTGTTAACACATAATCCGAAGCATCGAGCACGAGGTCACAGTTACGGTACAGTGCCTTGACGGTTTGCAAGGCTTCATCTTCGTCTTGAGCGGCAATCTCGACAATACGGCTCAGCACCTCAGTCACCTCTATGCGGTACTTCTTCATACAATGTGCAAAGTAACAGAAAACGCATGAGAAAAACCGAGAATGATCAATCCTTAACAAAAAGGATCAAAAATGATCAATTATGGACTCTTGGACCTGTCAGAAGCCGCGGTTGTCTTTTCTCATGCGGGTCATTTTCTCGGCAAAGCCGCCGTTGTTGAGGAAGTCCTTTTCCAGCCGCTCGAGTTGCTTGAAGAGCAAGTAGTCGGCTTGATGAATGAGGATAATCGCCATGTTAGCAATAGTCTCAGGGGGACGAGTCTCGCACAGCCTCATAAAGTAGTCTGGCTCGTTGTGCTGACGCCCAAGTTGTCTCATTGCTGTCCATTCTGCTGAATTTTCTTCCCACTGCCGGTGGCCACGGGTTCGCAGGTAGTCCATGTAGTCCTCGAGCAATTCCTGGAGACTTGCTTTGGCGACATTGATGAGTGTTATCTCGGTCTTGGCCGAAGTGGCCGATGCGGCACATCCCTCGACAATGTTCTGTTTGCCAGAACGGGCGGCTTGTACCATCTGGTCGATGGTGCGGTCTTTTCCGCTCAAGTATTTGTGGCAGAAATAGTAAGTCATCTCATAGATGACCTCGGCCTTCTGGTAAGAGAGCAGTTTGCGATAGTTGCCACTGTGGCGTATCAGTTTGTCGTCGGGCATGACTTGTTTATTGTTAGAGTTGTTTAGTTAGTGGCCTTAAGGACTTTAAGGACCCTAAGGACTTTAAGGACCTTAAAGACCTTAGAAATCGCAAATTTAGGAAAAAAATAGATTCTAAGAAACTATTTTTGTACCTTTGCGGATTGGTATGGAAGAGGAATTTGACATCAGGAGAGAGCAGCTCAAGACCGATCAGGATTTTGAGCGGGCGTTGAGGCCAGTGAGGTTTGAGGACTTTGCGGGTCAGGACAAGATTATCGAGAACCTGCGCGTGTTTGTCGCCGCTGCCAAGCTGCGTGGCGAGTCGCTGGACCATGTGCTGTTTCACGGTCCTCCGGGCCTGGGCAAGACGACGCTCAGCAACATCATCGCCAACGAGCTGGGCGTGGGCTTCAAGGTCACGTCGGGTCCTGTGCTCGACAAGCCTGGCGACCTGGCCGGTCTGCTCACCTCGCTCGACGAGAACGACGTGCTGTTTATCGACGAGATTCATCGCCTGAGCCCCATCGTGGAGGAGTACCTCTATAGCGCGATGGAGGACTACCGCATCGACATCATGATTGACAAGGGGCCTGGTGCCCGCTCGGTACAGCTGACGCTCGCTCCATTCACACTCATCGGCGCGACCACCCGCAGTGGCCTGTTGACCTCGCCACTGAGGGCCCGCTTCGGCATCAACTGCCACCTGGAGTACTATGACCACAAGGTGCTGGAGGGCATTATCCGCCGCAGCGCGCGCCTGCTGGCCGTGCCCATCGACGACAAGGCGGCGACCGAAATTGCCCTGCGCAGCCGTGGCACGCCCCGTATCGCCAACTCGCTGCTGCGCCGCGTGCGCGACTTTGCTCAGGTCAAAGGCAGCGGGCGCATCGACCTGTCCATCGCCCGTTATGCCCTGGAGGCATTGAACATCGACAAATATGGTCTGGACGAGATTGACAACAAGATCCTGCTGACGATCATTGACAAGTTTGGTGGCGGTCCCGTGGGTCTGAACACCATCGCCACAGCGATGAACGAGGATCCGGGGACCATCGAGGAGGTCTATGAGCCCTACCTCATCAAGGAAGGTTTTATCAACCGCACGCCCCGTGGACGCGAGGCCACGACCCTGGCCTATAACCACTTGAAACGCGAGCGCCCCGGCGAGGTGGGAAGCATTTTTTAGTGAACAGCGAACAGTTAATAGTTAATAGTTGGCATCCTCAATCTTGCTGCCAGCCACCACTTTTCAACATGGAAACTATTAACTGTTAACTGTTAACTGTTAACTGTCAACTGTTAACTATTAACTGAAATTATGGCAAATCTAAAATCACTGGCTAAAGACACCGCTATCTATGGCTTGAGCAGTATTGTGGCGCGTTTTGTCAACTACCTGCTCGTGCCGATACAGACGTTGAAATTTGCTTCTACCGGAGGCGAATATGGCATCATCACTAACGTCTATGCCTATGTGGCTATTCTCATCATGGTGCTGACCTTCGGCATGGAGACCACTTTCTTCAGGTTCATGAACAAGGAGGGCTTGGACCGGAAAAAGGTGTACTCCACGGTGCTGAGGATGGTGGGCACAGTGGGTGTGGTGACTACGGTTATCGTGCTGCTCCTGAGCAGGGAGATCGCTGCATTGTTGGGATATGGCGACCACCCAGAATATGTGGCGGTGATGTATGTCACCGTTGCACTCGATGCCTTCACGGCGATTGCATTTGCTTACCTGCGCTGTGAGCACAAGCCCATCAAGTTTGCCTCCTTGAAGATAGCCAACATTGGGCTGAACATTGTGTTGAACCTGATTTATTTCTTCGGGTTGCCCATGCTTCATCTCAACCCCTTCGGCATCTATGGCGAGACCTTCCACTACGACGTGGTGTGGGTGTTCTACATCAATCTGTTCTGCTCGATGTTCAACCTCGTTTTCCTGCACAAGGAGTTGCGTGGCATCAGCTCGGGATTTGACCGAAAGATGTGCCGCCAGATGCTGTCCTATGCCTGGCCCATCCTTGTCATGGGTATTGCCGGTCAGCTCAACCAGAGCCTGTCACAGATCATGTTTCCCAAGGTGTATCAGGGTGGCAACGCGATGGGCGAACTGGGCATTTATGGCGCCTGCATCAAGATTGCGATGATCATGATGATGATCACTCAGGCCTTCCGTTTTGCCTACGAACCATTTGTGTTCAGCAAGGTCAAGGATAAGGACAGCAAGGAAGTCTATGCCCAGACGATGAAGTACTACATCATTTTCACCCTGCTGGCATTTCTTGTGGTGATGGCCTACATTGACCTGCTCAAGTACCTGATCGGTGAGAGCTACTGGAGTGGCCTGCGCGTGGTGCCCATTGTGATGGCAGCCGAAATCGTGTTTGGCATCTTCTTTAACCTCTCCTTCTGGTACAAACTCACCGACCGCACCATCTGGGGAGCCTATTTCTCGGGCATTGGTGCCGTGGTGCTGTTCGTGATCAATCTGCTGTTCATCCCGCGCTTCAGTTACATGGCGTGTGCCTGGGCCGGACTTGTCGCCTATAGCGTGTCGATGCTTCTATCTTACTTTATCGGGCAAAAGTATTTCCCGATCCGCTACCCGCTGCGCGACATTGCCATCTATACCGTTGTGGCCGGCGTCCTGTTCGCCGCTATGATGCTGCCAGTGGAGAACACGTGGCTCCGGCTGGCCTTCCGCACCGTGCTGCTGTTGCTGTTCTTGGGCTTCATCTACCGCAAGGAGCACCTGGGTCAGATGCTGGCCAAGCTACCCGTGGTGGGACGCCTTTTCAAGTAGCCATCGAGGTCAATGTGACTGGTGCGACAGATTCCTATTACGGTAATCGCTGGGGGTGAAACCCTTCATGCGCCGAAAGAAACGGGCAAAGGTCGTAGAGTCGGCAAAGTGTAGCCGTTCGGCAATTTGTGCGACACTCAATGTAGTGGTATTCAAGAGCCACATCGACTCATTGAGCAGCATGTTATCGATGTGGTGATGGGATAAAATAAGACACAACATTAACATCAACCTTGGCCAAGTCTCCTGTTGAGGCCACTCCATCATGATGACGGAGATATTCGGGAGCATCTACATTTATTATGGAAATTAAGGCAGTTAGATTGTTTGACGGAGGTTTCATGAACCAGGCGTTCGCCTTCGGTGGCGAGGAGGGAAAGGACAAATTTGACGAGCAGATCATCTACCGCAGTAGTCTGCAGAACTTCCTCATCGACACGGGCGACGAAGTGATTCTCGTGGACACGGGCTTCGAGAACGGCTACAAAGGGCCGGCCAAGAGGCTGGGTGCCCCCCTCTATATGGGTGAGAAGATCAACGACTACATGATCGCCCTTGAGGAACTGGGTTACACGCCTGACCGGGTAACCAAGATCCTGGTAACGCACAAGCACCCCGACCACTCGGGCGCTCTACAGTATTTCCCCAACGCCAAGATCTATATTTCGCCTGAGGATGCCGATGCCATGAAGCTTGATGGCGACAACATCGTGCGTGCCACCTATCAGGAAGGCCCCTACCACAA
Organism: uncultured Prevotellaceae bacterium; assembly: GCA_947165675.1. Taxonomy (GTDB): domain Bacteria; phylum Bacteroidota; class Bacteroidia; order Bacteroidales; family Muribaculaceae; genus Sodaliphilus. The sequence continues at coordinate 9,036 of CAMVBJ010000004.1, forward strand.
CTTCCCCGAGGCCCAGAAAGTGGCTGAGGGCATCTGGTTTATCGCTGCCAAGGGTCACACCTATGGCAACAGCATCGTCATTGCCGAGAGCGAGGGCCTCTACTATATGTTCCTCGGTGACGTGACCTACTGTGACGCCGCACTCAAGGCCAACAAGCTCTCGGTCGTGTTCGACGACATCAAGGCAGCCCGCGAAACACTCAACCGCGTGCGTGAATTCGTCCAGAACAATCCCACGGTTTATCTCTCGACCCACTGCCCCGAGGGCTACGAGAACCTGGAAATGAAGCGTGTGATGAAGCTCTAATCAGCATCACTGTCACAATAATAAAGGCAAGATGGCTTTTTTTTGAGTACCATCTTGCCTTTATTGTTGTGGCGGTCTATCTTAAATTGTTAATGCGAGAGGATATACTCTATGACTAAGTTGACATCGGCAATGGTTACCTCGCCGTCGTCATTGACGTCATAGCGCCTAACGAAACATCCTTCACCAGTGCCGTGACGAACAATTTTAATGGGGAACAGTTCCATTTCATCCCTGTAAATCGTCAAGAAGCCCCAAATGTCGTAGGTCGCATTAGGATCAATATCGTCAGGCGACCAGGACAACGCATGGCGGGTCGTGCCTCCTGCAAGGATGTAATCAATAATTGCATTGACATCAGCAATATTCACTTCGTTATCCCAGTTCACGTCACCATAAATGTAGACAGATGGCTGTGGTGTATCGATAATATCGATATGGAATTTGTCAAACAACCGCAACCCACCTGTTTCATCCTCAATATAATAATACCCATCATCGCCAATTACGATTTTGACGTCCTCAAAGTAAATATACCAGTGAACCATGTCCTGGAAAACCTCCTCGACAGGCATCTGTTCGGGCTGGATCTCGGGGCCATGCCCCACGAGACGCCAGCTCTCTACCGGGTATAACTGGCGAGCACCTTGATAGGTTGTCCAGCGGGCAAAACCGATAATGGAATCACCATTGACAAACGTGCCCCCCACATCTCCATAGATAAGGCCAAACTGATCACACATATCCTTGACATACAGATACGCCCCATTCTGGTACACCACCACAAGAGGTGAACTGAATTCGCCAACCGTGCCTTGCGGAATGGTATAGAAATCCTCAAGACAATTGAAAAGCCCTGGATCAGGTTTCGGACCGAAGTCGGTAATCAACAACTCGTAGATGCAATCACGACCATAGGCAGCCACAATGCCATAGATATCGTACAGTTGCCCCAAGTCGGTCGGCAACTCGACATTAAACCTGTTGTAATACGGGATTTCATTACCCTCACTATCACGCAGCACTCTTGACTCAGGGTCAAATGCCACATGCTTGATAACGACATAGTGTCCCCAGTGATCCTCATCCACCTCACTCAAGGTGATTTCCTCGGGGACAAGCTCGACATGTCCCTTGGCTGGTTCAAAGTCAGTGGGTTGAGCTATTTCGGGCTGACAATCATATAACTTAGCCAAACCTCCAAAGCCAGCAGGAATCACATCACCAGGCTTGTAGGTCTGGCCTGTCGGACCATAAACCATTCCGTAGCCCGTCTCATCCTTGGCATAGAGATAATTGTTATACTGATAGAGAACTATCGCGTCATAACCCATCGTTACATCAGTGGTGGGATTCTCGGGATCATTGACCAAGAAAGACAGGTCGCCAAAACCGATAAGAGGCTCGGGAGTCGTCCTTACCAACTTGACTGGCAGCAGTTGGTAAATCACATTATCAGCGTTGCCATAGGAGCCCACAATCGCATATAGATCATAGGCAGCACTCAGGTCGGCCGGCACGGTCACACCCAGCGTGCCGAAGTATATCGGGTATTCATTACCGTCCTCGTCAATGGCAACATATCCATTGCCTTCTTTCACTATGTGAACGTTACGGACGACCACATAGTGACCCCACATATCATGGCTTGGCAGGTTGTCCATTTCCTCGGCCTCAATCGGGACGTTGCTGGTGGCGGGAGCGAAGTTTTTAGGCTGGGTAAACTCGATTTCGCCCGAATAGAAAGACTTGGTCAGCACAAAGCCACCGGGAATCACGTCACCATGTTTATAGGTCTGGCCTGTCGGACCATAAATCAGAGCAAACGCCGAGCTATCCTTGACAAACAGGTAATTTCTATTGCACGCAGTCACATACACTGGATTAAGGAACCGCAGCACGCTGCCGTCAGGATAATTCATAGCATCGGCGAGACAGTTCACGTCTAATGTCTGTGCGAACTCATAGCTGGCAATCGCCACTTCGCTCACCTCATTATCCAGGGCCGAGATGGCCTTGACGGTGACATTGCTGCTCACGGCAAATGGAGTAGTGTACAAGGTCGAGCCAGTGGTGGGCTGTGAGCTATCGACAGTATAATAAATTTGCGCCTCACTATTGCGACAGGTCATGCTCACCGCAATGGGGTCATAGTAAGTGCCACTGGCAGGAGAAATGACCGGCGCTCTCAAGCCTTCACCGCAATCATAGGTAACATCAATCTGAGTGATGCGCACCTGATTGGTCACGGCTGCAAAGGTGACACACTCGGCACTGCCATGCCACTCTCCCACTTTGCCAGCATAGCTATAGCCGCCAGGTGTTACATCGAAGCAACCAGGGCCATACTGATTATCGTCATGAGCAGTACAATAGATGACGATATCGGTGATGTTACCCAATAGGGAACAGATAGTCAGGGTCTGGCCCTTATAAACGCGGTAATGAGCGTTATTGGCAAGGCCATTGCTGATAGACAATGTAATGCCCTCTTTCTCGACGATAAAGGGGGCAGCAGTGCCATCACTGGTGCCCACGTCGCCTGCCGACGGGATAAAGGTCACGTCACAAGCCAGTGCCGCCACGGCGGCCAGGATCCAGGTTGTCAATAATAAACAGGTTCTCTTCATTGGGACAAGTTGATAGTTGGATTGGGAAATGTTGATATTAAAATAATCGGGACCCACCCATTGTGAGCCCCGATTCATTATACATCCTTATAGCGCAGCCGTGATGAAACCGCCACTCCCCACGGGGAATGATTCAGTCACAGCATGATACCGCTTGTGTTGAATAGGTTTCATCAGCAGCATGGCCTATAGAATTAGTTGTTCAGGATAATGTCAATAACTTCATTGACATCGGCGATGTTAGCCTCACCGTCACCATTGACATCAGAGCGGCCATTAGTATTGTCCTGACCTCCCAGAATAATATCAATCAACAGGTTGACGTCGGCAAGGGTCACCTCACCGTCACCATTCACGTCACCCTTGACAAAATCACCGTGCTTAACCACCTTGATGGGATAGAGCTCAAGCTGACCCTTATAGACGGTCAAGAAGCCTTCCACATCATAGGTATCGCTGGCACTCAGCTCGGGAACCGTCACATCCTGGTTGAACTTGTTGAACACGAGCATTTCGCCAGTTTCGTCAATCATGTTGTAGGTATTAGCAGCCTCTTCCTCGGTCAGCTGTACATTCTCAAATGCAAAATACCAGTGAATATTGTCCTGAGAAACCTCCTCGATGGGCATCATCTCGGGCTTAACAGCGGTGCCGTGACCAGACTTTACAAAGGTTTCAGCTACGGGCTTCATCTGCTTAGCACCCTGATACTCACTCCAACTTGCATTAGCATCATTGATGAAATCACCATTAACAAATTCGTTATAGGCAGCATTGCCATAAGCCAGGCTGTAGTTGCCGTCAACGTCCTTGACATACAGGTTCAAACCATTCTGATAGATGGTGGTCAATGGAGTGGTGAAGTGGCCAACCTGACCCTGGCTCAGATCATAAAGCTCGGGAATATTGGCAACGTCAACAGGAACAATCGGGCCTGCATCAATAAAGGTGGGCAAAATCTGATAAACGGTGTTAGGAGCCTTGCCATAGGAAGCCACGATGCCATAAACATCATAGGCCTTACTCAAGTCGGCGGGAAGAGCGATACCGAAGCGGTCATAGTAGGGGCAAGAGTTGCCATTAGCATCGGTCAGGGTCTTCTCATTAGCATTGATGACTACCTGCGAGAGCTTAACATACTGACCCCAGATGTCATGACCCACCTCGCTGGGTTTGGTGGGACGAGCAGACTTGTTGAGAGCCTCAATACCGCCAATGTTGCCACTGGTGCTTCCAAAGCCCGTCAAGCTCTTAAGTTCGGGCTCGCCATCCCAAGTGGTCTTGGTGCCGCCATAACCAGCAGGAATGATGTCACCATAGGTATAGTTCTGACCACAATCACCATAAGCCAGGCCAAAGCCCGTGTCATCCTTCAGGTAGAGGTAGCTACCCGTCTGACCCAAAACGATGGCGTCATAATCAATAGTGACAACCTCATTGTCGGACAGATTGCCCAGGTTACCCAGACCAACACTTTCACCAGGATTGGTGTGCTTCTTGATGCTGGTGGGGAGCAACTGATAAACGGTGTTCTCGCTGCCATAGGAACCAACGACACCGACAACATCAAACACTCCATCAAGAGATGCGGGAGCGCTCACGCCCATTGAGCCGAAGTAGATGGCACAAGTGTTGCCATGGGCGTCGGTCAGGGTGTAATTGCGGTCATCCACCTTGACGATAGTCACCTCGCTCATCGTTACATAGTGAGCAAACATGCTATGACCCACCTGGTTGGCAGTAATAGTTTCGGGAGCAATGGGATTGTTGCTTGAAGCCTTTTCAAAGCCGTTGATGACTTGCAATTCGGGCTCACCAGCATAGGTGGTCTTGGTACCAACAAAGCCAGCGGGAATCACATCACCATTCTTGTAGGTCTGATTCGTCTTGCCGTAGAACAGAGCATAGCCCGTGTTGTCCTTCACGTAGAGGTAGCTGTTGTGCTGAGCCAGCACGTTAACAGCGTTGTTGAACTTAACCACAACATCATCGGCCGTGCCCTGGAAGGCAGCAATATTGGCCACGCCAGTAGCGGTGCTAAATACATACTCGGCGCTAACAACGTCGCTCACGTCACCGTCCTTGGCCGAGATAGCCTTCACGGTAGTATTGCTGCTCACGGTGAAGGGAGCAGTGTACTGGGTCGAGCTGGTGGTGGGGTTGCTACCGTTGGTGGTGTAATAAATCTTAGCGCCACTGGTGCCGCAAGTGATGGTCACCTGGATGGGAGCATAATAGGTGCCGGCAGCAGGATTGATGGTGGGATTGGAGAGACCACCGCCGTCAACGGTAACGACAATCTTGGTGGCACGCACCTGGTTGGTCTCGGCAGTGAAATCAACGCTGGTCGAGGAACCTTGCCAGATGCCCATATTGCCTTCATAGCTGTAACCAGTCTGGGCAGCAAAGCAGCCAGGACCATACTTTGCATCACCGCTTGCCGAGCAGGTGAACTCAATCTTGGTGATGTTGCCGATGACTGATGAAACAGTCGTTACAGAACCCTTGGCAAAACGATACTGAGCGGCCTTCAAGCCACCGCTGGTAGTGGCGATTGTAATGCCATCCTTCTGCATCGAGTCTGCACCCTGAGCTGTCTCATTGTTGCCGTAGGTCTCGCCTGGGATGAACGTCACAACGGTCTGACCCCAAACGGTAGTCGCCAACAATAACATGGTGAATAACGTAAAGATTTTCCTCATTGCAATGAAAGTTATTAAATGGTTAATAATGAATTGTTTCTTCTTAAATTTGACAAAGGTACTCGTTTTTTTTCAATAATCGTCTAATTTTGAGTTTAAAAATTGATTCTGAAATAAAAAAAGCCTCATCACGGCAATCAATTGGCAATAAGACACAACAAAATACAATTTATTTGTACCTTTGCAAGTTCAATAACACCCATAAAGATTGACTCAAAAACACTATTTCAAGTGCTGCACATCAACTGTATCATTATGAAGAAATTAAATAAATGTAAACTCACGCTCTCGGTGATAGCATTATTAACAGCTTGCATCTCGTGGGCGAACCCCATCTACATCCAGGGCCACAAGGCTGTCGAGGACAGGATCAACCACACATGGCTATGCAGCATCCCCCAGGAATGTTTCGGCTCAGATTGGGAAGCGCAAGTCGCCCCTGACAGCACATGGACCGACTTTAAGCTTAACGGCACCCCATTGCCCAGCGACAACACATTCAAGTTCCAGGCAATCACAGGCGGCAAGAAGTATCCCTTCACCGCCATCGATGAGCAGGGACAGCCCATCCAGGGCGATATCACATTCACGTTCCTGCCCGTGATAGAGCTTAACGGTGATTTCGGATATGACTACGTCGAGGGCACCATGTCGATCAACGGTCCCGACACGACCAGTAAAAACGACATGCGGGCCAAGGTCAAGTGGCGCGGTCATTACTCCAACAATGAGGACAAGCACAAGCGCAACTACAACATCAAGTTCCTCGACAAGAACGGGGAGAAGAAGAATCGCAGCTTCTACGGCATGCGCAAGGACAACCACTGGAAGCTCGATGCAGGACAAGCCGACCGACTGAGGTTGCGCAACCGCATCTGCAACGACCTGTGGCTGGACATGTCGGTCAAGCCCTGGTATCAAGAGCTGGAGCCCGAGGCCATCAACGGTTCACGTGGCAAGGTGACCGAGGTCTTCCTGAACGGAGAGTACCGTGGCATCTATGGCTTGATGGAGCCCGTCGACCGCAAACAGCTCAGGCTCGTCAAGCACGATACCATCAACAATGAGTTCCATGGCCAGATGTGGTTCTCACGCACCTGGTGCCGTACAGCCACCATGTCCTATCCCCTACCCTGGGATAACAACCAAGCGACGTGGGACGGCATCGAACTGGATTACCCCGATTTTGATGACGTATGCCCCACCGACTGGAGCACACTGGCACGGTCAATCCAGTTCATCAACACCATGGACATCAACGACAACTGGACCATGCTCAATGACTCCATCGGCAACTACTTCGACATGCCTGTCATGATGGATTACTTCATTTTCATCGTGACGATCCAAGCCTTAGGTAACGAGTCGATCAACATCTATTACAGTTGCTATGACAAGGCCATCAACCCGCCATTGACCATAACGCCATGGGACCTGGACAACACCTTCGGCTCACAGCACTTTGCGAACTGGTCAAGCAGCACTTATTCACCTGAACGTCCCATCAACTGGATGAACAACGTCGCCCTGCTTGACATGTTCAATCACACGGATTATCATGACCTGCTCATCGACCGCTACTGGCAGTTGCGCCAGACGATACTGGATGCCGACAGTCTGATTTCACGTTTCGAGCAAGCCATCGACCAGCTCAAGCGCAGCGGTGCGGCAGCCCGCGAAACAGCACTATGGAGTGGCGACAGCGACCTCTATGGCCGCACCATTGACTTTGATGACGAGCTGAACTATATATCGGACTGGATCAAGCGCCGCCTTGCCTACGTTGATGCAAACATCTTTACTCGCCCTGAACCCCTGACTGGCGATATCAATGGCGATGGAGAGGTCAACATCGGCGACGTAACCGAACTGATTGATATCTTGTTGAGCAACCATACGGATGATGCCGGTGCAGCCGACGTTGATCATGATGGCGAAATCAGCATCGGTGACGTGACCGGACTTATTGATATCATTCTTAGAAATTAGGTCAGTCACATCGTTGCCAAATTGTCAAAATTGTTGTAACTTTGCACTTCAATCACAAGATCATTTACACAATCACAACAGAATACTTTAAAACATTATGGCAGACGAAATTTTCAACCAAGAAGAAGCTACCAACCAGCCGCAGCGCAAGGAAGTTTCTCCCGAGAAACTCAAGGCCCTGCAAGTGGCAATGGATAAGATAGGCAAAACCTTCGGCAGCGGATCAATCATGAAGCTGGGCGATGACCACATCGAGGACATCGAGGTCATTCCCACGGGCTCCATCGGTCTGGACAATGCGTTGGGCGTGGGCGGTTATCCCCGTGGCCGCATCATCGAGATCTACGGTCCCGAGTCATCGGGTAAAACCACACTGGCCATCCACGCTATCGCCGAGGCCCAGAAGATGGGCGGTATCGCCGCCATCATCGACGCCGAGCACGCCTTTGACCGCTTCTATGCCGAGTCACTTGGCGTTGACGTGAACAACCTGTGGATCTCTCAGCCCGACAATGGCGAGCAGGCTCTGGAAATCGCCGACCAGCTCATCCGCAGCAGCGCTATCGACATTATCGTCATCGACAGCGTTGCCGCCTTGACCCCAAAGGCCGAAATCGAGGGCGAGATGGGCGAAAGCAAAATGGGTCTGCAGGCCCGCCTGATGAGCCAAGCTCTGAGGAAACTCACTGCCACCATCAGCCGCACCAACACGTGCTGCATCTTCATTAACCAGTTGCGTGAGAAGTTAGGCGTGATGTTCGGCAACCCCGAGACCACGACTGGTGGTAACGCCTTGAAGTTCTACAGCAGCGTTCGTCTCGACATTCGCCGCACTGGCCAGATCAAGGACGGAGACCAAGTGGTGGGTAACCTCACCCGCGTTAAGGTTGTGAAAAACAAGGTGGCTCCCCCCTTCCGCAAGACCGAGTTTGAAATCCGCTTCGGTGAGGGCATCAGCAAGGTGGGCGAAATCATCGACCTGGGCGTCGAATTCGGTATCGTCAAGAAGAGTGGCGCATGGTTCTCCTACGAGGGCACCAAACTCGGTCAAGGCCGTGACGCCGCCAAGCAGATGGTAGCCGACAACCCCGAACTGGCCGAAGAACTCGAAACCAAGATCAAAGAGGCCATGAAGGCCAAGTGATCACTAATAATTAGGTACCTCCACAATAAGTAAGCGGGTCGCACATACGGCGACCCGCTTACTTATCTAAAACATCTATTCCACTGTTACTTGAGGTTGAATTTGCTCTTCAGGGTATCGACCATGTCGAGTTTTTCCCAGGGGAAAAGTTCCACCTCTACCTCACAGGTCGCGTTGTACAGCGACTCAAACTTCTTGACCACTTTCTCGCACTTGCGACCCATGTGGCCATAGGCAGCAGCCTCGGTGTAGATGGGACGCAGCAGGTTCAAACGGTCGATGATGGCCTTGGGGCGCATGTCAAACTCATCCATGCCCTCGATAATAGCGGCAATCTCAGGGTCGCTCATCGCCACGTGACTGGTGCCGTAGGTGTTGATGTTGAAGCTGACAGGCTTGGCACGGCCAATGGCATAGGCCACCTGAACAAGTGCCTCGTCGGCTATACCAGCCGCCACGACATTCTTGGCTATGTGACGGCAAGCATAGGCAGCACTGCGATCCACCTTGCTGGGATCCTTACCGCTGAAGGCACCACCGCCGTGGGCTCCACGTCCACCGTAAGTGTCCACGATAATTTTTCGGCCTGTGAGGCCCGTGTCGCCGTGGGGACCACCAATGACAAACTTTCCCGTGGGATTGACAAACTCTTCGGTCTCACTATCGTACAGCGCCTTGATATCATCGCTGTAATGAGCCAGCGTCCTGGGGATGAGGATGTCATGAACATCACGGGCAATGCGTTTCTGATCCACATTGTCGTCATGCTGAGTGCTGACAACGATGGTGTGGATGTGAACAGGGCGATGTGTTTCACCGTCATACTCGACGGTCACCTGCGCCTTGCTATCGGGGCGCAGATAGGGCATTAATTCAAGGTGATTGTGGCGGATGTCGGCAAGTTCCCGCATAAGAGCGTGGGCCAGGTCGAGGGTGAGTGGCATCAGGTCAGGTGTCTCGTTGCAAGCGTAACCGAACATCATGCCCTGATCGCCTGCCCCCTGGTCCTGATTGTTATCCTCGGCACTGTTCACACCCTGGGCGATGTCGCCACTCTGCTCATGCACACTGTTGAGAATGCCGCACGAGTTGGCGTCAAACTGGTACTCACTCTTGGTGTAACCGATTTTCTCAATCATCTCGCGGGCGGTACGCTGCAAGTCGATATAGACGTTAGTGGTCACCTCACCAGCAATAATGACCTGCCCGGTTGTCACGAGCGTCTCACATGCCACGTGTGCCTGCGGGTCAAAGGCAAGGAACTTGTCCAGGATAGCGTCGCTGATCTGGTCAGCAACTTTGTCGGGGTGTCCTTCGGACACGCTCTCCGACGTGAATAAATAATTCTTACTGTTCATTGTTACAAAAAAATCATTTTTTGTGGAAAATTTGTGCGAAATGAGCGCCATGTGAACCTGTCTTCAATGGGCGAAATGCCGCCAAATTTATTCAAAATGAACGCTAAAAAAGAATTCGATAAAGATATTGATTATCGCAGTTTTAGCATTTTTTCAAGTGGTTGCAAGCAGCCAAATTTTTCCACTGTTAGTATATGTTGTTCTAAAATGTGGCTGCAAAGGTAATACAATTTTTGGAAACCAAGAATCTATCAAGTGAAAACTTTTTATTACCTTTGCAAATTGCAATATGATGATAGAAGCTCGAAACATAGTTAAGCGATACGGCGACTTGGAGGTGCTGAGGGGTGTTGACCTTGAAATCACCCAAGGCGAAATCGTCTCGATTGTCGGCCCCAGTGGAGCCGGCAAGACCACCTTGTTGCAAATCATCGGCACTCTGGACACGCCCCAGCAAGGCGAGGTGTGCTATGAGGGCAAGAATGTGTTGACGTTAAAGGACAAGGAGATGGCACAATTCCGTAACCGCAATATCGGCTTCGTGTTTCAGTTCCATCAGTTGTTACCCGAGTTCACAATGCTCGAGAACGTCGCCATCCCGGCACTGCTGGGGGGTGACAACCGCAATGAGGCCTACAGCCGCGCCCGTCACCTGCTGGAACGCATGCATCTGGCCGACCGGCTTGACCATAAGCCGTCCCAACTGAGCGGTGGCGAGTGCCAGCGTGTAGCCGTAGCACGCGCCCTGATCAACAGTCCCAAAGTCATCCTTGCCGACGAGCCATCAGGTAGCCTGGATAGCCAAAACAAGCAAGAACTGCACCGACTGTTCTTCGAGCTACGTGAAGAATTAGGCCAGACTTTTATTATTGTCACCCACGACGAGGGCCTTGCCGCCCAAGCCGACCGCACCCTGCACATGAGGGATGGCATTATTATTAACCAGACGACCCGCATCGCATGATGAAGGCAGCAAGATACCTGACTATAATGATGCTGGTTGCGGCCTTAACGGCGTTTACCGCATGTGACAAGCAGGAGGACATCGACCGTTCTTTTACCGACTATCGCTACGACATCGTGACCTATTTGGGTCAGAATGAGCACGGAGCACTATTTGAATACCTGGGACACGGCGACTCGGCATCAATCAAGCTGCAATCGGCTATCGATATCAGCGAGGAAGTCAAGATCTGGCAGCGCGTGCTGCTGCGCTACGACTTTGCCAACACCCAGACAAGCAACCCACGCAGCATCAACGTGTATGGATGCAACAGCATCATCAGCGACTCGCTGCGCTATACCATGGCCAGCCCCGATAGCTTGATCCGTCACCAAGTGAAACTGCGCAGCCTGTGGCGTACTGGTGAATTCATCAATCTGCATTGCCAGGTTGAATACACTGCCAAGTCCCGCACATTCATGCTTGTTGCAGACGGCACCACCCTCGACAACGACACGGTACACTGCTACCTGACCCACGACCTGAGGGGCGAGACGGGCACCTTCTGGCGCGACTGTTATGCGTCATTCAACGTGGGCATCCTGTGGAAGCGTGACACATTCAAGTGCCTGCGCCTCCATCTCAATGACGTGACTTATCCCGAAATCGTCTATTACGATTTCAACAAATAACAATATTATCTTAATATAAACACATTATCAAATCATTATGGCAAACGAAAATCAAAACCAACAGCAAATTAAGATTGAAATTCCCAAGGAAGAACTGCAAGGCCGTTACGCCAACATGGCAATGATTGCCCATGGTCCCAACGACTTCTTCATTGATATGATCCTGCGTGGTCCCAATATGCCCCAGGCACGTGTTCAGAGCCGCATCATCATGGCTCCCCAGCACGCCAAGGAACTGATGCTCGCTTTGCAGGACAACATCCATCGCTATGAGCAGAACTTCGGCGAAATCAAGATCATGCGTCCTGCTGGCGCTCCCGCCAATGGCAACATCATGGATTTTCCCCTGCCCAAGGGACAAGCATAATTAGTTAATAATTAATAGTTAACAGTTTAAATCCAGCATCCGCTGAAGACTGACAACTGAAATCAATGGAACATCCCTTGTTCATCTACAATACCTTGACAAGGCGCAAGGAGCACTTCGTGCCCTTGAATGAGCCGATGGTGGGCATGTACGTCTGCGGTCCGACGGTCTATGGCGACCCGCATCTGGGTCACACGCGTCCCGCAATCACGTTTGACGTGTTATTCCGCTACCTGCAACAGCTGGGCTACAAGGTGCGCTATGTGCGCAACATCACCGATGTGGGCCATCTGGAACATGATGCCGACGAGGGCGAGGACAAGATTGCCAAGAAGGCACGCCTCGAACAGCTTGAACCCATGGAAGTGGCACAGTATTACACCAACCGCTACCATGCCGCAATGCAGGCGCTCAACGTGCTGCCTCCAAGCATCGAGCCCCATGCTACTGGTCACATCATCGAGCAGGAAGAACTGGTCAAGCAGATTATGAAGAACGGATACGCCTATGAGAGCAACGGCAGCATCTACTTTGACATCGAAGCCTATAACCGCGACCACCGCTACGGCGTGCTATCCGGTCGCAACCTCGATGACATCCTGAATGCAAGCCGCGAGCTTGAGGGCGTGGGCGAAAAGCGCAACCAAGCCGACTTTGCCCTGTGGAAGAAAGCCCAGCCCGAGCACATCATGCGCTGGCCATCACCCTGGAGCGATGGTTTTCCTGGCTGGCACTGCGAGTGCACAGCCATGGGACGCAAGTACTTGGGCACCCACTTTGATATCCACGGAGGCGGCATGGATCTCGTGTTCCCGCATCACGAGTGCGAGATAGCACAGGCTGTAGCCAGCCAGGGTGACGAGATGGTTCACTACTGGATGCACAACAACATGATCACCATCAATGGTCAGAAGATGGGCAAGTCACTTGGCAACTTCATCACTCTGGAGCAATTCTTCACGGGCGACCACCCGGCCTTGACCCAGGCATACACACCGATGACGATCCGCTTCTTCATCCTTCAGGCCCACTATCGTGGCACTGTGGACTTCAGCAACGAGGCTCTGCAAGCAGCCGAAAAAGCTCTCGAGCGCATGCTCGACGGCTGGCACCGCTTGAATGCCCTCACGCCTGCGGCTCAATCGTCGGTCAAGTTAGAGGATTACCGCCAGCGTTGTGCCGATGCGATGAACGACGACCTGAACACGCCGACGGTGATTGCCACCCTGTTTGACGCCTGCAAGGTCATCAACCAAGCTAACGATGGACATGTAACCCTCAGTCAGGGCGACATTGATGAGCTGAAGAGCATTTTCCAGACCTACCTGTTTGATGTCCTCGGCATCCGAGACGAGTCGGCCGGAGGTGACAGTGTGAACTTGGAACCTTACCGCAAAGCCGTTGACCTATTGTTAGAGATGCGGCGCACCGCCAAGTCCAACAAGGACTGGGCCACCAGCGACCTGATCCGCGACAAGCTCAGCGAATTTGGCTTTGAGGTCAAGGACACCAAGGACGGCTTTGAATGGAAAGTGAAGTAATAACAAGTAATACCTAAAATAGTTAATAGTCAATCGCTGAATGTCCTTCAACCGTTATTGACTATTAACTATTTATTTTTATAAAACACGATTTTTATAGTGGATCCTCTGATATCGGTTATTGTTCCTGTCTATAATGTCAAGGATTATCTGGACGAGTGCCTCAAGAGCATTGTTAACCAGAGCTATACCCAGCTCGAGATTCTGGTAGTTGACGATGGAAGCACCGATGGCAGTAGTGCCCTGTGTGATCAATGGGCCGAACAAGACCAACGCATCAAGGTCATTCATCAGGCTAATGGCGGACTGTCGGCAGCACGCAACACAGCTCTCGACGTGATGCGTGGCGAAATGGTAACGATGGTAGATAGCGATGATGTGCTACGCCCCACGGCCATTATGGTAATGAAGGAAGCCTTGGTTAAAAGCCAAGCAAATATAGTAGTCGGTGACTACACCCCATTTAACGAGGACGAGGAACCAGCTTGGCCCAAGCAAGGTGATCAACCAGAGGCTATACGCATTCCCCAGCATCGAGCCTTGCTCAAGATCTTTTATCAACAAGGACTCACCCACTCGGCATGGGGACGCCTGTATGAAGCATCACTGTTTGATGGAATCCGTTACCCCATCGGACAGAATTATGAAGACCTCGCCATCATCTACCCGTTGATACTCAAGTGTGGACGAGTCGCCAAAATTAATTACACACTCTACGGCTACCGCCAGCGCAAGAGCAGCATCCTGGGTGCTTTTTCACCCAAGAGAGCCGATGTGCTCGACATCTGTGAAGATTTGGAACAAACCATGGAGCTACACGACCCGAAGTATCTCAACGCAGTGCGTAGCCGCTTGTTGAGTGCCTACTTCAACATCCTACTGCTGAGTAGCCAAGACAAGGAGGGTGACCACCAGCAGTTACAAGACCGGTGCTGGCGGGGCATTAAACGGCTGCGCTGGGACTGCCTGAAGGACAAAAACGTCAGACGCAAGAACAAATACGGTATCATCGCTTCTCTATTAGGATGCAACTTCTTGTGCAATATGGTGGGTCGTAACTATCGACCAAGACCTTGAATAATCCCAAAATGCCATGATTTAGGCTCTGAAAAAAGTATTCACAAGGCATAAAATTTTATTTTTTTCAGTTTTAGCCGAAAAAATATGGCGTTTAGTAGATTTTATTTTGCTACTTGCTAATGATTATTTTACTTTGTATTGTCAAATCAGAACATATCACAAAGTAATAATCATTTTTTTGACTTAATCTAATAGCCATCGACATTTGGGTTTAGTTAAAAGTTTTAGGCTTCAGAACACTAAAAAAGAAAAGACAAGGTGGGAATCTTGTCTTTTTTCATTATACGTTTTCCGACTGTTGATGCCATCAACTGAGCATGGTGGCGACACGGCGGGTCGCGGCGATAAAGGCAGCAACCTCTTCAAGCGTGTTATAGACCGCAAACGAGGCGCGCACCATGCCTGTCACGCCATAGCGCGCCATTAACGGCTGGGCGCAATGGTGGCCAGTACGAACCGCTATGCCCAACTTATCAAGCAACAAGCCCATGTCATAGCTGCTGATGTTCCCCACCAAGAAGGATACGACACCACTCTTGCCCGGCGCAGTACCGAACAGGCGTATGCCTTCTATTGTGTTCAGTCCATCAACAGCAGCCTGTAGTAACTCATGCTCGTGGGCAGCAATATTGTCTAAACCAAGAGACTGGATGTAATCAATAGCTGCTCCAAAGGCGGCGATATCAACAAAATCGGGCGTACCTGCCTCAAACTTAAATGGCAGGTCGGCAAAAGTCGTACGCTCAAACGACACGTGCCCAATCATTTCTCCCCCACCTTGATAAGGTGGCATCTTCTCCAACCAGTAGCGCTTGCCATAGAGGACACCCACGCCCGCCGGTCCATACATCTTGTGACTCGAGAAGGCGTAGAAGTCGCAATCCAGGTCCTGTACATCTACCTTGACGTGGGGAGCGGCCTGGGCGCCATCGATGAGAACAGGCACATCGTGGCGGTGAGCAATGGCTATCATCTCCTTGACGGGATTGACCGTGCCCAGCACATTGGACACGTGAGCCAAGGCGACAAAGCGGGTATTGTCACTGAACAAGTCCTCATAGGCTTCCATATCCACCTGACCACTGTCGTCGATGGGGACGACGCGCAACGTCACACGCTTGCGCTGACCGATGAGTTGCCAAGGCACAATGTTGCTGTGATGCTCCATCACGGTGACGATAATCTCATCCCCATTCTCGAGCATCTGACCAAAGGAAGAGGCCACCAAGTTGATACCCTCGGTGGTGCCACGGGTGAATATCACTTCCTCAACACTGCCAGCATTGATGAAGGTTCGCACCTTGTCACGCGTGAGTTCCACCATGTCGGTCGCCTCCTGTGAGAGAGTATGCACACCTCGATGCACGTTTGCCTTGTAGCGATAATACATCTGTTCGATGGCCTCCACAACGGGTCGCGGAGTCTGGGATGTTGCGGCATTATCGAGATAGACCAGCGGACGTCCCTCAATCTGGCGCTGTAAGATGGGGTAATCTTCGCGTATCTTGTTAATTTCCATTTCCGGTTGCTAATTATCAATATAGATATGCTACAATCTATAGAGCAGCTATTAGTTAGAGCGGCAAGCAGTCAAGCAGCCAGCACAGTTACTCAACGTGCCTGCAAAGCGTTTTTCCACCAGATAGTGCAAGCGATCCTTGAGGGCATCAAGACGCACACCGTCGATGACGTCGGCAACAAAGGCTTGCATCAATAGCCTGCGAGCCTCATCGATGCCAATGCCACGGGTACGCATATAGAACAATGCTTCTTCGTCAAGCTGTCCAACTGCCGACCCATGGGAACACATCACATCGTCGGTGTAAATCTCAAGTTGTGGCTTGGTGTACATCTTGGCTGTCGGTGCACCACACAGGTTGCGGTTGCCCTGATAGGCCTCGACCCGCGGGCAGTTAGGCTTCACTAAAATCTTTCCTGCAAAGGCGCCCACAGCTTTATCATTGAGCACATACTTAAACATCTCGTTGCTATGGCAACGGGGAGCATTGTGACTAATAAACGTGTGACTGTCAACGTGTTGCTCACCGCTGGCAATGGTCATGCCCAACAGTTGGGTCACGGCATGCTCACCGTTGACCTCAACATGATAGTTGTTACGGGTGAAGCCGTTGGTCAAGGTTATGCCATCGATGAGCACATTACTACCCTCATGCTGAGTGACATAGATAGACGACACACGACGAGTGAACGGTGTACTCTCCTCCATATCATAGTAATCGATGGTGCTACCCTGCATGGCCACAATCTCAACGACCTGGTTATTCAAGTAATGGTAGTCAGGGCTCTGAGTATGGTCACAAGCAAGAAACTTGATAGAAGCATTCTTGCCCACGACAATGAGCAGGCGACGCTGCACCATCATGTCGAGGGCGGCATTGAAGATGTTAACCAACTGGATGGGGCGCTCGGCCACGATGCCATCGGGGACATAGATCAACAGGCCATCTTGCACCAGCAGGCTATTGAGGGCAACAGTGGGGTCGCTCATGCGGGCCAACTTGCCGTAATAGGCCTCCATCAACTCGGGATAGTCCACCGCTGCCATGCTGAACGGCTCCACGACTACCTGTCCGATGTTGCGCTCGGCAGTGGCACTGCTGTGGAAAGCATCATTGCTGCTATAATACAGACAGGTGCTCATGTTAGGCACATCGCAGTGGAACGTTTCAGAAAGGTCAACATCAAAGGGTAAACGGTTCACATTCACACCATAGTCGTGCCCAAACACCTCCTCAAGATCGGTAGCCTCATAGTCCTCACTACCCTTGCGGGGCAAGCGGGCATTCTCCAGTTGTTCACGGGCGATGCGACGCAGGTTGTTCAACAGCGCGGGAGACTGCTGCTCGATTACCTCGCGACTCTCGTCATACAGATCGATATATTGCTTGAGTGCGTTCATCAGGTCACCTTATTGCTGTGAATCGACTTGTTCCTTAATCCAGTCATATCCCTTCTCCTCAAGCTCGAGTGCCAACTCGGGACCAGCACTCATGACAATGCGGCCCTTGTAAAGCACGTGTACAAAGTCGGGCTTGATGTAGTCCAGCAATCGCTGATAGTGGGTTATAACGATGGTAGCGTTGTCCTTGCTCTTGAGGGTATTGACACCATTAGCCACGATGCGCAGGGCGTCGATGTCCAGTCCGCTATCAGTCTCGTCGAGGATGCTCAACTTGGGTTCAAGCATGGCCATCTGGAAGATCTCATTGCGCTTCTTCTCTCCGCCCGAGAAACCCTCGTTGACGGCTCGTGAGGCGAGCTTGTTGTCGAGTTGCACGATGGTACGCTTCTCACGCATGATCTTGAGGAAGTCGGCAGCGCTCAGCGGTTCTTGACCGAAGTATTTGCGCTTCTCGTTCAAGGCGGTGCGCATGAAGTTGACCATCGACACACCAGGAATCTCAACGGGATACTGGAAACTCAAGAACAGGCCCTCATGGGCGCGGTCTTCGGGCGAAAGAGCCAGCAGATCCTTTCCGTAGAACTCTACGCTACCACCAGTGACAGTATAGGCTGGGTTGCCAGTGAGCACAGCGCTCAAGGTACTCTTGCCCGAACCGTTAGGTCCCATGATAGCGTGCACCTCACCAGGCTTGACGGTCAGGTTTATGCCCTTTAATATTTGCTTCTCCTCAATTGAAGCCTGTAAATCTTTAATTACTAACATGGTTGTTATATGTCGTTTTTGTTTTTTTCAACTCCTAAACTAAAAGTTATCCCACAGCACCCTCAAGCGACACGCTCAAGAGTTTCTGAGCCTCGACGGCAAACTCCATCGGCAACTTGGCCATCACCTCCTTGGCATAGCCGTTGACGATCAGTCCAACGGCGTCCTCGGTCGAGATGCCGCGCTGGTTGCAGTAGAAGATCTGATCCTCATTGATCTTGCTGGTCGTGGCCTCGTGCTCGACTACCGATGTGTCGTTACCCACCTCAATGACAGGGAAGGTGTGTGCACCGCTGGTGTCGCTCAGCAACAGGCTGTCACACTGGGTGAAGTTGCGGCACCCCGTGGCCTTGGGCGCTATCTTGACCATACCACGGTAGCTGTTCTGGCTGTGGCCTGCGCTGATGCCCTTGCTCACGATGGTGCTCGTGCTGTGCTTCCCCAGGTGGATCATCTTGGTGCCCGTGTCGGCCTCCTGCCAGTTGTTGGTCAGCGCCACACTGTAGAACTCACCCACCGAGTGGTCGCCCATGAGCACACAGCTCGGGTACTTCCACGTGATGGCACTACCCGTCTCGACCTGGGTCCATGACAGCTTGCTGTGATCACCACGGCACAGGCCGCGCTTGGTCACCAGGTTGTAAATTCCACCCTTGCCATCCTTGTCACCAGGATACCAGTTCTGGACGGTACTGTACTTAACCTCTGCACGGTCCTCGACTACAATCTCGACAATCGCGGCATGAAGCTGGTTCTCGTCACGCATGGGAGCAGTGCAACCCTCCAGATAAGAAACATAGGCGTCATCATCAGCCACAATCAGGGTGCGCTCAAACTGGCCCGTCTGAGCAGCGTTGATACGGAAGTAGGTGGACAACTCCATCGGGCATCTGACACCCTTGGGAATATACACAAATGATCCGTCACTGAACACAGCCGAATTTAATGCTGCATAAAAGTTATCGGTATAGGGTACCACCTTACCCAAGTACTTGCGCACCAAGTCAGGATAGTCCTTTACAGCCTCGCTGATGGAACAGAAGATCACGCCCAGTTCGGCCAGGCGCTCGCGATAGGTCGTCTTGACACTCACGCTGTCCATCACGGCGTCAACCGCCATGCCGCTCAATCGCATCTGCTCCTCCAGGGGGATGCCCAGTTTGTCAAAAGTTTTCTTCAACTCGGGGTCAATCTCCTTGGCCTCACCCTCCTTCTTGTGGCGCGGGGCTGCATAGTAGCTGATGTCCTGGTAGTCGATTTCGGGAACATGGACGTGGCCCCATGTGGGTGCCTTGAGCGTCAGCCAGTGGCGGTAGGCCTTCAGGCGGAATTCCAGCAACCACTCGGGCTCGCCCTTCAAGGCTGAGATGCGACGCACGACATCCTCGTCAAGTCCCTTAGGAATGACTTCGGTCTCGATGTCGGTCACAAAGCCATATTTGTACTCTGCCTGCGCCGCTTCTTCTATAATCTGGTTACCTTTTTCAGGTTTTTCAATCTCTTTCATCAATTAAATATAAAACCTATTAGATTTGAGCCCACAAAGGTACAAAAAAGACTTCAGACTTGAGGCCTTAGACCTTAGATTTTCATGGCATTTCGCCAAAATGATATCCGGCGAAAATGGATGAGGTACTACTCGTCATGTTCTTCGAGGGGTTGCCAGAGTTCGATGCGGTTGCCCTCGCCGTCAAGAATATGGACGAACTTGCCGATGCCCTCATAGTCCTGGATGTCATCGACAATGGTCACGCCTTCCTGTCGCAACTGCTCCACAAGGCGCTCGATGTCATCCACGCGATAGTTGATCATGACTTGCTGACCGGGGTCGCCAAAGTAGTCGGTTCCTTCAGGGAAGGGGCTCCACACGGTGCGGCCCACGAGGTCGCTGTCACGTTGTTCATACCACTTGAATGTGTATCCGTAGGGGTCCTGCGGAATTCCCAAGTGCTTCTCGTACCACTGCTTCATCGCTTGAGGGTCTTTGCACTTGAAGAAGACGCCTCCGATTCCTGTTACTCGTTTCATTGGTTCTTTATCTTGGTTCATAGTCTGTGCGGTGATGGGGATGGTCATCAATGCCATCATGATTGCCGCCACAATCAGGCGGTGACGCGCTGTATATCTCTTTCTTGTCGTCATCAGTTGCGCTATTTTATCATTCATAGAATCTTACAATCAGTGATTATGCAAAGATAATCCTAACTGGAGACATAGCAAAAAAACGAAACGGAAATATTGCAGAGGCTCGCCTAGAATCACTTGCCAATAATGAACTTGTGGAAGGGGAAGCGGCGGATGAGCAGGACCAAAAGGAAGCAAACGACAAAGGTAAAGACGCCACTCACCAGTGAGTCAACGAGCCAGTAGGCGCGGGCCAACCAGCGTGTCAAGGGCCAAATGACCTGACGCAGGACAATCATCTGGGACAGGTAGATGCCAAATGTGCACACGCTTAACGTGGGCCACCAAAAAGCAGCGGACGGGTGATCCTTCCGGTCATACTGCTTGGGAGCAAAGTGCTGCACCAAGGCAAAAAGCAAGGTCGCCATGGCGATGTTGTTCACGCTGATATCGCTTGTCACCGTATCGATGTGCTGCTGCCAGGTGATGCCGAAATTGCCCTGGGCCAAGAATTCGAACAAGGGCATGACAACGATGCCGAACAAAAGCAACAAGGCCCACTTCAAGCCATGGGCACGCGAAAAAATGGGCAAGCTGTAATTGTGCATGTAGTAGCCCAGCAGGACATAGCCGTAGTAGTTGGCGAAAGCGCCAAACATGTTGTGGCTGTACTGTGAGGCCTCGATAAAGATGCCATGCTGATAAGGAATAAATGACGAGAGCACCCAGAGCACGAGCAAGGTCTCGACACCCCGCTTGCCGATGGCTTCGATACACTTGCTCACCAAGGGCAATGTCACATAGATAACCAGCAGCACATAGACATACCACAATAATCCCTCAACCGGGTTAAACAAGATGGATGTCAACAATCGAGGTGTGAAATTGTGCAGCAAAAAGGCGTGTTCAAGCAGGTAAATGATAGACCACGCAATGAGCGGGAACAAGACCACCCGTAGGCGCCGCTTGATAAAGCGCTTGCCACTCATGGCGACAGGGAGCAATAAAGCTCCAGTTATCATAAAGAAAAGGTTGCAATTCACCGCAACCAGCACGGTATAAACAGCACTGCTAAGCGATGGTGTATTGTAATAGGAAGTGTACTGTCTGATGGGCGTGTGGATGAGGATGACCAGCAGACAGGCGACGACGCGCAGGATATCCAAATAGGGGATGCGCCGTTGCAGTTGTGCCTCGGTCATCATGGCTTGGCAGGTTTGGACTCGATCAGTGCCACAGCATAGGCGGCAATGCCTTCACCGCGACCTGTATAACCCAACTTCTCGGTCGTGGTGGCCTTGATAGATACTTGATCTGGTTCACAATCCATGCAACGAGCCAATTCCTGTTGCATAGCTGGAATATGGGGGTTAATCTTAGGCTGCTCGGCACAGATAGTGATATCGCAGTTACCCAACTTATAACCTTTATCGTCGAGCAGTCGCACCACATGGCGCAGCAGCAATCGGCTGTCAATACCCTTGTAGCGGGGGTCGGTGTCAGGGAAATGGTAACCGATATCACGTAACGCGGCAGCGCCAAGCAGCGCATCGCACAAGGCATGGATAGCAACATCGGCATCACTGTGGCCCAATAAACCTTTCTCCCAGGGGATATTTACACCCCCAAGCCACAGTTCACGACCCTCAACGAGCCGATGCACGTCAAATCCCATTCCAATGCGAAACATAACACTCAACTATTAACGACCTTAAGGACTTTAGTTACGGCCGAACAGGTTCTTGATGCCGTCCAAGTCAAACGACAGGGTGAAACGCAGCGTCTGGTCCAGAGGACTGTTCTGGGCGGTTGCAATCATGTAGCTTGCATCGATCTTAATGACGTTGAGCGAGAAACCAGCGCCCAAACCGAAGTACTGACGGTTACCAGCGAACTTGCTCTCGTAGTAGTAACCACCACGCAGGAAGAATTGCTGATTATAGGCATACTCGGCACCCACCGAATAGGTGATGCGCTTGGCAAAGTTGTCCTTGAAACTGTCAAAGATTCCCGAGATGCTCGACTTGTCCTTCCACTCTTGCAGGGCGTCATCATAAGCCAAGGCATCTTCATAATCGGCCAGACGGGGCTTAGCGGGCACCAGCATCTTGTTGGCATCAAGGGCGATAGTCAGGTTGTTGTAGTCGGCCAGCGGGAAAGTGAACGCTGTACCTATCTTGAGGTTGGCCGGCAAGTAAGCCGGGTCATTACCCTTGTTGTAGGACACCTTGGAACCGATATTTGATAGATTAAAACCTAATGACCACTGGCACTCGTTACGGCCAATCACGGGATAGGTCGTATAGAAGCCCGAAAGGTCGGCCGAGAATGCTGATGCACCCGAGGTCTGCTCGCCTGTGTTCATTGAGCTGTAACCCAGGTCACTGTAGATGTAACGCAGTACCACACCCATCGCAAACTTCTCACTCAACTTGCGGCTATAGCCCACGTCCACAGCCATCTCAAACGGGTTGATGGTCGCCAGGGTGGCGCCTTCGCCATCGGTAGCCATCACCTCACCCAGCGAGAAATAGCGCAACGAGGCACTTATGGCCTGGTTATCACTGCTACCTATCTTGTAATAGCCTGCCAAATTGGCCAGATAGATGTCGTTGACAATCTTGCGCAGCCAGGGTGTATAGGACAGCGACACACCCGCTCTGCTATAGGCAAAGGCGTACTTCGACGGGTTCCAGAATTGTGAGTTGACATCAGCCTCGGTAGCGGCACCGAGGTCACCCATCGACGCACCACGCGCATCAGGGGTAATACTCAACGAAGTAACACCCGTAGTGACTGGGTTGAACTCCGTGTTCTTGATATCATCCTGAGCCAGGGCAGTTAATGCAGTTGCCATCAAGGCAATGGCAAGTATTGATTTGGTTAGTTTCATTTCTAATTAGAAAAATTACAATTGTCTTTTACCTAAATAACTCTCAAATCCGCCTTTTATTGTATCCCAGCCCACTAAAGTTTATTACAATAGTCCCGTCAATTACCTGCCAATAGCAGGTCAATCAGAGCCGTCACATCACTGATGGCAATGTTTCCGTCACAGGTCACATCGGCTGCATCCAGGTCAACAGCAGTTGCCTCACCGCCCAGCAGATAATCTATAAGAGCGGTCACATCAGCGATCGCCACCATGCCATCACCGTTCACATCACCGATAACAACGTCAAGATAGGGCAGATACTGAGCCGTCACATCAGTGACCTGGTATTTATTGGTCTGACTGGTCACTTCATAGAAGGAGGTTTCTCTCACTCCCGTCACGTCCATCGTCTGATGGCTACTGGCAGTGCTGCCACCCTGGTTAAACACGAAGTTCACACAGTACTGGCTGCCTGTAATGGTAAAGGTCTTATAATAGAACTTCTCACCATGCACCATACGGGTGTCGGTAATCACCTCGCCAGGCCAGTTACCACACTGCTGCTGATTGTTGCTATCCCAGCAGTAATAGACCACCTGTGGCCAATTATTGGGGGCTACGGTCGGATCCTTGAGATAGACAGTGATTTCATAAGGATCATATTCCTCGTTCTGGACGGTGTAATGACGAGTGATGACGCCACTCACTGTGCCATTCTTTAACAGTCCAGCCTTGAGTGTCAAGCAACGGTTGATGAGCACCGTGGATCCGCTGGCAATCACAGTACCATGGGTCGCGGTGGGCTCAGTTCCATCAAGAGTATAGACAATCTGAGCTCCAGTGGTAGCACTTACTGCCGTCAACGTCACGTTGAAGGGATCCACATAGTCGCCACTGGGCTTGCTGGCCCAGGCTGTTTCAGTCGATTTGCTCAAGGCCAAGCGGTAGTTGGTGCCACTGGCCACAACAACATAACTGGACGGTATTGAATAGGCCGTGTTCCCCATTGCTGCCAGCAAGGTGCCGCGGGTACCGGTTGTAGTCTGGACGTGGTAGTTGGAAGACGAGCTACTGGCCAGCTGTGACGTCGCACTGGTGTTGATAATACCTGCCAACTGGCGGGCATAGATCATCTGCTTGATGCTTGCCTTGTAATCCATCCAGTGCTTGAGGAACACACAGGGCGTGCCAGGCATCGAGAGCAGATAGGCATTAGCTGCCTCGACATACTGATTGAGGGGATCCTGTGGCTCGCTTGCACTGCGATACTGCGTGTCGTGGTTCTCGACAAAGGTGACCGAGTAGCGGCGGTAATTACTCTCCAGGTTCATTCCCTTGCCACTGCCCGACAAATTAGTCCACTTGTTGTTATTGACTGCGTCACGCACCGCATAACGGAAGGGGAAATCAAACGCGGCGCTCTGCACCACGCCATTCACCTTGGTGCCATCAACCCATGCCTTGAGGGCTGTCTGGTTGCCATCCCAGTACTCACCCACCGAATAGATGGGGGCTGCATAGGCATTGTACATACCCGTGTACTGGGCTGCATAGCCCTTGGTCATGTCATAGCGGAAGCCCACATAGCCCAGGTCATCGAGCAGCATCTTGATGTAGGCCTTGACATTGTTCTGCACATTGGCACTCGTGTGATCCAAGTCGCGCATGCCGCCCCAATCCTCCCCTGTATCGTTATTGGCGCTCAACGAGTAGCCATGGCTATTGGCCCAGTTGAGAGCAGCGCCGCCATCATCGTCGCGGCAGATGTCGGTAGACTTGAGTTGATAGGTAACCCCCTTGTAGGTCTCAGCAGGGAAATCAACCCAGTTGGAAACATTCTTGCGATGGTTGATAACGACATCGGCAATGGTACCGATGCCCTTGCCCTTGAAGGTATTGATCATCGACTGCAATTGCGCTTTGGTGCCGAAGGAGCTGGTGTAGTTGGTAAACCAGTACAATGGGTCATAGCCCATCGAGTTGTAGCCACTGCAGTAGCCACTCTGCGGCACCCACACGAGTTTGAAAAACTCGGCCAACTCATCGGCCTGCGATTCCAGGTTAGTCCATCTGGTGTCGGTGTAGGAATCCCAATAAAAGCCTTGCAACATCACGCCACTATAGCCTGATGGCCATCCCTGCCCCAACATCATTGCAGGCAACATCAACAATAGTACAATATGATAAACACGTTTCATCATCCTTACTGATTTTATGATTATTAACACCACAAATTTACAACTTTATCTCATTCCCACCAAAACTACCCAGCCAAAAAACAACCCCGGCAACGTTTGGTTCGTTGTCGGGGTTGTGATGATGACATCCTGTGAGATCAGTCGCGGCTACCGAAGAAGCGCAACAGATACAGGAACAGGTTGATGAAGTCGAGATAGAGAGTCAAGGCGCCCATCGTGGCGACTTTGCCCATCATCGAGGGATCAGCCTCGGCACTCATGCGCTTGATGGCCTGGGTGTCCCATGCAGTCAGACCCACAAAAATGAGCACGCCTGCACCGCTGATGAGCAGATCAAACATCGAGTTGTGCATGAACATGTTGATCACGACACATACGATCAATCCCAACAGAGCCATGAACAGGAAAGAGCCCAATTTGGATAGATCCTGACGGGTAACGTAGCCAAAGATGGTCATTGCGCCAAAGGTGCCTGCTGTGATAGCAAATGTCATCGCAATGCTGGCACCCGTATAGACAAGGAAAATCGGGGTCAACATTAAACCATTCAAGATACTATAAGCATAGAACAGCGCTGTTGCCGTCCCTGTGCTCAGTTTCTCGATGCGGGCACTCAAGTAGATCACCATACCCAGCTCGGCAGCAAACAAGATCCACATGATGGCCATGTTGCTGAATAGCACGTTCATCAGCGCAGGGCTCGACAATACCAGAAATGACGTTATAGCAGTAGCCAACAGACCCAATGTCATCTTGCCATACACCTTGCGCATCACGCCAGCAACATAACGCTGCAACGTGGCTTCATTCTCGGCTTGAACGGCTGTCTGAAAGCCGTCAGTGTTGATGTTATTCCATTCGTTCATATCTTTATTCCTTAATTTTTCTATTGTCAATAACTATCAGCAAGAATCGTGCCAACTTAGGCATCCTAAAGCCTCAAGCCTTACATCCTCTCAGGCACTTCAATGCCCAGCAGGCCCATACCGCGGCGAATAACGTCGGCCACAGTAGCGCTCAGCAGCAGGCGGAAGGCGCGCACCTTACCGTCTTGTTCCTTGAGGATGCTGTAGTCATGATAGAACTGGTTAAATTCCTTGGCCAAGTCATAGACGTAATTAGCAATGAGAGCAGGACTGTAGTTACGGCCTGCATCATTGACGGCAGTCGTGAAGTCAGCCAGTTTCTGGATCAGCGAAGTTTCCTTATCGTTGGGAGCCACATCACTGATATCAACAGCATTATAATCCTCCCCACTCTTGCGCAGCACCGACTGGATGCGGGCATGTGTATATTGGATAAAAGGACCTGTATTGCCGTTGAAGTCGATGGACTCACTGGGGTCGAAGAGCATGGTCTTTCTGGGATCAACCTTAAGGATAAAATACTTCAAGGCACCCAAGCCAATCATGCGGAGCACGTCGGCACGCTCCTCGTCAGGCACACCCTGCAAACGGCCTGGCTCACCAGCCATCTCGGTAGCCGTAGCAATCATTTCGTCCATCAGCTCATCGGCATCGACGACGGTACCCTCGCGTGACTTCATCTTGCCGTTAGGCAGCTCGACCATGCCATAGGAGAAATGAACCAGGTCTTTGCCCCACTTGAAGCCCAACTTGTCGAGCAACAACGACAGCACCTGGAAGTGGTAATTCTGCTCATTGCCCACGACATAGATCATGCGGTCGATAGGATAATCCTTGTAACGCAGCTGAGCGGTGCCGATATCCTGAGTCATATAAACCGATGTGCCGTCGCTGCGCAGTAACAGTTTATGATCCAAGCCGTCAGGCGTAAGGTCTGCCCATACGCTCTGATCCTCCTTGCGATAGAACAGGCCCTTGTTGAGGCCTTCAAGCACCGTGTCACGCCCCACCAGATAGGTGTCGCTCTCATAATATATCTTATCGAATGAAACGCCCATGCGACGGTAAGTCTCGTCAAAGCCAGCATAGACCCAATTGTTCATTTTCTCCCACAGGGCACGCACCTCGGGGTCACCAGCCTCCCAACAGCGCAGCATGTCGTGTGCCTCCTGGATAAGCGGGGCTTGCTTCTCGGCCTCCTCCTGGCTCATGCCGTTCTCAACCAGTTCCTTGACCTCGGCCTTGTAGTGCTTGTCAAAGGCCACATAGAAGTCGCCGATCAGGTGATCACCCTTCTTGCCAGTTGATTCGGGAGTTGCACCGTTGCCCCACTTGAGCCATGCGAGCATCGACTTGCAGATGTGGATACCGCGGTCGTTCACAATGTTGGTCTTGACTACCTTGTAGCCATTAGCCTCCATAATACATGACAAGCTGTAACCCAGCAGGTTGTTACGCACGTGACCCAGGTGCAACGGCTTGTTGGTGTTGGGCGAGGAATACTCAATCATGACCAGTTGGCTCTCGTCGGTCACGGGAGTGAAGCCATAATTGGGAGTCGATGCCACATGACGGAGGACACCAGTCCAGAACGACGGCTTAATCGTGATATTGAGGAAGCCCTTGATGACGTTAAATTTCTCGACGGCGTCGCAGTGAGCCAGCATGTGCTCGCCGATTTCCTGTGCAGTCACATCGGGAGCCTTGTGTGAGGCCTTGAGGAACGGGAACACGACAATCGTCTCATTGCCCTCAAATTCCTTCTTAGTTGTCTGGGGAACAATCTTTTCGGCAGGGAAATCCACGCCATACAACTCCTTTACCGCCATCGCGGTAGCCTGTGCAAGTATATTATCAATCGACATAGTAATATAGTAGTTTTTATTGTTATCAATGCTGCATACCATAATGACAATTCACGCCCAGCGAGGCTCTGTCATCATTCAAAAGCTACAATTATAACCGCCCCTGCGGGCGGAAAACTTGTGCAAACCGAACGCCATAAAGTTTACTTTAATGACTGAGTTGCAGCCAAGTTTCGGTAAATATTTGGCAAAGGTACAAAAAAGTTTTCAGTTTACCGTCGATTGCCCATAGTTTCTGATGGCCCTCACTTTACAGGGTTGCCTTGATGGTCGATGATGAGGTCATGGGTAACGTACCAGATGCGGCCCTGAATGGGGGCATCAGGGAAGATGAGGCGCAACTTGTCGATGTATTGCTGCAACTGACGACAATTTTTCTTATCATTGCGCTGACCACTCTTGTAGTCGATGACGATAAGCTGGCCGTCAGGACGGCGCACAATGCGGTCGGGTCGCTGGTTCTCGATGCCATCCGTGTCCCACAAGTTGTCACTGGCCATGGTGATCGTGCGCTCACTATAGACCTTGTTAGCAGGATCAAACCATACAGCTACGGGGGTCTTGTCATCCATCATGGGGGTTAGGACGTGGGTCTGGATACTGGAGATGCCACAGGGGTCTTCCTCGTCGTTGGTAATGATGCCATGCTTGATAGCCTGGGTAATGACACGCTGGGCGCTGTCACGGTCCTGAATGCCACTCATGACGCTGTGCAACCTGATGCCCGCATCAATACGTGAACTGGAAGCATGGTCAACCCTCACACTCAAGTTCAATGTGCCATCATTGACGCGATATTGGGTAATGGGGACCTGAATGGCCACTTTGGGCTCCTCAGTACGCTTCTCATCCAACTCCTCGCGCGAGGAAATCACCCCTCGCTCATACCATCCTGTGGGCTCGCCCTGGGCATCAAGGATAGAAACGAATTGATCGTCGCTTGAACTTGAGGCAAAATCAAGGAGTAACGACTTCACATCATTGGCCGTTCGACCCGTGTCACAGAACAGATGGAGATCGGATTGCGGACGGGTTAAAGCCACATAGGTCTTGTTTAGATTATCGATGATGACTGCCGTGCGTTGTTCCTCGACAAAGGCACGCGCCTTAGGTCCCAAGATGCCGTTATCGTACATCTTGACAAGAGCCGACTTGTTCACATTAATGAGCGGAGGCAACAAAGCAGGGTCACAGACGTGTGGTGCCACAAGCGTGTCCATGAAAACGTCACCTGGCATCCAGTACTCCAACTCTCGTCTGTTATCATCGAGTTCCCATGTTGCAAAGGGAATCACAACGCATTCAAATTCAAGTCCCTTGGCCTTGTGGATAGTCATAATGTTGATGGCATCGCTGGTCGTCGGCGAGTTGACAGCCAGAGTACCCTTTTTCTCGTCCCAGAACTTGAGAAATTCCCTCAGACTGCCACCATTGCGCATCGAGGCAAACTGCATGACCGTATCTTGAAAAGCGAACAGGAAGGCCGTCTCACGGTCGATATCTCCACCTGTTTGCTGATCGGTGCGAAAATAAGCAATAATTGTCTCAACGATGCTCACCAGTGTAGTCAGTTCATTGCCTGAAGGTAACAAACGCTCTAACAACGCATCAAAACGCATCGAGGCCTGTCCATCTTCACCCCCATCGGTAGTGTCATCACTGCTATCCAGATCTTGTAAGCACTGCTGCAATATCCTGCCATTGGTGATGGCATCATGGCACTGGGCAGGATCCTGCATCTTAATGAACTCACCAAGGGCCGTATAAAGGCGCTGGTCACTGACACGCCTACGCAACATTCCCGAGAGAACCTTATCCTTGAGCACATCCTCAGTTTCATCCTCATCCTCACCGGTCCCATACTGACTGATGTCAATGAAGCGCAACATGGCAATGATGCGCCTGACAACAGTGGAATTGTTGAGCAGCAATGATTCACCCGAAATGATGTCAATACGCCTGTCAGGATTGTTCCTGTTGTGCTGGAGGATGCACTCCACAATCCGGTCACTCTCGGAGTTAGCATTGACCAGAATGCCCATCTTGCCCCAATCGTAACGCTCATGCAGCCATAACAGATAATCGGGCAAGATGGCAAGGACATCAGGTTTACTATCTTTTTCGCCAGCGGTGCTCTTCGCGCCAGCTCCCTTGAAGTGGTCGTAGTTGGCAGTAATCACTCGGACATAGCCGGGAACTCGCTTGGAATCAATGTTATCGGGCAGACCTTGCCTGACGTCCCTGTAAGAGTCCTCAACGGCCTTGTTGCCAGCATAACGAAGCCTAACGAACTCAAAGAGCCTATTGTTGAACTCCACAATATTTCTCGAACTGCGGTAATTGACCGAAGTGGGGGCGCCATCCTTGACTGGTGGCATGTAGTAGTCATGGGCAAAGTCGGCATTCACCTTCTCGCGGAAAACCGTGGGATCGGCATTGCGAAAGCGGTAAATCGACTGCTTGGCATCACCGATGAGCATGTTAAAATTGCCATTGGCGAGGCTATCCTTGAGCAAACCACGGAAATTCTCATATTGCTTGGTACTTGTGTCCTGAAACTCATCGATCATGTAATGGGCAATCAATGTGCCCACGCGCTCATAGACAAAGGGGGATCCACTGTCAAGGACAGTGCCAATGAGCTGATTGGTGTCACCGATGAGGATTGAATTGGTCTCATGACGATAGCGCTCAAGGAACACATCAACCATGGCAATGAGTCCCAACAGCCCCAATTTGTTCTCCACCTTCTCGTAGAAAGTGACGCACAATTCAATATTAAAGTAGCGTGACACCAGCTCCTGCACCTTGGCCAGAAGGGTATCAGGAGGATTTACCCCCGACTTAAACTGAGTAGCAATCTTATCAAGATCGGCACCAAACAGGCTGGAACTTATCGGGCTATAGACATCGGCCATATACCAGTTCTTCAAGGAATACCTGAGTGCGCTGGCATAAGGTTCAAGCTGGGCACGCAATTCATCAAGCACCTGGTTGGTCTCACCGTTGATGGCCTCGACTGTATCATGAATGAACTTCTTGAAAGCTCCGATGCGGCTGAAATCACTCACGTAGGCGCCATTCTCATCCTTGTGGCCCAAGTAATCGCGGATTTCGTTCATCTTGCTACGGAAGAGCTCACTATTCATCTGCTTTGCGAACTTAAAGAAGCTTCCACCATCGTCAAAGAAGCGCCAACTCTTGAGTTCGGCATCACTACGCATCTGATGACGCTGATACTCTTGCACCCACTCGTCAACCTGCGTGGGTTTACCCTCTTGTCCCAGCGAGAGCAAGAAATTGTGTATTGCCACACGCACCGCATATTTCTCCTCGAGCTGGATATCATAGTTGAAATCACGGTCCAGTTCACGAGCAAAGTTACGCAGAATCGTCTGGAAAAACGAGTCGATGGTACTAACATTGAAGTTACTGTAATCAAACAGCAACTCATTGAGTGCCTTGCGTGCAAGAAACCTCACCTCGACTTCGGGCAAGCCCGACTCAGCGACAAAGCCATCCAGGTAATCACTCTCGATTCCCGGTTGTGCAAGATTGTAGAGCTCATCGACAATGCGTTTTTTCATCTGGTCGGTAGCCTTGTTGGTAAAGGTGATGGCCAGCAACTGGCGATGGGCATTCACGACTCGATCATCGTTCTTGCCACGGCGTGGTACGAGGCGGTTATCCTCGGTCATGGTGAAAAGGAGGTGCTTGATGTACTGTAGAGCCAAATTATAAGTTTTACCAGACCCAGCAGATGCCTTCATGACCAGCAGATTGCGTTGGTTGTCGTTATTCATGTTTGGCAATAGGTAATAAAATGCAGATATTTAAAAACACACAGGAGGGGTAATCACACATTATTATATTATTTAGGCGATGATATAGAGATTGGTCCGAACCCTGCGGGCTAATGCTAATTACACGAATAGTTTTAAACATTTTTTCGTGAAATACGTTTTTCTTAGCGAAATTAGTATTAAAAAACCCTTCAGGGTCAACCGCTATATCGTTCCCATTATCTATGTTTCACAAGTTGATATCATATAATGCGAGCCTTGAAGCCCATCGCAACGAGTTGATCATGCACTCGCTGCCGGAAGTCGCCTTGAATCAAGATCTCGCCACCGCGGGCACTGCCACCCACGCCAAGCGCAGACTTGAGTTGAGAGGCCACTGCCTTGAGGGCATCATCATCACAGTTGAAGCCTGCCACAATGGTAGCCTGCTTGCCAGCACGCCCCTTGCGTTCAAGCACGATATCAAGCATCGCCTTGCCTTGCTGTTGCAGAGCATCCCCCCTGGGAGCTTGTTGCACCTCGGGCACGTTGTTGCTGTCGTCCGGCACGGGCATGTTGAACGCCTTGCCTAACGCTTCTTTCCAATCAATAGAGTCCATAGCAATAAAAAATTACGTATCAATTAAACCATCTTGATTCTCTCACATCAAAGGTACAAAAAATAAGTGAGAAAAAGGCATTAACAACAAAAAAACCACTGTCATGTAAGAAAAATAATCAAAAAATGATTACTGAATCAAATAAAAGCACTACCTTTGCTGCACTGTTTACTTTTTTACATTATTAACTATTTCACTTTAAAATCACACTAATATGGCTTATGTAATTTCTGATAGCTGCGTAGCTTGTGGCACCTGCCAGTCAGTATGCCCCGCCGACGCAATCTCTGAGGGCGACATCTACAAGATTGATCCTGACACCTGCTTGGACTGCGGTACTTGTGCTGACGCATGCCCCACTGGTGCTATCGCTCCCGGTGAATAATTTCGATTACTAACTACGAAACAAGTATTGCGGCTACATCCTGTTGGATGTAGCCGCATATTGTTTTATTCACCCGGTGAAGTGAAGTGAATGATCAATTGGCTGTCTTGATCGGATCGAGAACGATAAGATCGTTGATGGGCGTACCACCGTAGATCTCACCATCGACGTAGGTCCCATAATAACGATACAGACCCGCCGGTACTTGTTGTCCCTGATTATCGGTAAGATTCCAGGCCACAGGGAAAGTGCTGGTATGGGTTTTCCACACGAGTTTGCCAACGGCATCGGTCACACGCACAACATATTCAGGATTACCCTTCACAGTCGACTCGACATCAAAGTTGACAGTCTCGCCTCTATAGACGGGGAGCTTATCGGCCACCAGAGTCGATCCACCCTTCTGACCTACCATAAAAGTAATCGTGCGGGAAGCCCGCTGACCCTTCAGGTCGGTGACAGTAAACGTGAGAGTATGCAGACCCTCGGCAATGTCTGATAACGGATACTTGACACTGATTGACTTGCCGTCAGCACCAGCGGTGACATAGCAGTCGATATCACTATAGGATGTGTTGCCACCGTCAAGCATCAGGTTTAATCCATTGGTGACGGAGTTTGACTGCAAGTTAATAGCCTCGTTGTCACGAGCCGTGATGTAAACCATAGACTTTGCTCCAACGACCGCACCATCGGTAAATGTGGCCTGATCATTGATATACATCGCATCAATGACGGGTGCCTGAGTATCGTTAACGGCTACACCCTCATAGTAAGGCTTCATGACCAGCTTATCATTAAAGCCATTGACCATAACCGAGGTGTTGTCCTGATGAGCATAGACACGCAGGAGAACATTCTCATTGGAAGCCTTCACCTCCATGGGGACAATCATTGAGCCCTTGAAAATGCCATTCACGACACGTCCAGTAACCTCACCCAACTTGGCACGGTTCGTCATTATATCGCGGGTCACTAAAGCCCCCATGCTCGTGTTACTGATGGAGCAGAACACCTCGTTCTTATCATATAACGTCATCGTGGCGTCTCCGTTGAAGGTCTTATCCAAGGCCCCGTTCTCGTCCACCACCTGAGCCTCGACGGGGAAGCGCTGCAGAGGGTGCAATCGAGCCGTGGCTGTCGAGTCACTCATATCGACACCCATCACTTTGGTGATTTTGAACCGGGTCACGGGATAGTTGATCTTGATTGCAGGGTCACCCAGCAAGAAGAACTTCATCTTATTGAAATTGGTGTATCCCATCTCAAGTTTTGCCAGCCTCAAGGCCTCACCCAAGGTAAGCATCTTGCCTGAATCGTGGTAACCGAACATCTTGCGGATAAACCTGGTAGTCAAGGCATCGTTATCGCCCGAGAGAACCATACGTGAAGCTGTAATCAGGGCGATAGCTCCACCATCGCGCTTATGGAACATGAGTTCGGCGATACCATGCCTACCGTAGTCAAAGTGGGCCACATTGCAACATGAGGTGTACAGGATGGGCAAGTGCTGATAAGATGTGCTCATCACATCTCGATTGTTCCACATGTCAATACTCTTGGTAAAGCCGATAGAGCCGGCATGTCCCACATAGGTACCAAAGTACACACCACTCTTGAAGGTGTGGGTCAATTGATCCTTGGCCACGGTAGCGGGCATATTGCTTATACCACCAGATGCATAAGCCTCTTCACTACTACGGGGATACAGCACACCATGTACTGCAGTGACCTGCATACCCGTGGACTGTTCGTTATCGATTTGATTCCTATAGCCCTCGCCCTGGAAGGTGAATTCACCTTTGTTACCCCTGGAGTCATCAGTGAAGACCATAGCATTGTTGCGCCACACACCATAGTCGGGATTGGCATAATACTCAACGAGTTTGTCCACATCATTGACCGCCTCATCCATCGTACTGCAAGTCATGCGTCCCACACCAATCGACAATTTGTCAGAAGCAATGTTGGAACCCGACTTGTCGGCCAACATACCATAGAAATCATCCGAGGTATAAGAGAAATCCTCATTGCTGCTGTTTATCGTTTGATAGGTAAGCAGGCTTCCAGCTAACGGACCTGTGATGCCACGATTGTCGAGATTGCCATGACCAAAGAGGAGCAGGTTCTTGAACTTATCGGGATTGCGGTCATAAAGCATCTTGCACAACAGACGATAACCCATTGCATCACGCACGCCACTGGAGAACTCATTGAACACCTTATCCTGATCGACCACAGTAACGTCGATGCCATCGACTGCACGGTGCAGGGCTGCGACACGCTCAGCCTGCTCGTGGTACATCTTATCGGTAATGATGAGTAGTTCGGGAGTCTGAAGCGCATGCAGGTTCTGGTTCTCGACAGGCTCATAGGAGGTAATCTTCTTCAGTTTCTTAGCTGGATCAAATGCTATGAAAAGTCCATTCATTTCATTCTTGGCCGAGAAATAATATCCTTGAACCTGATGATCGTTGTACTTGACAAGAGGTATCGAGACAGGGTTAGAGGGATTGGTAATCGACCACACAACGGTTGTTGAAGCAGCATTGGGCAACTTGAAACGTTCATTACCCAATATCCGACCATAACCCATTAGCAACTGGCTGTCATACTGTTCCCTAACCACATTGCTACGGGAATAAGTCAATATCACATAGTCCAACCGTGCAAGAGTCAGATCGGGAGAAGAACCCGTCCCAAATGTCAAGAAAGGTTCGAAATATCCTCTATCAGTGAGGCGTCTCAATTTGACCTTAGCATAAGGTGACGCAGTAAAATAATAATCATAATCACCCACTTTATTCACACGCGACTGGAGAGATGAATAGGGGACGGTATCGATGGCGTTACCGCAGTTAATGACAGCGCCAACATAGGTCAAACTCGACTTGTTAGCGACAGCGGCAACCGTATTTACCATTATCGAGCTATCGGCAATATCAGGCACCGTGAAGTTAATCCGAACCTTGTTTAAGCGGATATCCTCGCCCAACATATCCCTTCCAGTCCTGGAAACTGCATCCAATTCATTCTCATGATAGAAGTAGCTGAGGCAGGTGAAATAGTCAACAGGATTGGTCGGAACGACAGCCTCGGCAGTTGAGACACTCAACTCGCTGCCGCTCTCCTCGGTCAAGAAATAGCAGCCTTCTAATGAATAGGGGTTGAATACACGGGTAAAACGCGGAGAGGTGTTGCCACCAGTCAACGAGAGCTGTGTATGACCCTTGCCATAGAAACAGATCTTGTTGTGGGTACGCAGGACGGGGACAGGCTTCAGGTCATCCACGATATCGTTTTCATCCAGTTTCTCGTTGATGAGGAAACCGCCATTTCCATATATCCTGACACGGTCGGGATTGGAGAATCCCATCGACTGCAACTCGTCGTATGTAAGCTCATAGACTCCATTGTCCGTAATAGCAATCTTCACCCACTTTCCCGTCGCCAACTTGGATTGTGGCGTAAAGAAAGAGGCATCAAATGCTTGAGCCATGCCAGTGCATAACAGCACTGACATGGCCACTGTAACCATTTGTAAAATAGTCAGTTTGCGCATATTTCAATAGTACTTTATTTCGCAGCGATCTTGACTGGGTCAAGAACGATAAGCTTCTTGATGGGTGTTCCACCATAGTTAGTCCCATTGCTGTAGGTACCGAAGTAGCGGTACAATCCAGCGGGCACTTTCTTGCCATTCATGTCCTTCATGTCCCAGGTCACGGGGAAGCTATCGGTGGTCGTCATCCACATGAGCTTGCCCGTCGCGTCGGTCACACGGACAGTAAACGTGCCATTTCCACCCTTACTGGACTCCATGTCAAAGTTCACCACATCGTTAACATAGGCGGGAATCTTATCAGCGACAAGATTGGCCGTGGACACTTGTCCCACGATGAAGGTGATCGTGCGGGTGGCGCTATGACCCAACATGTCATAGACTGTGAAAGTGAGTGTGTGCTGACCCTCGGTGAGGTTGGACAGCGGGAACTCTACATTGACAGCTTTGCCACCATCGGCTGGAGAAGCAAAGCAACTTACCTCGCCATAGGACACCTTGCCACCATCAAGCAACAGCGTCATGTCCTTGTCAACTGAATTGTCTTGCAGGTTGATGCCCTCGTCATCGGTAGCGCTGATGTAGAGTATCGCATCGGGAGCGACAATGGCACCGTTGACAAAAGTCGTCTCGTCATTGATGAACATGGAGTTGATGACGGGTGCGTTATTGTCGTTGATAGCCTCATTCTCATCATAGGGCAGCATGGTAATCTGCTTGGTGAAGCCATTGACCATGTCGGTGCTATTGTCCTTGTGAGCATAGACACGCAACAGAACAGTCTCATTGCTTGCTTCGGGCGACTTGGGAGCAATCATCTGACCCCTGAACACACCATTGACGACACGGCCGTCAATCTCGGCGAGCTTCTCACGGTCGGTATAGATATTGCGATCCTGATTGACATTCAATTCAGGAATGTTCTCGTTAAGTTTCACAAACAAGTCCTCTTTGTCATAGAGGGTAACGGTTGCATCACCATTGAAGCCGGTATCAAGGTTACCATTGGCATCATAGACACAGGCCTCGATATCAAACTTCATCAAGGGACTAATCTGAGCCATTGCCGAAGGGCTGGTCATGTTAGTCGTGTTCACCTTGGTAATATTGAATCGTGACACAGGATAGTTAATCTTCATGGCGGGATCACCAAGCAGGAAGAATGACATCTTGTTGTAATTACTGGGAGAATTCTCTTCAGGGAAAGTGTGCTTGCACTGCACATAGGCCTCGCCCAAGGTCGGCATCCTGCCCTGAGTAGCATTGCTGAACAAGGCATTGATAAAGTAACGGTTGATCATATCATTACCATCGGAATACACCATGCGTGATGTCGTCAACAAGGCAATCGCGCCACCGTCCCTCTTGTGGAACATGTGGTCGGCAACTCCACGCAAATCGCTGTCATAGCGGGCTACATCACAGCAAGCCGTCGAGAGGATGGGGAGATGAGGCATGCTCGTGTTGAACACATCGATGGACGTCCACATGTTATTATACTTGGTAAATCCGGTAGTTCCTGCATGGCCCACATAGGTGGCAAAGAAGACACCGCTCTTGAAGAGTTCGGACAACTTGTGCTTGCCACCAGTTGCTTCCTTACGATCCATTGTCACATTGGGCTGAGTAGTGGAACGGGGATACATCGAGTTATGCACCGTGTTAACATGCATGCCTGTCAACAACTCATTGTCAATCTGGTTCTTGTAGCCCTCACCATGGAACATGTAACGGCCACTCTCGGGAGTGTCAGAGAACACCAGGGTCCTGTTGCGCCACACGCCATAGTCGGGATTGAGATAGTATTCAATAAACTTATCCACATCGCTCTTGGCCTCGTCAGCATCAACACAAGTGAAGCGTCCCACACCGATCGTCAATTTATCGGTCGACAAATTGGCACCAGAATTATCACCAAGGATGGCAAAGAAGTCATCGGAAGTGTAAGACTTATCGGCCATATTGCTGACGTCGGTCTGATAAGTTACCAAGCAACCTGGATGATCACCGAACATGCCTCGGTTATCAATAGTTCCTGTTCCAAAAAGCAACAAATACTTGAACTTGGACGGGTTGCGGTCATAAAGCATCTTGCAGAGGAGTCGATAAGCCATCGGATCCCGGGTGCCACTTGAGAACTCATTGAAGATCTCTTGCTGATCGACAACAGTCACGTCAAGGCCATCGTGGTTACGGTGAACATCGGCAAGTCGCTCGGCCTGCTCATGGAAGATGGGATCAGTGATGATGAGCATGTGAGGAGTCTGCAAGGCATGCAGATTCTGGTTGGCTACGGGCTCAAAGTTGGTGATTTTCTTCAACGTTTTAGCCGGGTCGAATGCAACGTACAGCGCGGAACTCGAAGCAGTTGCAAAGAACGAATAGCCCTGACCCGTCGCATCGTTATAGGAGTCGAGAGGCATATTCATGGGAGTATAAGGATCGGTGATAAGCCAAACCCTGGTGGTTGCAGTGGCATTGGGCAACATGAAGCGGTCATTAGCCTTGGGCAACGCAAATGCCATTAAGGTCTGGTTATCGTTTGATTCCTTGATAATATTGCGACGCTTATAGGTCAGGATAAAGTAGTCCAGGCGAGCCATTAAGGTCGAGAATTTGTTATCGTTCGTGGTTATAATCGGTTCAAACTTACCGTGTTCGCTGGGGTGTGTGAGCTTGAGGTAACCATAAGGAGAAGCCGTGGAGTACACAGCTTCCTCATACAGAGAGGTATTGTCGAGACGAGAGAGA
Source organism: uncultured Prevotellaceae bacterium (assembly GCA_947165675.1). GTDB lineage: Bacteria > Bacteroidota > Bacteroidia > Bacteroidales > Muribaculaceae > Sodaliphilus. The sequence continues at coordinate 48,505 of CAMVBJ010000004.1, forward strand.
TTGGAAGCATAAACTGTAGTATCGGTAGCGCCACCACTATGGATAACAGCATTGACAAATCCATATCCATCCTTAGTATCGGCTGTAATCGTAGTGTAAACATTCAATGTGCTGTCAGCCAGGTCGGGCAATTCATAATCGATGAATAGTTTCTCGCTATTGAAGTCCTCGCCCAGCATGTCTTTACCTGTACCAGAATAGGACTTCAGTTCCCTCTCATGGTAAGCAAAGTTGTAGCTTATCGGCCTGTCAACATAACTACTTACAATCAAGTGTGGCTTGTTAGTGATCTGTTTCTCGGTAGAGCCCTCCTCGGTCAAGAAATAGTAGCCCTCAAGAGAATATGCATTGAAGTCACGCTTGAAGTAAGGCTTGGTCTGATAATTGGTAAAAGTAAAACGAACAGGACCATTTCCATAGAAACAAATCTTGTTCCCGATACGCATCACCGGCACTGGAGTCAAGTCATCAGGCGCTGAGCCATTAAGGATTTCGTTCATGCGTGAACCGCCGAATCCATACAGTCTAACTGTAGCAGGATTGTTAAATCCCATCTGGTGCAATTCATCATAGGTAATCTCATAGACTCCGGTCTCTGGGATGGAAATCTTCACCCACTTACCTGTAGCAAGTTTTGACTGGGTAGTAAAGTGAGACACATCAAACGCACTTGCATTACCCATGCCGAACAAGAGCATGATTGCGGTGCAGGCCACTTGTAATATCATTAATTTGCGCATATCGATAATATTTTTGATGTTTCATTCGCTAACAACAACAACACTTAACGAGCGATTGTTGTCATCTATTGCCGACAAAAATAATAAAAGTTTTTGGACTGACAAACACCCGTATCAAAGTTTTTTGCTAACGGCATAAATCTACTGACTACAAGGATAAAAGACATCGCGCGGATAGACCCTCGATGGTCCTCCGCGCGACACGTTTTCCTAATCGGCATCCAGTGCCGTGATCATCACCTCGCAGCCGTCTTGACAGGGTCAAGAACAATGAGCTTGTTGATGGGCGTGCCACCGTAGTTCGTACCGTTGCTATAAGTGCCGAAGTAGCGGTAAAGTCCAGCAGGAACGGTATTACCTTCCATGTCCTTGAAGTCCCAAGTCACGGGGAAGCTGCTGGTATTCGTCATCCACATGAGCTTGCCAGTAGCGTCGGTCACACGAACAACATAATTGGTGTTGGAGCCGTTGTCTGAATCCAAATCGAAGTTCACGACATCGTTCACATAGGCTGGCAGCTTGTCTGCCACGAGATTAACAGACGACACTTGGCCCACGATGAAAGTAATCGTGCGGGTGGCGCTATTGCCCAACAGGTCATAGACGGTGAACGTGAGCGTGTGCTGACCTTCAGTGAGATTGACCAGCGGGAACACGATATTCACCGACTTGCCACCATCGGCTGGGGTTGCAAATCCGCCGATCTCTCCATAGGAGACCTTTCCGCCATCGAGCAACAGGGTCATGTCCTTATCAATAGAGTTGGACTGCATGCTGATACCCTGGTCATCGTTGGCGCAAATATAGAGCATAGCATCAGGGGCAACATAAGCTCCGTTGACAAAGGTCGTCTCATCATTGATGAACATGGAGTTGATAACGGGAGCGGTATCGTCGTCGATGGCATTTTCCTCATCAAACGGGAGCATCGTTATCTGCTTGGTAAATCCGTTGACCATGATGTCGCTATTATCCTGATGGGCATAGACACGCAGCAGGACTGACTCATCACTCGCCTCGGGGACTTTAGGAGCAATCATCTGACCCCTAAACACGCCATTAACAACGCGACCATCAACCTCGGCGAGCTTCTCGCGATCGGTAAAGATATCACGGTCCACCTTGATGCCGTTCACATAGTCATCCATTGTGACAAACAGATCCTGCTTGTCGTAGAGGGTAACCGTTGCATCGCCATTGAATCCCGCATCGAGATTTCCATTGTCATCAAGCACCTGGGCCTCAATGTCAAACTTCATCAAGGGGCTGATCTGTGCGACCGTGTTGGTGTCGGTCATGTCAGCAGAGTTTATCTTGGTGATATTGAAACGCGAAACGGGATAGTTGATCTTAATGGCCGGGTCACCAAGGATAAAGAACGAAAGTTTGTTGGTCTCAGCACTGGTAAAGGCCAACTTACTGTTCTTGTAAGCCTCGCCCAGGGTCACCATCTTGCCTTGAGTAGCATTACTGAAAAAGGCATTGATGAAGTTGGTGTTCATCTTGTCGTTGTTGTAACCAAACACCATGCGAGAAGTGGTCAACAATGCGATGGCTCCACCGTCACGCTTGTGGAACATGACCTCGGCCACACCACGCCTGTCACCATCATAATGGGCGACGTCACAGCACGATGTTGACAAGATGGGCAAGTGATTCATCGACGTATTGAGCACATCGACAGAATTCCACATGTTGTTATACTTGGTGAAGCCGATAGAACCAGCATGACCCACATAGGTGCCAAAGTACACTCCAGACTTGAAAATATTGGAAAGTTTCTTCTTGGCCACCGAAGCCGTCTTGCGCTCGAAGACGACATTGGGCTGCTCGGTCGAGCGTGGATACATCGAGTTGTGTACCGTGTTGACATGCATACCCGTCAACAATGCATTGTCGATCTGATTCTTGTAACCTTCTCCCTCATACATGAATTCACCTTCATCGGGCGAGTCTGAGAACACCAGTGTATTATTACGCCAGACGCCATAGTCTGGATTACTGTAGTACTCGACAAGCTTATCCACATCACTCTTGGCCTCGGCAAGGTTATTGCTGGGGATGCGTCCTACGCCAATCGAGAGCCTCTCGGCCGAAATGTTGGAACCAGAATTCTCGGCCAGGAAACCAAAGAAGTCATCGGTTGTGTAGGAATAATCATCATAATTGCTGTTATCGCTCTGGTAAGTGAGCAAGTGACCCACATGTTCACCCAGGATCTCACGATTATCAAACGAGCCAGGTCCCATGAGCAACAAGTTCTTGAACTTCTCGGGATTGCGGTCGTAGAGCATCTTGCAGAACAAGCGGTAACCCATCACATCACGAGTGCCACTGGAGAACTCATTGAACACCTGGTCCTGGTCAACAACAAGCACATCAATGCCATCAATAGCACGGTGCAAGTCGGCTATACGCTCAGCCTGCTCATAGAAGAGCTTATCGGTCAGGATGAGCAGCTCGGGAGTCTCCATGCCATGCAGGTTCTGGTTAGGAACATCCTCAAACTTAGAAATCTTCTTCAACGTCTTGGCAGGATCAAAGGCCACATAGATGGAGTAGCTTGATGCGCTGGTAAAAAACGAATATCCGCTGCCACTGCCGTCGCTATAGGGGTCGAGGTGCATCATCAAGGGTGAATAGGGATCATTGATGAGCCATACCATGGTGCTTGACGAAGCTCCCGGAAGCATGTAACGCTCGTTACCCTTAGGCTTGGCATAGGCCATGATCATCTGGTTGCCATCTTCCTCGTTAAGGACGTTATCATGGGTGTAGGTAACGATAAAGTAGTCGAGACGAGAAAAATCGACCGTGGACTCACATGTCACCATCGGTTCAAACTGACAGTGCTCGCTGGGATGCGACAGTTTCAACTGGCCATAGGGCGATGCGTAATTGTATAGCACATGAACTGTGGGAGCATAGATGCGAGACGAGCTTGCTGTATAGGCGGTCGTGTCACTCGCGCCATCGCTGTGAACCACAGCCTTGGCATAGGCTACACTATTGGGGTAAGCAGCAATCGTCGTATGAACGACTATAGTACTGTCGGCAATGCGGGGAAGATCAAAATCAATCTTCAAGCTACCGTTGACAAAGTTCTCGCCCAACAAGTCCTTGCCCGAATTGCTTATGGATGACATTTCCTTCTCGTGATGGATAAAGCCCAGACTGGAAGTCTTGTCCACATAGTTGGTCACATTGACCTGGGTCTTGTAAGACACCTGTTTCTCGGTTCCACCCTCATCGGTCAAGAAATAGCAGCCCACCTGGGAATAAGGATTAAATTCCCTGGTAAAATGAGGAGTGGTCGTGTAATTGGCCAGAGAATAACGAACGGGGCCATTGCCATAGAAACAAATCTTGTCGTTGGCGCGAACCACGGCCACAGGAAGCAAATCATCGGTCGGTTTGCCCGTCATGACCTCGCTAATGCGATAACCACCGCGTCCATAGAGTCTTACAGACGATGGGTCGTTAAATCCCATCTCACGCAACTCGTCGTAGGTGATCTCATAGATACCGCTCTCGGGGATAGAAATCTTCACCCACTTCCCCTTAGAGAGCTTGGACTGTGTCGTGTAACTGGAAACATTAAACGAACTGGCGTAGGATGTGCCGATGAACATCATCACGACAGCGCATAACAGTAATCTGATTTTTCTAAGACTGATCATATCTTTATAATTGTTAGTTTCTTTAATTCGTCCTTTTTCAGCTACGATTATAATTTTACTTTCACATCAAGCACCTGCCTGCCGTCGATACTTGCGGTGAGGTGGTTACCAGCAGCCAACAGGTGTCCCTCGGCCACGTCGCCCGTCAATATCAAGTCGCCCATCTTGATGCTGCAACGTGTACTGACCGCAGCCAGTAGTTCATCAACAGGTTGACTCATATCAGCCAGACAACAGCTCGACACCTCGTTGCCATCAACCATCGCTTGAACAGTGGCATGGATGGGTGCCTCAAGTGATGCTTTTTCCACCCAGTCCCCCAAGATCAGGGCGCCATCAAAGGCCCTGTCCAGCACCTTAATGCGATCATCGTTGCTCTCGATGGCTCTCACTGTAAATCCAGCTGTAAACGCATCCCAGTAGCGATAGGCAAACTTGGGAGCAATGCACTTGCCCAAGCGTCCAGTGCGCACTACAAGGGTAGGAGTGGCCACAAAGGCTTGCGCAAAGTCTGGCAAGAAGAAAGGCCTGCCCGTGAACAAGATGGAAGAGTCCGCCATCAGATAGGCTTGGGGAACAGTCTTTCCTCCGTCATAATTTCCAGTGAAACCTACAATCTTCATTTCCTTATAGCAGAGCGTTACTCACTTTTAAACTTTTTCCGATCACTTCTGATCATTCCCATGCATGCGGTTATATATGATAGCCAGGTGGGCATAGATAGAAGTGTTAGCAATAACCACATCATCAGAGGCCTTGATGCGAATGGGCGTAAAGTTCCACAGGGCGGTCATACCACTGGCAATGGCCAGCTCGGCGGTCTGCTGCGCACGCTCGACAGGCACGGTCAGGATAGCAATGGACACATCATGGGTGCGCCGCCAACTTGCCAACTGGTTGATGTCATAGACAGGGACGCCACCGACACACTGCCCAATCACTTCGTCACGGACGTCAAAACCCGCCACGATATTCAAGCCATAGTTCTCCAGACCATGATCCTGCATCAGCGCTGTACCCAGGCTGCCGGTTCCAATGACGACAGCATTGTGGTGCCTGTTGAAGCCCAAGAAGTCCTCAAGTTCGGTCACAAGGCTCCTCACCTCATAGCCGATGCGAGTCTTACCACGGATGTTGAGAAAGGACAAATCCTTAGCAATCTGTGAAGATTGCACGTTGAGCTCCTTGGATATCTGGGTCGATGACACATACTCGATATGCAAGTTGTCAAGCATGCGCACATAGGACAAATACCATGGCAAGCGCCTAATTGTAGGCTCTGGAAGGATTGCCCGATTCTCATTATTCCTGGTCATACTTATCGTAAAATGATGCAATTAACTTACAAAGTTAGCTTATTTTTCCATTCCCAAGGTCATTCATCGTGATTTTTCATTGAAAACAGTGGGATTTTAACAATTCTTATCGGTTTGCGCTTCAATGACATAACGAGCTGCCAGCGCCAAGCATGAAGCTTGATGCTGGCAGTGAATGTGATACTAATAAAAATTACTCACCCGTGACGGCCAGTTTCTTGGCCTTGGTGGCTTCCTTGACTCCATCGGTCGAAATTGTGGCACGATAGACGTAGATGCCACGAGGCACACGACGGCCTCCTGCGTCGGTGAGATCCCAGGTAATGGGCGTGGAAGTGTACATGTCGCTACGACCCGATTGAGTAGCGCTCCACACGCGGCGTCCCATCAGATCATAGACCTCGATGGACACACTGACAACAGCATCGGGACGATTGTGCTTCACATAGAAGGAAGTCTCGACCGAGGCCGGATTAGCCACGCAATACACGTCGGCAATCTCGGGTGTTAATCCATTCACGACATTAAACGTAATGGTTTTTTCACTCACGTTGTTATAGACATCCCACACGCGCAGCCTCAAGGAGTGCAGTCCGGCAGTCAAGTCGTTCAACTGATAGGTGATGCTGCCAAGGGTTCCTTCGTCGGCATATTGCGGCGTGTAGAAGCTGATCAAGTCATTGTAACTGATTGTCCCGTCGAGAGTCAGTGTCATACTGTGGCCGATACCTGCGTTAGAGAAGTTCACTCCACTCTTGTCGCTCACTGTGGCCAACAGCAAGGGAGACTCATTGACGTCCGTCCCATCGGCAAACGTCGGAGTATTCAAGCCCATCGTTATAATGTCGGGGCCAATTGTGTCGGCCACCTCATCGGCATCATAGCCGTGGATGTAGAAATTACTATTTGCCCCCTTAGCCTCAAGTGTGTCGCGGCTGTCGTAGGCATACAAATTAATCATCGCCTGGCCATAATCATCGTCCTCAGCATTGTTGCTCACTTCACTGGGGATAATGACCTTCACTGTAAATCGACCGTCAATCACGGTGTCAACATTGATTGCAAGTCTATTGGGACGTTCTCTATATCCAATAGGGGAACCGTCTCCATAGCCATGGGTAGTAATCGAATCGGAGGCACCAAACAAGGTAGAAACAATCGAGCCATTGAAATTAGAGGCCAGCTTGCCTGTATGATCCACGATTTCGCCAGTAAACTCGATAGTTTGACGGGCACTGAACACGGGCATTGTGTACTCGTCAACAGGTTCGCCATCGATAGTCTTGATCTGGGCTGTATAGGGGGCATAAGCCAACCTCATTGCCGGATCGCCAAAGACAAAGTAACGGCGATGGTTGTCGGAAGCTGATGAAATCGAATTTTTGGCCAGACGCAGGATGTCACCGATGCGTCGAGGACGGCCCTGCTCATCACGAGAGAAAGCATGGCGAGCCATCGCATTGCTCAACACGCCATTAGACTGAATTAATGCCAACCTGGGGGCGCATATCACAGCAATCGCACCTCCGTTAGGATTAGTATAAACCAGTTCGCCCGATGAGGTGACAGAGTTGTCGAAGCGACAGAATTCGCAAGTGGCGGCATACAGTACCGGTAATCGCTTATAGAACAGGTTGGTCTCGACGTCAGAGCGCTTGAGCAAGCCCTCGCCTGTCCAGTTCTGTGTACTCGAGTGGCCGATGTAGTTCCACCACAGTACGCCCTCGTTGAGGAGGTTGAACATCTTGGCTCGGGCATCGGGATAGGTGCGTGCACCACCCTCGCTCACGGCATTGAAGGCATCAATGAACACATAGTTATGAATCATGTCATCAGCACCATTAGCACTGGCAATCCTGATCATATCCTTAGACTGTACCATGTGGATGCCCTGATTCTCGTCATCGGCGACGAACATCACCTGGTTTTTCCATGAGCCATAAATCGGCTTTGTCACATATTTTTCCAACTTGTTCACCACGGCACGAGCCTCACTCACGCTCTTGACGATCATGCGACCCACTGCAATGTTCACACTCTCTTTAAAACCTGTCGAGCTGCCATCGTCCAACATGCCAAAGAGGTCATCGGTGGTGTAAGAATTATCCTCGTCACTGCTCGCGGGACTCTGCCATGTGAGCAAGCCAGGGAAATTGAGCGCATCGGCATTGGTGCCGACCAGACGGTTATCATAGCTACCGCTACCAAAGAGCAACAGGTAACCCAACTTGTGGCCATCGTCACTCACACCTCGGTCATAGAACATCTTGCACAACCGGCGATAGGCCATTGCATCGCGTGTGCCACTGGAGAACTCGTTAAAAACTTTCTCATGGTCAAGAACCAGCACGCGGAAGTTGTCATACTTCTCGTGCATAGCCGCTACCCTATTGGCCTGTTCCATATAGGCACTGGGAGTCAGGATGATCATGTCTGGAGTGAGCTCACCATGAATATTCTGGTTGGAGACCTCGCCCAAGAAATCGGGATGGGAATAGGTGCCTGACTCATCAAACGCGATAAACTCCCTGCGGCCGCTCTTCTCGGGGCTGAAGGTCAACTCTCCATCTCCGCCAGGGGTTGCATTGAGTTGTAACGGGGCATAGGGCGCCGTGACATCCCACACGCGAGTGTTACTACCTGCACCCGACAATCGGTAGCACCTGGTGCTGCTTGCATCCTGAAATCCGAATGCCAGACTGCCGTTCTTGAGTTTCAACTGACGACTGTAGTTAACCGTGATGTGATCCAGTCGAGCCAGATAGATTGTTCCTGTGGTCGAAAAGTTGACAGAGTAGTTCAGATCATCGGTACCATCAAGAAGAAATGACTTGATGCTATTAGATGTCTCAATATAATGCGTATGACTCAAGTCATCTGTTTTCCTGATTACGTCATTATCGGTTACTGGCAATTGGGTGCCGTTATAACTATATGAAACCGTGCTGGTAGCATTAGCGGTCTTAGCTCCGAACACCGTATAGACCGACACGGGTTGCCCCGCCACACGGTCATCGAGATGGAATTTAAAGGTCTGGTTCTTGGTCGTAGCAAAGCTTTCTCCCAGGAATTTACGGCCGGTTTCACCTGGATTGACGATTTCCTGCTCATGATAAAGTCGTCCGACAAAAGTGGTAATGGGATCCCCACCGGCTGGACTATTGGTCGCTTTCTTCACATCGATGTCGCTGAAACGGCTATCGTTAGTAACAAGATAAGCCCCCGAGTTAGCATAGGGATGCTGCACCTGTAACTGCTCCAACACTTTGCCCTTCTTTCCCCATGTCGTGGGTCCCTGGGCATAGAACAGGATGCGGCTGTCGGTGCGCACCACTGGCGTCTGAGGCAGATCGTCGGCATAGTTGTCGTCACTCATCATTTCGTCCAACGGTGCACCACCATAACCGAAGATGTGAATCTGGGACAAATCGCTACCCAAGCCCCAACTGCGGACGTCATCGGCTGTAATCTGATAGATACCGCTCTCCTTGACCGCGATTTTGACCCACTTGCCGGTAGCCAGTTTACTGCTATCGGCATAGAAGCTCTTATCCAGCGCGCTGGCAGTAAATGAAAACGTGGCAAGCAGCAACATGCACAGAGCCATCCGGGCGTAATATTTCACCATTTCTATCATCATTGCTGTATATAGTATGTTAAGTGCCTGCCATGAGCGACTCACGGGAAGCACACATTGTTGTCATGTATTCATATAACGATTATTTGCTTGATTTATTGCACTGTCACTTGCCATTAGTCGTTAATGGGTTCGGCTACAGTCACGTAATATTCCTCAAGCCGGCGGGAAGTTATGCGGTAATCATGATGGCCACAGTGGGCAGTAAAGCCAATTTCAACGGCTTCACTGGCAAATGGTTCCAGCTTGATGCCGTCTGTCCAATCGATGGCACTGTTGCGCTCGGCCTTAATTACAGCTTCCTTGGCTGTCCAGGCGACAATGTGGGCGGCAAGGTCTTCGGATGCAATGAATTGTAGCTCGCTGGCGTTGAGGAACTTACTACGCACACGCAACACCTGCCTGCGGTCACAACGCTCGGCATCCAGGCCGATGTCGTGACGCTCATTCCAGACCAGAGCAACCAGACCTTGAGTATGGGTAATGCTGATGTTCACCTTCACGCCCTTGATCCATGGAGCCCCTTGTCCGTCATGCAACAATGTCACGGGTTTGCCAAAGGCACAATGCAGCAATAAGCGCTCAGCGAGTTGCTCTCGCTGCCGCTTCACGGGCATGTCTGATAAATCATCCACAGGGATTCCAGCCTCGCGACACAAGTCCAAGAGCCGCGTCGTCTCCTCATCGAGTCGCCATGCCAGTCCCCTCGTGCCGGCGGGATATATGATTTCCTCAACATGCATTGCATGAACGTGTGATACCGATTGAAAAGGAAGAATCACCCTACCCCATTCTTGGCCATATCGATGCGCGTGAGAGCCTTAGGATTATCCTCACTGGCGGCAATCCATGAGCGGTACCGCCGACGGTTGACAAAGCGCTCAACCAGATAGGCCAGAATGAACATCACGGGGACTTGAAGCCACATCATCCAGTATTGATGAGATACTTGATACAATGTTGCGCCATCGCTCTGCATGAGCACGTAGGCATTGCTCATCCACGTGGCAGGCACGCAGTCACCCACGACATACCACAACGGCGACATCAGGTAGCGAGGCCACGAAGCACCCGCCAAGAAGACGAATACCACCGACGAGAACACGAACAGCAGGAAGACGCTCTCGCGCTCGTTGACAAAGGCCTGCAACGTCTGACCCATCAACGAGACGCCCATGATGAATGGCACGGCAAGACAGGCGACATGCAAGAAGTTGCCATACTGCGGGAACCCGAACATCAGTGGCACATAGTACAACACATAGATGACGGGGATGACATAAATGATCTGATGGCACAGCATCTTGCCAATGATGGTGGCGCTGGCACAGGCATCAACCGCCATCGGGTCGCGGCCGCCATTGCGCCGGCGACGCTCGATGCTGCCGCCATGCAGCATGGCGATACCTAAAATCATACTCTGTTGCAGCACCAGGGGCAAAATAAACAACAGGACCGCACTGGCAATACCCATCGCCGAATTGCCCACGGGCACCTGACGACTCTCGATGATGCTGCCACTCATGTTGATCACTGGCTCTACAACAGCGGCCAACCGCTCGCCCCCCATCGCCTGGGTGACATTGGTCAATGCGGTGAACATCGCCTTGTAACGCATCATCACACTCATGTCACAGTACAGTGAAACATGACCCTGTTCGCCACGCTCAATGCTCTGACTGAAATCGCGGGGCACATAGAGGATGCCGTAGCACGACTTGCGGTGCATCGCATCCTGAGCCTCCTGCATGTTGGCGGCATAGCCCACAATAGCAACCTCCTGGGTAGCATCCATGCGGCGGACGAGATCACGGCTCATGGCTGTACGATTGTCATCGACTACCACAACAGCCTCGTTGCGCACCACCTCGGGATTATAAATGAGGGCATAGAGTACAGGATAGACCGCATTGAGCACCAGGAAGAAGATGACGACGCCCTCGTCGCGGAACACCAGCAACAGCTCGCGTCCGCACACTCTGAGTACCTGAACGAACCACAGGAACAGGCGACTATGTTTAATCGTATCGGTCATATTTCATCAGGGCACATACACCGGATTAAGACACTCTTTCTTCAAGTGCCAGGACAACAGCATGGGCAGTATGGTGAATCCGATGAGTGCTGCGTAATAATATCGTGAATAGTACAAGTCAATTCCGTTCAGAGCCTGATCGACCATGATGAGGAAGTAATACTTAATGGGCACCACAAAGCCCAGAGCCTCGACCCAGGGGTACATGGACTCCTGGGGCAAAGAGAATCCCACAAACGAGAAGGATACCATGCCCAACAGTGTACACAACATCGTGCCGTAACGGAAGTTAGGCACAAAGCAGTACATCAACACAGCAAAACTCTGGTTGGCAACCACCAACAGGAACATTGCGATAAGCATATTCCAGGGGTTGCAGTTGAGCGGGAAGTCATAACAGCGGTACATCATCCACTGGATGAACCAGCCGACGACAGTAAAGAGCACCGTCTGAGGCACCAACTTGCCCACCAGAGCAAGAAACATGCTTCCACCCGAAGCCTTGAGCCACTGGCGGCTCAGTCCCGACTTCAACTCAATGCCTAACGAGAATGCCGTCACCAGCAGGATAAACAACGACAGGAAGCACGGCACAAAGGTCGAGTTCAAGTAGTAATTGTAGTTGGTGAACGGGTTATTCAAGGCGTGCACATGGGTTTGATAGGGCTGCAAGGCGGCAGCAATCTTCTGGTTCGGAACGCCCACAGTGCGTAATGCGGTCTGCACAATCGCACCGTTGGCGAGCAGCGACATGGTCTTGAAACCCTTGTACTGCATCGACGCCGGCGCATAGTAAGCATAGTTCACATAGTAACTCACCACTGGCTGTCGGCCACCCAGGGCCTCCTCTTCCAGATATTCAGGAATCAGGAAGAAGCCCAGGACCTCGCCACGCTGCACGGCATCACGAGCCTCGGCAAAGTTGCTGTAGCGCTTAATGATGTTCACTTGCTGGAAACCGTTGAGGGTGCGGGAAACCTGGCGCGACATGATGCTGTTGTCCAGGTCAACGATACCCACTGGCACGCGCTGCACACTGCCCCCCTTGATCAAGTCCATCAAGAACCAGCAGCTCAACAGAGGCATGATGACGATGAGCAGAAAATACATGGGTCGCCGCACGAGCTGGATACACCCGCGCTTGAACGAACGTCCTATGTATTTCATTATCATTGTATGTTTTATTAATTAGTCTTTATTTATTATCGAGGAGAACAGACATGCCGGGACGCAGGTTGGGCACCTTGCTGGTGGGACGCATCTTGACCTCAAAGGTCTTGCTGTCATACTGTCCCTGGGCCTTAGCGGCTTGCCAGGTGGCATAGCTACCCATGTCGTGGATGTAATAGACCGACATCTTGGTCTGCAAGTTGTTCAATGCAGGGATGCGCACGTTGACTTCTTTGCCCATGGGCAGATCGTTCAACATCTCCTCGCGCACACTGAAGCTCACCCAGATGTCATCAAGCTTGGCAATCGACATGATGGGCGTACCCATGGCCACGAGTTCACCCTCCTGGGGATAAATCTCGCTCACCTCGCCATCACACGGTGCCACGAGCACCTGATCCTCGAGCAGGCTCTCGACCTCCATCACCGAGCCACGAGCGGCATTTGCCATGCTACGGGAGGCATTCTTGTCCTCCTGCTGAGCACCCTTCACGGCCATGTCATACTGGGCCTTGGCGGCCTTGACCTGGGCTGAGGCAGCCTCATAGGCGGCCTTGGCCTCATCACGCTTCTGCTGGGTGGCTACACCCTGCTTGTACAGGTTCTCGACACGCTGGTAGGTCTTCTCGGCAATCGTCTGTGCAGCGATGGCCTGTTGCCACATGTTGTATGCACCCTGTTTCAGTTCCTCGCGGGTACCTTTCTCGGCCTTCTGATTTTGGGAAGCCGCAGCTTGTTGCATCTGCTTGGCTTGATAATACTTGGCATCGACCGTGCTGGAGTAGATGCTGACTAACTTATCACCCTTGTGCACGGTGTCGCCCTCGTGGACATAGAAATGCACGATGCGTCCAGGCAACTTGCCGCTCACGCGCACGGCGTCACAATCGGCCTGTCCCTGAGTTATCGTGTCGGCAGGATGAATGAGCAGGATGCCCACAATGGCGATACTTGCCATCACCAGAGCGAACACTGCCAGGGCTGCCAGCAGCGCTTTGTCCTTCTTGCGGACCACGGTTCTCTGTTCGTCTTTTTCCATTATTGCTTGATTTTAGTTGTTCTCTTGTACTTCTATCTATAGGATTTCTCTAATAGTTCATGTTACCCATTACCTTGTCGAGGTATTCTCGGGTCATCTGGACATTGATTTCAGCATCAATTTTCTCGCTATTGGCCTTGAGCCAGGCAGTCTGTGCAGCGATGACCTCGTCAAGAGTGCCCATGCCCTCCTTGAAGGCGACATTGGCGATGCGCAGGTTCTCATCGGCCTGGGCAAGATTGGCCTTGGTGGCGTCAAAGGTCTTAAAAGCTTCCTGGTACCTGAAGGCCGCTTGACTGATCTGCAAAGCGATTTTCTCCTTGGCGTCATCAAGTTCCAGACGCTTGACACTGGCATCGACCTTAGCAGCCTTGACTTTATTACTCAGGCCTCCCCAGTGCCACAAGGGGACCCTAAGCGTTGCACCTACACTGAAGGCAGCACCAAAGCGGTTCTCAAAGCCGTCATAGCTGTTGGGATTGGTGGCGTGCAGCGCGGCAACTGCTGCCAGCTTGGGCATCATCTCGCTGCGGGCGACCTTCACCTGCTGGTCATAGATCTTGGTGGCCAGTTCCAGTGAGCGCACGTCGTGGCGCTTGTCAAACACCTCATCCAGATTATAGTTTGACGGAGCCAGTTTCAGGTCCAACTCGTCACGGCCCTCGTCGGCAAGGGTCATCATGGTATTGACGGGCAAGCCGCATAGCTGAGCGAGCAACATGCGTGACAGCGTAACACCGTTATCGACCTTGGTTAAATCGACATTAGCCTCGTTCAACTTCACATCCACCGACAACTGGTTGGCACGGGTTGCCACACCCTCTTCCACCATAATTCTCACATCGTTGTCCAGCCTCTGCACCAGATCGACGTAGCTGCGTGCGAGCTTCTGCTTGGCACACAGCGAGACGACTTGCCAGTAGGCGGCATCGACACTATAGATGACGTCCTCGACCTTGCTCTCGCGCATCTCACGGGAAAGCTGCTGAGCCAGTTCGGTAATCTGGTTCATTGCCGTGATCTTGCCACCCATGTAGATGGGCTGTGTCACCGTCAAGGCTCCACCCATCAGGTTGTGGATGTTATAGGTAAGACCGCTCTTGGGTAACAAGGCCACCGTGGTGGGCACGTACTGGCCATCGACCTGCACGGGATAGCCCGTTGCGGGATCGATGAGCAGGTTGAAGTCGTATGCTCCCGTCTGGGGGTTGAACGACTTGGTGGGCAACATCTGATCCTCCTTGATGAGCGACACCTTGCGGGAATTATAGATGTAGCCTGCCGTGAGGTCAAACTGTGGCAGATAGGCCGCAGCAGCCTCCTTGCGCTGGTAGCCGGCCTTCTCGATACCCAATGTGGCCTGTTGTATCTCCTTGTTGTTGCGCAGAGCCATATTACGGCACGAGTCAAGCGTCACCACCTGGGCCGACGCCAACACAGAAATTGCGCAAAACGCGATGACGAAAATGTTTCGCATACTCACTCTTCTCTAATTCAATCTGATTTATCGGTGCAAAAGTACAAAAATTATCACATTATAATGAAAACTATCCCATATTGTCATACTAATGATGCAATTTGGGACAGTTCATATTATCGTAACGACTCCATCATGAACCCTGGCTACTCATTTCTTGTAATAGCATTTCACCTCACCGACAGGGAGTTTCCCGACCAGCAGGAGGGGAATGCGGTCGGCATCGGTTGACATCCAGGCGCTGAGGTCATCGCTGGACTTCTTGCCACCCTTCTGAGTGAATTTGAACGTAATGTGGTGGGCCTTGCGCTTGCTGCCGTCACGCATCTTGATGGTCTCCACACCCTTGTAGTTGATGGTGAGGTACTCCTTCTCCTTACCCGAGAAGATGACGGTCGTGTAGTTCTTGTTGCGACTCAACTCGTCATAATCCAGGTTGCGCAACATGTAGAAGACGCTCAGCATGTCATAGGCCTGGGTCTTGGCACTCAAGTCGATAGTCGTGTTGCCACTCTTGCGGTAACGCGTGCAGTGGGCGCTGGTGTGGCTATAGTTATAGGAGAACTTGACCACGTCGCGGGCATAGTAATCCTTCTCATGGGTCAATTTCTCATATCGCAGGGGCCGCAGGTCCTTGTCCATGGTACACTTGAGCGTGTCACGCACGGGATAGACCTTGTCGGCCCACGACCGGGTCTTGCCCGTGAGCTGGGCATTATAGCCATTACTGGTCTTGCGCAGGCTTAACGTGGCATCGCCGGCGTGTTTCCAGATCACGCCCCAATGATAGACAATCTCATAGTTGAGGGTCTCGTTGTTGAAGGTGCCTGCCATGAGTTGCTGTGGCAGCAAGACGGCCACCACGAGCAATACCGAAGTCAATAAACTTTTCATCGCGTGTTGATTGATTAAATTCTCCTGTTAGACCCCAAATCCCTCCCGAGGTTTAATCGGGGCGGGGCTCACGGACGTGCCATGACCTTGCGGGTCACGCGGTCGCCGTTGGGCAAGGTGGTCACCTGGATGGCTATCGACGTGCTGTCGGGTGACTGGACAGCCTGCCCCGACAGGTTATAGAAGCGCTCGTCGGCAGGGAGGGCATTATCCTGCATGTCAATGATCGAGGCCTGGGGCACC
Organism: uncultured Prevotellaceae bacterium; assembly: GCA_947165675.1. Lineage (GTDB taxonomy): Bacteria > Bacteroidota > Bacteroidia > Bacteroidales > Muribaculaceae > Sodaliphilus. The sequence goes on from CAMVBJ010000004.1 coordinate 64,736, forward strand.
GTCACCACGGTCGTGTCGTTGTCAAAGAAGATGGACTTGTTATCGATCGTGGAACCACGCTGCCTGTACAGGACGATTTTGCCACCAGTGAAATCGGCAGTGGCACTGATGGCCAATACCATGATGGCTGTATCGGCAGGGGGTAAGCACACTCGCTCCATGGGATACATACCGATGGTCCACACCCCATTCTTGTAATTGCCAAACCGCTCCATGCCATAACCATCCTGGGTATAAGAGGTCAAGCTATAGTTGGTGAGCCGCAGCCCCTCGGGGAACGACATGTTGAGCTGGCAACCACGTGTCGAGTCACTGTTAGCCATCATCAAGGGCACCTCAATGTGCCCGCCTGGCTCAATCTCAAAGTCCTCGATATACATCACATTGCGCTGCGCCACTGAGGCCATTACCGCCATCGCAGCCAGCAAGAACAGCACCACTCGTTTCATCATAGTTCTATTTTTTTAATTTTTTTCCGTTAAACTTCAAGAAGATCATGAGGCATCAATGTCCCCCGCGCAGGAGCGAGTCGATCAAGGTAGTCACGTCATCAATACCCACAGTGCCGCTGCCATCTGCGTCGGCGGCGATCACATGGATACCGTCGCCGTTCCCGCTGAGCAGGTAATCAATCAACAGGGTAACATCATCGATGTCCAGCCTGCCGTTGCCATTGAGGTCGCCAGGCAGCACTGCGACCTCGAGTTCCAGTGCAGCCAGCAGTGCGTTGGCGCGCTGGCGGAACCATTCTGCGGCGGCCTGTGCCTGAGCTGCATAGTCGGTATAATCCTTGATATACCATCGATTCATCAACAATGATGGCCGGGCATACTCATAGTACTCGATGCAATAGTCACACAACTCGTCCAGGCCATGCTCGACCAGGTCCTTGCAGTGCTTGTAGATCTGTTGCGCGATCTCGGGGTCGTGGCGCATGATGGTCACGAAATCCCGTTGCCAGTACTCCTTGTCGGTCGTGTAGTAATCGATTGTCGGGTCACACGTGTAGTAGTCACGGTTAATATCGAAACCGAATGCCCAGTCAAAGTCCCACACGGGGCCAAAGATGAACTTGGTGCTGTCATCCAGGATGTTCTCGTGGTAGCACCAGACGCTCTTGGGATTGAACATCTCAAAATTATAGATCAGTTCGTTCAGCAGCATGTAACGCCCCAGGTAATCCACATCAACGTGGTCGGCAATATGGCCATTGTTCAACACGGCTGCAGTAAAGCGGTCAAACCGATTTTTAACATCGTTCAACGTGAGCACCGTTGAGCCCACGTCAGCAAACTCGGGCTCATGGACGTTAACCAGCAGCCCCGAGGGATTGGCAATAAACTTCTGTCCTGGCTCGCAATCATAGTTCACATCGATCTCGAGCAGTGTCGCCGCCGTCTCATCTACCAGGTCGATGCTGTTGTTGGAGAAACCGATTTTCTCGGTGAAGTTGTAGTTCCCCTTGTAAACGCCGTTGACGTAGAGGTCAACGGGGATGATGTGGTTGGCAGCAGCAGTGCCGATGAGGCTACCAGCCTTCATGCCGAAGGCGCCAGTCAGCAACGAGCCCCACATGTTGTTGGCCAGGAGTACCCAGTTCTTGCCCTTCTTGAGGCCTAAGGGTTTCACCTTCTCCTTGAACTTGAGGCGGTAGGGATTCTTGGCATCAGGGTCGCTGGACCAGGAATAATGGCCTCGTGCCTTGACTTTCACCGAGTCGGTCATCGAGGGGAAGATGCCCGCCCCATCGATGATGATTTCGGCATCTAAATAATAGTCCTTACTGGAGATGCCCTCGCCCCCCACGGTATTGATGTCGATGCGGGGCACGGCGGTATTGCCGTCGGTCAGGAAGTTGACATGAACCGTGTACTGGTGGCCGAAGGGCAACAGGCCATAACGTCCATCACCAAGGGGGCTAAGGACCTTGTCACCGTCGTAGCCCACGGTATATACCTTGTCGGTGGCAAATGAGAGCCTGTTGACACTACTGAGCTGCGCCACCGAGTCGATGTGAACGACGGCGGTCGAATCGGACAAGGTGAACGACGGCGTGAGCCACTTGCCGATGCCGAGGACCGACACCTTGACGCTGTCGTCCGTGACCACGCCGACGGCATCGGTGATGACCTGGTGATTGAACTTGTTGTCGATGACAAAGTCGGTAAATACGGGCAAGTCCTTGTTGAGCGTTGTGCCCATCGACTGTATCTCGCTGCGGTAATAACGGTAAACCTGACCGTCGAGAGCGGTTAACGACACATATCCGACGGTGCTGCTTATGCTGCTGATACAGTTGTCAGGAAAGACGATCAGCTGCCCGTTATCCAGGGTAATGTAGGTAGCACCGGCACGGGCCGACTGGCCAAACATCAACACAATGGCCGCAAGAATGCCGATGGCTAATGGACGAAGGCATCGACCAACGCCGAGTACCGGAACTATTGTTTTCATTTTCATTGAATTTTTTAAACCTGATGAATCACATTTCTGGGCAGCAAAGGTAATGAAAAATCCTTCACATGTCACATTTTCACTACCTTATTTTCATTGGGCCCACGTTAAAACAAGTGACGGCCCCCTGTATGGTGGGGTGCCGCCACTTGTTGAATCAAGGTTGATCAGAGAGACTCAAGAATCACCTGAGAATCTTCCTGGAAATCATGCTACCGTCCTGGTAACGGATCACGCGGATGTTGATGCCGTCAAACGGAACGTCGCTCTCCTGGCCCATGATGTTGTAGTAACGGATACTATCAATCTCGGTGGACTCCTGAGACTTCACTTCACTAACAGCAGTGAAAGCATCACCAGGGCTCATCAAGTCAAGCGGATAGACCGTATAGTACTTAGGATTTGAGCCATAAGGTTCGAGGTCACGAAGCGGAGCCTTACTTGGTTCGTCAAAAGGCACATAGGGATATTGAATAGCCGCATGGAAGATGTAGGCCTCACCTACCTTTAATTCACCATTTGATCCCTTACCATCATCAATGCCAGGCATACCATATATAGGATTAGCCACCTCGTTGTCAGAAATCAGTCGGTTGAATTTCCAACCACCCAAATCATTATCAGGAACCCTACTGGGAACATAGAACGCACCACTGAAGCCGAACTGGTTCACGCCCTCTTCGGGACTGAAAGCGTAACTGTCGAACACATCTCCAAGGATCGTCTCACCATTGAACTCGAACTGTTTCTGACCGACCCATACGCCACACACTTGGGCAACCTCCTGATCCTTAGGATTCATAAAGAAGTAGCGTGTGTCAGAATCCAGCACAATGCCTTGCTCGTCCCAATAAACATACGCGTCATAATTTAAAGGTGTTCCACTGGCAATCGTATTGTCCCTATTGAAATTATAACTCATGTAGTGGTTATAACTATACTTGCTGGGGTCATCATAGAACCTGCCACTCCACTCCTTGGGGTCCTGGACATAACCAGGATAGCCCAACGTGGTCTGTGGAGTAGTTACAGGCTCGACAACTTTAGGAAGCTTTTCAAGGACAATGATATGCTGAACCTTGGGATAATCACCTGGAGCCTCTTCTGCATCAATAGGTTCACCTTCACACAAGTACCTACCCGTAATGGTACGCGCTTCAATCTTGTTGTCCACAAAGGTTTGCATTGCCTCGCGCATTGCTAAGTAAGATTCAGCGTTCTCTTCCCAGTCTTCAAAGCCTGGAATCTGACTGAAGTCGAGCATTACCCAGTTGCTCTGATCCCATTCATCGGGTTGCCACGGGATAAAGTAATTCTCGTCAACTTCACGTTTCAGGTGGTTGCGGAGGAAGTCGCTGGGATCAACATTAACGTCCCTTTCAAGATAAACATTGGAACGCTGCGGATACTGATCCTTAGCCCAGAGATACTGCTTAGCCATCCACGTGCCGATAAGCTCATCCTTCACGGTCACACGGGTACCGGATTCATAAGTATCCCATTTCTCGATGTACTGCAATGTAGCTTCCTCGCTGTGTAATACCAAGGTTGCCTTAATCGTGACGTGATCATCAGGCATGTTGAAGCTATAAGTGCCGTCTTCATTCTCGGTAAAGGAGATTTCATCTTGATCACCATCTTTGGTGACAGTAATGCCAGTCACCTCATAGCCATCGCAGGGCAAGACTTCAAACGCTACATGCTGCCCGGCATAGGCTGTGGGAGTGACAATGATTTCACCAGTATCCTCGGGATCGCATACCCAATTGATATGGTAGCCAGTAGTAAAGGTGGCCGTAATGGTGACGTCATTGCTCGGCATGATGAACGAGTAAGAGCCATCTATATTAGGAGTGGCTTCCACAACCTCACCTGTACCGTCGATGGTAACAACGAGGCTAGAGAGCGCATAACCTTCTCCTGCTACTGGCCAGACAACGATTGTACTACCCTCAGCACCCATGTTGCCGACAGCACCGCCATCCAGCTCAAGCGAAGATTCTGTACCATCGGGATTAACAACCGTGGTGATGTTGTACATCTTGGCAGGCTTATAGAGCCAGGTATCATAGTGTGATAAAGTGGTGTTTTCCAGCAAGAAGCTATTATATTCGAAGTAGGGATTATCCTCTAAATCGTCAAAGAATGCTTGCCATGCATCCCTATTGCTATGACTATTTTCATAATCATAATAGATATAAGCATAATGATCAGTGGAACTGGACCAAAATGTATCAATTGACATGCTGAACGGTTTCACATTATCTTTAGAGTCATATAATGCCAAATGTGCATATCCATTATTCTCAACATTAGGCTCAATACCAATATACCCACCTGATGTCTTAAGATAACCGGTCCTGTAAAGACTAGATGAAATAGACGAGTCTGTGACATCTTCGGGCGAGAAGAAACAAGCACGACCATCAAGTTTTACATAGTCATATTCACCAGGTGTTACCCACCCAACAATATCGGTCGAGGAATAGAAATTGGTAGCAGCACCTGGAGCGATGTTATTCAAGACTCTGTCACCCTCTCGAGTAATCATAGTATAATACTCTCCCCCGACTATCTCGCTCGGATCGGTCACAATCTTAAAGATCACGCCCTCCAATTCATAGTGAGCTATCACCGTCACATCACCCTCGGGCATTGTGAAGCTATAAGTTCCGTCACCGTTATCGGTCACGTCAACAGGAGTCGTGGTGCCGTCTTGTTGCACGGTAACATCGGTGACCTTGAATCCTATGTTAGCATCAACGGTCATGGTGACAGTCTGGTTTGGAACTTCATTGCCATCGGCTGCCGTTCCTTCAAGGGTAATCGTACCACCCTGAACGGGATCACACACTGTGGTGATGTCGTAGGTCTTCAAGTCGAAGTTGGCCATGATGACGACATTGTCGGCAGGCATGGTGAAGGAGTAGGTGCCATCGCCATTGTCGGTTGGTGTAATGGGCAGGGCAGTGGGGTCACTATTGTTATAGATCAATACCGAAGACAGCACGTAGTCAGGCTCGGTACCGACTGTGAACGTGATAAGATCACCCTGATGAGCCGTAGAGGCCACGGTGATAGTACCCGCCACTTCCGGATTGCAAATCGCCTCAATGGTGTAAACCTTGGGCACCATGTTGTAAACAGCGGTGCCAGGTACAACGATGTAGCCAATATTAGCCTCGGCCTGAACGGTGACAGTTGCAGGAGGTAACTGGTTAAGAACAACGGTATTGCCATTCTCCTGGTTCACCCAGTTGTCGGTCGTGTTCTTAAATGCCTGGGCATCCTCGTTGATGCTGTACTGCTGTGCGATGCCGTGAACCGTAGCTTCCAGGTCGCTGCTGATGGTCACCACTTGACCAGGATTGACCTCTGTGCCGCTCACGGGGTCAAAGTTGAGACTCAAGTGGGTCTCGACAATGCTCATGCGGTTCATGTCCTTGTTGACGATAATGCGGTAAACGCCAGCGGGAATCTTGAAGGCGTTGTCGTTGCGGTCTCCATACAAGACGACGTCGGTCGAGCCATCCTGAACGGCAAAGTAATTATACTCGGCAGCCAGGCGTACATTCTGTATAGCATTCCACGACCCTTGATCAGGTCTTGCCGTCTGCCAGGTGATATTATGGTCAATATCCTTGGCCAGGCTGAAGTAGCCGAAAGCCTGATCCACATCGTTATTAGAGTTGCCTCCCTTGAAGTAAACATCGAGGTAGTACTGCTCGTTGTTCACATCATAGTTGAATCGTGGGCCCGCGGGCACCCAGCTGGTGCGTCCCATTGCGGTACCTATCAGGTAGAGGTCGGTACTGGGTTCAAACGCAGCCATGATGTTGACATTGCCAGTGGGCATGGTGAAGCTGTAACGCTGTCCAAATTCATTTCCATCGAGCACATTGAGAGTTACAGCCTCGCCGCCTTCCCTATTGACTGTTACACTCTGGATGACATTATCATTATAATGCTCAACCCAGAATGTGACCACATCGCCAGGTGCTGCCGTGATGGCGTTGTCAATGACTGTGATGCCGTCATACACGTCGATGCGTCCGGCATCACTGGGCTGACACTGGGTAGTGATCACGTAGTAAGGAATCGGATCGAAGTTGGCCGTCAAGGTCACATCATTGCCAGGCATCGTGAAGGAGTAAACACCGTTGGCATCGGGCGTGAGCGTCGTTGTCGTGCCGTTATCGGTAAGCGTTACCGAGTTGAAGGTGTAACCGTCGGCGGGTTCAACGGTAAAGGTCACCGTCTTTCCCTCGTTGGAAGTCGCTTGACCGTTAAAGTCGTTATAGCCGCTGACGAAGTTGAAGCTGCCGCCATCGGTGGGATTGCTCACCGTGTTAATATTATAAGGCTGCAAGAAGTTGGCCGTGATTTTCACGTTGCTACCCGGCATGTCAAAGCTGTAGTCGTTACCGAAGTCGCTCGTGTTAGTCGGGGTCAATGTTTGCACCTCTCCGGTGGAAAGATTGGTCACGGTCACCGCACCAATACCCCATCCATCGGTGGGGCCAACAAAGAAGGTCACATTGTCTAATTGCTGTGACCAGTTCTTGTTTTGATCATCAGTGAGGATACCATTGCCCAAGGTGATATAGCCGCAATTCTCATTAGCAGGGAGGCACTCGGTAGTTACCTCATAGTTTTCAGCAGGCTTGTAGAGGTAAACGCGCTGATATGTTGCATCGCTATTAGAACTGGAATTTGTTTTCATGACCCTGAACAGACTACCTCCATTATAATGTCGGATAGCCATATCCGTTGAGTTCAGAGCATCACCACTTGGATGATAGAACTGGAGCAAAGCGTTATAGTTGGTGCCAAAAGATATCGAAACCCTATAAGAATATAATGAAAACTCGTCGGTAGGCAATGAGGGCACCAAATACAGATTATAGCCCAGGTTTGTTCCAGAACCACTGGTATTAGTGCCATTACGACGACGGATATAGTTGTCACCAACCTTGAGATGCCATGGTCGCGTGGTTGTTGTGCTAACCGCACGCTCTAATTTAATCAGCGACACCTCATCAGTTACTTTCACCTTATAATAAACGTCATAACCATTCTCGGTATAGTGATCCAACAAAGTGACTGGAGTGGAACTGAAGGATTCATAAGTATCACCATTATGATTCTCCACCTTGCCTAAAGCTCTTGAGGATTGCTTACTCACTAATGCATAAGTATTTCCGGCAGCAATCTCATCGCTGGATTTAACCAGTTCAAAAATGTCGCCGAACTCTTTTTCGTAGGTAATCTCGACCGAACCGAAGCGCACGGGCCTTCCCTTGGTCATGAACGCAACATTTTTGGAGTCAACTGAACCAGCAACCCATGTTCCTATGTAGCCACCTGGGGTATAAGTATAAGAACCTGTGGGTGTGTAAGCACCCACATCGCCTTCACTAATGGTAGAGGGTCCCCAATAGAATGCATCCAAGTCATTTTCAGTTGTATTATCCAGACAGTGGAATACAATCTTCTTGATGATATAGTTGTTCGAGCGGATGTAAAACACCACTTGCTGGTGCTCAACCAGGTAATTGGGGTTGTTCATACCGCTAGAAAAGGTCATCGTTACGCCCTCCTTGTCACAATAATAGACTCCCAACTGCGAGATGTCGTTGCGGGAGATCGTTACGGTCTTCTCGCCTGCCCATAGCGGGATGGCCATGGCAAGCATCATGAATAATAGTAATAGTTTTTTCATCATCTTATAAATTTATTGTTGGTTATTGTAATTCAAGTTATGCACTCTTGTCATCGGGGGGGGGTAATTGATACCAACCACAGATAACCATTCACATTGCAAATTGCAAAAATAACAAAAAAATCCAATATACAAGCAATTTCATTAATTTTTTAACAAAAAACCCCCAATTTGCAACAATTTTACACTCGCTCTTTTTCACAACGGCCACTCAGTATAGAAAAACAAGAAATACTGGGCCTCCGCGCGCTCTTCTTTTCTACGACGACAACCTGTATAAAAGGAAATAAATACTATTGGCATCCGCACTCCAGCCAGTGTGGAATGCGGATGCCCGGAATGTGTCTATTCAGCGAATAATGCCTCACGCAAAGCCGCGAAGCCGCTAAGTTGTTAATTATCAATTCGATGCAATGATTAGTCGTGACAAATCCAAGCATCTATTCATGCCTGACGCCAATTATCGTCAACAAGTTAGTAATCAGAAATCAATTAAAATCAGATACTTTGCGTCTTGGCGACTTGGCGTGAGTTGAACTCGGTGAAGACTTAGTCTATGAGAGGAGCAGGTCGATAAGGGCGGTGACGTCGGCGATGGTGATTTCATCGTCATGATTGACATCGGCAACTTCGCGGACGATGGACGTGGTGCCGCCCAGCAAGTAATCGATCAGGGCAGTGACATCGGCAATGCTCACGTCACCATCACCATTCACGTCACCCAGCAGCGGATCGTCTGGACCAGAGGGGAACTGCATGGTGTGGGTCGAGGTGCCCTTGAGCGACTTCTGCTCTCCCTTGCTGTAATAGTAGGTCTTGACAAAGTACTTCCATCCGTCGAGCACGTTGGTCATGTCAAACTGCAGGGTCGTGGTCTCGCCCGGGGCCAGCGTCAAGTGCTGGTTGATACCCTGCACGCTGGAGCCATAGTTGTCGTAGGTGTTCTTGAAAAGCTCGGCCGAGATGTCCTCGTCGTAGGTCGTCTCGCCCTTGTTGGTGATGGTGAGCACGACACTGAACTTGTCACTGTTGATGATGCGGTCGGAGCCTTGGACCACGTTGAGGGTCTGGATCGTGGCTTCCAGGGTAGCTCCTGGCATCGGGGTGATGGTGATGGTGCGGGTGGCGATGGGATCGCTGCCATTGTCGTTCCACGACCAGGCGAGGGTGTGGTCGCCAGCAGTGCTGGTCATGTACATGTAGGGGATGTCGCCCGTCTCGCCAGGCTCCAGTCCCACGTAGCCCGTGCCGAAGAATTGACCATCGGCAAACATGTAGAGCAACTCGTTGCTCGACGTGCCGTTGTTGGTCAGGTTGACCTTGATATCAACGGGACGGTCGTTGTGCATGTTGCCCGTCACCGTGATGTCGTTGACGACGTAGCCACGCGTGCCGGCGGTGCCATAGCCGGTGGCGGTGCACTGGTTGCCGTCGATGGTGACCTCGATGTAATTGCGGTCGGAGCCGACACAGGGTCGCCAGTTGTCCTGCCCGTACTCACTGTACATGGGCATGATGCGATAGGTGCCGCTGGTCATGTTCTCGCCGAAGGTGAGTTCGCGGTTGGTGTGGGTGTGGCGGTAACCAGGCTTGAGGGTGTGGTTGTAGGCACTGTAGAGCCTGCTGACCATCTCGCCATCCTTGAAGAGGCCCCAGCCGAAGCGCACGTCAAGCGTGTCGGAGGTATAGTTGTGGAACCTGCCCGACACATAGGCCGTGAAGGGGTCGGACGTGTAATCACGCGAGCTGGTGTAGCTGTTGAGCACGACTTCGGTTGCCGTGAGTTCAAAGATGTGGCTGGCACCATGGTTGGGCTGGAAGCCGACAATGGCTCCCTGGCTGTAGATGTAGCCGTAAGGGCCGTCGGCACTGCCCGTTCCCTGCTCGTCGGGGTTGAGCACGTTGAGCAGGAAGTAGCCGTTGCTGTTGCCGTTCCAGCCCCAGTTGATGTGGAACATGCCGTTACCGTCGTAGCCGTCGCAGATAAAGGCATGTCCTCCCGATGCCTTGCGGCCGCTGTAGATGACGGGACGCCCTGCTGCCAGTTCGCTGTAGAGCAGGTCGGCCCAACCCTGAGTGGTGTAGCTGGCGCGGTTCTCCATGTGGGCGCTCGCATCGTAGTCAAAGTAGGTGGAGGCAAAGTTGGGGATGCTGGATGTGGTGGCACCCGACGAAGTCTTCTCGAAATCCATCTGCACAGCCTGGGCGGCATACAGGCACAGCGTGGCGGCAGCCTGGGCAGCATCGCTCAGGGTGTCGGTCGTCTGGTAAGTGACTTGCATGGCATCCCAGTTGAAGTCGATGACCGGCAGCTCGGGCATCTCGAAGCCCAGGCTTTCGCTCGTGTAGGCAGCGAGGGGTCTAATGGGGCGGGCGGGCCATTTCCAGTAATACATTACCTGGGACAGGGCGGTAGCGACACAGCCCACATAGGCATGTTTGCCCGAGGGGAGATAGGGCAACAAGATGTTGTAGGGGTTGTTCTGGGACCACGCTGTAGGCACCAGCGGGCTGATGGGGGCGGCGCTGCGCAGCTGGGGCGCGGCCTGGGTGCCACGGGTCAAGGCATCAATCTGGGCGGCATAGCCTTCGAGCAGGTATTGCAGAGCCTCGGGGACATCCTGTGTGTCAAAGGTGCCCTGATCGCTGTAACCCAGCACGGCGGGCGCGCGGTCGTCACCAGCCACGATGACATAGCCGCGGTGACTGCCGTTGAACACATAGTAGGCAGCCTGGTCGCTGCTGGCAATGGCACTCATGCGGGGTGCCTTGTGGGCCATCTTGAGCGAGGCTGATGACATAGCGTGTGCTGCCATGAAGCGTGCAGCAATCGCACGTGCCTGGCTTTCGTTGATCGACTCGGCCCATGCAGTTGTGGTGACCGCAAGGCACAATAGCAACAGTAGTGTCTTGAATAATCTCATAATCCTTAATAACTTGTTAGAAAATGTCAGTAATCAGAATGAATACTACAAAGGTACACATTATTAATATATAATCCGTTAAGCTTTTGACGGAATCTGTCATCTCGATGTAACATTAATGCAAAATATTGTTAAATTACTTGACAAAACGCCAATCATGTTGTAATTTTGCAACACGAAATTATTGTTTTACCATTAAATCTAACGATTCACCATGAATGACATGAAATCAAGCATTGAACAACGCGAGATGTGCCAGCGTCGAGACAAAGAATTCCTGGCACTGTATTGCCCGACCTATGACGCCCTGGTCCAGAAAGGCGTTGCCGAGAGTAAGGCGAAACGCGCCGCTGCCGAATTCACCATCGCCAATGGGCACCCGCATTACCACGTGAACCATGAACGCGCCTATCGCTGTGTCTGCAACCTGTTGAGGGCCGAGGAGAAGAAAGGCTGTGGCGCACGCACTTACCGGACCGGCACCGAGATGGGCTTGTCCAAGAACCGACTGCGCCGCCAGATGTGGTATGAGATCACTCAACGCGTGAGAGGCCTGATGAAGCAGGGCATGAGTGTCGAGAGTGCCATCGACCACGTGCTGACCCACTGCCGGGCTTCACGATTCTTTATCTCGCCCGCCACCGCCATGACCAAGATTGCCCCTCAAGCACGTAGCCGGGCGTTGCGTTAAAACACAACCATTCAAGCCATACTAACCCACTCAAGTGCCGCAAGTGGATCACTTGCCCACTATGGAATAACTCAACACAACAAAAAAGCCATGAAATACAGAATCGAAATCGCCATTGACCTGGACGAAATCCAGCAAGCCATTTACACCGAGGGAACCTGGCATCCCGCCGAAAACGCCACCGCATGGGGCGTGAACAGCAGTAACGAACCGATAGTGGACCGCCGCGTCAGAGAAGGCCTCGACGACCTGCTGGCACGCATCGGGGGATACATCGTCGGCAAGAACATCAATTTCAACATTGAGAGTCAGAACATCCTGCTCATCATCGGTGTCGAGCAACGCCCACTGCTCACGCTCGCAAGCGACCTGAAGCGCGCCATTATCGCTGCCCTCGCCAACTACACGTTGATGTCGCTGTATGGTGACGAGGACAGCATCTATGGCACAGCATGGCGCTTGCATCGCGCGCGGGTCGTGCTCCTGCTTTCACGCCCGTGAGCTGCGGCTCACGGCGTGAAGCATCAGGCCGCCCCCGAGAGAAGCAAGTCGATAAGAGCAGTCACGTCGCTGATGGCCACATTCTTGTCACCATTGACGTCGGCATTATCAAGGTTGACGCCTGTTGAGTCACCACTCAACAGGTAGTCAATCAATGCCGTGACATCCGAGATGGTGACAAAACCGTCATTATTGACATCACCCAGCAGGACCTCTGGCTCTACAGGTTCCTGCTCATCAACGAGCTTGTACAGCCAGACTCGCTGCTGGTTGTCGCTGCTATAGTTGAGGATGCGGAACTGGCTGTTCTGGTAGTCGTAGCGCACAGTCATGAAGTCGCTTGACGCACCACTGGCCTCATTAAAGAAGCGCACGAGATAATTGTACTCGTTGGAGCTGACAAACATGCCCGCACGATTCTGGTTGGTGAGATTCTCGGTCACGACGAGATTACCATTGCTCGTGGTGAGGTAGCCGTTACCATAGCTCAAGAAGGCGTTGGTCCTGGCTCCCGAGGTCGCACCATGCCTGATGGTGTCGGGGTTGACTGCGGACATCTGAATGAAGCAGGCCTCGTCGCCCACCCTCAAGAGCGTCTGATCCTCGTTAAGCCACTCGACAACATCGGTGGTGCCAAAGGTAGCCTCGCCCGACTGATGGAATTTCATCACCTTATTATAATACTTGGTGGCGATGACGTAGATTCCGCCCTCGACAATGCTGTCGCGCATGGTGACAAGCTGGAACTTGCTGCCCGTCGAGCGATTGTAGGTGACATCCACGGTGACATCGGCCTCGGGCATGGTAAAGGTGTACACCCCATCACCAGTGCCCGCAGTCATCTCGACAGGGTTACCCGAATTGTCGGTAGCGGTAACGGCAGCCAGACGCCAGCCCACATTAGGACGGGTTGTAACGGTAACCGTCTCGGCGGGTTTCACCTTGCCTCCCACCATGTTGCCGGCGAGCCTTACTGTGCCACCCTGGACAGGAAGAACCTGAGCAGTGACACTATAGCGGACGACTGGTGTGACGGGGTCGCCGTCAAGGTTGACGGTGTACCAGCGCGTGCCCGTGCCGACGGTCTCGCCGCCACTATAGTAGTACAGGTAGCAGAAGTAGCGCCAGCCATTGACCAAGTCGTGGTCGAAGTCAAATTGCAGTCTCTTCGTCTCTCCAGGGCTGAGCACGAGGTGCTGGGTCTGGTTCTGGAGCTCTGTACCCACGTTGGTGTCGCTGTTGTTGATGCGGTACAAGCGCACCGAGAAATCCTCGTCATAGGTCGCTGTGCCCGTGTTGGTCACATCGACGATGATGCGGTAGTGGTCGGCCTGGATGATGCGGTTCTCCTCGTCGATGATGCCCTCGATGCTGTAGGCCACGTCAAGCGTGGCTTCGGGCATGGTGCCGATGGTCACTTTGTGGGTATAGAAGGGTGACGAACCATCCTCGTTGAGCGAGAAGGTGAGCGTCTTGGTGCCAGCAGTGGTGGGGGTGAAGCGGTAAACCAGGTCACCCGACTGCCCCGCTGCAATATTAGCCAAGCCCATTGCGTTGAACGTGCCATCGACAAACATATAGATAAGGTCGTTGGTCGAGGTGCCCGCATTCTTGAGGTTGAGGGTGACAGTCACGGGCTTGCCGTGGTTGAGGGTGCCCGTGGCCGTGCAACTGTTGACCGTGTAGCGGGTTGTCGAGCCAGCGGTGCCGTAGCCCTTGATGGTGCAGGAGTAAGTTCCGCCAAAGGTCACCTCGATGTAGTTCACATCCGACCCGATGCAGGGACGGTAGTCCTCGCTGGGATAAATCGAGTAGATGGGCAAGATGCGGTAGGTGCCCTCGGTAATGCCTGCACCGAAGTTCAATGCACGGCTCGACACGGAGACGTAGTCACCGTTGCCCAGAGCGCTGGTCGTATTACGGATAAACAACACATCGATGAGTTCGCCATCCAGGTTATAGAGACCCCAACCCTGGCGGAACTGGGAAGTGACATTGGTGTTGTTGACAAACTTGCCCGACACGCTGACCGAGAAGTTGCTCGAAGCAGCACTGCGAGTGGTATTGCTGGAATTGATCGTCAGTTCCTCGAACGTGAAAGCGGCTTCGCCATCGGTCCCATCCTGGGCAGGCTCGATGCCAATGCCGGCACCCTGGCCCTTGACATAGCCATAGGCACCCGCAGCGCTGCCGATGCCCTCGGCACTGGGATTAAGCAGGTTGAGCAAGAAATAGCCATTACTCTTGCCCGCCCAGCCCCAATTGATGTGGAAAAGGCCTTCACCATCGTAGCCGTCGCACACAAAGGCGTGTCCAGCCGACTGCTTGTTGCCACCATAGGCGACGGGACGTCCAGCAGCCAACTCGGCATAGATGAGATTCTCCCAACCCTCGGTGCTGAAGTTTTCACGATAGATGTAGTGGGCAGAATTCTTGTAGCCGAAGTACTCGATGAGCGTGGCGGGAATCTTGCGGGTATAGCTGTTGGTAGCCGTGAGACCGAAGCTCGATTGCAATGCCGTGGTACTGTAACGCATCAGCTCGGCAACCGCACGACACTCGGCAGTCGTGCTATCGTTGGTATAATAAGTGGGTTGCATGTTGTCCCAATCAAAGTCGATGGGCGACAGGGACGGCATGGACACCTCGTAGGTACGGCCTGGATAGGACGTGTAGCCCGGCAAGCTCTTGGTCACACGGGCTGGATATTTCCAGTAGGACATGATCTGGGCCATGGCAACGGCAACACAACCGACATAGGCATGATCGTTACTGCTGCCCGGGACATGAGGCAGCAACACATTGTAGGGCATACCCTGCCCCCAGCTCACGCCTAACAACGGGGCGATAGCGTCGCGTGACACCGAACGCACATCAGCCTTGGCTCCCGCGACGATAGCCTCGATCTGGACAGAATATCCATCAAGCCACTCCTGCATCGAAGCGGGAATGTCATCGACGTCAAATGTGCCCTGATCGCTGTAACCGAGCACAGCAGGCACCCGGTTGTCACCAGCCACGATGACATATCCACCCGCAGTGGAGTTGAACACATAGTAAGCGGCCTTGTCACCACTGGTGGTTGACACTCCCATGAGTGGGGCCCTGTGGGCTGTCTTCAGGGTTGCCGAGGGCTTGGAATGCATGGTCATGAACTTAGCAGCCACTGCACGCGCCTGGCTCTCGCTGAGTGTCGCCGCCCATGACGTGCTCGTCACAGCAAGACAAACAAGAAGAATGAAAGTACCAATTCTATTCATAGAATTCTCAGATTTTAAATAGTGATTAATTGCTTGAAAAGTACAAAAGTAATTAAAAACTGTGACATATTCCAAATTTATGGCGCAAAATGCTTGGAATATATAAGGAGAAAGTATAATTTTGTGGCAACTATGAACCGAAGAGAAATGATCAAGAAGACAGGGGCAGCCGCCGTGGGTGCTACGGTGCTGGGGCTCCCCGTTGGGGCAATGGCCCAAGAGAATAGTAACAGTAAAAAACCAACGGCAAGTAAACGCCTCAAAGTGCTGGCCATCGGAGCCCATCCCGATGACCCCGAGACGTGCTGTGGCGGCACGATGTGCCTGCTACACGACGCGGGTCATGAGGTGGTGTGCGTCTATCTCACGCGAGGCGAGGCGGGCATTGCTGGCAAGAGCCACAGCGAGGCGGCTGCCATCCGCGTAGTGGAGAGTGAGAACGCCTGCAAGGTGACAGGTGCGCGCCACATCTTCATGAGCCAGGTGGACGGCAATACCGAGGTCAACCTGGAACGTTACAAGGAGATGCGGGAGCTCATCGACCGCGAGAACCCCGACATCGTGATGACCCACTGGCCACTGGACGGCCACCGCGACCACGCCATCTGTGGCATCCTCGTGATGGACGCTTGGCGCCGTCTGGACCGCCGCTTCAAGCTCTTCTACTTTGAGGCCATGTCGGGCACACAGAGCCAGATGTTCCATCCCACCCACTGGGTCAACATTGAGCCCGTGCTGGAGCGCAAACACGAGGCATGCAACTGCCACGTGAGCCAGCACATGGACGAGATCTATCACTGGCACAAGACGATGGAACACTTCCGTGGCCTTGAGTGCCGCTGTGAAGCCGCTGAGGCCTTCGCCCAGCACAGCGACGCCCTCCCCACCCTGGGATAAACCCACACAAGGAGCAACAAAAAATCGTGACCTGGGGTTGAGCCCTACGTCACGATTTTTTTGTGTATCTATTCGTGTGGTCCTTGTCAGAAGGTGAGGCTGGCGCCAATCATGAATCCGACACGCTGTGCTCCCATGCCGTAGAGCAGGTCGTAGCGGCGGTTCAACAGGTTGTGGGCCTGGAGCCACAGGCTCAGGTTGCTGTTGAGACGGTAGTTGGCACCAGCGTGCAGGTTAATGACATCGTCCATATTCTCGAATGTGTAGGACTGGATAGTCTGGTTTTCACCATAATAGAAGGGCAGTTCACCGAAAAGTGCCATGCGGCCACCACGGTACTCAAGACCGACGTTAAGCGACAAGGGGCGCCAGGGTTTGACCTTGATGTCAAGATTGGCCACAGTCGAAGCGCGATCGACGCCCATCTTGTAACCGTTATAGTACTTATCGGTAACGTAGAGCTCATTATCGTGTGGAGCGTGCTTGACACTGGCAGTTGCCTCGACAAGGTTGCGGAACTTGTAATTGACTTCGGCGTTAAGATAGTAGCCACGGCTGTTGATCACATGATATGAGCTCATGAAGCCCGAGTAGAGACCCACTTGGGCATCGCGGCTAACCAGAGTGATGTCGGATGGGAGCAAACCACTGGTCGCATGGTAATTATAAATAATGCCCGGCTCACCCTTGACAATGGCATAGCCAATCGACACCTTGGCACTCAATCCCTTGAAGGGACCTATCTTGATACCACCCTCGGCATCGATGGGCGTATAGACGCTGCCATAGAGCAACAGGGGATTGTCATAGCGGTAATTGACAAAGTGCTTGCCCTGACGATAACCGAGAGCCTTGCCACCCAAGGCGTTTCCAAACACCGAGAAGCCATCGACAAGAGCTAAGTTGGCGCGCACGTTAGGCGAGATGCGGAAAGCCGCACCGTCGCTGAAGCTGATGTGGCCATTCAGTCCCAACTGCACCTTAAACATGTCACCACGAATGGTGTAAGTGGGCGATATAGTAATCATACCCGCCTCGTCGAACAGGTCATTATCGCTGTCCAGTTTAGCCTTGGAGCCACGGCGCAGGTACTCTCCCTTGATACCCAAGCCCGCAGTAGTAAGTTCGGTGATGTCATAGGTGCCACCCAGGTTGATGATTCCCCAGTTGTCATGCACTCCGTGATCATACAGGTCGCTGAAAGACTTGTCATGGCTGGCATGGCCGTACTGCAGACCGATGTTGTACTTCAAGGGATTATCGCGCAGCATGAACTGGCTCTTCCAGCCAGCATCCAGATTGATGTCAAAGAAGGTCTGCTTGTCGCTGTCCCAATTATAGGGAGAAGTGATGCGGACATCATGACTCATACCCGTCGCATCATAGGTCAGGGCATCATACATGTTCCAGCCACCATAGTAGTTGTAGTTATCGATGTGGCTCTTGAGGCCCAACGTCAGGGTGCCAGCATCCATGATACGGCTGTAATCAACACCCAGAGTGTTGTCGTTAAACTTCTGTTTATTGCGGTTATCGGAATAGGTGATCACCTTAGAATTGTTCTTGCTGTTCCAGGTGCTATTGTGATTCAGCCAGACGCCCAACTGCTCACTCTCCCTGTCGATAATACGATAACCAAAATCCACAACGAAGTTGGCCTGAGTTCCACCACCCACGGTGAGGTAACCGCGCTTGTCACTGAAGTTGTGAGCCGTGCGGTAGCCATAGGGCAAGAGCGTAGGGATAGAAGTTGGCACCTCGATGGGCGTCGTCAGGTCGCTGTAGCCCAGCTGGGTCTTGGTTCCTGTGGAGACAGGCTTCTTGACCTTGGGGAGCTCGTTTTTCTTGACAGCCTTCTTCTCGAGTGGAGCAATGTCTTTCTCGAGGGTGATTTCCTTGTTCAGGTTCTGCTTGTTGTCCTGCGCCCACGTCCCATGGATGGAGAATGCGGCCAGCAACATGGCTATATATATCTTCTTCATAATATTCTTAATGTGTAATGTGCAGGGTAATTGATTAATTCTTGCTCTTGGTACTCTTCACGCCCTTCTTCTTGCCGTTGTCGGTGCTGGAGTTGGTTGTTGAGCTGGCGCTACCGCCTTTCCACTTATTGAGACGCGAATCAATCTCGTTAAAGATGTCCTTGTCCTTGCCAGGATAGTTGCTCTTGAGACTCTGGAGGTACTCGCGTGCCTGGGCGACGTCACCCTTCTTGTAGTAAACGTCGGCAAGCGTGAGGAAGCTTTTAGCCAACCAGTAGCTGTGAGGCGTGCCCGAATCGATGAGGGCATTGACGGTTTCCTCGGCACCCTTATAGTTACCCATCTCATACTGCATGCGAGAGAGTTCATAAGAGGCTTGAGCGCCATATTCACTATTGACATCCTTTGCCAGCGAGCGGAAAGCAGCCTCGGCTTCCTTGGTGTTGCCAATCTGGGCCAGCGACTGGGCGCGGTCGAGAGTCACCTCCTTCTCTTCGTTGGTAGTGAGTCCTCCACGATTGAGCAAGGTGCCGGCGATGGACTGAACTTGCTTCCAGTCACCCATCTGCTTGGCCACCCGCATGGCACCCAACTGGGCCAGCGTGCGGTTATCCTCACTGGTGGCACGCTCGGCAAGCTCATTGTAACTCTTCATGGCCTCTTCATACTTGCCCTGGCGCGCAAGAATGTCGCTGCGCATGGCAAGGGCATCCTGAGCATAGGAGGCATCGCCTCCGCCCTTCAGCGCCTCGCTGATAGCTGTCATCGCATCGTTGTAATTACCCTTGCCATAATAGTAGCGGGCCATGTAGTACTTGGCCTTGGCAACATAAGCGCCACCGGGATAGTCCTTGATGTATTGTTGCAATTTGTCGATCGAGGGTTTGTCACTGATGGCAGCCTTCTCGGCAGCATCAAAGGTTAAGCGCTCAACCTCATTGACATCAATCTTGGGCGCATTGGCCACACTATTGAGGAACTTGCTAAACTCGGCAAGTTGACCGCGATCGGCGTAGATCAGCTTCATATCCTCGGCAGCGGCCTGAGCCTCATCGCTGGTGGGATACTGACGAATCACCTTCTTGTAAGCATCGATTGCAGCATCCTCGTTGCCAGCACTCTTGTTGACCAGCGCAGTTTGCAGCAGACCCTTGCGGGCCTCGACGCTACGGGGATAGCTCTTGAGCAAGGCGGCATAGGTGTCAAGCGCTTCGTTATTCTTGCCGAGCAACGCCTGGGCGTTACCCTTCTCAAGCATTGCCTGGGGAGCGAAATCACTCTTGGGGTACGTCTTAACGAATTCGTCCATTTGCTTGATTTCCTCGCTATACTGCTTATTAAGGCCCATCATGATGCCCTTCTGGAACATCGAATAGTCACCACTGGTATTCTTGTCGAGTTTTAATGCCTGGTCATAGGATGCCTGCGCACCACTGAAGTCGCGCAAGTAATACTGCGCCTGACCGATGCCCTGATAGGCGCTGGCCGACATTTCACTGGACAACTGCTTACTGGCAACAGCATTCTGGAACGCCGTCTTAGCCTCGGCATAGCGGTTCTGGTTCAACAGACTATAGCCCAAGTTATACTGGGCAATGCCATAGTTCTCATCACTCTTGTTAGTATTGTTGACATACTCCTGCTGGTACCTGGCAGCCTCCTTATAGTTGCCACTGCGATACTGTGCCTCGGCAAGCCACAGGCGGCTCTCGTTGAGGGCAGTCTTGTCATAGTTACCCACATCAATGACCTGCTTGAAGTAGTTAGCGGCCTCGCTATTACGGTTGTTGTGCAAGGCCTGCACACCCAGATTGTAGAGAACGTTCTGCTTGGCCTTGAGCACCTTGGCTCCAGGCTTCTTGATGCGGTTGATGCTCGTGAGGGCACGCTGGTAATCACTGGTGCTCATGTAGGCATCCACCAGATAACCCTCAACATTATCCTTATAACGCGAGTTGGGATACTGGTTAAGGAAGTCCTCAAACAGGTCAACACTCTTGTCAAACGGAGTGCGTGCACCCTTGCTCACGCCGACGGCATAGTTGTAGTAGGCCGTTTCCTTGACAGTCCTGTCATAGTCCATCATAGCCGCCTGCTGGAAGGCCATGTTTGCACCGTTCAAGTCATGAAGCTGGCGCTTGGCCTGACCCATGTAGAGATAAGCACTCTGCGTGAGGGCGTCACTGCCATCAGTGACATGCAGCATGTCGTTCACGACTGCCTGATAGTTACCATTGCGGTAATCGAGCACACCCATGGTGTAAGCAGCGGTGCGGTAAGGTTCTCCCTCAGGATTGTTGAGATAACGGCGCAGGTAGGCACGTGCCTCGGTATCGTTGCCCAAGTGATAGTAGCTCTCGCCCACCAGTCGATTGAGCTCAGCGTCAAAGTAGTCGTTCATGTGCGCATCAAGTAGCTGCTTGCCATTTTCGATTACTTGACGGTAATGCTTCTTGTTGTAATCAATCTGGGTAAGATAGTACTGGGACTGAGTGCCCAACTCACTCTCCCGTGGGATGTGTTCAAAGCGCTCCTGGGCCGCATCATAGTCGCCCTGGGCATAGTCCAAATAAGCCTTATAGAAATCACAGGCGCCACCATATCGGCGGCTCTTCTCCAATTCATAGTACTGGTGTTCGGCCTCTCGATAGTTGCCCAACCGCAGGTTACAGTAGGCACGGCGATAAAGCAGATCCTCATCGCTGTCGAGATCCAATGAGCGATTACGCACCATTGAGTAGCTCAACAGGGCGCTTTCCCACTGCCCACGGTAGAAATAATAATTGCCCACCTTCATCTGGGCCTCCATGGCGAGCGCCGATGCAGGGTACTGATCGATGAAACGTAACAGCTCATCAAGACTCGATTCCTCGCCACGCTCAAACTTGCTCATAGCGATGTAGTAATCGGCCTGCTCTCGCATCGAGGCATCACCAGGCAGGCGTTTCATGTGCTCAAGCTGGTCGATAGCCCCAACATAGTTGCGGGACTCATACATCAGCTTACCGCGCTGGAGATATCCCGCGGCCTCGCCCGACAACACACCTGGCTGAGCAACTGCAACCACAGGAGCAGCCACGAGCGCAGATAACAAGACTCTCTTAATCTTTTTCATATATTGCTATTTAGTTATTTTCTTGATAGTTAGCGCTCCCACACCGAGAGCGGCATGCCATTCACATTAATATTAACCGCAAATTTAACAATAAATTGTCAACCCACCCAATCCGAACATCTAAAATAATGCTAAAATCACCTAAAATTATCACTGCAATACCATAGCATAAAATGGGTTAAATGAGAAAAAAGGAAGAAAAAATGCCAACTTTTTTGGTATAATGTAAAAAATAACTACCTTTGCGTGTTTATTTGGCGAAAAGCCCTAAAACCGAATGAAATAACGTAATAAAAATAATTGTAAATGGCTACATTAGAGAAAATTAGGCAGAGGAAAAAAATCCTTGCCATCGTAATCGGTGCCGCTTTGATCGCTTTTATCATCGAGGTAGGTATCGAGGCCATCGGTCGTTCCGGTGGTAACAGCGCAGCCGCAAAAGTCGGCAATGAGAAAATTGACATTATGGCTTTCCAACATCGCGTGGAGCAAGAAGCCGCTGACGACCAGCAAAACAACCAGCAGATGGACGCAGCCCTGCGTCAGCAGCAGGTACTGGACGAGATGATCAACGAGAAACTCTTGGAGCAGGAGTATGAAAAGTTGGGCATCACCGTTAGCGACAACGAGATCAGCCAGTTGATGATTGGCAAGAATCCCGCCCCCGCAGTCATGCAGTTCGCCCAGCAGGTTGGCGCCAAGTCGCCTGCTGACCTCTATGACTTCATCATGAACCCTGGCAAGCAGGGTGTTCAGGAAGCCCAGGTAGCAGAACTCCGCAACCAGTGGAACAAACTCAAGGATGACATCACCAAGCAATACATGTTCGCCAAGCTGCAGAACCTGATGGCAGGTTGTATGCAGGCCAACGATCTGGACCGCGCCCAGATGGCCGAAGACGAGGCTATCACCAACGTGGTCACCTTTGCCAAGAAGGATTACTCAACGCTTCCAGACGACAAGTATAAAGTAACCGACGAGGAACTCAAGGCCGAGTGGCAGAAGCTGAAACCGATGTTCAAGATTGACGAAGAAGTGCGCACGATCCACTACATCGCCGTGAACATTGACCCCAGCCAGGAGGATATCGCCGCTGCCAACAAGGTTGCCGATGCTGCTTACCTTGCCTTGCAGAAGGGTCGTGGTGTTGACTCTGTCCGCCTGTTGGGTACCGTGCAGATCGACACTGCCAAGATGCTCCAGAAGGAACTCCCCGCCAAGGTGCGCGACTTCTTTGCCAGCGCCGAGGTGGGCACCACCCGTCGCGACAGCACCGTGGGTAACCACCACGTGATGTACAAGCTCATCAACAAGCAAGTGAGCCTCGACTCCGTTGACCTGGGTTATGTTGTTATCCAAGGCGATGCCAAGACCCAGAAAGCCGTCCTCGACCAGCTGAATGCCGGCAAGACCCTTGACGACATCAAGAAGGCTTATCCCCAGAAGGCTGACGGCAAGTTGAGCGAGTGGCAGCGCATCTTCAACGCCCCCGACTCGATGAAGGCCAAGATTGCCAACGCCACTACTGGTGTTTACTTCACTTACATGAGCAACGACCAGGGAGCCACCCTGCTCAAGGTAAATGATAAGAAAGCCGCCAAGACGTTCTACACGCTGGCAACTGTGTCCTATGACGCATACGCAAGCACCAAGACCAGTGACGAGTTGCGCGATAAGTTCCAGGCCTACCTGAACAAGAACAAGACCATCAAGGAATTTGAGGAAAACGCAGCCAAGGCTGGTTACAATGCTGTTGAGATGATGATCTCCCCCAGCACTGCTCAGCTCGGTCTGGGCGCGTATGGCCAGGGCGGCATTAAGGACTCCCGCAAGGCCATTAAGTGGGCCTATGACAACAAGAAGGGTCAAGTATCGCCCATCTTCAGCGACAACAACAACGTTATGATTGCCGTTGCTATCGACGACATCTACAGCGATGGTTATCTGCCCTACAATTTCACTCAGGGCAAGGACATGCTCACTCAACGCGTGCGCAACAGCAAGAAGGGTGATGACCTGATGAAGCAGTACCAGGGCAAGGCCAAGGACGTTGCCGGATACGCATCGCTGATGGGCGTGAAGGTCGACACCGCAAGAGTGGTCTTCACTTCGGGTGTACCCACCATTGAGCCCAAGATCCAGGGTCGCATTGCCGCTGGCAAGCAGGGTACCTTCCAGGGTCCCATCAAGGGTGATGATGCTGTGTATGTTTACCAGATTGTTAAGCAGGAGAAGGCCGAGCGCAAGCCTACCAAGGAAGAGCTCGATAACCGCTACTCTCAGAGCCGCGGTGCCCAGATCTTTGCTAACCCGCGCAACATCTATAACATCCTCACCAAGGCTACCAAGGTGCAGAAACACCTCATCGATTTCTTCTAAGCAAGATAGAACCAACACATCCAAATCCCGCAAGGAAATTCCTCTGCGGGATTTGTTTTTTTATGGTAATTAGAATTTTTATGGGGCCGAAAACACATCAATTCAAAAAAATAAACTATCTTTGGAGGTTAAACCAAAACATATATCGATATTCATGTCAGAAATCAACGACAGACAAGACGAAATCATTGAGGAATTTGAGGGTCTGGACGACTGGATGGACCGTTACAGTGTCATCATCGACATGGGTAACGCCATGCCAGCGCTCGACGAGCAGTACAAGACAGCCGACAACCTGATTGACGGTTGCCAGAGCCGCGTGTGGCTCCAGGCCGACTGCATCGACGGCCGCATGCGCCTGCAGGCCGACAGCGATGCCATCATCGTCAAGGGCATCATCTCGATGCTGGTGCGCGTGCTCGACGGCGCCACGCCCCAGGAAGTGCTCGACGCCGACCTGTACTTCATCGAGCGCATTGGTTTGAGGGAGCACCTCTCGCCCACCCGCAGCAACGGCCTGCTGGCCATGGTGAAGCAAATCAGAGCCTATGCCATCGCCTTCCAAGCCCGCACCCAATAAGACAATCTACAACATTATTAATAATTAACCAATCAAAAAAAACCTAACAGATTATGTTTAAGAACCATCCCAAGGGTCTAATCCCCGCCGCGTTGAGCAACATGGGCGAGCGCTTCGGCTACTACATCATGAATGCCGTGCTGCTGCTGTTCCTGTGCTCCAAGTTCGGCCTTGACGAGGGCGTTGCCGGAGTCATCTATGCCGTATTCTATGCTGGTATCTACGTATTGAGTCTCGTGGGCGGTTTCATTGCCGACCGTACTCAGAATTACAAGAGCACCATCCAGTGGGGCCTCGTCATCATGGCTCTCGGTTACGTGCTGCTCTCGATTCCTGTTGTCCACTCGGCTGGCAACCACATGTGGCTGCTGGTGTTCACCTGTGTGGCTTTGTTCCTGATTGCATTTGGTAACGGTCTGTTCAAGGGTAACCTGCAAGCTATCGTGGGTCAGATGTATGACAACATGGAGGCCGATGCCGTTGCCCAACACAAGAGTGCCGAAGAGATCAAGGCCATTAAGGAACGCCGTGACTCAGGCTTCCAGATTTTCTATGTATTCATCAACATTGGTGGTCTGGTAGCCCCGTTCGTTGCTCCGTTGCTGCGTCAGTGGTGGTTGGGCGTCAAGGGTATGGTCTATGATGCAGGTCTTCCCGCATTGTGCCACCAGTACCTGAACGATGCCGCCAAGATGGGTGCCGAGCAGATGACCAACCTCAACGCATTGATGGAGAAGGCCAACCCCGCCGGATTCAGCGCTGGCGACATGGGAGCTGCTTGCAACAACTACCTTGAGGTGTTCAACACTGGCGTTCACTACAGCTTCATTGCATCGGTAGTCGCTATGTTCATCTCGCTGGTCATCTTCATGGCCTTCAAGAAGATCTTCCCGACTCCCGCCAAGAAAGAGGCTGCCGCTGTCGAGGAATATACCCCCGAGGAGAAGCGTGCTATGGCCAAGGAGATCAAGCAGCGCATGGCCGCCTTGTTTGCCGTGCTGGGCGTATGCGTCTTCTTCTGGCTGTCATTCCACCAGAATGGCCAGTCGTTGTCGGTATTTGCTCGTGACTATGTGATCACCGACAGCATTGCTCCCGAAATCTGGCAGGCCGTGAACCCGTTCTTTGTGATCGTGCTCACGCCGATTATCATGTGGATCTTTGCCTCGCTGGCCAAGGCAGGCAAGGCCATCTCAACCCCCAGGAAGATTGTCATCGGTATGGGCATCACTGGTCTGGCTTACCTGTTCCTCGTGCTTGTCAGCATGAGCGCCGGTTATCCCAACGGTGAGGACTTCCGTGCCCTGGGCATCGAGCAGCAAGCAGCCATGAAGTCACAGTGGTGGGTACTCATTGCCACCTACTTCTTCCTGACTGTCGCCGAGCTGTTCATTTCGCCGCTGGGTCTGTCGTTTGTTTCAAAGATCGCTCCCAAGCACCTGCAGGGTATCTGCCAGGGCTTGTGGCTGGGTGCCACCGCACTGGGCAACCTGTTCATCTGGATTGGCCCGGTTATGCTCAACAAGATGCCCTCGCTGTGGATGTGCTGGGCCGTATTCCTGGTTATCTGCCTCGTCGCCATGGGCGTGATGTGGGGTATGGTAAGCTGGCTGGAGCGTGTTACCGGCGAGAAGGAGTAATCACTATACAACACATTGTTATATATCCATCATGAGAATCTGGAAAATCTAGCACATCTAGGTTTTCTGGATTCTCAATTAAAAAGAAGATATTATGTTTGAAGGACAACCTAAAGGACTTTTTGCGTTGGCACTGGCCAACACAGGTGAACGCTTCGGCTACTACACGATGATAGCCGTGTTCGCACTGTTCCTCAGGGCCAACTATGGCCTCTCCCCGGCAGTTGCCGGCACCATCTACAGTTCATTCCTGATGGTCGTGTATTTCTTGCCGCTGATTGGCGGATGGATGGCCGACAAGTTTGGCTACGGCAAGATGGTGACCATCGGTATCATCATCATGTTCCTGGGCTACTTGCTGCTGTCGGTGCCCCTGGGTGGTAACACCTTAGCACTGATTGTGATGATTGGCGCACTACTGCTCATCGGACTGGGAACTGGCCTGTTCAAGGGCAACCTGCAAGTGATGGTGGGCAACCTGTATGACGACACACGATATGCAGCCAAGCGTGACGCAGGCTTCTCGATTTTCTATATGGCCATCAACATCGGTGCCCTGTTTGCTCCGACGGCAGCCGTCAAGATCAAGGAGTATGCCGAGACCGTTTGGGGCTTCTCGTCCAATGATGCTTACCACTTCTCGTTTGCCGTAGCATGTGCCTCGCTCGTCTTGTCTATTGCCATTTACTATGCCTTCCGCAGCACCTTCCGTCATGCCGAGGGTGGCAAGAAAGACGCCCTCAAGACCGATGGCGCTAACGCTGTGAAGGAGCCCGAACTGAGCAAGGACGAGACCAAGCAGCGCATCATAGCACTGTGCCTTGTTTTTGCTGTAGTGGTATTCTTCTGGATGGCATTCCACCAGAATGGCTTGTCGCTCACCTTCTTTGCCGACGAGTTCACGGCCAACTCGGCCAGCGGCTTGCAGAGCATGGCATTTGACGTGTGGAACCTCGTGCTGGTCATCGTTATCGTCTATGCCGGCTTCTCGCTGTTCCAGAGCAAGACGGCCAAGGGCAAGGGCATCTCGGGAGCCATCATCCTGGCCGCGCTGGGTATCTTGTACCACAAGTACACCCGCACCACGGGCAGCATCGATGTTGCCGCTCCTATCTTCCAGCAGTTTAACCCGTTCTATGTCGTAGCCTTGACTCCCGTCTCAATGGCCATCTTCAGCTGGCTGGCCAGCAAGGGCAAGGAGCCCTCGGCTCCCAGAAAGATTGCCTATGGTATGGTTGTCGCCGCCGTCGCTTATGCCATCATGGCGTTTGCCTCGGTAGGACTGCCCATGCCTCAACAGGCACCTGATGCCAGCGGTAATCTCGTGGGCCAGCATGTGGCCGACGTGACACCCAACCTGCTGATCAGCGTCTATCTGGTGCTGACATTCGGCGAACTGCTGCTCTCGCCCATGGGCATCTCATTTGTCAGCAAGGTGGCTCCTCCCAAGTACAAGGGTGCCATGATGGGTGGCTGGTTCGTATCGACCGCCTTGGGCAACCAGCTTGTACTGGTGGGTGGCGCACTGTGGGGCAAGGTGCCCCTGTGGGTATGCTGGAGTGTATTCCTGGGCGTTTGCCTCGTTGCAGCCATCTTCATGTTCGCCATGATGAAGCGCCTCGAGAAGGTCGCCAAGTAACTCCCCCCGCAACACGAGCCACAGGCTCGCAATACACCCGACGGCTGCCCCGCGGCCTGTCGAGGTATTGCAAGCCTGTGGCTTGCTATAAAAAAAACACTCCCGAAAACCCATAACTGAAAACTTCTTTGTACCTTTGCATTTTAATTCTGTAAGCAAATGGAAGAAGTAACCTACCAGGGTCTGACGTTTGAGCCCTACATCAGACGAGAAGAGATTGCCAAGCAAGTGTACCGACTTGCTCAGGAGATCAAGCGTGACTATGCTACCGAGAAGCCCTTGTTCCTGTGTGTACTCAATGGAGCCTTTATTTTTGCGGCCGACCTGTTCCGCGCATGCAACCTGCATGATGCCGAAATCACCTTCATCCGCTTCAAGTCCTATGAGGGGATGTCATCAACGGGAAAGGTCAAAGAAATCATGGGCTTGAGCGAGGACATCACGGGCCGTTCGGTCATCATTGTTGAGGACATCATCGACAGTGGCGTGACCGCCGAGCAACTCCGCAAGGAGCTGGCCAAGCACAATCCCAAGTCGGTCAAAATGGTATCGCTGCTGTTCAAGCCCGATGCCCTCACCGTCGGCAAAGCTCCCGAATATGTGGGATTTGAGATACCCAGCAAGTTCATCCTGGGCTACGGACTGGACCTGGATGGTCTTGCACGCAACCTGGCAGACATCTATGTGCTGAAGGAGGAATAAGACTTTATGCCCCCTCAAAAGGCCTAAAGTGAAATATACCTATAATAATATATATAAAACGATAATATAGAGAACTCAAGATTTTTCATTAATTATGTTGAACATTGTTATTTTTGGTGCCCCCGGATCGGGCAAAGGCACCCAGAGCGATAAGCTCATCGACCATTACAAACTGTTCCACATCTCGACTGGCGACGTGTTACGCGACAACATCAAGCGCGGAACTGAACTTGGCAAGACCGCCAAGGGCTATATCGACCAAGGTCAACTCGTCCCCGACGAGCTCATCATCGACATCTTAGCTCAAGTTCTTGACGACAACAAGGATAAGATCCAAGAAGGCGTCATCTTTGACGGTTTCCCCCGTACCATACCTCAGGCCGAGGCTCTCGAACAACTGCTTGCCGACCGTGGCACCCAGATTGATGCAGTTGTGGGTCTGGAAGTTCCCGAAGAGGAGCTCATCAAGCGCATTCTGCTGCGCGGCCAGCAGAGTGGACGCTCGGACGACAACGAAGAGACGGCTCGCAAGCGCCTGGACACTTACCACAACCAGACCTCGCCCTTGAAGGCTTACTATGAGGAGCAGGGCAAGTACCTCGCCATCAACGGTCTGGGCACAATCGACGGTATCTTTGACTTGATCAAGGAGTCGCTCGATAACCTTTAATAGAACAAAAAAAACGTAGGGAGGGCGTGTCATATTTTCACCGCCAGGGTCAATCAAGTACACTCATGCGGCAGAACAATGACACACCCTCCCTTCCTGATGTCGCAAAGGGATGAGCAAGGAGAATAAAGACAGCCTGTGGCAACGCATCATGCAGAACATCCAGTACTGCATCCATGGCGTGTGGAGCGACACCAAGCCATCATGGACTGTCAAGGCTCTGAAAATCATTAACCTCAGCATTCGTTCATTCCTCGACCGCGACTTGCAGATGCGCTCTTACGCACTCACCTACAACACGGTGCTGGCTGTCGTTCCCGCATTGGCAATGCTATTTGCCATTGCCCGTGGGTTTGGATTCCAGAACCTGTTGCAGAGCGAGTTGTTCCGGTACTTCCCCGCTCAGCGCGAGGCGCTACAGAACGCACTGACCTATGTAGATAACTACCTGTCTCAAGCGTCTCAAGGGATATTTATTGGTATCGGACTGATCTTCCTGCTATGGACCTTGATCTCGTTGTTGAGCAATGTGGAAGACACATTCAATCACGTGTGGGGCGTGACCAACATGCGCTCATTGCGGCACAAATTCACCGACTACACCGCCCTGTTCCTGCTCCTGCCTGTGCTCATGGTATGCTCGGCCGGCATCACTATATTCATGAGTGATGCTGTGCAACGGGTATTTGAGGGCAACCCGCTATCACCCATGCTACAGAAGTTGCTGGAATTCATGCCAACAGTGATATCATGGATCATCTTCACAGCTGCCTACTACATGATACCCAACACCAGGGTCCGGTTCAAGTACGCCATGTTTACCGGCGTGCTGGCGGGATCGCTCTTTCAAGTAGTGCAATGGCTATTTGTCACCGGTCAAGTCTATGTTTCCAAGTACAACGCCATCTACGGTAGCTTTGCATTCCTGCCATTAGTACTGGTGTGGATGCAGTTGTCATGGCTCATTGCGCTATCGGGTGCAGTACTGACCTATGCTTGCCAGAACTTCGACAGCTTTGCCTACCGTGACAAGGCCAAGGAAGCCTCCCAGACCTACTCCAACCAAATGGCTATCGCTGTGCTCACCTTAGCAACCAGGAAATTTAAACGTCATGAGAAAGCGTTGACCCTGAGCGAACTTATTAATGAATATGGCATCCCTGGTTCTCTGGCCGAGAAGATACTAACCAGGCTAATGAATGCCGGCCTGCTCACGGCCATCTATCAGGACAATGAGGATGTGAAAGCCTATCAACCCGCATGTGACCCAGATGAGTTGACCGTCAACTCGGCCATTAATGCGCTGACCGACTATGGCAATACCAACTTCATCATCCATGCCGACAAGCGCTTTGACAAACTATTAAAG
Source organism: uncultured Prevotellaceae bacterium (assembly GCA_947165675.1). Taxonomy (GTDB): domain Bacteria; phylum Bacteroidota; class Bacteroidia; order Bacteroidales; family Muribaculaceae; genus Sodaliphilus. Next base: position 95,261 of record CAMVBJ010000004.1, read on the forward strand.
CGAATCTCCAAACTGCGCGAAGCCCAACAGTCAAGCACCCCAGACATCACATTGCTGGACTTGGTGAATGAAGAGTAAGCCCACAAAGAGATAAAAAAATCGCTTTTTGACTTTTTGTTTCACCAAAAAATACTATCTTTGCAGCCGTAATAACAACTGATGCCTGAATGGTGGAATCGGTAGACACGAGGGACTTAAAATCCCTTGGCCATTGCGGCCGTGTGGGTTCAAGTCCCACTTCAGGTACAATAAATGACTGATAGTCGATTGACTACCAGTCATTTATTTTTATTATTCAGGCACTGAAGTGATGCAGGTTATTTCATCACTTCGATGATAGCCTTGCCCAAGTTATCGACGATATCGCTGGCTACCATGCCGTAGGTGCCATGCTCCTGTGCTGCCAAGTCGCCTGCCAAACCATGCAGATATACACCAAGGACAACCGACCAATCGGGCTGATAATTCTGGGCAATGAGAGCCGAGATGACACCCGTCAAGACGTCACCACTGCCTGGCGTTGCCATACCGGCATTACCACTGCTGTTGACATACACCTTGCTGTCGGGCCGCACGGTCATCGTGTAGTGACCCTTAAGGACAATGGTAATGTTGTAAATTTTGGAAACATCAAGGGCCTTCTTGAGGCGCTCCTCGTCGGTGTGGTGTTCACCGAAGAGGCGGTCAAACTCAATGGCGTGAGGCGTAATCACCGAACGTGGTGGAATGCTGCGGAGCAGCATGGGACGACGGGCAATGCAGTTGAGTGCATCGGCATCAATGAGGCAAGGACGCTTGAAGTTCATGATGAACTGGTGGACAGCCTCGAGTGTATCATCATTGACACTCATGCCAGGACCCAGGGCGACCACACTGTAGGTGTGACGCAGGTCGATGGATGTTGTCACGATCTCATTGCGGTCGGGTTCAAAAAGCGCCTCGGGTACAGCAGTTTGCAGCACCTGATAACCGCAACGAGGCGCATGCACCGTGACCAATCCGGCACCTGCACGCAGGGCCCCGCGAGCAGCCAACACCGCCGCACCCATCATGCCATAGCTACCTGCGATGAGCAGCACCGTGCCGTTGTCATACTTGTTGACAAAGGGGTTGCGGGGATGCATCACTTCATGCACATCCTCACGCTCGATGAGGTAGAAATCAGTCGGGGTACGCGCAAGGCTCTCACGGTCGAGTTCCAAGTCCAATACTTTGCACTCACCGACGAACTCTGCATTCTCTGAAAAATAGAAGGCGAGACGCTTACTCTGGTAGGTTAAGGTGAGATTGGCATGAATGATGTTACGGCGGTCATTGCCCATATTCCACTCACCGAACATACCCGAGGGGATGTCGATCGAAACCACATAGGCTCCACTGGCATTAATGTATTGTACCAACGAAGTGTAACCACCACGAAGCGGTGTACGCAGGCCATTGCCGAACAAACCGTCAACCACTACATCATTCTCGTCGAGCACTGGCGGATTGAAGTTACGAACGACCTCAATGAAGTCGATGTCATCACCAGCGGTCTCGATGAGGCGGTCACGGTTAGTAAGGCAGCAATCAGACAACATTGCAGACTTGATGTTGAATAGATAGACCTCGGGGCGATACCCCTGTTCGTACATCATGCGTGCTACTGCAAGAGCGTCGGCACCATTATCACCAGGGCCGGCGAAGATAACGAAGCGCTTAGAGGTGCGCCAACGCGAAATAAGCTCATAGGACACAGCCGAGGCGGCGCGTTCGATGAGGTCAAGCATCATGATGTTCTCTTTTTCAAGGGTACGGTCGCCTATACGGCGCAATCCATCGTTGGTGAATATTTTCATTGTGGTTGAGTGATTTTCCAGTTGTTTTTGTTCAAGCAAGCAAAAGTACTTCTTTTTTAGCGGATGGGATATATAAAAAGTGAAAAATATATAGATTTTAATTCTTAAAAAATGCTTAAAACGCGCAGCAAGCTACACGACAGCTCATTAGCAGAAATGATGCAAGAATAGTCGCTGCACATGGGCATTTGCTAACCGCAACCCGTCATTTTCATGAATATTCATAGAAATATTCGGCTGCAAAACCCGTGGTAAATACTTTTTTACTATCTTTGTCGCCAAATATCAAAGAACAACAAAATTATCATCATCTATCTTCGTTATGTACAAGAAATTATTTTCAACATTGGCACTTATGTTAGTAGCAATGACCTCATGGGGTCAAGCGCTCAACATCGGTGGCCACCGTGCGGCATTTGACAGCCTTAACAACATGTGGCTGTGTAGTATTCCGCAATCCAACTTTGGTAATGATTTCACTGCCACAATCAACTATGGAGACTCTATCAGCGAGTTAGCCATTGAGGGCGATACCATTGCCAGTGGTGACGAGTGTGTGTTTGAGAATGTAGTCGGCGGCAAGAAGTACACGGTTACCGCCCAGCTTAATGACACCATCCAGCTCACGGGTTACATCACCTTCACTTGGTTGCCCATTGTCGAGCTCTATGGCAACTTCACAGACTATTATAGCTATGCCTCGGTTATAGTCAGCGAACCCGACTCAGCACTTGCCGAACCCATGTTTGCCAAAATCAAGAGACGTGGTCACTCGACCAATCACGGAAACGCCCACAAGCTCAACTACCGCATCAAGTTCCTGAATTCCGAGGACTCTACCAAGGAGAACCACCGCTTCTTCGGCCTGCGCGACGACAACACCTGGCTGCTGGATGGTGGACAGAGGGACATGCTGCGCGTGCGCAACCGCGTGAGCACCGACCTGTGGCTCGACATGGCTCGCCGCCCCTGGTATGCAGACAGCCTGCCCAATGCCCGCAATGGTTCGCGTGGTCAAATGGTAGAGATGCTGCTCAACGGTGAGTACATGGGATTCTACAGCATGTGCGAACCCATTGACCGCAAGCAGCTCAAGCTCAAGCGCTATGATGAAGAGAACGAGATTTTCCATGGTCTGATGTGGGAAGCCACAACATGGACACGCACAGTGACCATGAGCGAACCTGATGTGGAAAATTACAACCCCAACATGACCTCTTGGGATGGCTTCCTGATGAAGTATCCCGACTATGATGAGATAGGTAAGGTGCACTGGGACCCCATGTACAATGCTGTCATGTTTGCTGGCAGGGCCGACGCCAACCTCAAATTGCGCGCCGACAGTGCAAAATACTACTTTGACTTGCCCGTAATGCAGGATTACTACATCTTCATTGGCACCATCCAAGCCCTTGACAACGAGAGCAAGAATATCTTTTATGCTTGCTATGACTGCCAGGACAACAAGCGCATCACCATGATTCCCTGGGATCTCGACATCAGCCTCGGTGGCAATATCGCTCCTGAATGGGAAACTCCCGAACTCATCAAGCCTGACCGCCCCATCAAGTGGATAAGCAACCTGCCCATGATGGACATGATGGGTGTCAATTCTTACCGCAACCAGGTTTCAGAGCGTTATCGCAGTCTGAGAGAGACTGTATTGAGCACCGACAGCCTGGTTAACCGCTTCCGCACAATGATTAACAATCTGGACGCTTGTGGTGCTATTGACCGCGAAGAGAGCCGCTGGAGTGGTGACTCTGACATCAACTGGAAAAAACTTGATATCAGAGCTGAGATGGACTATGTGGAGAATTGGATCCGCAGTCGCATGACTTACCTTGACGAGAACGAGTTCAAACCCGGAGGTGATGGTCCTGATTACCCCGACCCCGATCCCATCATTGGTGACGTGAATGGTGACGAAGAGGTGAATATTGCCGACGTCAACCTGCTGATTGACATCATCTTGGGCGGTCAAGACAATACAGAAGGACGCTCGGATGTCAATGGTGACGGTGAAGCCAACATCGCCGATATTAATGCCGTAATCGACATCATCTTGAACAATTAATCGGTAACAATACAACTTATTTACCAGGCTCATGCCACGTCGTTGGCATGAGCCTGATTGTTTATTGAATCCATTTGCAGGGGAGATAGAAACAAAAAAACGCAGACCTCAACTGTCTGCGTAAAAATCATTGTGATTCGCGTGGGGCTCGAACCCACGACCCCATCCTTAAAAGGGATGTGCTCTACCTGCTGAGCTAGCGAATCTCCCAAAAAGCGGTGCAAAGGTATAGCTTTTTTCCCTATCTGCCAAATTTTTCCTCATTTTTTGTTGATTTATCGATTGATAAGGCGATAACAGCCTGCTGGGGGAAAAAGATGCTATTGTAGCGCGATAAGGTTGAAGCCGAATTAAAAGTAGAGGGTGTAAAGCGCGGGAGGGGTATTCAATGTAAAACTCATCGGGAAGACAATGTATCCCGTCAATGATTGAGGCTTTTTACAAATCAAGTAAAGCTGACCTTGATAGTCAAGAGGATAAAATCCCACAGGTTCGTAGTCAATATTGATACCATAGTCATAGCGGCGACGTTGTTCCTCGACCGTTCTAATGGAATCCATCGATACTGCGTGTAACTCGGCAGTCTGCATGCTATTAGGCAACTGATCTGTCATTAGGCCGATAGCGATATAATCCTGATGATCAAACATGTAAACACGGCCAAAGAGCGTTGAACTGCCATCCCGAGGTTGAAGAACCTGTGCCTCATCAAGCAATCGTCCCTCATGGTAACGCACATAGACCGAATCGCTAACGAACTGCACATTCTTCTTGCCATAGAAGGCACGATAAATATCCTCATGGGCAAAGAAATTAGTGGAAATGTAATTCATCGGCTTGATGAAACGACTATAGCCATCATACACCCGCTCATGCAGTACGGCCTGCTCAGGAGCGGCAAGAATCTCGCTCACAGTCTGGTTATCATATACCTTGTAACGGTTGAGTTCAGTGAGGCCACGGGCCGCTGTAAAACCAGCAAGGCCCAAACAGACTATGATAACCGCCATGCGCCCCCACTGCCAGCGGTTGAACAGCACGTCCGCAGCAATGATAGAGATCATTAGAGCCACTGTAAACAATGGTGCATAAACACGCTCATGAGTCTGACCGAGAGCAAACAACACCACGGCCAGGCCCAGAAAGACAAAAGTCCACGGGGTTTGTTTGACAGCCTTTCCTCGTCTCAGCAATAAGGCCAATATCCCCACAATGACAGCTACTACCGGGATATAAAACCGCAGCATCTTCTCACTAAAGATGAACCAACGACTATGTAACAAATCGGTCAATGGGAGATTTACCACAATATCACCGTCCACTGCACGTGCCCATGCTCCTGGCGAGGCAACAATGAGGATTACGCCCAGCAGATAGCCAGACAACGCAATGACAACCCTGCGATCAATACGGTGGCGGTTAATGACATAATAGATAATAAGTCCCAGAAGAAACCCAAATGATGTTGCCTCGTTAAAACTGCCCGCAATTAACGCAGCCATCAACAACATCACACCTCTACCCCACCCCAATGGAGCTTGATGAGGTCGCGACAAGTAGTAAACCAGGGTCATTGACAAGGTAATCGCCCACATGTAGTTGCAACTGCCATCGAGCCAGAGCATAGTCTCGCCTGGGACAGGATAACAAGTACCCACCGCCACAAGAAACACAGACAGGGACAACAGTGACCTCCGACCCGTAGCCAACAGACTTATCATGTGGGCTAAAAAGCCGAACACGAGGGTATTGCACACGTTGAACACTGTCTTGCCCAACAGGGCACAAAAAAACGAGGCGACCAAGTTAGCCGTGCGACCATTGGCGTGGAAAAACACATTGACATGGGAACGCAGCACATCCAGTATGGAATGTACGGGGGTCCACTCACCTTCAACGAGCGAGAAGGCCATATCATCTTCCTTGAAGGTCGTGAACACATTCATCACCATGAACGTCACACACGCCAGCACGAGAACCACCCAATAGGTGGCATCATGCCAGCGGTTCAGCACAGGTGGATAAATATGCTTGACCTTGTCCATTACCGAGATTGCGAACAATAATAACCGCCCTGCGTGCGGGAAATCACTGATTTCATTAATTTCCCGTGCGAAGCGCGGTTACCGATGCGATAGAGCCTCTTGTGGGCTCAATTGGTTATACGGTCAGGATTTCCTTTTCCTTGGCAGCAAAGATCTCGTCAATCTTCTTCATGAACTTGTCATGAATCTTCTGGACCTTGTCCTCGCCATCCTTGCTGACGTCCTCGCTCATGCCATCCTTGACTGCCTTCTTCAATCCCTCGATAGCCTCGCGACGAGCATTGCGGATGCTCACACGGGCTTTCTCGCTCTCTGCCTTGGAGTCCTTAACCAGCTGTTTGCGACGCTCCTCGGTCAAGGGAGGGATGTTGAGACGGATCACCTCACCATTATTGATGGGCATGATGCCCACATTGCTGTCGATAATCGCTTTCTCGATGGTCCCAATCATGTTGCGTTCCCAGGGCATAATAGCAATGGTGCGCTGGTCGGGGGTACTCACGTTGGCAACATTGTCGATGGGCACAGGGCTGCCATAATAGTTCACACGGATACCGTCGAGAATCTTCACGTTGGCCTTACCTGCACGGATGTGCGCCAAGGTGTCATCGAGGAAATCCACGGCTTCTTGCATCTTTTTCTCGGCTGCGTCGAGATAGAATTTCACGTCGTTCATAGTCGTTCAGTTTTTATTATTTTGTCGATGAATTGTAAATTTATGGTCACGAAATTACACCATTTGCCACATCCCTGCAAATATTTTCAATAAAAAATCACTGGAAAGTAAGGGATGACAAAGCGTCACGAGAGAGATAGGACGCGGCACGGGCAATATCATCAGGGGTGACAGCCTGTATTCGCTCGATGGTCTGGGCAACGGTAGCCACCGTGCCATGATAGAGCAAACCGCGACCGGCACGCATCGCCATGAACTCTGAACTATCGGCAGCGACAACGAGCTGTCCGCAATACTGCTTCTTGTAGGCCTCCAGACGGCGCTCGGGCAGCAGTTCCTGACCCAGTCTGGCAGTGATGCGGTCAATGACACGCAGGCTGGACTTGACATCACGGGAATCACAACCCAGGTAAATTTCCATCCAACCGCAGTCGCTGAGCAGCGTCAACGTTGACTCCACTGTATAGACATAGCCCCGACGCTCACGCAACTCGACATTGAGCAGCGAATTCATTCCTGGTCCACCCAGGATGTTGTTAAGCAGCATCAAGGCGTAACGCAGAGGGTGGCTCATGTCAGGGACACGGGCACCAACAATCGTATGGGCCTGGTGCGTACCTATCTGGATCACCTTATTGAATGGAGCCACTGATGAGGGCACACTGCGATGACGAGGTGGCAAAGCGTGGCTCATAGCGCCGAATGCTTTCTCGGCCAAGCGAAAGACCCGATCGGGACGCGCAGGACCCACCGAGAAGAATGCCATGTTAGCAGGAACATAGAGCGTCTTGAGATAGCGCATGCAATCATCACTGCTAAGGCGTTCCAGGTCTTCTTTTCTACCCAGAATGTTATGTCCCAATTCACTATCAGCAAACAGTAAATCCTCGAAGTCATCATAGACCGCGTCGCTGGGAGTGTCACGGTAACTGGCTGCCTCCTCAAGCACGACATCACGTTCGCGGTCAAGTTCCTCCTGAGGGAATACCGACCACTGCACAAGATCAGCCAGCAAGTCCACTGCACGGGGCAGGTGTTCACCGGGAAAGACCGAGTAGAGCATGGTACCTTCCTTAGTGGTATAAGCGTTCAACTCGCCACCCACGCGCTCCATGCGGTTGAGTATGTGCCACGCTCGACGGTGCTTGGTGCCCTTGAAGATGGTGTGCTCCACAAAGTGGGCCAAGCCATAGTGACCTTCTTGTTCATCACGGCTTCCAGCATTGATGGCGAGACCGCACCAAGCGACCTGAGTAGGCATAGAGACGTGTACCAGACGCAGGCCGTTGGCGAGAGTGTGATAATGTATGTTCATTTTAATTTTTATGCTACAAGCGGGAGTTAATGTGAAGGACATGCTGGACGAGGTACATCTCGTGAATGTCACTACGACGGATGTCCATATCGTCGTAGTTGGGATTCTCACTGCGCAGGACGACCATATTGGGGTCGGTGTGACGGCGAAGGTATTTTACCAACCTGAAATCATCGAGCTGGACGACATAGATCTGGCCCCAGTAAATCTGGTTAGGGTTGCTCACCTCACGCACAGCCACAAAGTCACCGTCCATGATGACAGGCGCCATCGAGTCGCCGCTAACACGCACGATGCGGCAGTTGGGACTCAAGTTGGGCAGATTGACCCATCCGATGATGTTCTCGTTAGCAAAAAGATCGTTGCGACCTGAAGCAATGCCTGCTGTAGCATCCACATCATAGACAGGTGTACCCGTTCCTCCAGGGGCAGCCACCGCAGGTTCGACACATGCTGGCGTCTTTCCGAAAGGCAAGTCGGTGCCTTCAAGGAGCCACTCCTTAGACACCCCCAAGTTCACCACCAAGCGATTCAGGAATGAGTCACTGAGTGGCATGTGGGCATTAAGGTATTTTGACAGGTTAGAGGTGTCAACTCCGATGCGCTCGGCAAACTGCACCTGGCGCAGCCCCAACTCCTTCATCAAGTACTTGATGCGTGCGATAACTTCGGCATTCTTCTGTGTATCCATTATTTAACTTGTTTTGATGTGTTTTCTCACGGCAAAATTACCACAAAATATTGCATTTTGCAATTTTTATCAAACAAAAATATCGTTCCCGTCGGGATATTGTGGTAGCCCAACGGGAACGGTTGTATTCCTTTTCAGTGGTGAGACATCACTTGAGCTGGGCGCCGTCGTGGAAAGCGGTGCCGACAGTGGTGCCGAGTTGCACATACTTGTAACGGGTGGGATCGTAGGTGATGATGTGCATCTTCTCAATGTCGGGGTTGCCCTCATCATCCAGGTACTTTTCGTCACAGAGGACATTAACGACATCGGCCACCAGGTAGTAACCCGTGTTGCGGTCCTCGTCGATCTTCTGCTTCACGCGGCACTCCATGGTCATGGGGAAGTCGGTAAACAAGGGGGCATTGACGTTGGGAGCCTTCTCGATAGTCCAGCCGGTCTTTGCCATCTTGTCGGGATCCTTCTTGGCACTGACGATGCCCACAAAGTCGGCCGCCACCATGGTCTCGACAGTGGCAAAGGCCACAGTAAACGTGTCGTTGACGGCCAGGTTATCGGTCGTCGCATGACTTGAAAGTGAAATGATGATTTCCTTCATGTCCCAGGTACCACCCCATGCGGCGTTCATGGCGTTGGGGCGTCCTTCACTGTCATAGGGGCCGATGATGAGCACCGGCTGTGGAAGCATCCACGGTTTTGATCCAAAACTTTTCATTGTAATCATTGCGGTTAATCGGTTAATTGTCCCTACAAAGGTAGTCATAATTCTCCAAATTCACTAACTTTGCAGAAAATTTGAAATGGAAAAGACATACAAGATGACAATCCAGGAATTTAGAGACTATATGGCATCAGGGCAGCCGATTGGTGGCGGATCGCACGTTCACATGATGTTCCACCAACTGTCACAGGAAGCCCTGCGCATCACCGCCGAGATCAACGGCAGTTACCACACACCCGAACAATTGCACGACCTGCTGGAGCAGTTGTGGGGACGCAAAGTGCCCCGGTCGGTGGGCATGTTCCCGCCGTTCCACACCGACTGCGGCAAGAACACCGTCGTGGGGGAGCGCGTGTTTATCAACATGGGATGCAAGTTCCAGGATCAGGGCGGCATCACCATCGACGAGGGTGCCCTGATCGGGCACAACGTGGTGCTGGCCACGCTCAACCACCTGATGGACCCCGAGCAGCGTGCGGGTATGACCCACGCTCCCATCCACATCGGCAAGAACGTGTGGATCGGGGCTAACGCAACCGTGCTGGCTGGTGTGACCATTGGCGACGGCGCCATTGTGGCAGCCGGTGCCGTGGTGACCCGTGACGTGGCCCCGCGCACCATCGTGGGTGGCGTCCCCGCCAAGTTCATCAAGGCCATCGAGTGAATCAATAACGTATATCATCCTAAATAAATAATAAAGCCCAATGTTTTTCTTGCTGATTACACTGGCAATGGGTCTGCTCATGCCCTTCCAGACGGCCGCCAACTCGCGGCTACGAACCGTCGTGGGACCCGCCTACGTCTCGACGCTGGTGTCCTTCTCGGTATCCACACTGGCCCTGCTGCTGGTGTCGCTCGTGGCTGGCATTCCCATCGTGCCCACCAGTGAGATACTTGCAGCCGCTCCGTGGTGGAGTTGGTTTGTAGGCCTTGCCGCCGTGGTGACCATCACCATCGCCATTCACCTGTTTAAGGAAATCGGTCAGCTACAGGCCATGATCATCCCGATGTTCAGTCAGTTGATCTTCAGCCTGTTGATTGACAACTTCGGCTGGTTCGGGGCACGAGTGATCCCATTGGCAGGCAATCGCATCATCGGTGCGCTACTGCTTGTTGTCGGCATCGTGATGGTTGTTATCCTGCCTCGATTAGGTGCCAAGCACGAGTCGTCCAGTAAGGGTTCCCGACTGGTGATGTGGCAGTTGCTGGCCGTGGCCTCGGGGTGCTTGTCGGCAAGCGTCACGGGAGCTTATCCAGTGCTGGGAGCCGCTGTGGGCAATCCCGTCCAGGCGACCACGCTGGCGTTCTTTGTTGCTACGGCTGTCTTGTTGCTGGGGTGCGTGTGCAACGGCAGCGTCCTCCTGGTTGGCAAGGCCATCAAGGTCAGCCGCCAGCACCCGTGGTGGATGTGGCTGGGCGGCCTGTGCGGCGCGTTGATCGTGTTCGGCAACGCATGGCTGGTGCCCGAGGTCGGCGTGGGCGTCTTCTCGATGGCGCTGCTGGTGGGTCAGTTGGCCCTGAGCATGCTCATGGAGCACTTCGGCTGGCTGGGTGCCCCGCGCAAAGCCATCACGTGGGTCAAGGTCATCGGCATCCTGCTGATGCTCGGCGGCGTGGCATTAATCAGACTATAAATGGGACACAGGGACGGTTCTTTTGTCCCATTTTTGTCCCTAAATAAGAAAAAGTGGGACAAAAGAACCGTCCCCGTGTCCCAAAATTAAGTAAATGAGTATGATAGACCAGATCATTGAATTCAACAAGACTTTTGTGGCCAGCAAGGCCTATGAACAGTATGTAACCGACAAGTATCCTGACAAGAAACTGGCGGTGCTATCGTGCATGGACACCCGCCTGACTGAACTGCTGCCTGCAGCCCTGGGACTGAAAAACGGTGATGCCAAGATCATCAAGAATGCCGGCGGACTGGTGATTTCGCCGTTTGACTCGGCGATACGCAGCCTCATCGTCGCCATCTATGAGTTGGGGGTGGAGGAAATTATGGTGGTGGCTCATAGTAATTGTGGCGCTTGTCACATGAGTTATGACCACTTCCACGACGAGATGATTGCCCGTGGCATTACCGACGAGACGCTCGACACCATCCGCAACTGTGGCATCGACCTCGATCAGTGGCTGGAGGGCTTCAAGGACACGCCCGAGTCGGTGCGGCGCACCGTCACCACCATCAAGACCCACCCGTTGATGCCTCGTGACGTGACCGTGCGTGGCTTCATTATCGACTCCACCACTGGCGCCCTCGAGGAAATCCCATGAATATCGAGGAATTGCGTGACTATTGCTTGTCGTTGCCAGGAGTGACCGAGGCGACCCCCTTCGAGAAATTCTCTCGAGGCAAGTTCACGATACTCGTGTTCTACGTCAGCGGCCACATGTTCTGCTACTTCAACATCGACGACTTCACCTCTATCACCATCAAGGGGAATCCCGAGACGATTGCCGGCCTCAAGGAACGCTACCAGGCCGTCAACGACCCCTACAACGGCAACAAGCGCCACTGGATGAGCGTCGATGTGAACAGCGACGTGAGCGACACGATGCTCCGTCAACTGGTGAAAACCTCCTATGACCTGGTGAAGAAACAATCCGCCCCACGAGTCAAGAAAAAAAAGCAATAAATACAATCAGCAACCGACCGCTGTTCCATAATTTGTACTTTTTGTACTTATTGTTTTCCTCTTTATAGTTATCGTCAACTGTTCATCCAGTGCTGCCGTTCCTCGGGTGACATTTTCTCGATAGCATAGCGCAGGGCAGTGCGGGGCATCTCGTGGGCATGTTGTTTCAGGAACTGCCGCAGCAAGCCCATGCTGCATCGCTTGCCCATCTCACGCAACATCCAGCCCACCGCCTTGTGCATCAGGTCATGCGGGTGATGCAGGTGCACCTCGGCATAACGCAGGCACCACGACGGGTCACCATGCTGGGACGTCTTCCACGTACACACCATGCTCATGCGCTGACGCCACAGGTTCGTGCTTGCAGCCAATTCATCCACAATGGCCCGTTTGTCGCACAACCGCGAGGGCAACAATAGCCAATGACCTAAAATCTTTGGTGCCGACAGATCGACCAGATCCCAGTTGTTAGCCTGCTCGGCGTGTTGCAGATACATCCCCACGATCTCATCGCGACCATTGATGGCCCGTTCATCGTCCACCAGCCGCTTTGTAGCCAGCTTCTCGAATCTGGCGACCATGATGAACAAGCCGCATAGCCTCACCTCATGCCATCGCGACATCAGCAACTCAGGCACCTCCACGAGGGGCAAGTCTTGCCCCACAAGTTTTACCACCTGGCGCGTCTGTGGCACCTTCAGCCCCAGGAACTCATCGCCTTCGCCATACTCCCCCGGCCCCGTCTTGAAAAAACGCATCAGCACCTGTCGCTGCTCCTCATCCCGCAACGACTCCATGTAGTCTATTATCTCTCTTGCTGTCATCTGTATCGTTTTACTTGAATTGTACACAAACTGGCCTGCTGGCGGCGATGTCCTGATGGGTGTCGGTGAGCTGTCCGTTAGCCTCGTTGCGGGCAAACACCTGGATCCTGTCCTCGTCACGGCAGGCACACAGCAGGAATTTGCCGTTAGGCGTGATATTGAAGTGGCGCGGATGCCGCCCCGTGGGCTGGTAGCCGATGTCGGTGAGCAGCCCAGTTGAAGCATCGACTGCAAAGATGGCGATGCCGTCATTGCGCAAGCGGTTGCTGCTGTACAGGAAACGGCCATCAGGGCTCAGATGGATGTCGGCTCCGCCACGGGCTCCCACGTGGTCCGACTCGATAGCCTGCAGCAATTCCAGGCGACCGTCATGGTAGGCAAAAGCCGTCACCCACCCCGACAACTCGCTCATCAGATAGGCCCGACGCCCATCAGGGCTAAAGGTGAGATGCCGTGGTCCGCTGACATGCTCTACCACGGCAGCAATACCACCAGCCACGACCTTATCGCCGTCGAGGTGATAGCAGAGGATGCGGTCGGCACTGAAGTCGGTAGCCAGGATATGCTTGCCATCGGGAGCAAACACAGCACAATGCACATGAGGCACCGACTGGCGCATGGGGTCGGGGCCACCCAGCGATCCGGCAAAGACACCCGCCAGACGGGCGCGTGAGCCACCTTCACTCAAGGCGAAGACACTCATCGACCCCGAATAGTTGCTGGTCACGAGCCAGCGCCCGTCGGTGGCGATATAGCAGGGGTCACCAGCCTCGGTGGGCACGCTCTGCACGAGCCTCATGTGCTGGTCGCAGATGTCGACCAGATGCACCAGTGCGTCCCTGCCCGAGACCTCGCTAATGGCATACAGGAAGCGCCCGCTGGGCGAAACCGTCAAGAACGAGGGGTGTGGTACGGCCAGCGAACCCATTGCTTGTGATTCACCAGTCAACTGGTTGAAGCGAAAGGCATAGATGCCGTTGCTCCCCTGGTCGGTGTAGGTACCCAGATACAGGCTGATCCACTCTCTTGATGTCATACTCATGTCAGTTATTATGTTGCAAAGGTAGGGCTTTAGCCCCGTTAAGGCAAAAAAACAGGAAATATTACTGAATTCTATTATCAATATTTTTTCCCAAATGGGAAAAAGGTTGTACCTTTGTAAAACTTTCAAAATATCGTGTTGGATATGAAAAATAAGACGATGGATGCATCCGCATTGTCTTCGCTGAGAAAGACAATCGTGGGCGTCCAATTTCTTTTTGTGGCCTTCGGGTCCACTGTCTTAGTTCCGTTGCTTGTGGGTTTGGATCCAGCCACAGCATTGTTCACAGCCGGTATCGGCACTTTTATTTTTCACATGGTCACCCACGGTAAGGTGCCCATTTTTTTAGGCTCAAGTTTTGCTTTTATCGCGCCCATCATCTCGGCGTCCCAGCAATGGGGAATGCCTGGCACACTGGCTGGCATCATGGGAGTGGCACTGGTCTATTTCGTGATGTCGGCGCTCATCAAGTGGCAGGGGCGCAAGTTGCTTGAGCGGCTCTTCCCGCCAGTTGTCATCGGACCGGTCATCATCTGCATCGGCCTGTCGCTCGCCCCCGCCGCCGTCAACATGGCCAAGGAGAACTGGCTGCTGGCTTTCATATCGCTACTGACAGCCATCCTGGTGCTGGTACTGGGGCGCGGCTTGGTCAAGCTGGTTCCCGTGGTGTGCGGCATCATTGTGGGCTACATCGCTGCCTGGCTGATGGGCGTGGTCGATTTCTCGGCAGTGGGCACCGCTCCATGGTTTTCCCTGCCACAGAGCATCACCCACTTCCATTTGCCACAATTCGCCTGGGAACCCTTCCTGTTCATGATTCCCGTAGCCATCGCGCCCGTGATTGAGCACATCGGTGACGTGTATGTCGTGAGTGCCGTGGCAGGCAAGGACTTTGTCAAGGATCCAGGTCTGCACCGCACCATGTTGGGCGACGGCCTGGCCTGTCTGGCGGCATCACTGTTTGGCGGCCCACCCGTGACCACCTATAGCGAGGTGACCGGTGCCATGCAGATCACCCACATCACCAAGCCCGTTGTCATACGCATCGCTGCGGGCACGGCTATCGTTTTCTCCATCATCGGCAAGCTGAGCGCGATTCTACATAGCATCCCTAACGCTGTGTTGGGTGGCATCATGCTGCTGTTGTTCGGCTCAATCGCCTCGGTGGGAATCCAGAACCTTATCAACAACAAGGTGGATTTGGATCAGACGCGCAACATCATCATCGTGAGCGTGGTGCTGACGTTAGGCATCGGCGGTGCCATCATCCCGATAGGCACATTCTCGCTAAGCGGCATCGGTCTGTCGGCCCTCGCTGGCGTCATCCTCAACCTCGTTATCCCCAAGAAGGCTGAAAACGCCTCACGTTAAACGTAAAGAAGATGAGAACAAGATTTATCCTATTTCTGATGGCAGTGGCAGCGATGCTGGCTGCCATGCCATGCCAAGCCGGGCACTTTGTCGATGACTCGGTCAAGGTGGATGGACACATGAGGAACTTCGCCATGTATCTGCCTGATGGCTTGCAGTCTGGCGCCCCGCTGGTGTTCATTCTGCACGGCTATGGCGCTGGCATCTGGCGCGAAAATCCCATGCTCGCTGCCGCCGACCGCCATGGCTTTGCGGTGTGCCTTCCACAGGGCTTGAAGGACCCGCAAGGGGAGCGTAGCTGGAACGTGGGTTATCCCTTCCAGCATGGATGGCAGGTGGATGACGTCAAGGCCCTGTGCCGCATCGCCCGTCATGTCCAGAAGCGGTATCGCCTGAGCCGTGACAACACCTTCTTGACCGGTATGTCCAATGGCGGTGAAATGTGCTACCTGATGGCCTACAGCAAGCAATCGACCTTCAGGGCAGTCGCACCCATTGCCGGGTTGACGATGGCATGGATCTACCAGACTATGCAGGCTCCACATCCCATCCCCCTGATGGAAATCCATGGCACTGAGGACCGTGTCTCGGAGTGGACTGGCGATTTGGAGAACAAGGGTGGCTGGGGTGCCTATCTGCCCGTGCCTGTCGCCATCGGCTACTGGATAGCGCGTAACCGCTGTACCCATGAGACCGTCGAGCGGGTCGAGAGCCTACTGGGCGACAAGGGGCATCCCATCGTCAAGCACCGCTACACGAGTCCCACAACGGGCTGCGACGTGTGGCTCTACGAGGTCATCGGGGGCGTCCACTCCTGGCACACCACCGACATCGACACTGGCGAGGAGGTCTGGCAATTCTTCTCCCGCTACCTGAAATGATAACAAGGCCTACGAATAATCGAGCCAATTAACCGAACCTATCGAATTGGCAGTCGCGTCTGTAATTTAAAATTAATTCGATTCATTCTTAGGCAGTTTTACAGTTTACTCAATTACCAAACAATTCACTAACCCCCTACCGATGAGGATGAAAGAGTTTTTAGCTTTATTGATTGCGATGGCAATGATATTGCCGGCATGGGCTGGCAGGCACAAGGATGACGGCCCCGTTGTGGCGGCCTATGTGACAGGATGGAACGAGCAGGACGAGTTGCCCGACTGCTCAGTGCTGACGCACATCAACTACGCCTTTGGCGTGGTGAACAAGACCTATGACGGGGTGAACATCCAGCATCCTGAACGGCTGCGACAACTGGTGGAGCTGAAAAAAGACCACGACGTCTATATCGTGTTGAGCATCGGTGGCTGGACGGCAGGTGGTTTCAGCGAGATGGCATCAACCCACAGGCGTCGCAGGGCTTTTGCCCGCGACTGCAAGCGCATCGTCATGGACTACCATCTCGACGGCATCGACATCGACTGGGAGTACCCCAGCAGCAGCGAGGCAGGCATCTCGTCATCGCCCACCGACATCGACAATTTCACACTCCTGATGCGCGAACTGCGCAAAGCTCTGGGCAAGGATTACCTGCTGTCGTGTGCCACGATCGCCGATGCGCGGTTTGTCAACTTCAAGGCCATTGAGCCCTATGTCGATCTGGTGAACATCATGATGTATGACGTGGGCAATCCGCCCTACCACCACGCGGCGTTGTACCGCAGTGACATGTCGGGCCGTGTGACCGCCCAGGAAGCCGTGCAAGCCCACCTGGATGCCGGAATTCCAGCCAACAAACTGGTGCTCGGTGTACCCTTCTATGGCCGGTCGGTCAAGGGTTTCGGTGATACCGCCTATGGTGCGCTCGTGGGACGGTCCGACGTGGTACGCATGTGGGACGACGTAGCCAAGGCGCCATACCTGGCTGACAGCGAGGGCAGGATGGTGTGCACCTATGAGGACGCTGAGTCACTGGCCTGGAAGTGCAAGTTCATCAAGCTGGCAGGCATGAGAGGAGCGATGTACTGGGAATACCGCTGCGATGACAAGGCAGGCACCCTGCGTCACGCCGTCTGGAACGGCATCATGGGCACCGAATAAACAACAAGAAAACTTTTAAAAACAAGAAGCACAAGTAATACAATCTGTAAATCAGATAAATAAAACAACTCTAACAACTTAAACAAGCTTAACCGACTTGTTATTGTTGTTAGAGTTGTTTTAGATGATTAGTACTTCTTGTTTTCTTATTTCAGGAAGTTGTCGTCGATGGTGGGTTTACTTCATCATCTCCTGGATGGCGCGCTCGAGCTGGCGATCGTGACCCGTGAGGTAATCCTCGGGGGTGTTATAGACCTCAACGTCGGGCAAGAGGGGCTGATTCTCGCAGAAGTTGCCACGCATGTCACGGCAACCCACCTGGGGAATGCCGAATACCAGGGTCGGGTCGATCAACGTCTCCCACCACACGGCGGTCATCGTGCCGGGCACTGGGGTACCAATGAGTTTGCCAATGCCTAATTCCTTATAGACGAAGGGGAAACCATGACCATTGCTGTAGTCATCCTCACACATGAGCACACATGAGGGTTTGGTCCACTTGTTAAACGGGTCGGCTCCGACATACTGGCCGTGAGGCACAAAGCTCTGGTACTGCTTGCCGCTGAGCAGGGTGCACAGGTCATCGTGCAACCAGCCCCCACCGTTGTGGCGCTCATCGACGATGACGGCCTTGCGGTTACGGTTCTTGTCGCTCAGCAGTTCGCGATAGACGGTACGGAAGCTCTCGCTGTCCATCTCCTTGACGTGGACATAGGCCAGCTGCCCATGGGACAGGCTATCGACCAGGGCACGGTTGCGGTCCACCCAACGCTTGTACAGGAGTTCCTGCTGCTCGCCCTTGCTGATGGCCTTGACGGTGACATCAAAGCGCTTGTTGGTCTTGGGGTTGAACACGCCTACGCGGATGGGCTTGCCTGCCTTGCCGTCAAGCATCCAGTTGTAGTCCTGACCAGCCTTGATCTCGTTACCGTCAATCTTCTCGATGATGCAACCAGAGGTGACACCCGTCTTCTTGACGGCAAAGGGACCACGCTTGATCACCTCCTCAACGCGCAGGCCATCACCCTGATAGCTATCGTCCAGGAAGAGCCCCAGCGCAGCCGTCTTGAGCGTCGGTCCGGCGGGGTTGTAGCGGGCACCGGTGTGCGAGCCGTTCAACTCGCCCAGCATCTCGCTGAGCATGTCACGGAAGTCATAGTTGTTGTTGATATAGGGCAGGAAACGCTTGTAGTTCTCGCGGTAGCCTTCCCAATCGACGCCATGGATGTCCTCGACGTAGAATTTGTCCTTGACCTGTTGCCAGATGTGGTTGAAGATGTACTCACGCTCCTCCTGGGGGCGGTAGTTGAAGTTGGCCTCAAAGTTGACGGGCTCGGGTTTGCCCTTGGCCAGGTCGATCTTCTTGATGCCGCTACCGGTGCACAGGAACAGGTTCTTGCCAGCCTTATCAGCCACCATGGGGCCATAGCCCACGTCCTTGAGCACGAGTTCGGTCTTCTGCTCCCGCAGGTCATGTTTCCACAGGTCCATGCCGCCCTCAAAGGCAGCCTGGTAGTACAGTGTGTCGCCGCCGTTGCTCAGCACCATGTCGCCCAGGCGTGACGAATTCACCGTCAAGCGGGCAATGCGGTCGCGACAGTTCTCCAGGTCAAACTGCAGGGCGGGCACGGCAGGCTTGTCGTCGTCGGCCTTGCCCTTCTTTTTCTTGTCGGATTTCTTCTTGGAAGCGGCCTCCTTGTCGGCAGTCTGTTTCTTAGCCTCCTTCTCGGCCTCCTCGCGCAGGACCTTTTCCTCCTTGGTCATCTTGAAGCGCTCATAGGCATCCAGGTCAAAGAACATGATATACACGTCGTCCTCGGTGCCCCAACTGCCGTGGCTACGGAATCCCGCGCGGTCGCTGGTGAAAATCATCGCCTTGCCGCCGAGCACCCACTTGCCGTTGCCCTCATTGTAACCGCTCTCGGTCAGGTTGTGCACCTCACCGTTGCCACTGGCATTGACCAGAGCGATGTCCTGGCTGTTCCATCCACCGGTGCCGATGTAGGACGAAATGAGCCAACGGCTGTCGGGACTCCACTCATACCAGACGTCGCCGTCGCTGTAGGAGTAGATGTACTTGCCGTCCATCAGCGTGCGCACCGCCTTGCTCTTGACATCCACGGCGCGCAGGGTGTTGCGGTTCTCCAGGAAGGCCACGCTCTTGCCGTCGGGACTATAGGTGGGCTGGATGCTGGTCTTGCCCGTGTTGGTCAACTGCTCCTCGACCAGGTCGGTGGCATAGGTGAACAGTTTCTCGTCCTTGTTCTTGATGGTGGTCTGGTAGATCTGCCACATGCCGCCACGCTCGCTGTCATAGACGATGCTGCGACCATCGGGAGAGAAGTCGATGGTGCGCTCCTGCTCGGGAGTGTTGGTCACCTGCTTGGTGGTCTTGTAGTCCACCGAGGTCACATACACGTCACCGTGCATCACAAAGGCCACCTCCTTGCCGCTGGGCGACACGCTGATGGCCGTCGCGCCGCTGGACCTGATCTGGCGCACGAGTTCCTTCTCGGTCTGGTCGGCAGCGATGGTGATATTAACCTTGTGGGGCTCCTCTCCCTCTCGCAGTGTATAGATTTCGCCATTATAGCCATAGCACAAGGTGCCGTTGGTGGCTACAGTGAGGAAGCGCACGGGATTCTTCTCGTGACGGGTGAGTTGCTTGGCCTTGCCGCCGATGGTGTTCTTATAGACATTGAACGTGCCATCCTGCTCACTCAGGTAGTAATAGGACTGGCCGTCGGGGGCCCAACGGGGAGTGCGGTCCTCGCCGTTGAAGGTGGTCAGTTTGGTGAACTGGCCGTCACGCTTGAGCCACACGTCGCGCGTGATGGACGACGTGTGATGCTTGCGGAAGGGGTCCTCATATCCCTTGATGTCGTGATACAGGATGTCGCCACGGCTGTTGATACTCAGGTCCTGCATGGGCAGGTCCGAAAATAACCGTGCCCTGCCCCCATGGGTACTCACCTGATAGACCTGAGGAAACGACCGACTGGCAAAGAGGATGGACTGTGCCGTCGGCATATTGGTAGCCTCAAACAGCACCGTGCCATCGTCGAGAAAGCACAGAGGGGTCTCATTGCCACTATCGGTGGTCAACCGACGGGGCGTGCCACCGTCCTTATTCACGATGTACACGTCAAGGCTGCCCTCTCGGGCCGATGCAAAGGCGATATCCTTGCCGCTGGGGCTCCACACGGGATAGGCGTCGTATGCCGCATTAGTGGTCACTTGATGGGCCAAGCCACCCTGTACTGGGACGGTAAACAAATCTCCCTGATAGGAAAAAGCGATGGTCTGCCCGTCGGGCGAAATGGCGCTGAAGCGCATCCACAGCGGACTCTCCTGCGCTGTTGCTCCGACAGCAAGCAGCATGGTGGCTAATGCCGCAAGTTTTCTCTTGATGCTCATAATTAAGTTCATTTTGGTTATTAGTTTTCGGCAAAGATACACAAAAAAAAACCTAACCGCCTATCCTGATACGGAAAAATGACACTACCTTTGTATTTTGATCCGATGAGAGAATAAAGAAAGCCACAACTAAAATCTAAAAACTGAACAATGAATAAGAGCAACCCGCAATTTACACGCATCCGCCAGATGGAGCGACGCCTGACAAGTGCAACGGCAGCCGTAAACCGCCTTGAAGCCGCACTCGACAAGTATCAAGCGGTCCAGGAGGCTATCGCCGCCCTCAACGAGTACTATGGCAGTGACCTGTGGCGCCAGGACCTGGCCGACGACGAGGCTGGTCGCTTGCCCGAAGGCTTGAAGCGTGGCGTCTTGAGCGAGGACAGCATCTGGAACCTCCTGACCGATGTCCATGACCTCAACACGCGCCTCCAGCAACTCGCCACCCACCTCGCCACCAAGTAAATGCTCATGTAAATTAAGTGATTATGGAATATAAGACATTGAATAATGGAGTGGAGATGCCGATGTTAGGAATCGGGGTGTATAACATCACACGGCGGGATACGCAACGTGTTGTAGAGCAAGCTATCGAAGTGGGATATACCAGCATCGACACGGCAGCGATGTATTACAATGAGCGTGAGGTGGGCGATGCAGTCAGGGCCACTGGTGTACCTCGCGATCACCTATTTGTCACAACCAAGATATGCGACCCGTGCTATACTCGTGACGAGACACTGCGCTCGGTGGAACAATCGATGAAACAGTTGAGACTTGACTATGTGGACCTGATGCTGCTTCACTGGCCCGTGGGCAAGCCAGCTGTAATGTGGCAGGCGCTTGAGGAATTGTACAGCCAGGGGCTGTTCCGCGCCATCGGGGTGTCCAATTTCTATCCCAACACCTTTCCTGCTATCGTGAATGGTGGCAAAGTGATGCCCGTCGTGAACCAGTGCGAAACCCATGTGCTCTATCAACAGTGCAAGATGATAGATTACTTGCAACCCTACAATGTGGCACTCGAAGCCTGGAGTCCACTGGCCGAAGGTGGTCATGGCATTTTCAATGAGAATACATTGACCTCAATCGGAGCACAGTATGGCAAAACAGCAGCTCAGGTCGCATTGAAATTCCTCGTGCAACGCGGCATCATTGCCATTCCCAAGACCACCCATGTGGAACGAATGCGCGAGAACATCGACCTGTTTGACTTCATCCTGAGCGATAACGACATGGCTGCCATTGCCTGCCTCGACACGGGTCACAACGTCACTGGCTGGCCATTGGATGCCTTATGCTATACCCCTAATCAGAATTAGTACCCTTCAAGAGTAAAGTGTAAGATATTTCGGCTTATAGTTCGCTTGATAGAGTTACCCGAAAACAGTGAAATTGTGAATAATTCATAAATGTTGCTCCCCCCTCTTGACTCATACCTAAGGTCAACCATTATCTTTGCAACGCTATAAACAGATATGTGGAATGAAGTATGAGAAAAAGAAGTAACATCAGGTTAACTATCGGGGATTTCTCAAAGTACTGCCAGGTGACAGTCAAGAGACTGCGTCACTATGAGAAATTAGGGCTGCTCACGCCCAATGAGGTGGATGACTCATCGGGCTATCGATACTATGACGTGGCACAGATGCAGCAGATGAATGGGATCCTGCGGCTCCAGGAAATGGGATTCACTCTGGAAGAGATACGCCAACTGCTTGATGAGGGGACTCATCGACCAAGCATCATGCAGATAGAGGCCAAAATACGAGACACCAAGGCTCAAATCGGAATGTTGAACCAGCGGCTCGATGTATTGCAAAAGACAGGTGACTCCATCCAGCAAATAGCCGAAATGGAAAAGTTCTCGATCCAACCCTTGCCATCGATTATCGTTGCGTCCCATCGCAGGATTATCAATCACACGGGTGACTTGAGAAGGCTCTGTGCCGAAACCATCGGTCCAGAGATTCAACGCATCGGGTGCAAACGATCAAAACCTATCTATAGCTTCAGCATCAACCATGAGGAAGAATATAAGGAACATGATGTCGATATCGAATACTGTGAACAAGTGGAGGAAATGCACGCAGACACACCAATTATCAAATTTAAGCGCCTGCCAGAGATACCAATGGCTGTGTGCATGAAGTGTGGTGGGCCATATAGCAAGATGAGAGACAATTTCATAGAGTTATTTAATTATATCACACATCATTCTTATCAAGTTACAGGGCTTCCCAGAATTCAATACGTTGAGGGCCCATGGAACCAGAAGTATCCCGCAAAGTGGCTCACCATTATTCAATTACCAGCGACGAAACTACCGTCTAATGACTCAAATGAGCTAAATGCACTTATCTGATTGCAGCATGAGTGACGCTCTTGCAGGGGTTGCAGGGAGCACCACGACGGATTATATCCATGCTGCTAAAAGGAAAGAACACGGTACACGGTTTAATCATTCATAGGACTCCACTACCAGTACCTTGTGCGTGTGACATAAAAGTGATGAACCATTAAAAACACCAAACTTGTGGTCAGGCTGTTCCCGCTGCTTTAGAGCATCAGCGGAACAGCCTGTAACCCAAGCATCAAGTTAATGTGCAGTCAGTTGACCAACCATCGGCGTGGTCATTTATTCTTACTGGCGGTGACCCACACGGGGTCCTCGCTCATCACTGGCTTGTTGACGGCCATCACACCCGAGAGGTTATGGGGCACGTAGGGCTCTTCAAGGTAACGGATGTCATCGGCCGACAGTTGCAGGTCGAGCGCCTTGACAGCGCCCTCGATGTGATGCAACTTGGTGGCTCCAACGATGGGCGATTCCACCTTGGTCAGCAGCCACGCCAGCGAGACCTGTGTCATCTCGACACCATAGCGGTCGGCGAGCTCCATGACACGCTCCACGATGCGGTCATCCTGCTCGGCTGTAGCATCATACTTGAAGTGCATGAACGAATCCTCGACCTGACGCTTGGATGTCTCGCCGGGGCGCTTGGCGAGTTTGCCCGATGCCAGGGCGCTGTAAGGCGTCATGGCGATGCCCGTCTCGCGGCAATAGGGCACCATCTCGCGTTCCTCTTCACGCATGATAAGGTTGTAGTGGTTCTGGACCGAAATGAACTTTGCCCAACCGTTTTTCTCGGCCAGAGCATTCATCATGGCCACTTGATAGGCGTAGGCATTGGCAATACCGATGTAGCACGCCTTACCAGCCTTGACAGCATCGTTCATGCCTGCCAGGATTTCCTCGGCAGGCGTCTTGTAGTCCCAGATGTGGTAGATATACAAGTCCACATGATCCATGCCCAAGTGCTCCAGACTGGCATCGATGGAGTTCATCACATGCTGGCGGCCATCAATGCCTGTGGCGATTTCCTCCTCGGTGCGGGGCAGGAATTTAGTAGCGACCACCATATCCTCGCGCAACGCCATGTCGCGCAGCGCACGACCGACGAACTGTTCGGATGTCCCCAACTGGTAACCGATAGCGGTGTCAAAGAAGTTGATGCCCAGACCCAGTGCACGCTGGATGATTTCGCGCGTGTGCGCTTCGTCGATGGTCCATGAGTGCTGTCCGATGGTCGGGTCACCAAAGCCCATGCAACCCAGGCAGATGCGCGACACATTCAGGTCAGAGTCACCTAATTTCACGTATTCCATAATTCACTTTATTAACCGATAATCACTTATCCGTAAGCAAGTTATCAACTTGCAAAACTTAATTTTTTATCTTTGTTTTCTAAAAATCAGTTTCATTGTTTCAGGGTCCAGTGGACGCATGGTGGGCAGTTTCAAGCTCTTGACCATGTGCAACGTACCCTGCTTGTATTTCTGGAAATGCTCGGTCCGCAGATGCTGTTGATATACATCATCTGTTGCATAGATCTCAAGGATGCGGATCTGAGTAGAATCCTCGGCACTCTGCATCGGGTACAGGCAGATAACGCCTGGCTCGCGCTCCACCGAGAGGCGGTCCACCTCGTTGGCCAATGCCAGGTACTCTGTCAAGTATTCAGGATAGACCTCGACCTCGGCAATGCGCACAATCATCTTGTCCAAACTCGGCTCGACAGCGACAGGCTTCTCTTTTTCCAAACCGAACAGCCATTCTGCATTCCTGTGCAGTATCATCTCGCGCAGTGGGGCCAAGTCGGGCTCGTCGGTCAAGTATTGGCGCATTCGGCTCAAGCTCGCCTTGAGCACCTGGGGCGCTACATAGGGATAGTCTGAGCCGTAGAGCAGATGGTCGGGCGTCGTGATGGTGAGCAGTATCCTGATAACCTCAGGGCTATGTGCGCCTGCCAGGTCATAATACAGGGTAGCCAAGTTGGCATCCCAATCAATGGGTCCCACCATCTTGTTAGCCTGCATCACGGGAGCGAGCGAACGCATGCGCGGCACTGCCAGTGGCAGATAGGCTCCGCAATGGGGCACCACGACCTTGACCTGAGGATAACGGGCCAGCACATTGCGGCTGATCATGTTGGCCACGGCACGGGTGGTCTCTGACAGGTATTCCTGCATGGCGAGCGGTGTCTGCTGCATGACTTGGCGACTCACGGGTTCGGGGCGATGGGGGTGCAGGATGATGACTGCGTGGCGCTCGTTGAGCACTGCAAACAACGTGTCGAGTTCGGGAGCCCCGAGATATTGACCTTCCACATTGGTCGCCAGTTTAATGCCGTCGGCACCAAGTGTGTCCAGGGCATATTTGGCTTCACGAATGGCCGCATCAACATCGGGCAACGGCAATGCGGCACAGAAGAGGAAGCGTCCAGGGTGTTCCTCCTTCAACCGTGCCGCTGCCTCATTAGTCTGCCTGATGATTGCAACCGATGACGGTTGTGGGGCAGCCAAGGTCAACACCGAGGTCTTGACGCCGACCTCGTCCATCCACCGCAGATGCTCCCCGGCATCATACTTCGGCAAGGGGAACCCCTCGTCCATCAATCTATTATCCTGGTCCAAAGACGACAGAAACTCAGGAGTGATGATGTGGCTGTGCACATCTATCACGCCCTGAGCCATAGCGCCACATGCGACCAGGATGGCGATGATCGCAATCCTCAGTCTCATGGCTTATTCCATTGAGTGTTCCCAACCACCACGGGTGTCGATGCCCGTTGCATCAGCCAGCTTTTCCAGGCGGGTGACCTCGTCGGCTGTCAACTGAATCTTAGCAGCCTCGGCAGCCTCAACGACGTGGCACTCCTTAGTGGCGCCAATGATGGGGAGTGTTCCCTTGGCAATGGCCTATGCGATGCCCACCTGTGAACAAGAGGCACCGTACTTCTCGCCGATGGCCTTCATCTCGTCGGTGAGCGCCTCAAGCTGTGGCAGCACAGGATTGTATTTCTTGCCACGGTCGCTCTCGGCGGGCAGCGGGTTCTCCTTGCTGTATTTTCCCGACAAGGCACCCTGCTCCAGGACCATATAGGCCCAGAACTCGATGCCGTTCTGCTTGCAGTAGTCGAGCACACCACCCTTCTCAGACGAGCGGTAGAGCAGCGAGAAATGGTTCTGCACGGCACTCACCTTGAAGCCAGCCTCGCCCAGAATCTCGTTGGCCTTCTTGATCTCCTCGATATTGTGGTTTGACACGCCCACGCGTTTCACCTTACCGCTTTGCAGCAGAGGAATCAGACCAGGCGTCCAGCGCTCCACATCCATCGGGTTGTGGATCCAGTAGATGTCGATATAGTCACAGCCCATGCGCTCGATGGAGGCATCGGCCATCTTCTCGACCGAGTTCTCAAACACCTCGGCTATCTGCGGGGTGAACTTGGTGGAAATCTGCACGTCCTCGCGCTTCACACTCTTGGCCAGGGTGCCCAAGATGCGCTCCGACTCACCCATGCCGTAGGCGGTGGCTGTGTCCCACAGGTTCAAGCCAGCTCGGGTTGCAGCCTCAAATACGGGTGCCAGATTATCTACATCGGTGTTTGAACCGAAAACCGTGTCTCCTCCAAATGCGCCTGCTCCCCAGGCCCATGTTCCTAATGCGATCTTTGTCTCTTTCATATCGTCTGTATTGTTAGTTGTGAGTTTTTTTATGAGTAATGAGTTAGGCGGATGTCACCTACGACCTAATCACGATGCAAAATTACAATGAAAACAGATGCGGATAAGTTACAAAAATACTGATTTGTCAACCAAATTCACGGAAAAAAGCATAAAATTAAATAACTTTGCAGTTGAAATGAAACAGATACTCAAGGTTCACAACGTCAACGACTATGCCCGATACATCGGGGCACCGGAGTTTCATCCGCTCGTGTCGGTCATCCACTACGACGAGTTGGAGCATTGCCGACATTCTCTCAACAACTATGACGTATATGGCATTTTCATTGCCGATGAGACGCTTGAGGAACTCACCTACGGCCTCACCACCTATGACTTGCATCGCCATGCCTTGATGTGTGTGGCGCCTGGACAGATCGGCGGCAAGGCTGACATCGGCGAGGAGATTCAAACCAAGGGCTGGGCTCTGCTCTTTGACCCAGAGCTACTGCACGGCACCTACCTGGAGCGGAAGATGCCCGGTTACACCTATTTCTCCTACAACACTAATGAGGCCCTGCTGATGTCCGACGAGCAGTACCTGGCCATCGTCAAGCTTCTGGAAGCGCTGCGCAAGGAGCTGAAGAACGACGACCAGCACACCCACTCCATCATTACCGCCCTGCTCCAGCTGGTACTGGAACACATCGCCCGCTTCTATGCCAAGCAACTATCGACCGAGGCGACCCGCTCCAGCGGTGACCTGCTGACACGCTTCGAGAACCTGCTCAAGCGGTACTACAACGAGGGCACCTACCGCCAGTACGGCTTGCCTACGGTGAAGTACTGTGCCCAGGGGCTGTTCTTGTCGCCCAATTACTTTGGCGATCTGGTAAAGGAAATCACAGGCGATACTGCCGGTAATACCATTCGTCGCTTTGTCATGAATCGGGCCCAGGAATTGCTCATCAGTGGACACACCGTCAGCCAGACGGCCGAAGAACTCGGCTTTGACTATCCGCAGCACTTCACCCGCATGTTCAAGAAGCACGTCGGCATCTCCCCCAGCGACTACCTGAAACAGCGTAAATAACATTATTTACCTAATCGATGAACACCTAATTGTATCAGTAACAAATATTATAATTTATGAAAAATGTAATTGTGATTTCGACGAGCTTGAGAAACGGCTCTAACAGCGACATGCTCGCTGACAAGTTTATGGAAGGCGCCAAGGCTGCCGGACACCATGTCGAGAAGATTTCCCTTGCTGGCAAGAACATCCAGTTCTGCAAGGGTTGCCTGGCGTGCCAGAAACTGGGGCGCTGTGTCATCAGTGATGACGTGAACGACATCATGACACGAGTTCTCAAAGCCGATGTTGTGGTATGGGCCACTCCCATCTACTATTACGAGATGAGCGGTCAGATGAAGACCCTCATCGACCGCATGAATGCCATGTATGCCCTCGATTACCAATTCCGCGACGTCTATCTGCTGACCACCGCTGCCGAGGCCGAAGAACACGTCTGCAAGCGAGCTGAGACAGGCTTGACGGGCTGGATTGACTGCTATCCTAAGAGTCGCCTGGCTGGTCATCTATTCTGTGGTGGCGTGGGTGCACCCCGCGAAATCGACGGCAACGCCAAGCTCCAGGAAGCCTACAATATAGGCCACAATATCTAAAAACCTACTTTGCCAGCAGACAAAGTAGGCGTACACTATAACTCATCAACCTGTCACCTGCATCCGGCGTATGATCAGCCGATGCGGGTGATTTTGGCACCGATGGCATTGAGGCGCTGCTCAATCTTGCTGTAGCCACGGTCTATCTGCTCGATGTGGTCGATGCGGCTCACGCCGTCGGCACTCATGGCGGCTATCAGCATGGCGATACCAGCGCGGATATCTGGCGATACCATGTGCCCCGCCCGCAGGCGGATGCGGTGGTCGTGACCGATGACCACGGCACGGTGTGGATCACACAGGATAATCTGGGCTCCCATATCGATGAGCTTGTCCACAAAGAACAGACGACTCTCAAACATCTTCTGATGAATCAGGATACTGCCGTTAGCCTGAGTGGCTACGACCAGCAGCACGCTCAGCAGGTCGGGAGTGAGTCCAGGCCAGGTGGCATCGGCCAGCGTCAGGATGGACCCATCCATGAATCGCTCCACCTCATAGTGATCCTGCCGTGGAATGAACATGTCGTCACCCTGCTTGTCCAGCCGCACCCCCAAGCGACGGAAACTGTCCGGAATGATGCCCAGGTTATCCCACGAGACATCCTTGATAGTCAATTCGCTGCCAGTCATTGCGGCCATGCCGATAAAACTGCCCACCTCGATCATGTCGGGAAGGATGCGGTGATGGGCACCATGCAGCACGTTAACGCCCTCGATGGTCAACAGGTTGGAGGCGATGCCCGTGATGTGCGCTCCCATCTGGTTCAGCATGCGGCACAACTGCTGGATATAGGGCTCACAGGCTGCATTATAGATGGTTGTCGTCCCGTGAGCCATCACTGCTGCCATCACGATGTTGGCAGTACCAGTCAACGAGGCTTCGTCGAGCAACATGTAGGTCCCTTGCAACCGACCGTTGGTAACAAATTTGTAGGCCTTCTTTTCCGAATCAAACTCATAAGTCGCCCCCAGGTTGCAAATTCCCCTGAAGTGGGTATCCAGCCGTCGGCGACCGATTTTGTCACCTCCAGGATTGGCGAAGTACATCTGACCGAGACGGCTCAACAACGGCCCTATGAGCATGACCGAGCCTCGCAGCTTGGCACATTTCTCCATGAAATCCCGGCTCTGGATGAAGGCTGTGTTGATGTACTCGGCCTTAAAACTATAGGTATTGTCGCCTTGATGCTTGACCATGACGCCCATGTCTTGAAGCAGGTGTATGAGGTTGTTCACGTCCAAGATGTCGGGCACGTTCTCGATGACTACTTCTTCGGTAGTCAGCAAGGTGGCACAGATGACCTGTAATGCTTCATTTTTTGCACCCTGGGGTGTAATTTCTCCATGTAAAGGGTGGTTCCCTTCAACGATAAATGATGCCATAATGTTTGTTATTGTGTTTGTATTAGATGTAATTGACTTCGGGTTCAAGAGTGATATTAAATTTCTCCTGCACACTTTGCTTAATGAGCATGGCCAGTTCCATGATGTCTGCCGGTGTAGCATGGTCACGGTTGACCAGAATCAGCGGCTGCTTGTCATAGACGGCGGCCCCGCCATGGCTCTTTCCCTTCCATCCACACTGATCGATGAGCCACGCAGCAGGAATCTTGACTGTGTCCTCGTTGATGACGTAATGGGGCACATCGTCGCAGTCCGCAGCCAACTGTCGGAACACCGCTACTTGCACCACTGGGTTCTTGAAGAAACTGCCGGCGCTACCCAGTTCAGCAGGCTCGGGCAACTTGGATTGGCGTATAGCTATCACAGCATTGCGGATTTCCTGTGCTGTGGGCACTGGTTCACATGGGCGCAGCTGCTGTAATGGGCCGTAGTCAAGATGCACGACAGGGACAGTGGATAAGCGATAGACAACGGCTGTGACGATGTATTGCCCTTGCAAACGGTTCTTGAAGATGCTGTCACGGTAGGCATATTCACACTCTGCGACGCCAAACACCCGTGGCTTGCCCGTCGAGACCTCAATCGTCTCGACCTGCTGGATGATGGAATTGATCTCAACGCCATAGGCCCCTATATTCTGGATAGCCGAAGCTCCGACCTCACCAGGGATGTGGGAGAGATTCTCACTGCCGTAGTAATTGTTACGGGCCATCTCGGCACAGAAGTCATCCCACACCACACCTGCACCAACGCGGACGACGATCTCTCGGCTATCACGGGAAACATAGTCGACGAACTTGATGTTGGAGTGCAGCACACTACCCTCAAAGTCCCCAGTGAACAGCAAGTTGCTCCCGCCGCCGATGTGCAGCATGGGCTCCCCACGACCCCGCAGGGCAGACAACACTTCGACCAGACCTTCAACAGAATGATAGTCGATGAACTGCCGTGCCACGACATCCAGCCCGAAAGTGTTGTGCTCGCGCAGGGAATGATGTTGCCTGATGGTGATGTGATGATTGCTGTTTCTCATTGCTGCATTGATTCAAGACTGCAAATATAGGTCAAGTCCTTCAATCTACCAAATAAAAGTGGCATCTTAGCACAACCGTTTTGGGTCATGACAAGAACGGCAACAAGAGAATCTCCCAACCGATAAAACATCAATCTATAAAACAAGCATGGATGTCAAAAGGTGACATCCAGAGCTTGTTTTTTGGCATCTTTTCTCCAGAACACGTCTATTGCAGGCTGTGGATGAAGGCGGCCATCATCTGGTCGTGGCGGCGCACGTCGCGGTAGAGGGCCAATTGGTTGCGGGTGCGATCCAGGTTGTGGGTGGGATACTTGATCTTGTAGTAGGTGTCGCCATTCAGGTAGTCGGTGAGGAACCGTACGCACTGCATGAAAGGGAACAGCGCCACGGCATAGGGTAACAGTTCCACCTCGATGGGCGTGAGGAACTCACGAGCGGACTCCAGGTAGCCTGTGG
Organism: uncultured Prevotellaceae bacterium; assembly: GCA_947165675.1. Lineage (GTDB taxonomy): Bacteria > Bacteroidota > Bacteroidia > Bacteroidales > Muribaculaceae > Sodaliphilus. The sequence continues at coordinate 126,553 of CAMVBJ010000004.1, forward strand.
TGAAAGCCTTGAAAATTTCCTCGTTGAAGCCCACGCGCGACAGGTCGGGGTCGTCCTCGGCAGTGAAGTTGGCGCCGGTGCGCAGGAAGTCGCCGTAGTCCGAGAAGATGAACGACGGCATCACCGTGTCCAGGTCGATGACGCACAGCACCTGGCCCTGCTGGTCAAACAGCATGTTGTTGACCTTGGTGTCGCAGTGGCAGATACGTTTGGGCAGGCGCCCCTCACGGTACAGGCGTTCGGCCTGGCACATCTCGATGGCATCGCGCTCCAGTTCCTCGACGATGGCACGCACCTCGTCCAGGCGACCCGCGGCATCATTCTTGATGGCATCGCATAGTTGTCGCCAGCGCAGTTCCATGTTGTGGAAGTCGGGAATGGTCTCGCCCAACTGCTCGGGCACATCGACCAGCATCTTCTCGAAGTGGCCGAATGCCTTGCCGCAATCGCATGCACTCTGGGGCGTGACGGCTTCGCGGGTGACAGAATCAGTGATGAACACCATCACACGCCAGTAACGGCCAGCCACGTCACGGTAGTAGGTCTTGCCGTCATGAGCCGGGATAAACCGTAAAGCCTTGCGGTCGATCTCATCGGCACCGGCGGCTTCCAGTTTGTGGCGGATGTGTGCCGTCACCACCTCGATGTTGTGTTGCAGCAGGTCCACATTCTGGAAGATGGCGTTGTTGATGCGCTGCAGCACATAGTCGGGCGCTGCGCCCTCGGTCACAATGCGATAAGTGTCGTTGATGAGTCCATTGCCCAGGGGCAGAACCTCCCTGACCGTTCCCTCAATCTCAAATTGCGCCAGAATCCCGGCAGTATTGATTGTTTCCATATGATTAACCCTTGGTTTCCAAGCACTATAGATAGTATAGAAGATCCAGAGAAGACAATTCCTATTTCTTTTTCAACTTCTCGGTGAAGGCGATGGCGGCGGCGCGAACCTTGGCCTCGTCCTCGGGGGCGGCCCAGGAGTGGTGGTAGCCGTGGGTCTTGTTCCAGTCACCACGGGTGAAATCGGGCACCTGCACGGGCAGGTTACCGTTTTCCATTGAGATACTGCCCAGTTCGGCCAGGCAGCACCACTCGGCCAGGTCATACACGTCGATGTCGAGTGGCAAGCCGTTCTGCAGACAATAGACCAGGCGCGAGTCCATGATGAAGTCCATGCCACCGTGACCACCCACCTCACGTGCCTCCTCGCCATAGCGGGTCACGAGCGGTGAGGTGAACGATGCCAGCAGCGCCTCGGTGTCTTCCTTGTTGAGGTAGGAGTGCCCCGTGTAATTCTTGCTCGTGGGGGCAAGTCCCGCCCTTGCCATCACGTCGCTCGACAGCGCATAACCCTCGACGGGATATTTGTTGACAAAACCTTGGGTACCCGTCAACTGGTACATGCGGTTATAGGGCTGCGGTGTCATCACGTTGTGGTGCACCTCGATGACCTTGCCCTGCTCGGTCGAGATGAGCGTGGTCGTGTGGTCACCATTCCTGAAGGCGGGGCATTCCTCGCCAGTACGGTCCTTGACCAACTGCTTACCGTTGAACGAACGAGTGTCCATCGCCACCAGCGTCTTCATGCGGTCGCCACGGTGGATGTTCAGCACTTGGGCAATCGGGCCCAAGCCATGGGTGGCATAGAGGTCGCCTCGGAATTTGCTATTGTAATCCAGGCGCCAGCCCAGTTTGTCGTCGGCATCACGTTTCCAGTACTCATCCCAGTAAGGCGACAACTCATGACGGTAGGCCCCTTGCACATAGATGACCTCGCCCAGTAGACCCTGTTGCGCCATGTGAAGGGAATTGAGTTCAAAGAAGTCATAACAGCAGTTCTCGAGCATCATGACGTGCAGTCGCTTGCTCTCGCTCAGGTTAATGAGTGACCAGATCTCGTTCAGATTCATCGCCGAGGGCACCTCGATGGCCACATGATGGCCATGCTCCAGCGCCTCGCGTGCCACCAGGTAGTGGTGAATCCAGTCGGTGGCGATATACACCAGGTCGATGTCATTGCGCTTGCATAATTCCTTGTAGCCCTCCTCGCCAGCATAGACGTCGGCGGTAGGCATGGATGCCGCCCGCAGGATCTCCTGGCATGCCTCGGCACGGTCGCGCTCGTGGTCGCACAGCGCCTTGACCTCAATGCCGGGAATGTGGGTCCAACGCTCCACCGCGTCGGGGCCGCGCATGCCCAGACCGACAAACGCCACCCTCACCACGGGAATCTTCTCCACGGCGAGGCCTATGGCCGACTGCTGTCCGGCAGGCCGCTCAGGCACCACGGTAACGATAGTTCCGTCCTGAATGCTGTAGGGCCAATTAAACTGTGCCCACACGCGGGCCGACAGCAACATCAAGGCTGCAAGAACAAGTGCAAAAAGGTATCTCTGTCTCATAATCTTGGAGTATTGTTTAATCGGTAATAATTCGGTTACAAAAATACATTTTCGCAACGAGTTTGGCAACAATTCATGCCAATTATATCCATCATAACGCATTTAATACTATAACGGACAGGTGAGAATAAAGAAAAATGCAGTTTCAGCAGAAAAACGGTCTTCTGGATTGTATAGAGTATAGGACGGTCTCTCCAGGGAAGGGCGCCAATGGCATTGGAATGATAGAAAAGATGATTCTTCACAGGCTATTCTGCCAGCACTACAGCGAGATGATTCATTTGGCCGAGATAGCCCCAACCTACCAGAAATAATAATCCACTTTGTGCAATTTTACTCGACAAACGACGTTTATTATGGCAGAAACACTTAAAACCAATACATAGGAAACAATGAAAACAATGAAACTGACAATCGCTTGTGTGATGCTTGTTGCCCTATCCCTCGCTTCTTGCAACAACGACAATGATGTTGAAATGCGGTTGACTCACCAGCAGAAGGAAACCTACGGGCAGAACATCACGGGCGAATATGCCGGTCGGTTGATTGTCACCTATACCAACAAGGATAGCAAGGTAACGACTGATGAGGCAGGAAATCGCCAAATCGAGGCTTATAGGGAGACCTTTGTCAACGCACACTGTGATGTGTCTGGCTACAAGATGCATCATGTCTTCTTGCAGGACTTCCCCGTCTCGCTGCTTGCCAAGGTGGTGGATGCTGATACAGCGTTGAGCCAAGCGCTTGCAAGCGCCGCACCAGTCACCGTCACAGCCAGTTACGACTTCGGCTACGATACGGACTACTCACACATCGTGTGGGCTTTCATTCCCAACGTGATGCCGCTATCGTTGAATTATGGTGGCAAGGAGCACCATATCCTCATCGAGTTTAACAACAATAGCCAGTATTACACTTTCTCCCATGAAGCACTGAAACAGCCCGAGGCTTTCCGCTCCATAGCCCAGCAGGGCATCAACCTGCAACTGCAAGCCATCTATGACGGCTCCACCCTCGTCCAGCGCTTCAACTCAGCCGATGACAACTACATGCACATCACCTTCAAAATCCCCCGTTAACATTCCATGCGACACTAATCAGCACACCTATCGCCCCTCACACTCTCCCACGCAAAATCCACTTCCACCACACCAAAAGGGAAGTGCAGAAAATACCGAAATTCTCAAAAATTGAATGCCGAAAAATGCCGAAATTCTCAAAAAATTGCAATAAGAATGCACCAGACCTTGAAAGTAGACACTGAAAATTGCGTCGACAGCATCGACACAATTAACTGAAATAAATAAGTCAAAAATATAATAATAGGACATTCTTTCATATCTATTTGCGCAGTTAGACAAAAAATGTCTATTTTTGCTAACAAAATAATGAATACAAGATAATGGCATTTTCTCTATTTCTAAATCACCTCATAATACACCTTAAAACGTTAGATCACTTGCGACAACATTCATGATTCATGAACTTTTTTATTCTCCATGCTTAAAATCAGCGTTATTTTTGTACTTTTGCACGACAACATCTTAACCAAATTATTATGGAACTTTCTAAAGCAGACAAGCGGCTATGCCGTGAACTCATCGATACGGGTCTCGAACGGGAATGCAAGCATTTTGTGGAACAGATTCAGCGAATTGCCAACGAACCGATTCCTCCCGAGCAGCTCAACGAACCATATCGCGAGGAGAATGGTCAAAGCATCGAACGAGTGTGGCACAAACGCTTCATCAAGCTGTTCAGAGCCACAGACGAGTTTAACCATCACGTGGCCCTCCGCTATGACCATGCAACCGGCTCCCACTACCTCGAATGTGTGACTGGCCTATACCTGGACAAATGGTTGACGGATGATGAAATCGCCCGCTTCAGCGACGAACCCCGAGACTGCATTAACAAGATTGCATCAATGTACTCAAACGACCCCGACTGATTTCAATCACAACTTATCATGAACGATCTGGAGCACTTATTAAAACTGGCATCTGCCAGCGACCTAAGAACTTTCTTAAAGGATTATGCCCATAAGAATGAAGGTTTTCGCCAAGAATTACTGACATTTCTTGACAGCAAATATGTCAACAAAAACGAGAAAACCATTGAGGATTATTGCCGGCAGATGAGAGGCTCTTTCGGGTTCACCCAGAAAATCGGAGACCGGTGGCACTCATTTATAGTCCCCGACTGGTATCTCATCACTAGCCGAGCCAATTCAATCCTTAAAGAAGGAGACAAATTGTTGGCGATAGGCAACGCCAATGCAGCCGCATCGATTGCAGTAGAATTCTTTGTGGCGCTACAGGACACCTATGACGAAGATTGCCTGAGCGATGACTATGATGGTGATATCGCTTGCGAGATTGGCAATAGCTGTGAACAGGCAGAGCAACTCCTGCTCAAGTCGATAAAACACTCCTCAATGAGTAAAGACGTGGTCCAAGATCTAACAAAAAAGCTGAATGATATTTCCAAGACCAGTTTCTCCCACGACTTAAACAACTACTTTATCTTTGACTTTGACCACATGTTTCTGCAAGTGAGTCAAACGACAATGAGCGACGATGAGCAACTCAACATGTTTGATACGCAGATTATGCAACACGCAGGGCAGTATGATCAATTCGTTTATGTAGAAAGAAAAGTCGATATGTTACGACAACTGCATCGCGATGCAGACGCCCAGGCAGAACTCAGGAAATATAAAAACCTGCCTGAGATCCGTACCCTCGTTGTAAATGACCTGATTAGCAAGAAAGACTTTCAAACCGCTGTTCAACTCATACACGAAGGTATAGACGTTGCCCGTGAATTGGGCCATTGGGGTACCGTCCGGTCATGGAGGGAAAAAGAGCTGGAAATCTACGAAAAATCTGGAGACCAATCACGCCAAATCGACATGTGCAGTACTTTGTTTGTCAGTGAAAGGGGATCCATGACCTATTACCGCAAACTCAAGGCACTCATTCCAGCCAACGAGTGGAAGGATTTCCTTTACCAACTGCTCAGTAAAATCTCCAATGACGGTAGCGGCATGTTCGGCCAGAGCGTCATTGCTGATATCTATGTGGCAGAAAAAGAGGTTGATAAACTTTATGAACTCATCATGTCACACGGACGCCCCCGTCTGAATAGCTTGAATCGTTATGCTAAGCACACTGGCGAGAATCATGCCAAACAACTGCTTGACGCATACGAGCAACTGCTCAAGTCAGAAGCCCGAATAAACGTGAATGTCAAAACTTATCACCGCATTGCGGAGGCCATGTCCTACATGTGCCAATTGCACGATGGCAAACAAGCGGCTCACCAACTGGCTGAATTCTTCAGGCAAGAGTACCGTCGCCGCCCCAAAATGATGGAGGAGATCAAGCAATTCTGACCATGCCCTTTCTGACAAGAATCCCATTTATTGTTATAGTTATTCATTTATGTCTAATGCATATATGGTAATAACCATCCCAGATGCAAAAGCATAATAAAATTCAGATTACTTGTATATTTATTTACTTTCCGATGCACCCGTTTTCCGCGGTCTTTGATTTTTGAAAAAATGGGGACTGATAATCAGCG